>JAHELV010000014.1:51732-71246 GCA_024644015.1 Nitriliruptorales bacterium
GTAGCGCCAGCGGTAGGCACACAGAACAGCCCGCAACCACCACCTGAGGAGCAGACCGGATGAGGATTGTCGAAGCCACGCTGAACGGAGCGGGACTGCGGATCGGTGTGGTGGTGACCCGATTCAACGACACCGTGACGCGCCGGCTACTCGACGGCGCGCTCGACAGCCTGCGCCGGCACAACGTGCGCGACGACGACATCACGGTTGCGTGGGTCCCGGGCGGCTGGGAGCTTCCCGTCGTGGTCCGCCGGCTGGCGGACGGCGGCCAGGTCGACGCGATCATCGCCCTGGCAGCTGTGGTGCGCGGGCAGACCGCACACTTCGACTATGTCGCAGGCAACGCCGCGACGGTAGGTCGGGTCGCGGCCGACAGCGGTGTTCCCGTGTCGTTCGGCGTCTTGACGACCGAGACCTGGGAACAGGCGGTCGACCGCGCCGGCGGCAAGCGCGGAAACGCCGGAGCCGACGCGGCACTGGCGGCGATCGAGACCGCCCGCGTGCTCGAGGCGCTGGAGAAGCCGGGGGCGTCCGGCGCGAGCTGGCGCGCCGATGACGCAGGGAGCGCCTGACGGCGCATGGTGCCCGACATGCTGGTCGTCGCAGGCTGCCTGCTGCTCGGACTGGTCTTCGGCTCGTTCGGAAACGTCGTCATCGCGCGTGTGCCCGACGGCCGTTCGCTCAGCCGGCCGCCAAGCGCGTGCCCGCATTGTGGCACGGCCATCAGGCCGTACGACAATGTGCCGGTCGTGTCATGGTTGCTCCTGCGGGGACGTTGCCGCACCTGCAAGGTGCACATCGGCGTCCAGTACCCGCTGGTGGAGGTCTCGGGGGGCCTGCTCTTCGCCGCGATCGGCTGGCGCATCGGACTGACGTGGGCGCTGCCCGGGTTCCTGCTGTTCGGGTGGACGTTGCTGGTCGTCGCCGTCATTGATCTGCACACGCGACGCATCCCCAATCGACTCACCTATCCGTTGACCCCAGCCCTGCTGTTGCTGTTGAGCGCGGCCGCGGTCATTGACGGTGCGCCATCGCTTGCAATGCGTGCGCTTCTCGGTGGTGTCGCGTCGTTCGCACTGCTGCTGGTGCTCGCGCTGATCAACCCGCGCGGCATGGGGATGGGCGACGTGAAGCTCGCTGCGTTCATCGGCATCGGCCTCGGTTACCTTGGTTGGGGCCACGTCATGCTCGGGCTCTTCACGGGTTTCTTGTGCGGTGGCGTGGTCGCGGGACTGCTGGTCGTGTTCCGGCTCCGCGGCCGGAAGGACCACATCCCCTTCGGACCCTGGCTGGCGACGGGTGCGATCATCTCGCTGCTCGCCGGCCAACCGATCATCACCACATACCTACGATGGGCGGGGTGGACGTGACGCATCGCTCACAGACCAAGGAGATACGATGACCGAACCGACCACCGACGGGCCTACCGAAGAGGAGATGCGGGCCTATCTCGAGAACCTGCGCAACGCGCAGCCGGTCGAGATCGTCGTGCAGTCCTTCGGCATCCTTGCGACCGCCTCCGAGGTCAAGCTCGGTCGCGGCGACGCCCGCGTGCTGATCGACGGGATGGCGGCTCTGCTCGAGGCGACCGCTGACCGGATGCCGTCCCAGATCGTGGATCGGATGCGCCAGACCGTGTCGCAGCTCCAAGTGGCGCAGGTGCAGGTCGAACGCGAGGGTGGCGAGCCCGCTGGCGCGGACACCGGTACCGGGCCGGCGACCGAAGAGGCGCAGGAGCCCGCGCAGGCGCGATCGGATGCCGCGAGCCGGCTGTGGATCCCCGGTCGCGACTGACGCGGAGCCATCATTGCCGGCCAGCGGTTCGCAGGAGCGCCCGGTTGCCGGCGGGACGCGCTAGCATGTGGACCTGCATCGGCCGGCTCGGCTGATGACAGCGAAGTGGAAGTGGCCGCTTCCCACCGTGCGGGGCCCGTCACGCGCGACGTGGTCGTGTTCCCGGTACGGTCATTGGCACCGAGTTCGTCGTATCGTCGCACAGCGCGGCGGCCGGCAGGCCTGGCCACCTCCCTCCGACCGGACCAACCGGCGGGTGCCGCTGGAGACGAAGGGCGCAAGCACATGCCAAAGCAGAAGACCCACTCGGGTGCGAAGGACCGCTTCCGTATCACCCGCACGGGCAAGGTCCTGCACGGTCGCCAGAACCGCGCGCACCTGCTGGAGAAGAAGAGCAGCGCGCGCAAGCGCCGCCTCAGTGGCACCGACGAGCTGGCCAACGGCGATGCCGCCCAGATCCGCAAGCTGCTGAACCGGTAGGGTCGAGCCATGGCACGAGTGACCCGAGGAGTACACGCCCGCAAGGGCCGTCGCGCGGTGCTCAACCGCGCTAAGGGCTTTCGAGGCGCACGCCGCCGGCGGTACCGCGTGGCCAACGAGACCGTTCTGCACGCGATGCGGTACCAGTATCGTGACCGCCGCGCGCGGAAGCGGGACTTCCGCCGCCTGTGGATCACCCGCATCAACGCCGGATCGCGCCAGCACGGTTTGAGCTACAGCCGCTTCATCCACGGGCTGAAGCTGGCCGACGTGACGGTCGACCGCAAGGTCCTGGCCGACCTCGCGGTGCGCGAGCCGGCCGCGTTCGCCAAGCTGGTCGACGTCGCCAAGGACGCTCTGGCCTGAGCTGCACGGCCGCATCGCGGGCCGCCGCGGTTCTCCTGTGAGCGGCGGCGTACCCGCACCCGTGACGCATCCGTCGGTCCGGTCGGCACGGAAGCTGCGGCGCCGGCGCGAGCGTTGGGCGGCGGGCCAGCTGCTGGTCGAGGGTCCCAACGCGGTCGTCGAGGCGCATGGTCATCTGGTCGCCGCCTTCGTCAGTGAGAACCCGTCACCGCGGGTCGTCGCCGTCGCCGACCGCTGCCGGGACACCGGCGTACCGGTACTGACGGTGACCGAGCGGGCTCTCGCCGTGCTCGCCGACGCGCGGACACCGCAGGGCATCGTCGCAGTTGCGCGCTGGCCACGCGCCGACCTGTCGGTTCTGCGTGACGCCACCCTCGTTGTCGTGCTCGATCGGGTCGCCGATCCTGGCAACCTCGGCACGATTGTGCGCACGGCCGACGCTGTCGGCGCCGACGGGGTGATCCTCACCGCCGGCAGCGTTGATCCGACCAACGCCAAAGCGGTGCGCGCCTCGGCCGGTTCGATGTTCCATCTGCCGGTTGTCAGCGGTGTCACGCCTGAAGAGGTGGCCGCGCACGGTCGCGCCTGTCGCATCCGTCTGCTTGGCGCGGTCGCGGGGGCGGTACAGCGCTACGACGACATGACCTACGAGAGCCCGACCGCTATCGTGTTCGGCAACGAAACGCACGGGCTGTCAGCGGCCATGCAGCGTCGGGTTGAGGGGTCCGTGTCCGTACCGATCATGCGTCCGGAGCGGCCGGGGTACCGCGGGCACGCCGAGTCGCTCAATCTTGCAACGGCCGCCGCGGTCGTTGTGTTCGAGATCGCCCGGCAGCGTGGTGAACCGGGCCGAACGGGGACCGTTTGACAGGCGAGCACGACAGCCGGCACCTTGAGCTGTTTCCCGACGCCACGGTGGTCGTCGGCGTCGATGGCATCGTACGTGCCGCCAACACCCTCGCTTGCAGGCTGGCGCGCCGCCCGCCCGATGAACTCATCGGTGGCCACGTCCGTGAGGTGCTGCCGCTCGAGGAGCCGGGTGGTGACGACTGGTGGGCCTGCGCCGCGCTCGTTGCTGCGGATCCGGTGTTGCTGCCGCGGATCCCCGAACAGCGACTGTTGTTGCGCCGGACGGACGGCGACTCCGCCCATGTGACCGTCACGGGGCGGCGCATCGCGGGCACCGATGGGCGACCCGACGCGTTGAGCGTGGGGCTGCGGCGGGTGGACCGCCGCTTGGAGGAGGAACGTCGTCGCAGCGACCTCATCTCGACGGCGAGCCACGAGCTGCGCGCCCCGCTGACCAGCGTGCGTGGGTTCACGAAGACGCTGCTCGCACGGTGGGACCGCTTCGACGACGACACCCGTCGGCAGATGCTCGCAACCATCGACGAGGACGCGGACCGGGTCACCCGCCTGCTGGCCGGTCTCCTCGACGTCAGCCGGATCGACACCGGTCGTCTTCCGTTGCGACGTCGGATCGTCACGCTGTCCTCAGTGGTCGAACCGCTGACGCGGCGGTTTGCTGTCGAGCATCCCGACCGCCGGCTCGACGTGGATGTGCCAGAGGACCTGCCGGACGTCGTGGTCGATCCCGACCGCGTCGCGCAGGTGCTGGTCAACCTGTTGGACAACGCCGTCAAGCACGGGCAGGGCGCGGTGCGCGTCTTCGCCCGCGTGGAGGGCGACCAGCTCCGGTGCGTGGTTGGAGATGAGGGCGGGAAGATCCCGGCAGCAGAGCTGGCGCGCCTCTTCAGCAAGTACTACCGGATCCCAGACGTGCGGACGAGCGGCCTCGGGCTCGGCCTGTACATCTCACGTGGCATCGTTACCGCACACGGCGGCAGGATGTGGGCCCGCAGCACTCCACAGACGGGAACCCAGTTCGTGTTCACCCTTCCGCTCGCCGAGTCCGAACTCGTTCCCTGAGGGGGCCGTCCGGTCGTCAACTGTCTGCGACGACTGCGCGAATGGAGGGCCTCGTCGACCGCATGGCGAATTGGCATCCCGCTAGACTCTTGGGCGCAGAGTCAGATCACGGACGCGCTACGTGTCGCCGGGCCGTGGGCGCGAGCGGGGCGGAGGTGTCGTGGAAGTCGGGGATCGGGAGCTACTCGAGCAGATTGCGGGGAACACGTCGATCGCGCTGCTGCTGACGACGCGCGATGGCGAGCCGACGTGGGCGAACGCCGCGTACGAGCGGCTCACCGGCGCTGGGCTTCGACCGGGTGACCTGACGCTCGAGGCGCGTCCCGAGGACGCGCCGGCCGAAGTCCGTTGGGTCTCCAACGACGGGGTTCGTCGGTGGTTCCGTGTCGCGTGCCACATGCTGATGCCGAACGGCAACTCGGACCCGCAGCACCGCCTGCTGTACGAGATCGCGGACATGACCGAGCGGCGAGCAGCAGAGGACGCACTCCGTGACCGCGAGCATCGCCTTGCCCGTATGGAAGCGCTCGCCGGCGTCGGCACGTGGGAGTGGGACATCGAAAGCGATGAGGTCACGTGGTCGCCGGAGTTGCTGTCCATGTTCGGATTCCCGCCGACGACCAGGCTGGACTACCCGTCGTACCGATCGCTGGTCCACGCCGACGACGTGCCGCTGATCGAGGACACCCTGGCCATCGCGCTCAAGACGGGCGACACCTTCGATTACACCCATCGGATGTACCTCGCCGACCGCACCACCATGCGGGTGTTCGAGTGCCACGGCGAGGTGACGACGGATGCGCAGGGCCAGCCGGTCAGAGTGCTCGGCACGGCGCACGACATCACCGAGAAGCGTCGGGTGCGGGACCGCCTCGCCTTTCTGGCCGAGCACGATCCGCTGACGGGACTTCGGAACCGACGCAGCATCACCACATACCTCGACGACCTGTACGACCGTGACGAACGGCCGAGCGGGTCGCTGCTGTTGATCGACGTTGACAACTTCAAGGACGTCAACGATCTGCGAGGTCACGCAGTCGGTGATCAGGTCATGCGCGTACTGGGCAACCTGCTCCGTGAGCACGCCTCGGATGATGCCGTCCTCGGCCGCCTGGGCGGAGACGAGTTCGCGGTCGTGCTGTCGCACGACGAAGCGGGTGACGCGCTGGCTGCCGCCGACGCGTTGCGCTCGTCGATCGCGCGGCAGCCGATCGTTGGCGACGGCATGCTGTTGCCGGTGACCGCCAGCATCGGGATTGCGCTGGCCGGACAGGCGCAACACCGCGACGAGTTGCTGGCCAACGCCGATCTCGCCTTGTACGAGGCGAAACGCGCGGGACGCGATCGTGTGGAGCTGTTCGCAGCCGAGCACTACCGGCATGCGGCAGACCGCGTTTCGGAGATCCAGCGGGTACGTAACGCGCTCGATGCCGGATGTCTACGGCTGTACGCCCAGCCGATCGTCGACCTGGCGACACGGCAGGTCGTCAGCCACGAGGTACTGGTGCGACTGCATGACGGACTGGCGCCTCCGATCGGCCCACGCGAGTTCATGGCAGCGATCGAGCGCACCGACGTGTGCGAGCGGCTCGACCGGTGGGTGATCGCGTCCGCGATCAGCCACATGGCGACCGCGCCGGCGCGTTCGGCCGCGCTCAGCTTCGCCGTCAACGTGTCCAGCCGCTCCCTGGAGGATCCAACGTTCGCCGAGTATGTGATCGACACCTTGCATGCGGCCGATGTCTCGCCCGCCCGCTTGGCGGTGGAGATCACGGAGACGGCGGCGATCACCCACTTCGAGTCCGCGCGACAGCTCGTCGGTCGGCTGTCGGCCGCTGGATGCGCGATCGTGCTCGACGACTTCGGAGCTGGATTCGGCTCGTTCGCCCACCTCAAGAGTCTGTCGTGCACCGCTGTCAAGATCGCCGGGGAGTCCGTCCGTCACGCCGATGGATCCAACGTCGACAGCGTGATCATCGACGCCGTCGTCCGCCTCGCCCAGGGCCTGGGGGTGCTCACGGTCGCCCAGCACGTCGACCGTGAGCCACTCGCCGACGTGCTGCGGGAACTCGGCGTCGACCAGGCGCAGGGATTCCATCTGGGCGGGCCACAGCCGTTGGCCGACGTGATCTCGGACGGCGGCGCGACTGCCGGGATCGGGCTGGCGCCGCGCCAGGGCATCAGCCATGATCGGCGTCGAGCCGGCGACGGGGCATGGGGGACGATCGTGTGAGCGAGAGCGGGTCCGAACGCGACATCGAGCTGGGGGCGGCCGTGCTGGCGCCGCCACGCGATGCGCGAACGGGTCGTGTCGCGGCGCTCCGCGACCCCGCCGGCGCGACCTTCACGGTCTTGACCCCCGCTGCTGCGGTCTGACCCGCGTCGTCGCGCGTCAGCTGGCGGTCGGAATGACCGCGAACGGCGGAACTCGACGTCGCGAGTTGACTTCCCACCTGCCACTGGACACAGTGGTCATGATGATCGTCACCCCGTCGCCGCACCTGCGCCTGGCGCCTCGCGCTGGTTCTTCCTCGGCGCGCGGTCCGGCGATGCGTGGCACGTGTGGTTCTGTCTGGCGGAGCCGGTCGGCCGCGTGTTTCGTGGAACCAGGCTCCACGTGTGGTTCGGTCTGGCGGAGCCGGTCGGCCGCGTGTTTCGTGGAACCAGGCTCCGCGAAGTTTTGAGGCCGCGGGAGGCACGACCGGTCCGGCAGCCTCCCGCGGAGACGCACCGCTCGGTGCCCGCCTGATCGTCCGCGCCGGTCTTGTCCGGCGACGCGGGCCAACCTCGTGACCGGCGCCGATCGATCACCAACATTCTCCGAGGAGTCCGTGATGCACGAGTCCGATCCGACGGTCGCGTCGGGCCGCCACGATGTCAACGCCGCCGTGGCGGTCGCCCGAGACGCGATCGCGTCGGCGACGTCGCTTGACGTGCTGGACAAGGTCCGAGCGAGCCATCTTGGCAAACGTTCCGCGCTCGCCACGGTGCAGCGCACGTTGGGCGGGCTGCCCGACGATGCGCGGCGTGCGCTTGGCGCCCTGATCAACGCGGCACGCGCCGAGCTCGCCGAGCTCGAGGCCGAGCGGCGCCTGGCGTTGGAGGCGCAGCGCGACTCCGTGGTGCTCGCCGATGAGGCGGTCGACGTGACCCTGCCCGCGCGGATCCCGCGACGCGGCAGCCTGCACCCGGTTCACGAGACGACGGAGGCGGTCGTCGACGTGCTGGTCGGACTTGGCTACAAGGTGCTCGACGGCCCGGAGGTCGAAACCGACTGGCACAACTTCACGGCGCTCAACAGCCCGCCGGACCACCCCGCCAAGTCGCTGAGCGACACGATCTACGTCCAACCGCTGACGCATGATGTCCGTCCGACACCCGATGGCACGACCGGCGTCCTGCTCCGCCCGCAGACCTCGCCGGGGCAGATCCGGGCGATGCTCGACCAGCCGCCGCCGCTGTACATCGTCATCCCGGGCCAGGTGTACCGGGCCGACACCGCCGACGCGACCCATCTCCCCATGTTTCATCAGATCGAGGGTCTGGCGGTCGACACGTCGCTGTCGTTCGCCGACCTCAAAGGAACGGTCGCCGAGTTCGCCAGGGCGATCCTGGGCACCGACACCGAGTTGCGGTTCGTCCCTGACCACTTCCCATTCACCGAGCCCTCCGCTCAGCTGCTCGCGCGCCATGACGGCCGCTGGATGGAGCTGCTCGGGTGCGGCATGGTCCACCCAAACGTGCTCCGCGCCGGCGGGTACGACCCCGAGCAGGTACGCGGCTTCGCGTGGGGCGTGGGCGTCGATCGTATGGCGATGATGCGGCATGGTGTGACCGACATCCGCCAGTTCGTCGACAACGACATGCGCTTCCTCGCCGGCTTCTCATAAAGGGTCATCCGCCATGCGCGTTCCATTGTCCTGGCTCACCGAGTACGTCGACACCGGCCTCGGCGTCGACGAGCTCGCCGACGTCATGACGTCCGGCGGGTTGATCGTCGAAGCGATCGACTATCCGACGGCCGACGTACATGGTGTCTGCGTCGGGCAGGTCCGCCACATCACGCCGGTCGAGGGCAGCGACAGGCTGTCACTCGTCGACGTGTTCGACGGCGCCGCCGAGCATCGCGTCGTGTGTGGTGCCAGCAACTTCGCGGTCAATGACCGCGTTGCGTTCGCGGCGCCCGGCGCACAGCTGCCCGGCGGCGTGACGATCGACGCGCGCCGGGTCTTCGGCCATGCGTCCGAAGGCATGCTGGCCAGCGGCCGCGAGCTGGCGATCAGCGACGACCACCGGGGGATCCTGATCCTCGACGCTGACGCCCCGCTGGGCGCCGACCTGCGCAACTGGCTGCAGCTCGACGACCCGGTGTATGACATCGAGGTGACGCCGGATCGCGGCTATCTGCTGTCGATCATCGGTGTCGCGCGCGACATCGCTGCGCTGACGGGCGCCGAGCTGCTCATCCCCGACGTGGTGCCTGCGACCGGCGGGCGCACGGTGCCGGTCACGATCGAAGACGCCGAGCGCTGCCGTCGCTTCGAGGTGCGCACGATCGAACCGGTCACGATCGGGCCGTCGCCGGCGTGGCTGCAACGTCGGCTGATGGCCGCGGGCGTGCGCCCCGTGTCGAACGTCGTCGATGCGACCAACGCCGCCATGCTCGAGATCGGCAACCCGATCCATGCGTACGACGAGGCGCTGCTGGCCGGCCCCGAACTCGTGGTCCGCACCGCGCGTTCCGGGGAGCGGCTGCGGACCCTCGACGGTGTGGACCGCGAGCTCGATCCGGAGGATCTGCTGATCTGCGATGCGAAGGGCCCGGTCGCGCTGGCCGGTGTGATGGGAGGTGAGCACAGCGAGATCAACGATGCGACGACGGTGATCACGCTGGAGGTCGCGAACTTCGCCCCCCGTACGGTGTTGCGCACGGCACGACGCCACCAGCTCGTCACGCAGGGTTCGATGCGCTGGGAGCGCATGGTGCCCCCCGAATCCGTGCCACTGGCCGCCAGCCGGTGCGCGCAGCTGATCACCGACATCGCGGGCGGTGCCGTCACCGGCGGTGCCGACCACTATCCCAATCCCGCCGAGCACACCCCGATCACGCTGCGTCCCGTGCGCGCGGGCGAGTATCTGGGCATTGACGTCGACGCCGATCAGCAGCGCGCGCTGCTGGAGCGGATCGGCTGCGATGTGCGCCCCGATGGCATGCAGCTTGCCGTGACGAGGCCCGCGTACCGTCCAGATCTGGAGCTCGAAGTCGATCTGTATGAGGAGATCGCACGCATCCACGGGTACGACCGCGTTCCCGAACGCCTGCCGTCGACCGGGCAGGTCGGTGGCCGGACGCCGGAGGCACGCGCCCAGATCCGAGTACGAGAGACACTTGCCGGTGCCGGTTGGCACGAGATCCTCACTGCGCCGTTCATCACCGACAACGACCTGGCGGCGCTCGGGTGGGGCGAGGACGACCGACGCCGTCAGGCGATTGCGCTGGTCAACCCGCTGTCGCAGGAGGCCGGCGTGCTGCGCACGTCGCTGCTCCCGAACCTGTTGCGCATCGCGCGGCAGAACGCCAACCGGCAGGTGCCCGGGGCGGCGCTGTTCGAGGTTGCACGTGCCTACCTGCCGCCCACCGACGACGAACCCGGAGCTCCCGGCGGCCCCGACGACGTGCGGCTGCCGTTCGAGCCGTTGCTGCTCGGCCTGGTCGGGTACGGGCCGTTCGAGGTCGAGCGCCACGATCGGGAGGCGCGCGCTGTCGACGTGTTCGACCTGATCGGCGCGTGCCAGCTGCTGGCCCGGCGCCTGGGCCGGCCGGCCATCGTGCCGTTGGCAACCGCCGAGGCCCCCTTCCACCCGGGACGGGCTGCGCGCCTGACGCTCGAGGGGAGGGCGCTCGGTGTGGTGGGTGAGCTGCACCCGCGGACGGTCGAGGCACTCGAGCTGCCCGCGCGCACGGTGGTGGGGGAGATCCGGCTCGCGCCCCTGCTGGCGGGCGGCGTGGTCCAGCCGCAGGTGTCGGAGCCGTCGCCGTTGCCGGGTCTGCGGTTCGACGTCGCCGTCGTGACCGCAGCGAGTGTGGAGGCGCGCGCCGTGGAAGCGGCGATCCGCGCGGGCGCAGGTCCCGACCTTACGGACGTCGCGCTGTTCGACGTGTACCACGGCGAAGCGCTGGCGGTCGGTGAGCGCAGCCTGGCCTATCACGTGGCGCTCGACAATGCCGAGCGCCAGTTGAGCGACCGCGACGAGGCGGCGGCCATCGACGGCATCGAGCGCAGCGTCGCCGAGCAGGTTGGTGGTCGCCTCCGCCGGTAGTGCGGGATGCCCGCCTTGCGTGTATAACTATGCACCTCTGCGAATGAAGGGGTGTGCGATGGACGTCGGGGTGATCGGCGGCTCGGGCTATGGCGGCGCCGAGCTGCTGCGCCTGCTCTCGGGACACCCGGCGTTCAAGCTGCGGATCATCGCCGGCGGTCGCGCCGCAGGTCGCTACGTCCGGGACGTGTTCCCGCAGCTGACCACCACCGCTGTGGCCGACCATCAGATCGTCGACGCCACGGCCGACGCGCTGCGCGACTGCCAGGTCGTGTTCTCGGCGACGCCCCACACCGTCAGCCTCGAGCTGCTACCGGATCTGATCGCTGACGATCGTGTCGTGGTTGACCTGTCCGGCGCGTTTCGGCTGCCCGCGACGCAGTTCACCGACTGGTACGGCCTCGCGCACACGGCCGCCGACCTGACGCCGGCGCCTTACGGTCTGCCGGAACTGTGGCGTGACCGCCTGCCCGGTGCGGGGCTGATCGCCGGCCCCGGCTGCTATCCGACGGCAGCGCTGCTCGCACTCGCCCCGCTGGTCGAGCTGATCGGCGACGGCCCGCTCGCGATCTCCGGAATGTCAGGTTGGAGCGGCGCAGGCCGTGGCCTGCGCGACGACCTGCACGCCAGTCACGCCCACGACAATGTGACCGCCTACGCGGCGCCCACCCACCGCCATACGCCAGAGATCGCGTCACAGCTCGCCGCCGTGGGCGGTCCGGGTGACCGTGTGTCGTTCGTGCCGCACCTCGTGCCGATGGCGCGTGGCATGGTCGTCACGTGCACGGTGCCGCTCGCCAGGGCCGTCGCTGCCGACGAGGTCCACGGTGTGGTCGCGACCCGGTACGCCGACGAGCCGTTCGTGGCGGTCCTGCCACCCGGGATCTGGCCGCAGTCGACGCATGTGCTCGGCGCCAACGTCGCCCACGTCGGCAGCGCGGTCGACGAGGGCGCCGGCGTCGCGATCGTGTCGTGCGCCCTGGACAACCTGGTCAAGGGCGCTGCGGGACAGGCGATCCAGGCTGCCAACGTCGCGACCGGCACCCCAGAGACCGCCGGCCTGCCGACCGCGGGCATCTACCCGTGACCGCCGCCGGGATGGGCATCGCCGACAAGTGGTACGGCACGGCCGCCGCGAACTTCGAGCAGCTCGACGGCGGCATCTGCGCGGTACCGGGCGTGCGGGCCGCCGGTGTCGCCGCCGGTCTCAAGCCCAGTGGAGCCCTCGATGTGGCCGTCGTCGACATCGGCAGGCCGGTAGACGTCGCGGTGCTGCAGACCACCAACCAGGTGCGGGCCGCCCCGGTCGAGGTCACTGCGCGACACGCGGCCGACGGCCGGGCGAGGGCCGTGGTGCTCAACGCCGGTAACGCGAACGCCTGCACCGGACCGGACGGCACTGCGGTCGCGGTCGACACGGCGACGCACGCCGCCCAGCTGCTCGGCTGTGACGCCACCGACGTGCTCGTGTGCTCCACCGGCGTCATCGGGCGACCACTGCTGGCCGACCGTGACCGGTTGCTCGCCGGTGTCGGTGAGGCGATCGCGTCCGCGGCTGCCACGGGCATCGGCGCGGATGCCGCGGCGCGGGCGATCATGACGACCGACACCGTGCCGAAGTCGGTCGGCGTGCGGGCCGCCGACGATGAGGGCAGCTGCACGATCGCCGGGTTCGCGAAGGGTTCCGGGATGATCGCGCCGGCCATGGCGACGATGCTGTGCGTCGTCGTCACCGACGCTCCCGTCGCGGCGCGGATCCTGCGGCCGCTGGTCCGCCAGGTGGTCGACCAGACGTTCGGCCGCATCTCGGTGGACGGGTGCCAGAGCACGAACGACGCGGTGATCGTGTTCGCCTCGGGAGGCGCCGAACGACCGCCGGGCATCTCGTCGTTCACCCACGGACTGACCGCCGTGCTCGGTGAGCTGGCTGAACAGATCGTGCGTGACGGTGAAGGAGCGACCAAGCTCGTGCGCCTGCGGGTGACCGGCGCACGGTCGGGCACCGACGCCGCGGCGCTCGGGCATGCGATCGCCGGCAGCGCCCTCGTACGAACGGCGTTCGCCGGTGGAGATCCCAACTGGGGCCGCATGCTGGCGGCGATGGGCGCGAGCAGCGTGCCGTTCGAGCCGGACCGCGTACACGTCCGCTTCGGCCCGATCACGGTGTGCCGCTTCGGTGTCGGCGCGTCGTTCGATCCGGGGCAGGCCGAGGCGGTCCTCGCGCAGCCCGAGATCGACGCCACCGTCGACCTCGGGCTGGGCTCCGCGCAGGCGACGGTCCTCACGTGCGACCTGACACACGAGTACATCGCCATCAACGCCGAGTACACGACATGATGCTCGAAGCGTCGGCCCCCGCCGTGGCGTGTGCCCGGATCTTCGACCGACCCACCACGCCGGGGGCCAACGCCCCTCGCAGGCCGAGTGGCGAGCACACATCATGAGTAGGACTGGTCAGCCCATGAGCGTGGTGGACGAGGCCCAGGCCGCGCTGCCCGAGCGCGCCTTGCGTGCGCAGGACAAGGCACGCGTGCTACGCGAGGCGCTGCCGTGGATCACGCGCTGGGCCAACCGCACAGTCGTCGTGAAGGTCGGTGGCAGCGTCGGGCAGGGCGAGACGACCTCGAGGATGGAGGCCGCCTTCGCCGCCGACGTCGCACTGCTGCACTCGGTCGGCCTGAACGTCGTCGTGGTGCACGGCGGGGGACCGCAGATCTCCAGTCTTGCCGACCGCCTGGGGCTGCACTCGGAGTTCGTCCACGGCCGTCGCGTCACCGACCGGGCGATGCTCGAGGCCGTCCGGTACGTGCTGCTGGGGCAGATCAACCCCCGCCTCGTCGGACTCATATCGCGTGCGGGGGCTCCGGCGGTCGGGATCGCGGGCACCGATGGCGAGCTGATCACCGCGCGACCGGCGGACGAGGCAATGGGCTACGTGGGCGAGGTCGCGCGGGTCGACCCGCGCGTGGTGTGCTCGTTGCTCGACGACGGCGTCGTACCGGTCGTGGCCACCGTCGCCCGCGGGCTCGACGGCCAGGACTACAACATCAACGCCGACACGGTGGCGTCGGCCGTTGCCAGCGCGCTCGCCGCCGACAAGCTGATCTATCTGACCAACGTCGCGGGCTTGTACGAGTCGTTCGGATCCGACGACCGCAGCCTGCTGAGCGAGGTCGATGTCGCCCGGCTCCAGCTCATGCTCGCAGCCGGACAGATCGGGGAGGGAATGGTGCCCAAGATCACCGCGTGCGTCGATGCGCTCGAGGGCGGCGTCGCACAGGCGCATCTGCTGGACGGGCGGGTCGAGCACGCCCTGCTCCTCGAGATCTTCACCGACGCGGGCATCGGCACCATGATCCTGCCGTCACACGAGGCAGGCCAGGGCACGGAGGCGGATGCGTGATGGACGACCTTGACGCTGTACGTGTGCGTGAGGGCGCGGCGCTCATGCACACCTACCGCCGCCTACCGGTCGCGTTCGAGCGCGGCCGGGGCGCTTGGCTGTTCGACGGAGCGGGACGTGCGTACCTCGACGGTCTGAGCGGTCTGGCCGTCACCGGGCTGGGCCACGCACATCCAGAGGTGACCGATGCGGTGTCCGGCCAGGCCGCGACGCTCGTGCACACGTCGAATCTGTACTACACGCGACCGCAGATCGCCCTCGCGGAGGGGCTGGCCGCCACGTTCGGCTGGTCCGACGCGCGGACGTTCTTCTGCAACTCCGGTGCAGAGGCCAACGAGGCTGCGATCAAGCTCGCGCGGCTCCACGGCAGGCGGCACCGCGACGCCGTCCATGTCGTGGCGTTGACAGGCAGCTTCCACGGTCGCACGCTCGGCGCGCTGCGCGTCACCGGCGACCCCGACAAGCACCGCCCGTTCGAGCCGCTCGGTGGATGGGTGACCCATGTGCCCTATGACGATGCGGACGCCCTCACCGCTGCCGTCGACGACGGCACGAGCGCGGTCCTCGTCGAGGTCGTGCAGGGCGAGGGCGGCGTGCGTCCGGTGCCGCCGCAGGTCCTGCGCGCAGCACGGGCCGCGTGCGATCGAGTGGGCGCGTTGCTGATCGTCGACGAGGTTCAGACCGGCCTTGGACGGCTGGGCAGCTGGTACGGCTGGCAACGCGCCCTCGACGGTGACCCGGTGCGCCCTGACGTCGTCTGCCTGGCCAAGTCGCTGGCCAACGGGTTGCCGATCGGCGCCATCGTCGCACACGGCGAGGCGGCGAAGGTGTTCGAGCCGGGCGATCACGCGACGACGTTCGGCGGGGGACCGGTGGTCTGCGCGGCCGCGCTCGCGGTGCTCGGTGTCATCGACCGCGACGGCCTGCTCGGTCGCGCCGCCGAACTCGGTCACCGGTTCACGGCCGGGGTCGAGGCCCTGTCCCGCGTGCAGCCGCTGGTCGATGGGCATCGCGGGCGCGGACTGCTGCAGGCAGTGACGCTGACGCGGCCGGTCGCGTCCCAGGTGGTCATGGCGGCACTCGATGAGGGCCTGATCGTCAACGCCGTCGCACCCGACGCCGTCCGGTTCGCTCCGCCGCTGATCTTGACCGACGACGAGTTCGACCAGATGCTGGCGCGCTTCGGCGCTGCGGTGACCGCGGCGGAACAGGAGCTGTAGATGACCCGGCACTTCCTGACGATCGCCGATCTGACAGCCGCCGAGCTCGACATGCTGCTCGATCGGGCCGACGTGCACCGGTCTGACCGGCGGATCCGCGACGGCCTGGACGGCACCACGATCGGGTTGATCTTCGAGAAGCCGTCGACGCGCACGCGGGTGTCGTTCGAGGTCGCTGTCAGCGAGCTCGGCGGCACCCCGTTGGTGCTGTCGGCGCGCGATCTCCAACTGGGACGCGGCGAGACTGTCGGCGACACCGCGAGGGTCCTGTCGCGGTACGTGCACGGCCTGGTCGTGCGGACCTTCGCCCAGCAGCGCCTCGACGAGCTCGCGCTGTCCGGCACGATCCCGGTCATCAACGCCCTGAGCGACCACAGCCACCCCTGCCAGGCGCTGGCCGACCTCCAGACCATCCGGGCCCGATTGGGTGCCCTTCGCGGTGTACGGCTCACCTACGTCGGCGACGGCAACAACGTCGCGCACTCGCTGCTGCGCGCCGGCGGACTCGCCGGCATGCACACGACGATCGTGCACCCGGAGGGCCACGCCCCCGATCCGGTGGTCGTCGCCGAAGCCGAACGGACCGCGAGCCGTTCCGGTGGCTCGGTGTCGTTGACCACGGACCCTGTCGACGGCGTCAAGGGCGCGCAGGTCGTCTACACCGATGTGTGGGCGTCGATGGGGCAGGACGACGAGCGCGCGTCGCGCGTCGCGCGCTTCGAGCGCTACCGCGTTGATGCCGACCTGCTTGCCGCGGCCGACAACGACGCGATCGTGTTGCACTGCCTCCCGGCCCATCGCGGCGAGGAGATCGCCGCCGAGGTGATCGACGGCCCCAGGTCCGTGGTGTGGGACCAGGCCGAGAACCGTCTTCACGCCCAGAAGGCCCTGCTCGAGCTGCTGTTCGGGGCGCACCCGCGTCATGAACGAGCCCGCGGATGACGGTGCCCCGGCGATGAGCTCGGTGTCGGATGCGCGGGACGGCCGTGACCATCGCGACCGTCGTCGCGCCCTGCTGCGTGAGCTCGTTGCGCACCACGCGGTGTCGTCCCAGGCCGAGCTGGTCGGACTGCTGGCGGACCGCGGCTTCTCGGCGACGCAGGCGACGGTCAGCCGGGACCTGGACGATCTGGGGATCACCAAGACCCGCGGCGCGGACGGCAGGGTCACCTACGCCGTTCCGGAGATGCCGGCGCTGGCCCAGGCGCTCAGGCAGTTCGTTCTCCGGATCGACGCGAGTGGCAACCTGGCGGTGATCAGAACTCCGCCGGGTACGGCCGCGGCGGTCGCGATCGCCATCGACGACGGTGACGTGCCGGGCGTGTTGGCCACCTTGCAGGGTGACGACACCGTGCTCGTCGTGGCCCGCGAACCCGCAACCGGGCGCGACGTCGCCGACCGCCTGCTGGTCACGAAAACCGGACGATGGCGATCGACGGACGCCACGTAGACGCTCTCAGACTGCTGGACCCGATCAGGCAAAGGAAGGCCATATGAGCACGCAGACCGGACACGCAGGCAGGCTCGTCCTCGCCTACTCCGGTGGTCTGGACACCTCGGTCGCCATTCGCTGGCTGTCCGAGCAGAAGGGCTACGACGTCATCGCATGCGCGATCGACGTCGGGCAGGCACAGCCGGGAGAGCTGGAACGGGTGCGGCAGCGCGCACTCGACTGTGGCGCGGTCGAGGCTGTCGTGGTCGACGCCCGCGACGAGTTCGCCGACGACTTCGTGGCGCACGCGATCCGGTCGAACGCCCTGTACATGGGCAAGTACCCCCTCGTGAGCGCGTTGTCGCGCCCATTGATCACCAACCACCTGATCTCGACGGCACGCGAGCACGACGCGGCGGCGATCGCCCACGGCTGTACCGGCAAGGGCAACGATCAGGTGCGGTTCGAAGTGACCGCGATGGCGCTCGCCCCCGACCTCACGGTCGAAGCGCCGATCCGCGAGTGGGGCCTGTCGCGTGAGGCCTCCATCGCGTGGGCGAACGAGCGCGGGATCCCGATCCCGGTCCGCTCGTCGTCGCCGTACTCGATCGACGAGAACCTGTGGGGTCGCACGGCGGAGTGCGGGATCCTCGAGGATCCGTGGGTACAGCCCCCCGAGGAGGTCTACGAGCGGACCCGCGCGCTGGCCGACACCCCCGACGAGCCGGACGAGGTCGTCATCGGTTTCCGCGAAGGCCTGCCGGTGACGCTGGATGGCAAGGAGCTCGACCTGCGGTCACTGGTCGCCGAGCTCGATCAGCGCGCCGGCGCGCACGGCGTCGGCCGGATCGACATGATCGAGGATCGTCTGGTCGGCATCAAGAGCCGCGAGATCTACGAATGTCCGGCCGCGATCACGGTGCTGACCGCCCACCGTGATCTCGAGGATCTGTGCATGGAGCAGGAGCTGGCGCAGGAGAAGCGCGCGCTGGAGGGTCGGTACGCCCAGCTCATCTACAACGGCCTGTGGTTCACGCCGCTGAAGGTGGCGCTGGATGCGTTCATGGCGTCGTCCCAGCGCTTCGTGGTCGGAGAAGTGCGGATACAGCTGTTCAAGGGAGCGGCCACGGTCGTCGGCCGGCGTAGCGACATCGCGCTGTACGACCACGACCTCGCGACATACGACGAGGCCGACCGGTTCGATCACACGCAGGCCGAGGGCTTCGTCCGTCTCTGGGGCCTGCCGACGAAGGTGTGGTCGAGGCGACAGGGCGACATCGGTGGCTGAACGCGACGCGACGAGCACCGGCCGCCTGTGGGGCGGCCGGTTCGCCGAGGGACCCAGTGCCGCTGCGTGGGAGCTGGGCCGCAGCACCGGATTCGATGTCCGCCTGTGGCAGGACGATCTGGCCGGCTCGCGAGCGCACCTCGACGAGCTCGCGCGACTCGGGCTCGTGCGCTCGGAGCAGCATGCGTGCATCGCCACGGCCCTGGACACGATCGCCGCCGAGTTCGCCGACGGCACCTTCGTGATCGACGACGGCGACGAGGATCTGCACGGCGCGGTCGAACGCCGCCTCATCGAGCTGGCCGGGCCCGACGGTGGACGGCTGCGCGCCGGCCGCAGCCGCAACGATCAGATCGTCACCGATCTGCGCCGCTACATCATCCGCACCGTGCGATCGGAGCTGATCCCGGCGGTCGTTGCGCTGCAGCGGGCGCTCTGCGGTCAGGCGGAGGCGACCCTCGACGTGATCGCTCCCGGCTACACCCACCTGCAGCGCGCGCAGCCGGTCACGGTGGCGCACCATCTGCTCGCGCACGCCTGGGCGTTCGACCGCGACGCCGGACGGCTGCTCGACGCGGTCGCGCGGATGGATGTCAGCGGCCTGGGTGCCGGTGCGCTGGCCGGAACGACCCTGCCACTGGATCCGGCGCGCTACGCGCAGGCGCTGGGCTTCGCACGTACGGCGGCGAACTCGATGGACGCGGTCAGCGACCGTGACTTCGCGGTCGAGTTCCTCGCCGCGGCCGCGGTGGCCGGCGTGCACCTGTCGCGGCTGGGCGAGGAGATCGTCCTGTGGACCTCGAGCGAGTTCGGCTGGGCGCGCCTCGCGGACGCGTTCTCGACCGGCTCGTCGATCATGCCCCAGAAGCGCAACCCGGACGTCGCCGAACTCGTACGGGGCAAGACCGGCAGGCTCGTCGGCAGCCTGACCGCGCTGCTCGTGACGCTCAAGGGGCTGCCCCTGACCTACAACCGGGATCTCCAGGAGGACAAGGAGCCGGTCTTCGACGCCGTCGACACGCTGTCGCTGACGCTGCCGGCGATGGCGGGCGCGGTGGCCTCGCTGGAGTTCGATGTGTCCGGCCTGCGCGCTCGCGCCGCCGGCGGCTTTGCTCTCGCGACCGACCTCGCCGAAGCGTTGGTCGCGGCCGGCGTGGTGTTCCGGGACGCCCACGAACGAGTCGGGCGGTACGTCGCCGAGTGCGAGCAGCGTGGCGTGGACCTCGACGGTGCCTCCGCTCTGCTGGCGCGCGCGTTTCCGGAGCTCGCCGACGCCGGCGG
>JAHELV010000053.1 GCA_024644015.1 Nitriliruptorales bacterium
GGCATTGGCCATCAGGTCCGGCACCACCGCCACGCCGCGGTCGTTCAGCTTCCGCTCGGCGGCCGGGGTGGTCGGCCCGTTGGCTCCTTCGACGACGAGCTTCGCACTCAGCCTGCTGGCGACGTCCTCGGTGACGGTGCCCTCGAGCGCCGCGGAAATGGCGATGTCGCAGTCCACGACGAGGACCGATCCGTCGACGGCATCGGCGTCCGGATAGTCGACCAGGTCACCGCCGGAGGTGATCCAACCCCTGATCGCCGCAGGGTCGAGACCAAGGTCGTTCGTGATCGTTCCCGTGATGTCTCTGAGGCCCACGATCCGACCGATCACCGCGAGGACGGCAAGGGTGTACAGCCGTGTCACCTCGTGGAGCTCCCGTGCGCTGAAGGCGCTCGGGTCGCAGTCGACACCGCGTTTCGCTCCGCCGAACGGCAGACCGTGCAGTGCGGTCTTCCAGGTCATCAGGCGTGCGAGCGCCGTCACATCGTCGAGTTCGACTCCCGGCCGGAAACGGATGCCACCCTTCGCCGGACCGAGATCGAGCCCCGCGGTGACGCGTTCGAACCGCTCGTGCTCCCACGCCACCAACCCCCTCGGGCCCGCGGAGTCCGGTTCCGCCACTGACTGCGTCGCGGCTTCAGCTGCCATTCCTGCTCCCGTTCCGCTAGTGGCTCCGTGGCGCTACGGACCGAGTCCGACTCTAACCACCGCTCGGGCGCTGGCCCGACGGTCATGGCCCTTGTGTGTCGCCGGCGTCCGACCCCCCTGGCTCCGCTGGCGGGCCCGCGGTGAGGCGCCGGACCGCGTCGCGGCGTCCGTGCACGACCAGGGCGTCGCCGGCGACGAGCTCGATGTCGGTGGGATCGTCGGCCCGGTAGACGCTGTCGTTGTCGGCCAGCTGGCGGACGCCCAACACGTCGACGTCGGGCAGATGCATCCGCAGCGCCCGCAGAGACCGGATCGCCTCCTCACCCGGCCTCTGAGCCAGCGGCACCCGGCTGACCACGAAGTCGTCCCCGAGATCCAGCAGCTCCTCGGACTCGGCGCCGAGTGCCGCCAGCAGTCGCCGATCGGCGTAGCGCCGCCCGACCCGCTCGAGCCAATGCGACAGCGGCGGGCTGGACAAGAAGACAACCAGCAGGACGAGTGCCGCGAACAGGCCCAGCAGCCGTGCCAGGGTGTCGCCCGGCCCCGGTGCCACGAAACCCAGCACGACGGTGACGACCAGTGTGGGCGTGCCGAGGTTGCCCACCATCATCAGCACGTAGACGACCCGGCGGCGGACGGGATGGTTGACGACGTTCTCGGCCTCGATGGTCGTGAACCCCGAACCGCTGTAAGCCGAGCGGGCCTGAAAGCGGGCGATCGACGCGGGCAGACCGGTGGCGATCAACGCGCCGGCGGCCAGCCGGGTGACGATCATCGTGAAGAGGGCGACGAAGGCGAAGGTGGCGATGGCGTACACGGCCCAATTCTGCCGGGTCGGATGTGCGCCCGCCGAATCGCTGTTCGCGTCCGTCGGTGCTGACCCGCGCCAGCGTCGATCGGTGGGTACACATGCGACCGTCTCGTGTGGGAGACTCCCTCGAGTGTTCGAAGCGTCAGCCCGTAGGTCCGCGGCACGCTCCGAAGCTGAGCGCGGTCGGAGCGAGAGTGAAGAACATCTTCGTCGTCGGTCTCGACGAGTTCCATCTGGCGCAACTCAGGAGCCTGCCGGGGGCCGACGAATACCGCTTCCACCCGCTGTTCACCTACGAGGAGGTCAAGCAGCGGGATGTGTTCCCGGTCACGGCGCTCATCGAAGAAGGTCCACGTCGACTGGCAGACTTCTCCGAACGGGTCGACGCGGTGGTCGGCTACTGGGACTTCCCTGTCAGCACGACCCTCCCGATCATCCGCCGCCCATTTGGGCTCCCGGGGCCGTCGCTCGAAGCCGTGCTGCAGTGCGAGCACAAGTACTGGAGCCGGCTGCGCCAGGCGGAAGTGATCCCCGATCACGTCCCCGCCTTCTGTCACGTCGACCCGTTCTCCGACGATCCGTTCGACCAGGTCACACTCGAGTTTCCGTTCTGGTTGAAGCCCGTGAAGTCCGTGCTGTCCCACCTCGGTTTCCGGATCCGCGACCTGACGGACTTCGACGCCGCCATCGAGCGGATCCGACGCCACATCGGACGCTACGCGGAGCCCTTCGGGCAGGTCCTCGAACACGCCGATCTACCGCCCGAGGTGGCCGCTGTCGACGGATATCAGTGCATCGCCGAAGGCATCATCTCGGCAGGCTCGCAGTGCACCCAGGAGGGCTACGCGTACGGCGGCGAGGTCGAGGTCTACGGCACCGTCGACTCCGTACGGTCCGGGCCAAGGCAGTCGTCGTTCAGCCGGTATCAGTATCCGTCGAGCCTTCCCGCCGACATCCTGTCCCAGATGTCGACGATCACCCGTGACGTGATTCGCCACATCGGTTATGACACCGGGCCGTTCAACGTCGAGTACTTCTGGGACCCGACGAAGCACTGGGTCTGGCTGCTCGAGATCAACCCTCGCATCTCCAAGTCACACGCCCCGCTGTTCCAGCTGGTGGACGGCTGCTACCAGCATCAGGTGATGGTGGACCTGGGGCTCGGGCGAAGGCCACGCTTCCCACACCGGCGGGGCGTGTCCGCGATGGCCGCCAAGTTCATGGTGCGGCAATTCGCCGACGCCCGTGTGATCCGCTCGCCCACCGCGGCGGAGATCGTTGACGTCGAGGCTGCCGTCGCGTTGACGACGGTCCAGGTCCCGGTCAGGCAGGGCATGCGTTTGTCCGACTTGCGTGACCAGGACAGCTACAGCTTCGAGGTCGCAACGATCTTCGTCGGGGCACAGGACCGGGCGGAGCTCGAAGCGCGTTTCCATGCCTGCATGGAGCGGCTGCCTCTCGACTTCGCGCCGGTGTCCGACGGCTGAGCGGCCAAACGGAGAGCATCTTGCACATTCGCGACGACCTACCCCGCCCATTCGACACGATCGAGCACACGTGGATTCGCATGCCCGACGGTGTCCGTCTCGCGGCTCGAATCTGGCTGCCGCAGTGCGCCACAGATGAGCCCGTGCCCGCGATCCTCGAGTACATCCCCTATCGCCGACGGGACGCGACCCGCACACGTGACGATGTCATGCATGGCTACTTCGCCGGCCACGGTTTCGCGTCCGTGCGGGTCGACATCCGCGGCAGCGGCGACTCAGAGGGCGTGCTGGAGGACGAGTACCTCCAGAGCGAGCTCGACGACGGCTTGGCCGTCATCGACTGGATCTGCGGGCAACCGTGGTGCGACGGCAACGTGGGGATCATCGGCATCTCGTGGGGCGGATTCAACGGGCTGCAGATCGCGGCCCTCCAGCCTCGGGCCCTGCGGGCCGTGATCTCGGTGTGCTCCACCGACGATCGCTACGCCGATGACGTGCACCACATGGGGGGCTGCCTCCTCGGCGACAACCTGTCGTGGGCATCGACGATGTTCGCCTACAACTCGCTTCCGCCCGATCCTGCCGTTGTCGGCGACGCGTGGCGGGACATGTGGTTCGAGCGACTGCATGGCAGCGGCCTGTGGTTGGAACGGTGGCTGCGCCACCAGCGCCGGGACGACTACTGGCGGCACGGGTCGATCTGCGAGGACTGGAGCGCTGTGCAGTGCCCCGTCATGGCGGTGAGCGGCTGGGCGGACGGCTACTCGAACGCGGCGCTGAGAATGCTGGAACACCTGCCAGGGCCTCGTCTCGGGCTCGTCGGCCCGTGGAGCCACAAATACCCACACCAGGGCGTACCCGGTCCCGCCATCGGGTTTCTGCAGGAGTGCGTCCGCTGGTGGGATCACTGGCTCCGTGGCGTGGAGACCGGCATCATGCAGGAACCCACGCTCAGGGCGTGGATGCAAGACAGCGTTCCGCCGACGACGTACTACGACGAACGGCCCGGCCGCTGGGTCGGCGAACCGACGTGGCCGGCAGGCGACATCCAGAGCGTGACGTACCACCTGGCGTGGCCGGGACTCCTCGCCGACGGCACAGCTGGCCCGGGGCGCAGGGCGATGTCGATCCAGTCGCCGCTCAGCGTGGGACTCTTCGCCGGAAAGTGGTGCTCCTACGCGGCGACCCCGGACCTGCCCCACGACCAGCGGGAGGAGGACGGAGGAGCCCTCGTGTTCACGAGCCTTCCCCTCGACGAACCCCTCGAGATCCTCGGGGCCCCCGTGCTGGAGCTGACGGTGTCGTCGAGCCGACCCGTGGCAATGGTTGCGGCGCGCCTCTCGGATGTGCAGCCGGACGATCAGGCGACCCGCGTGACGTACGGGCTGTTGAATCTGGCGCACCGCGACGGCAGCTCCGAACCGACGCCGATGGAGCCCGGCCGCCCCTATGCGATACGCGTCAAGCTCAACGACGTCGCCCAACGCTTCCCCGCGGGGCACAGGTTGCGCCTGTCGTTGTCGACGTCGTACTGGCCGGTGGCGTGGCCACCGCCGGAGCCGGCGCGTCTGACGGTCGAAACAGGGGCCAGCCGGCTGCTGGTGCCCCGGCGGGTTCCACGGCGCGAGGACGCCGGACTCGAATTCGGGCCGGTCGAGGGCGCACAGGCGACGGTTGTCGAGCAGCTCACGGCGCCACATCACACGTGGCGCGTCATCCGGGACCTCGCGACCGATGAGTCGACCCTCGAAGTCGTCAACGACGATGGCACCATCTCGTTTCCCGACCTGAACCTGGAGGTGCAACGCAAAGCACTCGAGTGGTACAGCTACGCAGGCGTCGACTTCAACTCGGTGCGAGGTGAGACGCTGTGGGAACGTGGCGTGCGACGAGGCGAATGGTCGGTGCGGACGCTCACGCGCACGATCCTCACCTCGACGTCGACCCACTTCAGGATCGACGCCCAGCTTGACGCATTCGAAGGCGAACGCCTCGTGTTCGCCAAGACCTGGAGCGAGCACATCGAGCGCGATCTCGTGTGAGAACGATCGGGGCGTCTCCCGTCCAGACCCTACATGGACGTGACATGCGTACCAATATCCGGATGAGCGGACCACCAGCGAGCTAGCCTCTCGGCCATCGCTGTACACGGCGCACAGCATGACCTGCCGGCATCCAACCTGGATGCCGCCACGTCGGCATCCGCTCGTTCCGCCCGTCGACGATCGCGCGGCGCGGCACCGCTCACCGTTCGGCGCGTCGTGGTGCTGCTCTCGCTCGCATTGCTCACATCAGCATCCCCGGCGCTCGCTGACACGGTGTTGCCGCCGGGCACGTCGACGGCCGGGAGGGCGGTCCAGCGGTCCGTGATCGCGACGACCTCCGGCGGCTCCGACGCGGCGACCAGGACGGGGCGGGACGCGCTGGCGGAGGCTGACCCTGGGCCCGCCGCGGGCGCCGGCAGCGTAACGAGCGACGGCAGCGCACCGGATCCGGCGGGCGCGCCGGCATGGGGCACTCTTGGTCTGGAGCAGGCGCTTCGCGCGGTGTTCGCCGCGACGGCGTTCAGCGCGATCGGCGTGTTCGTGTTCGTGCGCACCGTATCGGATGGCTCGGATCGGGAGTTCGTGCTCCTGTGCCGCGTGATCGAGCGGGGGTCCTTCGTCGCGGCGGTGGTCGTCGTCCTCCAGTTCGTCGTTCGGGCGGCGCGGACGGCCGGCGACTGGTCCGCTACGGTGCATGCGCTCCCGGAGGTGCTGGCGGCATCATACGGATCCGGCCTGGCGCTCCGTGCAGCAGGCGCGGTCCTGCTGGTCGTGGGCGCGTCGACACTGCGCCGGACGCGGACGTCGACGCTGCCGGCGACCCTGGGCGCGGCGCTGGTCGTCGGGTCGTTCGCGCTTGCGGGCTATTCGGCGAGCGCCCAGCCTCGACTCGTGTCAGCGTTCGCCATCGTTGCGCACGTGGCGGCGGCGGCCGCGTGGGGCGGCGGACTGCTCGCGCTCGTGATCACCCTCAGGCACCGCAGCCGAGCACGTCGGCCGCTGCGGGCGGGATATGTCGCCGCCCGATTCTCGGTTGTCGCGACGTGCGGGGTGGCGCTGGCGGTCATAGCGGGGGTCGCGCTCGCGGTCGTCAGGCTCGACTCGATCGACGCCCTGTGGACCACCGCATACGGGCTCACGCTCGTTGCCAAGGTCACGTTGGTCGCGCTCGTCGCTGGGATAGGTACCTACAACCATTTCGTCGTCGTGCCGATCCTGCGAGTGGCGCCCGACCATGCCATGGGACGCCGTCTTCGCTGGCTGGGGTCCGTCGAGGTGGCGCTGTTCGCGCTCGTCGTCGGCGTCAACTCGGTGCTCGTGGGCCTGGGCCGCTGACGCCTCAATCACCACCTGCGATGCGCCATCTACGTCGCCGCATCTCCGTGAGGTTGCCGAGCGCCGTTGGCACATCCAGGGCGGTGTCGCGGTTGACTCAGTTGGCTGACTGTCGAGAGCGCGACCGAGGGGCACCACCATGACGCACACGTTCGAACATGCGGCGACGGCCTGTCCGTGCCGGCCGGCGTTCAGCGAGCCCGATCGCCTGCTGACGGACGCGCGACGGGTACTGGACGACAACTGGCGCGGATCCGCGACGGTTCCGTCCCGTTCGCTGTACCCCCATCAGTGGAGCTGGGACAGCGCGTTCATCGCCATCGGGCTGAGCTGGTACGACCAGGCGCGCGCCCAGCGGGAGCTCGAGACGCTGTTCGAGGGCCAGTGGTCCAACGGGATGCTGCCCCACATCGTCTTCGACCCGGACACCCCGCCGGACAGCTACTTCCCGGGCCCCGCGTTCTGGGACAGTCAGCGCGCTGCCGGCTGTCCCCGGCGACGTGCCACGTCGGGAATCACGCAGCCGCCCCTGCACGCCCGCGCCGCGCTCGAGGTGTACGAGCACGCTGCCGACCAGGCGGTCGCGCGCGCATTCCTTGAACGGCTGTATCCGAAGCTCGTGGCCCAGCACGACTACCTCGCGACGCATCGGGACATCAGCGGCAACGGGTTGGTGGCGATCGTGCACCCCTGGGAGTCGGGACTGGACAACTCGCCCGCATTCGACGACGCCCTGTCGGATCTGGTGATACCCGACGGCGCGGTACCGCGGTACGACCGTCGGGACCTGGTGCACGCCGACCCGACGCATCGGCCCAGCGATGAGGCCTACGACCGCTTCGTGTACTTGGCCATCACGTACCGTGAGGCCGACTACGACGATGACACGTTGCTCGAGTCGAGCCCCTTCCTGCTCGAGGGTCCGCTGTTCAACGCGATCTACCTGTGGTCGACCCACGCGCTGGCCGATATCGCGGCTCTCCTCGGCGGGGACCCACGGCCGCATCAGATCGCAGCCAAACGGGTGCACGACGCGCTGCTCGCGTTGCTGTGGCGTGACGACGCCGGCCGCTTCTGCGTGCGAGACGCGCGGGGTGGCATGCGCGACCCGGAGCCGACGGTCCTCTCGTACCTTCCCCTGCTCGACCCCGACCTGCCCCGTGAGATCGCGGCCCGGCTGGTCAAAGGGCTCGACTCGCCCCACTTCCACCCACCCCACACCGACGAGCATTTCCTGCTGTCGAGCTTCGACCTGCACGGCGACGCGTTCGACCCGCGTCGTTACTGGCGAGGGCCGGTCTGGCTCAACACGAACTGGCTGGTGTGGCGCGGCCTGCGTCAGCACGGTGAACGCGACGTCGCCGACGAGATCGCCGACAGCATGGCCGCGCTCGTGCAGCGCTCGGGCTTCCACGAGTACTTCAGCCCACACGATGGCACCGGGTTCGGCAGCGCCGACTTCAGCTGGACCGCTGCGCTGCTGATCGACCGCCTGTGCCGCCAGCCGCAGGACTGAGCGGTCGTCTACCGCGGGTCTGATGTCTCAGAGCCGGCGGGCGTCGAGCGCTCAGACGTCGCGGGCTGATCGCCCGCGCGGAGGGCCCTGGAGCAATGTCTCCAGGGCCCTCCGGTCGCGCGTTCGTGGGACTCAGGCGCCCGAGTTGGGGGACGCTTCGTCTCCACCGGCTGTGGGGGGACCGAACCCGCCCATGCCGCGATGGCCACCGCGGCCGCCCAGGACGCCGGCTTCGGCAGCGGCGGCCATGGCATCGGCCTGTTCCTGGGTCAGGTCGCCGCTGGCGACGGCCTCGTCGAGGCGCTCCTGCAGCGCCGCCTGGCGTTGCGCGTCGTGCTCGGCCCGCAGCTGTTCGCCGACGTTGGCCACCGCCTCGGTGACCTGGTCGACTGGCAGGTTGAGCTCTGCGGCGAGCGCCTCGGCGAACGCCGCCTGGTGCTCGGCCATCCGCTCGTCCCTGGCTGTCGCCTGGTCGGTGGCGGACTCCTGCGTGGCCGATTCCTCCGTCGGGGTCTGCGTCGCCTCCTGCGCGACCGCGGGGACCGCGGCGAACGCGATCGCTCCTGCGACGCCGAGGGCGGCGACGGACTTCTTCGTGATCCTCATCGTCAGTTCCTTGTCGTTTCGGTGATCTTCGGCTGACGATGACCACGGTGGCCACCCAGTGTGAGAATCCGCTCAGCGACGCGTGAGAACTACCTGTGAGTGCGGGAGGGCGGGCCTGCGCGCCGGTCAACCGTCGCTGATCCGGGAGATGGGCACGAGCCGGTGGTCGCGGGTGAACAGACGCCGTACGCCGACCAACGTGACAACCGCCGTGGAGGTCGCGACGGCGCCGAGGATGATGTACATCAGCGCCGCCTGGACGAGCACGGCGTCGACGGGGTTGACGCCGGCGAGGATGAGTCCGGTCATGGCGCCGGGCAGGAACACCAGCCCGACGGCCTTGGTGGTCTCGATCTGCGGGCTCAACGCCGTGCGCAGGACGGATCGTGTCACCGGCCGGGCGGCAACCTCCGAGGGCTGACCGAGCGCGAGTCGCGCCTCGAGCTCCAGGCGACGTTGCGCGACCGCGTCGACGGTGCGCTGCGCCGACACCACCTGCGCCTTCATCGCGTTGCCGATCACCATGCCCGCGATCGGGACGAGGGTACGCGGCTCCAGCGGGAAGACGCCGAGGCCGAACACGAGGCCGAACGCGACCGCCGCGGTCACGGCGTTGGCGGCGAGCGCGATGCCCAGCACGCCTGGTAGGACGGCGGCGCGTGCACGGACGGTGATGCCGGCGAAGCCGATGATCCCGGCCACCCACAGCCACGACCACCACAGGGGCGCGTCCGGGGCGAGCACCAGCGCCAGCGCCGAACCGACGAGCAGGAGCTGCCCTGCCGCCCGCAACGTCGCGATCGCCATGTCACGCTCGAGCCCCAATCGGCGCCACCACGAGATCGCGACAGCCACTGCGACCAGCAGCGACGAGAGCGCCAGGCCGACGAAGGTGACGTCTGCGTCCATGCTCACTCCACTCCGGTCACGTCCACGTTGGCATTGGCGTCCCGGGGCGGTCCCCAGGCCACGATCGTGCCGTTCGACATCGTCAGTGACCAGTCCGCCAGCCGGCGCGACTGGGCCGGGTCGTGAGTGACCCACAGCACCGCGATCCCCCGGTCCACCAGCGCGCGGGCCAACCGCTCGAGCGTGCGGGTCGTCGTCTGATCAAGCGACGACGTGGGCTCGTCTGCCAGTAGCACGTCAGGCTCGGTCACGAGCGTTCTGGCCAGGCACGCCCGCTGCGCCTCGCCGCCCGACAACGAGTCCGCGTCGCGGTCGAGGAACGCGGCGTCGAGCTCGGCTGCCTCCAGCGCGCGGCGCCATCGCTCCTCGGGTCCTTCGGGCGCCGCGACCGCGAGGTTGTCGCGCACCGTCCCGGCGAACAGCGTCGGCGCCTGGAAGACCATCCCGATGCGGCGCCGGGTCGCGAGGACGTCCAGGTCGGCCATGTCGCGGCCCCGGAACAGCACCCGCCCCACCGATGGCACAGCGAGCCGGTTGCACAGGCGCAGCAGCGTGGACTTGCCGCTGCCCGACGGCCCGACGATGGTGGTCAGCGCACGATCCGGGACGGTCGCCGTCACGTCGTGCAGCACGTCGTGACCGCCCAGCTCGACGGCGACGCCATCGAACACGAAGACCGGGTCCGTCGTGCGTGGGTCGGTGGCCATGCGCTCCTCGGCGTCGGTTGCGGGTCAGCGCGCCGGACCCATTGTCGGGCGGTGCGCCCCCGCTGTCGTGTCACCACAGGCAGTGCGCTACGAAGCCCCTGGACCGTCACGGCTGCGGAGCGCAGACTCGTCACGCAACGCCGGGGCATCGAAGGCGCCCGGCATCGCCGGGACGGATCGCAATGGACATACTCTTCATCACCGGGTCGACGATCGAACGCCACGGAGTCGCGACGCTCGAGGAGCTCCTGGCTCGCGACGACGGCCTGGTCTGGGTTGACATCGCGCAATCCGACGCCGATGCCGGCGACGTGCTGTCGGACGTCTTCGGGTTCCATCCTCTCGCGGTGCGCGCGAGTGTCGAGCGCAACCGTGTACCCAAGGTCCACGCGTACGCCGACCACGTGTTCGTGGTCCTGCACGGCCCCGAGCGAGGAGCGGCGGGCCACATCCACTACATCGAACTGGATCAGTTCATCGGACCGAACTACCTGGTCACCGTCCACGGCCCGGTGAACCCGGCAGTCGACCCGGCGGTCGCACATCGCGAGACGCGGGCGGTACTGAAGCGGATCGAAGCGGGACGGCTTCGACCCGACGCGCCGTACGAGCTGTCCTACGCGATCGTTGCGACGATGGCTCGCAACATGGAGGAGTTCATCGAGTACCTCACATCCGAGGCCTGGCGTCTCGAGCAGGAGGTCACAGGCGGCGACATCGACGACTCCGAGGAGTTCCTCGACGAGTTGTTCCAGACCCGCCATGGCCTGCTGGCGGTGCGCACCATGGCAGCGTTGAGCCGTGAGATCCACGAGCGCGTCTTCAACGTCGCGCGGTTCATCCCTGCCGAGGGGCGTCCATACATCGAAGATCTCGTCGAGCAGTTCGACCGTGTCCGCGCGATCGCGGACGGCCAGAAGGACTACGTCGAAGGCGTCATCGAGTACTACCGCACGAGGACCGAGACGAAGATGACGATCGCGGCCGAGCGACTTGCAGTGATCGCCGTCGTCACGCTGCCGATCACGGCGCTCGCGTCGGTCTATGGCATGAACGTCATCGTCAACGGCCGCACCGACTTCGTGCACCTGGCCGTCGTTCTGATCGTCATGGCGGCCATGTCAGCCTGGTTGCTGCGCTGGGCCAAGCGGCAGGGATGGTGGTGAGGCCGCCAGCCAGTCGGGTGGGTCGAGGTCGTCGTAGCGGCGGCGAACCCGCTGGTTGTTGGCGTTGCCCGGGTCGTCGAACCCGAGGAAGCGCAGTGCGTTGGCGCCCATGAACGCGGTGGTCCGCTCGTCGCCGAACCGCTCGTGGTACGCCTGCTCGTAGCGGTCGAGGTACTGCTCGTGCTCGGGCAGGATCGCCAGCATGTACCAGTCGGTGCCGAACATCACGCGCTGGTCCATCACCGCGGTGCTCGGGTCGTCGAACACCTCGGTGAGGAACGTCACGTACCGGTCGCGCACATCCGTGCGGTCGATGCGGTGGTTGCCGACGTCGGCGTACACGTGCGGGTGGGCGGCGGCGAGCCGCGCGATACCCCGGGGCCACGCGTCGGGGCCACCGTCGGTGCCGCCGAAGTGCCCGAGGTTGAGGTGCAGGTCGCCGAACTCGTCGAGCACGCGGGCCCAGTTGGAGGGTGAGCCGAAGTCCGCGAACTGCGCGTGCGCGTGGTTCGAAGCGCTCCCGTGCACGGTGATGGGCACGTCCTCTGCGACGCACCAGCCGTAGAACTCACGCAGGATGCTGTCGAGCGCGGCGCCGTCGGGCACACCCTTGTCGGCGTTGCCGAGCGGCATGAACCCCATCGGTGGATACAGCTTGACGCCCACGAAGCCGTAGCGCGCGATCGCATCGGCCAGAATGAGCAGTGGGCGGTCGATGTCACCGACCCGGCGGGCGCGCAGCTCCCGGCGGGGATCGAAGGCGGCGAAGCCGTGGACGTGCCCGCTGGCACCGGCCGGCAGCCTGCCCTGAAGACTGAGCCGGCTGATCTTCTCGTGCAGCTCGATCTGCTGACGCAGCGTCGTCGCGGCGGTGTCGGACAACCCCATGCCCAGGTCCACGAGCAGCGGCGTCGCCAGGGCGACGCGTCCACCGAACAGGTTGAGTAGCGCGGCGGTGTTGTCCACGCGGAACGAGCCGTACAGCTTGGCCCAGCGGACAGCGCGCCTGGCGGCGCGGAACCAGTCGAGGGCACCTTCCTGCTCGCTGCCGAGCGGGGGCGGGGCACCGTCGCTGGCCAGCTGCACACCCACGCGTCGCAACAGATCCGGGTCGGTCACGGCCAGCTCGGCCATCGTGCGGTCGACTTCGTCCTCCAACGAAGGCGGCGCCGGAACGGCTTCGGCCAGCTCGGCCGCCTCCGGCAACGCGGCGCCGCCGAGCATGACGTCCAGGCGTGCGTTCTCGGCGACGAATCCCGGCGCGCGACCCTGCAGGATCCGATCCACGAGGGCGGACAGGTCGTCGGTGAACAGGTTGTCGTGGAACGCGACGCGCTGGAGGAAACCGTGTACCGGGAGGTCGTCGGCGTTGAAGGTGTGACAGTGGATGTCGACGACCGGGGTCATCGTGGATCTCCTCGTTCCCTCGCGCGACTCAGGCCGGAGAAAGGGTGATGGTCAGGTCAATGTCGCCACTGCCGGCGTCGACCTCGACTTCGACCTCGACCGGGGCGTAGCCGTCGGCCCGACATCCGATCCGGTAGCTGCCCGGTGCTGGTGCCGTGAGGACGAACGCACCGGCGTCGTCGGTGAGGGCCGCGACGTCGGGTGTCGGATGGTCACCCGCGGCGAACCACACCGCCGCCCACGCGACGGGCGCGCCGGTGAGGTCGACCACGGTCCCACGAATCAGCAACGTCGGGCCTCGCTGGCTATGGGTTCGGATTCGTGTCTCGCCAGTGCAGGATGTTGTCGAACACCGGCCCGTTGATGCGCGTACCCGAGTTGACGGTGGCGCCGCCGTAGGCGTGGATCGCCACCGCGAACCGGCCGTTGTTCTTGATGCGGTAGACGGCTGCACCGGACTGGCCGCCGGCCGTGTCGATGTCGTAGCGGACCTTGCGGGGCGTCACCGAATCGACCCTGCGTGCGGCGTACCACTGGGTTCCGGGCGGCTTGTCGCCCGGATAGCCGGAGATGTTGCCCACCACCTGCTTCAGGTTGTCATCCGGGTACCGTCCGAACCCCAGCCACCCGATGCCCGCGTCGACCGGCTGCGGGAGAACGATCGCACCGTAGTCGTACTCGTCGTCGCCGTGCTCGGTCCAGCCGCGCACCGAGTGGAACTCGGTCGCGACCGATTCGCCGAACGGCTTGGTGGTGCCGTTGCGGCCCGGGATGACGCGCATGCGCTGCACCCAGCCGTCGCGTCCCGGTACCGCGCTGTTCTTGATGAACACGCAGTGGCCGGCGGTCACCAGCACGCGCCGGTTGACGAACCAGCCGGTGCCGATCCAGTTGGAACCGTCGGCGGCGGTGATCAGCAGCGATGCGTGGACCCGCCATGGGTACGTGTCGGTGGCGTTGATTTGTCGCCTGTCGTCGACGCCGTGCACGGTCTCTGGCGCGAACCCCCCGAAGGACGCCGCGCCGATGTCGGGGAACTGGATCTGCAGCAGCTGGTCGGGTGGCGCCTGTGTGCCAGCGGACTCCGGTGCGAAGCCGAGCTCTGGAGCGGCCGCCTGCGGCTGTTCGTAGCCTTCGACGGCCTCGATGTCGTCGTCGGCCGCCGCCACGTCGCCGCCGCCGGTCTCTGGTTCCTGCTCACGTCCTTCGATCGCCGTGATGTTGCTGACCCGCTCGTCGAGATCGGTCGCCTCTGGCTCGGGCATTTCTGACCTTTCCGTCACTCGGTGGTGAAGCCGCGTTCCTGCGGGGGCTTCTCGTCTGATTCCGGTTCGATGACGCCTGTCGCGACCACGATCACCGGTACCCGCTCGATCCCGCCGGGCGCGGGGATCTCGACGTAGTCCGGTAGCCGCTGGCGCTCGTTGAGCTGGTGGTTGGGCACCTTCCGGCTGACGTACACGGCGACGGCGTGCGAGTCGTATGCGCTTGCCGACAGGTCGTCGGCGACCGGACGGGTGCCGATCCCCACGACGTTGGGATACGCGGAGAGATCGTCAGCATGCAGGTCGGCGGCCCGCTGCGCCTGCGGTCCGGTTGCCATGTCCTCAGTCCTCCGTGACCAGTTCGACGTTCAGGACGCCGAGCACGTGCCCGATGCGATTGAACACGCTTGCGGATGGAGAGCCGGCGAAGTGCAACCCGACGGCGCGGTTCGAGGAGCTGAGCACGAGCGAACCGGAGTCTCCGCCCTGTGTGAAGCGGGTGCACAGCACCTGGTCCCGAAACCCAACCCGTGCGTGCTCATGGTTCGTCCGGCGGTACTTCATCGACAGCCGGAAGTTCACATCCTGAATGATGCCGGTCGTCAGATCGGTGGTCCGTCCGACCTTGTGCACCCGCATGCCCCGCCGCAGGTTGGTCGTGACGCCGGCGGGGCGGCGGCCCAACAAGCGGATGGCCAGGTCAACCTCGTCGGCGGTCACGCGGGCAATCGCCGCGTCTACCAGGTTGGGGAACCCGGTGTCTCCGAACTCGAACGGCACGAAGTCCTCGAGGTGGGCGACCGTGTCGACATCGCGACCGCCGTCGTCCGCGGCCGGTTGCAGCACCGGGTCGCCCCGGGTGGCCAGACCGTCGACCGCGAGCACGTGCGCGTTGCTCAGTGCGAACAGGGTGTCACCGCCGCGGCGTACGAACGCGCCCAACGTGCCAGGGCGGTCCTCGGCGTGCGCGACGCCACAGCCCGGCATGCAGGGCCGGGCGCGGTCGACGAACATCTCGGCTTCGACGGGCCCGATGGCCACGACGTCTGTCGTGATGCCCCGAAGGTCGGCGACGTCGAGCTCACCGGGAACGGGGTTGTCGATCGCGTCCTTCGGTCGTTTGCGGTCGACGTAGATACGCAGCGCCAGCTCGCCGGTCGGGTGGCCCTTGGTGACCTTCTCACCGATGCCGACACCCTGTACGCCAGGCCCGACCGTCCACGGCTGCGCACGTTGCGCGACAGCCGCTGCTTCGGCGCGGAACGCCTCGGTCGTGAACTCCTCGGACGGCAGGGAGCGCGGGACTCGCGACGGCTGTCCGTCGGTCACGCAGTCCAACGCGAGCTCGAGCCGGTCGGATACGGTCGCCATCGCCAAACGCCGGTCAGGCGCCCGGGGAGATCAGAACCGGGCCGCCGGTCCCGACGGACGCTGGCGAGATACACCCACGTGTGATCATGTTGAGTGATCGCATAGCAAGAGCATGAGACAACGCATCCTTCAACGGCGTGACCTGACCAACCCTGAGGCTAGTCCAGGCTGACGCCGCGAGTCAACTGCTGATCATCGCTGGAGGCGGCTGTCGCAACGGGTGCAGGAAGTCAACTCGCGCGGGGCGCGCGGAGGTCCTTGGGTCGCACGAAACCGGTGAGTTCGGCGCTTCCCCTACTGAGGTCCGACCAGCCGTCGATCGGCGCCTCGAGCGTCGCCAGGGCGGCGGTCGGGAACTTGCGGTTCAGACGGCTCAGCTTCGCTCCCGAATGCGCGAGCAGCCACGCGAGTCGTTGCAGCGCGGGGTTGTGGCCGATGAGCATCGCCCGGTGTGTCGTGTCGGGCAGGGCCCGCAGCCGATCCAGGAGCGCGTCGGCGCTCGCTCCGTACAGCCCGTCCTCGATGTGGACCTCGCAGTCGGCAGGGATTGCGTCGCCGAGCAGGTCAAGTGTCTCGCGGGTTCGGCGCGCCGACGAACACAGGAGCACGTCCGGCGCGATGCGGGCGTCACGCATGTGGTCAGCGATGTAGGGCGTGGCCCCGACGCCCCGGGTGGCGAGTGGCCGCTCATGATCACCCAGCGTCGGGTCGTCCCAGCTCGACTTCGCATGTCGCAGTAGATACAGCGTCCGCATATGGCCATGGTCTCCTACCTCACGGCTCGACGCAATGGGTACAGGCGGCCGGATTGGCCGTGCGGCACCGACGGGCGTGGGGTACGGAGACCTCCAGTCGACGGGAGAACCACCGCGGTCGCGGTACGCTGAAGACCCTTCGCGCGCGGGATCGAGCAGTGAACCAGCGCTCCGACCAAGGTCAGGCACCGCTGTGGGTCTGTCCGCAGTGCGGTGCGCGGCTGATCAGCCGCAACCTGTGGCATTCCTGCGGGCGTTTCACGTTGGAGGCGTTGTTCGCCGACGCACAACCCCATGTGCTGGCGTTGGCCCGCAGCTACGTTGCGTTGCTCGAGTCGCTGGGTGACGTGCAGATCATCCCGCAGAAGACGCGCCTGGTGTGCGTGGCGCGGGTCCGGTTCGCCGGCCTGTATCCGCGCAAGCGTGGCTTCCTGGCGACGTTCGCGCTGCACCGGTGGCTCGACAGCCCGCGGATCGTCAAGACCGAGGACTACGGGCCGCGATGGCGTATGCACGTGGTCCGGGTGCGGTCCGACGCCGACCTCGACGACGAACTGCGGGCGTGGCTGCAGGAGGCACACGACACGGTGGGGCTCCAACACGAGCGTTGACGACAGGATCCTCGCCGCGGGCCGATCTCGACCCACGAACTCGGACGCAGGTGTCACCCGAATCGTCGTGTCATCCGTCAGTCATGTGAGCGCATCAGCAATGAAGGGACGGTCAAGATGGCGGTCGCACGAACTCCTGGATCGAGAACGGCAGCGGTGATCGGTGCGGCGTCGATCCCGATGGCGATGGTGGACGTCGTTCCCGGTGGCGGGTCGGTGGCGTTCATCGTGCTGGCTGCGTTCGTCGGCTGGCGATTGCTGCCCGGGTTCTGGAGGATCGTCGGGACTGGCGCGATCGGTGGAGCCGCGGCGGGGCTGCTGATCCTCGGACCGGGCGCGCGCCTGGCGATGCGGGTGGTGGCGATCGTCGACCCGTTTCGGACGCCCGAGCTGACATTGGAGGGGACCGCGTTCCTCGTCCTCATCCTCGGTGGCGTCTTCGGCGGGACGATGGGCGTCGTCGGAAACCTGTTGCGCGAAGGCCTACCCCTGCGAGCGCGCACCAGCGCTGCTGTCATGACGGTCATCGTGATGGCTACGTTCCTGGCGGACCCGGGCCTGCGCACGGAGTTCACGGACCTTGGCGCGGGTGCGTGGATGAACATCCCGATGTTCGCCGCGGTCGTCTTTGCCTACAGCCGTGCAGGGCTGAGGCTGGTGGAGCGAACGCAGGCCCGCGTCGGCCGATCGACCAGCCCGGTCAGCGCGGACGTGCGAGCATGACGGCGTACCCGCGAGGAGCGCGACAATGACCTGGTGGATCATCGAGCTGATCACGACGCTCGTCCTGGCGACGATCGTGGCCGTACTGGGTCCGTTGATCAAGCGGTTCGGCCGCGCCTACGCCGGCGACATCTTCCGTGCCAATCCCCGTACCGGCAAGAGCTACTTGATTCTGATGGATGTGGCGTACTACTTGATATTCGTCGCCTACATCCTGTTCACCACCACGCTGGCAGAGCCGGTGGAGTGGACGCTGTCGACGGGCAACCAGCTGCAGGCCGAGGTGTTCCGCATCGGTGGGATGCTGCTCCTCATGGGGATCCTGCACGGAGCCAACGTCTTGAGCCTTCCTGTCGTCGGCCGGCTGCTGGGGCTGAGCCGGCAGCTGGACGAGGACACACCGATGTCGGTCTGAGCGGTGCTGTGGCTTCAGGTCGTCACGGCCGACAAGACGGTATGGACCGACGAAGAGCTCGAGCGCCGTGATTTCGTCGAGCGGCTCTTCCACCAGGAGGCCACCGCGCTGGTTCGCCTGGCCCGGCTGTTCACCGATGACCGAACCGGCGCCGAGGACATCGTGCAGGAAGCGTTCATCCGGCTGTATCGGACCGTGGATCGCCTCCGCGATCGCACGAAGAGCGCCGCGTACCTGCGATCGATCGTCGTGAACCTGGCCCGTGACCACAACCGCAGGGGACTGCTGTCGCTCCGTCATCAGAACGCGTTGTCGGATAGACGCCGGCCAGACGTGCCTGACGAGCAGCTGGTGCGTAGCGAGGACGAGGCCTTGGTGCTCGACGCGCTGCGATCGTTGTCGCCCCGACAGCGAGATTGTCTAGTTCTCCGATTCTACGTAGAACTGTCCGAACGTGAAATCGCCGACACGCTTTCGATCTCGCCGAACTCGGTCAAGACGCACTGCCGGAGGGGAATGGCGGCGCTGGCCTCGATGCTGGAGGCCAGCGCATGACGCTTGAGCAGCGACTTGCGCGGACGCTGCGTCGGGCCGACGCCTACGGGCCGAGCAGTGACCTGCTCGCGCGAATGCAGCACAGCATCGAGGCGGACGCCGCCCACCGCCGCACCGTCAGGCGGATCCTCGCCGCGGCCGTCGCGGCAGTGGTCGTGGTGGGGGTCTACATGTGGCTCACCGTGTCGGTGGACCCCGGCGGCCGTCTGGTTGTGCGCGTGTGGGCGGTCGAGCTGTTCGAGATCGCGGTCCTTCTCGGGTCACTGCTCGCACTGGCTCCGATGATCAGACGGTTCGGCCGGATCTACGTGGCGGACGCGTTTCGTGTGAGCCCTGCAACTGGCGACCGGTTTCTGACGTTGCTCGATCTGGCGTACTACCTGTTCTTCACGGGGGTGCTCATCATCGGGGCGGACCTGACGACGCTTGACACCACGGTGTCGCTGCAGCGGGGGCTGGCGGGCACATTGGATCGCGTCGCTGCCTTCCTCGCGCTGATGGGAGTGACCCACGTCGTCAATCTCCTGGCCATACCGGCCGCTGGGCTGATCTTCGGCTCGGTGCACCGGCGGGCAGTGCGGCGCGCTGCGGGGCGTGACGCACCGCCGTTGTCCCAGCCTGCGGTCGCGGCCGACCGCGTGGGCACCTGGCTGGTGTTCGGGCTGGCCGCCGTCGTACTGGTCGGTGCAGTGCTGGCCGTCGGCGTGGCGATCGGCATAGGGCTTCGCTGACGTCTCCAGGCCGGTCGCGCTACGACGACTTCGCCGCGCGCTTGGCTTCCTTCTTGTAGGCGCGCACCTTGTCGAGGGACTCCGGTCCCGTGACGTCGGCCACCGAGCGGTACGAGCCCTCCTCGCCGTAGGGGCCGGCGGCTTGTCGCCATCCGTCGGGTGTCACGCCGAGTTGCTTTCCCAGCAACGCCAGGAAGATCTGCGACTTCTGGGTCCCGAAGCCGGGCAGCGCCCGCAGCCGCCGCAGCACCTCCGTCCCCGAGTCGACATCGGCCCACACCGCACTCGCGTCACCGCCGTAGTCCTCCACGAGATGCGCACACAGCTGCTGCACCCGCTTCGCCATCGACGCCGGGTACCGGTGCACCGCCGGCTTGTCCGACAGCAGCGCGGCGAACTGTTCCGAATCGGCCTGCGCGATCTCGTGTGCGTCGAGGTCGTCGGCGCCCATCCGCTGCGCGATCGTGTACGGACCGCAGAACGCCCACTCCATCGGGACCTGCTGATCGAGCAGCATGCCGATCAACGCGGCCAGCGGACTGCGGCTGAGCAGCGCGTCAGCAGCCGGTTGCTGCGCGAGTCGCAGTGTCGTATCCATTGGCTGTGAGGGTATCGCGCCCATGGTGCGCACGGCCGCCCACGGACCGGCCCGAGCTGCCTGTATCTGCCGCACAGGATCGCGCTCTTGTCACAACATTCCGCTGTCACGGGAGGACACCATGGTCAATTTCGAAGTCGCGCTGCGGGCTGACGGCACGATGTCCGCGTTCGAGCTGGACGTACTTCCTACGGTCGACACAGTCGGCGAGTACCGCGTCCCGCGTGGCGTGGCCATCGAGGCCGCGCGGCGGTTGGCCAACCAGGGTGTCGCCATCCACGACATCGGAGCGTTCACCATCTCGGCGTCAGCATCCGTCGAGCGGTTCGAGCAGGTGTTCGGCGCGCAGCTGGAGATGGTCGAGCTGCCGACGGACGTGCCGATCCCCGACGACTACACCGCGATGACACCGCGCCACAGGGTGGAGGCGCCCACGGCCGAGGGACTCGACGAGCTCGTCGACCGCATCTACGTGCAGCCAGACCCGATCTTCTTCGCCGGTGAGCGGGATCTGCCCGCGTTCTCGCTCAGCACGGACAAGTACCGGCTACGTGTGCCTGGCGACGTCGCGCAGCTCATGCAGGCCAGCGCGGTCCACCGGCGCGGGATGACCGGTCGTGGCGTCCGGGTCGCAATGGTCGACTCGGGCTTCTACCACCACCCGTACTTCTCGGCGCAGGGGTACGACTATCTCGCCGTCCCGGCGCCCGACGTCGTCGAACCCGGCGACGACATGTCCGGTCACGGCACGGGCGAGGCCGCGAACCTGTTCGCGACCGCGCCCGGCATCAACTTCGTCGGGGTGAAGATGGGCAACCCCACACTGGCGTTCCGCACGGCTGTGGAGCTGCGTCCAAAGGTCATCACCTGCAGCTGGGGCTACCACGTGGACCTGCCGAACACGAGCATGCCGAACTGGCTCAAGCCGCTGTACCTGGAGGTGCTCGACGCTGTCGCACGCGGCATCGTCGTGTGCTTCTCTGCGGGCAACGGTCATCACGCGTTCCCCGCCAACGTCGAGGAGGTGCTCGCCGTCGGCGGAACGGTTGTCGACGACGCGCTGTCCTACGCCGCGACCGAGTACGCCAGCGGGTTCGAGTCGGTGTGGTTCCCCGGTCGTCGCGTCCCCGATGTCACCGGACTGTGTGGCAGCCCACCGTCGGCCGACTACATCACGCTGCCGGTGCAGGCAGGTGCCAACCTCGACGCAGGCGGCGGGTGGGGGGCGTTCAGCGGAACGTCGGCGGCGTCGCCGATGGTCGCCGGCGTCTGTGCACTGCTGCTCGAGGCCGACCCGACGCTGACACCGCAGGACGTGCGCCGTGTGCTGCAGTACACAGCTCGGGACGTTACGGACGGCAAGTGCTTCCAGGGCCACCCGGCCGGGCCCGGTCCCGACCTGGCGACCGGATATGGTCTGGTCAACGCACACCGTGCGGTCGATGCGGTGCTGTGACGGGTGCGTCGATCACCACGACGGATCGGAGGTGGGCGCACGTGGCCGATGACGCGACCTCCGTGCGGTTCGATGTCCTCGTCACCGCCGACCGAACGGCATCGGGCGAGGACGGCAGCTTGCCGCCCCGCCCGAGCGGTCAACGCGTGGACGAGGTCCGGCGCTGGCTGATCGCGCGTGGCGCGGAGTGTCATCCGACCGGCTTCGGTGTGGCGTGCACCATGCCGCGGTCGGTGGCCGAGGCGCTGTTCGGCAGCACGGCGACAGCGCCAGGTACCGAGCTGACGGTACCCGCGCCGATCGCGCACCTGGTCGACCAGATCACGGTCCCCGCCGAGCCCGAGCACTTCTAGCGTCGCGGCGCACCACCTTCCAGACGCTCGATGCCGCCCGCACGACGTTGATGCGCGATGATGGACCGCGGCAGGCTGTTCAGGGATGCCTCCGATTGGTCAACGGTTCGATCGGCCTCCCTGCGCGGCGGAGAGGGGATGGACAGGTGTCAACGGATAGGTGTCCGCGTTGTGCTGCCGCCGTCGCTGCAGACGAGACGCGTTGCCGCGACTGCGGTTTCGCGCTCGACTGGCGCGACGCTGCGCACGCGGACACGCAACCGCCCGCGGCCCCACGTGCTGACACGGCGGCGGACGATACGCCACCGCCGGTGACGCCTCGCCCGGTTGCCGCGGACGATACGCCACCGCCGGTGACGCCTCGCTCGGACGCGTCGGACGATACGCAGCCGCCGGTGACGCCTCGCCCGGTTGCCGCGGACGATACGCGACCGCAGGCCACGCCTCCGGCTCGACGAGCCCGTGGGAACCGCCGCGAACGTACGAGGCCGACACACAAGCCGAGGTCGGGTGTCGTGCCGACGCGGGACGGCCCGAGCGATGAAGTGCCGTCGACGCGATGTCCGACCTGTGGCGCATTCAACCCGGCGGAGCGCACGCTGTGCGAACGCTGCGGCATGGGCCTGTTCACCGGCGTCGAACTGGCCGACAGCGGCCAGCCGTGGTGGCGCGGGCGGCGGCTTCGCGCGCTGCTGGTGACGGTGCTCGCGGCCGGCGGCCTGATCGTCGGCTGGTCGGTGCTCCGCGACGTCGGCGGCGTCGGCGGCCTCGGCGCCAGCGGTCCAGGAACGGACCAGGGCGCGGCGGTGTCGCCGACGCCGACCATGACGCCGTCAGACGAGGCAGCGTCCGAACCCGCCGTCCTCGGACCTGGTGCCTCCGGACCCGAGGTGCGACGGTGGCAGCAGCTACTCGCGGCCGCCGGCCTCGACGTGCAGGCCGACGGCGTGTACGGCGACGCGACAGCACGTGAGACTCGCCGGTTCCAGCGCACGATCGGCGAGGAGCCCACGGGCTGGCCCACCATGCGCACGATGGCCGCGGCCGAGCGCGCGTCGTCGCTGCGGCTCGTCACCGTCTATTTCGTACGCGACGGAGAACTCGACGGCGTTCGCCGGCGGGTCGAAAGGACACAGCTCGCGCGCGGAGCGCTCGAGGCCCTGGTCGCCGGACCCCTCATGGTCGAGCTGGACGCGGGACACTCGACGGCGATCCCGCCCGGCACGTCGCTTGGCAGCGTACGGGTCGACCGCGGCGTCGTGACCGTGTCACTGACCGGCTTCGCCGCGGACCCGGGCCCGCGGTCGCTGCGTCGCCGCGTCGACCAGGTGGTCCGAACGCTCACCCGGTTCCAGTCCATCGATGAGGTTCGCTTCCGGCTGCCCCCCGAAGACACGTCCGTCTTCGCCGAGGCGGGCATCGCCGTGGAGGGCTCCTGATGCGGCATGGGTCGCGCGCTCGCCTGGAACGGCGGCCCCGCGTGACCGTCCGTCGTCACGCCGAGGAGACGTCGTGCTCCGGGCCTGCCGACTGCTCACGTTCGAGCTGAGCCAGCCCTTCCGCTGAGTGCGGGAACACTTGCCGGGCGTGGCGTGCGATGGAGCGCATCAAGGCGACGTCCACGGTTCCGCCGATCAGACCGCCGGCCACCGGGATGGCCCGTCCGAGCTTGACCAGCGCGCGCTGGCCGGTGCCGACCAGCAGTCGGAAGCCGATCGCCTTGTTGACCATCGTCGTCATCGACGGTGCCATCCGGCGCAGCCACGCCGTGGTGACGCCGCTGGCCGGCAGGACGATCCCGGCCCTGCCGAGTAGCTTGCCGATGTCGTCGCCGGTCAGAGCCGCGAGCACCGCGACGCGGGACTCGGGCCGGTCGATGTCGTGACCGCGGATATGGGCGATCGCAGCGACCATTCGTGCGGCCAGGGTGTAGAAGCCGAGTACGTTGGCCGGCACGGCGACCGGCAGGACGACGAACCCCCCGAGACCGGTGACGAACCCGTTGACGGCAGCCAGCCGGATGTGTTCGCCGACCACGGCGTCGATCGCGGTGTCGGCGCTCGTATGGGCAGCCATCGCGGCCTCGGCGATCGCGCGTGCCGGCGTCAAGGGACCGACGCCGTCCAGAGCTCCACGCGCGAGTTGCCGCACGAACGAGTCGGCGATCTGATCGGTGATGCCTGTCATTCAGTCTCGTCCTTCCGCACAGGTCACGTGTCCGTGCTGGGACGATCATGCCCTTTGCGGCGCTGCACAGACCGCGATCGGATCCCGTGGTCAACCGGTCCGCGGGCGCAGGCGCCGCTGTGCCATGAACACGGTCATACCCAGCGGGCCCGCCAACCACGTCAGCAGCAGCGCGACCCGGCAGCCGCGCTGCTCGTCGAGCGCGGTGCGCCAGATCCACCGGCCCACGAACAGATCGAACGCCATGTAGTGCGCCCAGCCCGCAAGAAAGCCGTCGGGTCGCCGCAGCGCGTCGCGGACCGACTCGGGATCGGTGAACCTGACCGGATCGCCGTCGCCGACACCACGTGCAAGCAGCCCGGCATAGCCCATGCCGAGCCCCGCGAGCACCAACGGTGCACGGTCGACGAGG
>JAHELV010000054.1 GCA_024644015.1 Nitriliruptorales bacterium
CTGCGGCTGCTGTTACCGAACGGTTACCCGACTGCGAACGGGCCGCGAAGCGGGTCGTTCACGTTGATGGGCACAGACACCGGACCGCCATCCGGCATCCCGGTGCAGGCCCACCCGAGGTGGTGGGCCGACAAAGCGGAGGCTCATCATGACTTCGACGATCGCGACCACAATGGTCCGCGGCGGAGCTCCGGTACGGCGCCGGCGCTCCGCTCGGGTGTGGCTGACCATCCTGACCCTGCTCGCCCTGGTCGTGCCGACCACGGCGGCGAGCGCCTCGACGACCGACACCGCCGATGTCAACGTCTACTTCACCGCCGCCGGCAGCGAATGCGACGTAGTGAACCCGTACACCCGCACGGTGGGCAAGCCCGCGGTGCTCGCCGGCGCGCTCCAGCAGCTGCTTGCCGGTCCGACCGCAGAGGAGCGACCGTCGACGGCGACCATGTTCTCGGCTGAGACCGCGGGCATGCTGCGAGCGGTCAGCATCCGTGATGGCGTGGCCCACATCGACTTCGCCGACCTGCGTCAGGTGATGCCAAACGCGTCGACGGCATGCGGCTCGGCCAGCCTGCTGTCGCAGCTCGGCGCCACCGCCGAGCAGTTCCCGACCGTGCACCGTGTCCGCTACTCGATCAACGGCAGCGAAGCCGCGTTCTACAACTGGCTGCAGTACAGCGTGCCGGGGCAGAGCGGCGTGACCGGAACCCGCGGCTCACTGACCAACACCGCGACGATCCAACGCACCAGTGGTGCGGCTGCGACGCTGCGCAGGGTCCGGGTCGGCCGGCACGACGGTTTTGACCGCGTCGTGTTCGAGTTCGACGGCGGTCACCCTGCCTACACGATCGGCTACTCGGGCGTGGCGACGACAGGCGGTGGCGGCGTGCCGATCCCTGCCGGTGGCACGACCGCGCTGCAGATCGACATGCAGGCCAGCACCATCGACATGACCGCCGCGGAGTACCCTCGGACGTTCTCGCCCGACGGCCCGCTGACCCCGCGCTACCCGACGCTGCGCCAGCTGCACTACGGCGGCGAGTACGAGGCGCTGTCGACCTTCGGCGCCGGCTTGCGGGCGCGCACCGGGTTCCGCGTGCTCGAGCTGTCGAACCCGACGCGTCTGGCCGTCGACGTGGCGCACGGAGCGACCGTCCGGCGCCTGCGTCGAGGAGACCGCGGAGCGGACGTTCGAGACTGGCAGGAACAGCTGAACATGGTGCAGACCGGCACGTTCGCGGTGTCGACGAAGCCGCTCGTGAGCCCGCTGAGCGCCGACGGTGCGTTCGGTGCCGGGACGTACCGCGCGACCCGCGTGTTCCAGCGTGCGGAGGGTGTCGCCGTGAGCGGTGCTGTCGATGGGCAGACCCGTTCCGCCATGCGTAAGGCGCTGCGCCGCACGACAACCATCAGGCCGTGACGATCGCTGACCCGCAGCCCGCGTCCTGGGAGACATCTCCAGGGCGCGGGCTGCCCGTGCGCGACGCTGGGTCCGACTCGAAGCCGCAAGGCGCAGATGCGATGATCTCCGACGTGGCCGCGATCCTGCTCGTCGAAGACGACCCGTCGACCAGCGAGGCTGTCGCGCTCGCGCTCGAAGGCTACGGCCACGATGTCGAGACGGCCGCCACCGGCGACGAGGCGCTCGAACGCTGGCGGCGCCTGCGCCCCGACCTGGTGCTGCTCGATGTCATGCTCCCGGGGCGTGACGGCCTGGATGTCTGCCGCGAGATACGGCGGGAGGATCGCGTGCCGATCATCATGCTGACGGCGCGCAGCGACCCCATCGACGTCGTGCTCGGGCTCGAGTCGGGCGCGGACGACTACGTCACCAAGCCCTTCGAGACGCGCGTGCTGCTGGCCCGGATCAAGGCGGTGCTGCGACGTGGCGAGCCCTCCGCCGCCGAGGGGGTCCGCCGGTTCGGCAACGTCATGATCGATCCGGTCGGCATGGTGGTGACGAGATCGGGCGAGGAGGTCCACCTCACGCCGACGGAGCTGCGGTTGCTGCTCGACCTGTCGCGTCGCCCCGGTCAGGTGTTCACCCGCCAGTTGCTGCTCGAGCGGGTGTGGGACTACGACTATCTCGGTGACTCGCGCCTGGTCGACGTCTGCGTGCAGCGCCTGCGCGCAAAGGTCGAGGACGATCCGGCCGACCCGACCCTGATCCAGACGGTTCGCGGTGTCGGCTACAAGCTCGTGGATCCACGATGAGACGCGGGCGTCCGCTGGGTCTGCGCGCCCGGCTGGTCATGACCTTCGCCGTGTTGGCCGCTGTGGTCGCGCTCGCGGTCGCCGGCATCTCGTACGCGGTGGTCCGCGGGATCACCCTGCGTCGCGCCATGGAGGTCGCGGTGGGCGACGCGCAGGTACACCTGGATGACGCGGCGGCGACGCTGCCCGGCGACCCCACCGAGAGCGAGTTGCGCCGCTTCCTCGTAGGCCTGCGATCGCGCAGCCGTGCCGAGGTCGTCGCGTTGGCCGGCGACAGGTCTGAGACCACGACGATCTCGTTGACGGCCTCGTCGATCCCCGACGATGTGCGCACGGCCGTCGAGGCCGGCAGGCTGGTCGCGAAACGGACGGCGCGCGGCCGCCGTGCCGTCCTGGTGGTCGGCGGTGCGGTACAGCCCGACGGTCCCGCGTTCTTCTTCTTCTACCCCCAGCAGGACGTGGCCGACGACTTGACGCTGCTCGCCCGGGTGTTGACCGTGACCAGCGGCGTGCTGGTGGTCGTCTCCGCAGGGGTCGGGGCCGCCGCAGCCTCCGGGGTCCTTCGTCCCATCAGGCGGACCCGGGCGGCGGTGCGTGAGGTCGCGGCCGGCGATCTCGACACGCAGCTGCCAGCCGAGGGCAGCGACGATCTCGCGGAGCTCGCGAGGGCGTTCAACACCATGACCGCGGCGCTGCGGCGAACGGTCGGTGACCTGCGCGAGCTCGAAGCGGGTCAGCGCCGTTTCGTGTCAGACGTCTCGCACGAGCTGCGCACGCCGCTGACTGCCCTGACCACCGCCTGTGATGTGCTGGACGCCAACAAGGACGGGTTGACCGACGCCGGCCGGCGGGCCGCGCGCATCGTCGTCGTCGAGAGCCGGCGACTCGCGGCGCTGGTCGAGGATCTCATGGAGATCTCGCGCATGGACGCCGGTGCCGCCGACATGACGCTCGAGCGCATCGACGTCGTGCGCAGCATCGACGGCGCGCTGCGGTCCCGGGGCTGGGACGGACAGGTCGCCGTGCACGCCGACGGCCGACCGACCACGTTCATCGACGCCAGGCGCCTCGACGCCATCATCGGCAACCTGGTCGGCAACGCGCGTACGTATGGTCGGCCCCCGATCGCGGTCAGCGTGGGCTCGACTGCCGACACGGTCGAGATCGACGTGACCGACGCTGGCGACGGGATCCTGCCGCAGCACCTCAGCCGCGTGTTCGACCGCTTCTACAAGGCCGACCGGTCGCGGAGCAGCGGTGGAACAGGGCTCGGTCTCGCGATCGCTCGTGAAAACGCACGCCTGCACGGCGGCGACATCACGGTCGCCAGCGAGCCGGGCCACGGCGCGACGTTCACCGTGCGGCTCCCACGGCGGCGCGAGGCGTGACGGCTGTTGCGCGGCGGTTACACCCCCGGGAACCCGTCGTGACGAGCGGCGGCGACTATCGCAGAGCGCGGCTACCAACGGAGGTCGAGATGCGCGGATGGTTGATCGCGACGGTGGCGGTGCTGGCCCTGGCAGCGTGCGGCACCCCTGCGCAGGTGGTCGACGTGGGCAACGCGCCCACACGCGGCGGCGACACGGCGCCGACGTCTGCGCTCGGCACACCCGACGAGACGGCCACGGCTGCGCTGTCCGGCGCAGGCGAGCCGCCGCCCGACGCCGCTGCCCAGGCGCCCGCCGACCCGGATCAGCAGGCCGGCACGGACCCCGCGACGTCCGTGTCGACGACCGTCGTGGTGTACCTGACGCAGGGCGAGCAGATCAGAGCGGTGCCGCGAGTGGTGAATCGAGTGCCACGCATCGGCAGCGTCGCAGTCGAACAGCTGCTGGCTGGCCCGAACGGCGGCGAACAGGCCGCCGGCTACGGCACGGAGATCCCTGCGTCCACACGCCTGCGCGGGCTGACCATCACCGACGGCGTGGCCACGGTCGACCTGTCCGGCGACTTCGAGTCCGGGGGCGGGACGCTGGGGTTGACGCTGCGGTTGGCCCAGGTCGCGTGCACGCTCGACCAGTTCCCGACGGTCGACGGCGTCCGGTTCGCGTTGGACGGCACCGTTGTCGACGTGTTCTCCGGTGACGGGCTGATCATCGACGAACCGGTCGCGTGCAGTGACTACGCAGACGTTGTCGCCGGCTGAGCCCGGCCACGCGACCTGGGTGCGCTCGAGGTCGAGCGACGCGGTCGATGCCTGAGCTGGTCAGACCGGTCGGCCGGGTCAGGGTGTCGTTCCTTGCCGCGATGGCGGAGTTCCGGGCCGAGGGGCGTGGTGGGGCCGACGACAACACGATGATCGGCAATGAGATCCGCGCGTTCGGGCAGCGGTGGTCCACGCCGGCGGGGTTCGAGGCCTACGTGCAGCGGCTGTTCGCACAGGCGCTGGAGAGCACACCGCGATCGCGAGGCTTCGTTCCCTCGACGACGTTGTGGTGGGTCGACGGCAAGGAGTATTTGGGCCGGATCGCCATCCGGCACCGTCTGACACCGAGATTGCAGCGGCTCGGCGGGCACGTCGGGTACGACGTCCGCCCGACGGCGCGCCGTCGCGGCCACGCGACCGCGATGCTGCGAGCCGCGCTGCCCGTTGCGCACGGCCTGGGAATCGACCCGGCGCTGATCACATGCGACGCGGACAACGCCGGTTCGCGGTTGGTGATCGAGCGCAATGGCGGCGTCCTCGAGGATCGGCACGGCAAGACCCTGCGATTCTGGGTGCCGACGGCTCCTCATCCCCGCGGCACACCGGGGATCATCTCATAGCGGACTGTTCGATCCGCTCCGAGACGGCATCGTCCACATTTGTCGGACGCGTCTCAGTCGTGCTCAATCTGCTGCGGTTGCGTCGGTTGTGCAGTCGACGCGACCGGGGGCTCGCAGTCGTGGCATTCGAGTTCGAGCGTGGCGTGCGCGATCGAGAAGGCGGTCGCGAGACCGTCCTTGAGGCTGTCACCGCGCGCCTGCGCCTCATGCAGGCTCGGTTGATCATCGAGCACCACGTGGGCCGACAGGGCAGTCGTCTCCGACGTCAGGTGCCAAAGGTGCATGTGGTGGACCGACTCGACGCCGGGCGCGTTCGTCAACCACTGCTCGACCCGCTCGGCGTCGATGTGTTCCGGTGCGCCCTCCAACAGGACGTGGGTCGTGTCGCGCAGCAGCCGCCAGGCGGTCACGATCACGAGCAGCCCGATGAAGATCGACGCGGCCGCATCCACCCAGTAGGCGGCGAACAACACAGCCGCGAGACCCGCCACGATCGCACCGACTGAGCCCAGCGCATCCGCCAACATGTGCCAGTAGGCGCCCCGCATGTTCAGGCTTCGTCCGCTGGCGCGCACCAGCAGTACGGCGCTGCCGATGTTGACCAGCAGTCCGAAGGTGGCCACGATCAAGACGCCGCCGCCGACGACCGCCGGGGGATCGCCGATCCGGCGTGCCGCCTCGAACAGGATCCACCCCGCCGACGCCAGCAGCAGCACGCCGTTGGCCTGCGCGCCCAGCACCTCGGCACGTTGGAGACCGAACGTGTGCCGCACCGACGCGGGCCGGTCGATCAGGCGCTGGGCGATCAGCGCGATGGTCAGCGCGGCCACGTCCGACAGCATGTGTACGGCGTCCGCAAGCAGCGCGAGCGATCCGAAGACGACACCGCCGACGAACTCGGCGATCATGAAGCCGCCGTTGGCGCAGAGCGCGATCCACAGTGCGCGGCGGCGCTGCGCTGCGATCTCGGAACCGGCGACCCCACCGTGGTCGTGGTGCCTACTCACGATCGCGCCCCACCTGCATGCGAACCTGGCACGACAACGACGGCGCGAGGTCGTCGCGCAACGAGCAGCGCGTCACGTTGCCCGCGCGCCAATAGTGCGCCGCGTGACGCTGCATGTCACTGTCGCCGGCCGTCTGCACAGATGCTCATATGTTGCACCGCTGCGACCCCACCCTCAATGCCGACGTGCGCGGGCCGTCATAGGACGTGCCAAACTTCACCCGCATGGCCCTCACCGCGGCGTTCCCTGCGTCGCCCCGAGCATGACCGTCGCTCGCCGCGCGCGCGGCGCCGTGGCCGTCTTGTTCCTGGTCAACGGTCTGACCTTTGCCAACGTGGTTCCGTGGCTGCCGTCCATCAAGTCCGAGCTGGGGCTCAGCAACACCGCGTTCGGACTGGCGCTGGCGGCTGCACCGCTCGGGGGGCTGATCTTCGGCATCGCCGCCGGCCCACTGTCGGCACGGTTCGGCTCGGGACGCACCGCCACGTGCGGTGCCATTGTTGGCACCCTCGGGCTGCCGGTGATTGCCGTGGCTTCCGTGTGGTCGGCCTTCGCCGGATCGTTGCTCCTGCTGGGCGCGGCCGACGCCGTGACCGACGCCGCCATGAACGCGCACGCTCTGCGGGTGCAGCGGCGCTACCGGCGGAGCATCATCAACAGCTTCCACGCGCTGTGGAGTGTCGGTGCGGTCTGTGGTGGATTGATCGGCGCCGGCGCGGTTGCGCTCGGCATCGCCCGGCCGGTCCACCTGGGTGCGGTCGCGGTGCTGCTGGCCGCCGCCGTGCTGGTCGCGGCCCGCTGGCAGCTGGACGGTCCGGAGCACGCCGAGCGGTACGACGAGGTCGCTGTCTCCACCGCCGGTGCGCCCACGACGCCTGCCGGCGATGGTCGGGGCGGCCATGCGTCCCACGTGCCAGTCGACTCTCGGCAGGGAGTGCGTCAGGCGCTGCGCACGGCGCCGTGGCTACTGCTCGGGTTCGCGGCGCTGCCCACAATGGCGGGTGCGGTCGAGGACTCCGCGGCGTCGTGGGCGGCTGTCCACCTGCGCGAGACCCTCGGCGCGACGCCGTTCATCGCCGGTCTCGGGTTCGTCGGTGCACAGGCGATGATGGTGGTGGGACGTCTGACCGGCGACCGTACGGTCGACCATTTCGGCGCCCGGCGTGTGGCGCGATCGGGATCGCTGCTGGCCGCCGTCGGCATGCTGGCCGTCGTGGCGGGTCCGGCACCGGCCGTCGTCATCGCCGGCTTCGGCCTCGCCGGTCTCGGCGTATCCACACTGTTCCCGCTGGGTCTGGCCGCGGCCGGGAACATCCCCGGTGTGCGCAGTGCCGACGGTGTGGCGGTTGCGTCCTGGCTGGCCCGCCTCAGCTTCCTGGCCGTGCCGCCGCTCGTCGGGCTGGTCGCCGATGCCGCCGGGCTGCGCTGGGGCCTCGTGCTGGTTCTGGCCAGCGCACTGGCCGCGGCAGCGCTCAGTGGTCTGCTGCCTGACCGGCCCGACCGATAGCGCCTGTCGGCGCCGTCGGACGGTGCGGCGCGGTCCCCTGGACGGCCCTTCCGTGACCGGTGTCTACGGACCGCGCGGGTACATCGTCATCGGCGGCCGCGTTGGGGACGTTCGCTCCTGCGCCGAGCGGGAATGGTGGCCTAGACCGTGTGTCCCTCCGCCGGAGACAGCTCATGCAACTGACGTCGTTGCTCAACGATTCCCCCTGCCACATCCTGCTGATCGTCCTCGACGGGCTCGGTGGGTTCGCAGACGCCCAGTTCGACACCGAGCTGGAGCAGGCCGCCACACCGAACCTCGATCAACTTGCCGCCGAGGGCATCGTCGGGCTGACCCAGCCCACGGGCCCGGGCATCACGGCAGGGTCCGGGCCGGGGCACCTCGCGCTGTTCGGCTACGACCCGACCGAGTACGAGCTGGGTCGTGGGGTGCTGTCGGCGACGGGGGTCGGGTTCGACCTCGCGCCCGGTGACATCGCGGCCCGGGGCAACCTGTGTCTTCTGGACGCTGACGGCATCGTCACGGATCGACGTGCGGGCCGTATAGCTGACGACGCCGCCAGCGCCCTTGTCGACGTGCTCAACGACCACGTGCGGGTCGACGGGGCCGAGGTGATGTTCAAGCACATCGCGTCGCACCGGGTGCTGATCGTCCTGCGTGGCGAGGGGCTCGACCATCGGGTCGCCGACCTCGACCCGCAGAGGACGGGCGTACCTCCGCGAGACCCCGAGCCCCTCGACCCTGCCGCCGAACGCACCGCCGACGTGCTGCGGAAGGTCGACGCCGCGATCCGCGACGCGTTGGCCGACCAGGACGGTGCCGACGCCTTGCTGCTCCGCGGTTTCGACACACACCATGATCTGCCCAGCTTCGCCGACCGCTACAAGCTGCGGGCCGCGACCGTCGCGATCTATCCGATGTACCGGGGTGTCGCCAAGCTGTGCGGCATGGACACACTGCCGCGACCCGCCGGACTGTCCGAGCAGGTGGCGGCGATCCGCGAGCACTGGAACGACTACGACTACTTCTTCCTGCACCACAAGAAGACCGATGAGGCCGGTCACGACGGCAAGCGAGATGACAAGGTCGCCGCGATCGAGGCCCTCGATGCGGTGATCCCCGACATCGTGGCGCTCGAGCCCGACGTGATCGCCGTCACCGGGGACCACTCGTCGCCCACCCAGCTGTCGGGACACTCGTGGCATCCGGTGCCCACCCTGCTGTGGGGTCCCCACGTCGGCCGCGACGCCGCCACCAGCTTCGGCGAGCGCGCCTGCGCGGCAGGACTCCTTGGACAACGCCCCACGCAGGAGCTGATGCCGATCATGCTTGCCAGCGCCGGCAAGCTCGAGAAGTACGGCGCGTGAACCGTCGTAACGCGCAGTGACGCCGCTCCGGTCGTCGCGAGGCTTGGTTGCCATATAGATGGCTGACCGCCGCGAGGATCTGTCAAGCGCAACGGACTGCCGCACCTGGACTGGGTGCTGATCGCGCGTAACCCGAAGGTCTTGTGTGGCTACAGCGACATCACCGCCCTGCAGCACGCACTGCTCGCCCACACCGGTCTGCTGACCTACTCGGGCCCGCACTGGTCGACCTTCGCCATGCGTGACCACGTCGGGCGAACCACACGACGCGGGTGCGGTTGTGCCCGGATGCGGTCGGGGGTGCGCCCGCGCCGGGCGGGCCACACGACGCGGGTGCGGTTGTGCCCGGATGCGGTCGGGGGTGCGCCCGCGCCGGGCGGGCCACACGACGCGGGTGCGGTTGTGCCCGGATGCGGTCGGGGGTGCGCCCGCGCCGCGCCCTCATGCGCCGCGAAACCTCCGTGACCCGTTCACGAGTTCTCCACATCCGGTGGCAATCATTGGGTCAATCACGAGAGGAGATGCGATGGAACGCAGTGGAATCGGCCCGATGATCCTGGTTGGGTTCGGCATGTTCATGCTCGGCGCGATGGCGTTCGGTGGTGCGGCGTCAGCTGGTGCCGCGTCGGCCGGTGCGGTGGCGCTGTGGCCCGTCTTCGCCCTGTTCAAACTGGTCTTCTTCCTCCTGCTCTTCGGGTTCGTGGCCCGCATGTTCTGGGGCAGGGGATTCGACCGCAGGGCTCGCCAACACGGCTGGCGCGGACCCGGTCCGTGGGGCCCGCCGCGGGGCGAGCGCGAGTGGCGCGAGAACCGCAACGACGACGAGGAGTCCGAGAACGACCCTCGCGCATGGTTCGAGCAGCGGGTCGAGGACTGGCACCTCAAGGCGCACGCCCGGATGGACATCGACCGGCTGGTGCCCGACCCGACGCGCGAGGACCCCACCGACGAGCACGACGTCGTGTGAGTCGGTCGGCCACAATGGCCGAGATGGCAACGGTCCTCATCGTCGACGACGAGCTGAGAATCACCCGCCTGGTGCGCGATTACCTGCACCAGGCGGGCTTCGGCGTGGTCGAGGCCTTCGACGGACCGGGAGCGTTGCAGGCGGCCAGGGCGCACGAGCTCGACCTCGTCGTCCTGGATCTGGGGCTGCCGGGCATGGACGGGCTCGACGTGACACGCCGGCTGCGGGCCGAGTCGGACGTGCCGATCATCATCGTGACCGCCCGGACCGAGGAGTCCGACCGGATCGTCGGGTTGGAGCTCGGCGCCGACGACTACGTCACGAAGCCGTTCAGCCCGAAGGAGTTGGTCGCCCGGATCCGCGCCGTGCTCCGGCGGGTCGACATGCAGGCCGCCGACGGAGGGGTGCTGCGGGTGGGTCCGGTGACCGTCGATCGACCGAAGATGCGCGTGACCGTCGACGACGGCGAGGTCGATCTGACACCCACCGAGTTCCACATCGTGGCGACGCTGGCCGGCCAGCCGGGTCGGGTGTTCACGAGAGCGCAGCTGCTCGACGCCGTGCATGGTGTGGCCTTCGAGACCTACGAACGCGCTGTCGATGCGCACATCAAGAACATCCGGCGCAAGATGGAGCCGGATCCCCGTCGCCCCAGGTTCGTCCAGACGGTGCACGGCGTCGGCTACCGGTTCGCAGATGGATGAGCGACGGCGACGCCGACACGGCCCACAGTGGCACAGCGGGCGCGTGCCGCCCTGGTGGCCTGAAGGAGAGCAGTGGCCGCCGCGCCACGGTCCCGGCTCGCAGCAGTGGGCAAGGTTCGGGCGGCGCATGGGTGCCAAGGTGCTCGCCGCCCTGCTCATGGTGCTCGCCCTCCCGGTCGTGCTGGGGCTCGCCGTCGCCGCCAGCGTCGGTGGCGCGGACGGCTTCGCGGCGGTGGTGGTCGTGTGGGTCGTCGTCGGCGTCGTCCTGGCGGGTGCGGCCGCCCTGCTCGTACGCATCTGGGTGCCGGTCCGACAATTGATCAGAGCGGCCGGAAAGCTCGCCGATGGTGACTACAGCGCTCGGGTGCCCGTCGACGGGCCGGTCATGACCCGTCCGGTGCTGGGCTCGTTCAACCGCATGGCCGCGCGTCTGCAGGACGCCGACGAGCAGCGGCGCCAACTGCTCGCCGACGTCGGCCACGAGCTGCGCACGCCGCTGACCGTGATCCGCGGCGATCTGGAGGCCATGATCGACGGCGTGCGCCCGATCGACGTGGCGCGTCTGCGGCTGCTGCTCGGCGATGTGCACGTGGTCGAACGGCTGCTCGACGACCTGCACACGCTGAGCCTGGCGGAGTCGGGGGCGCTGGTGCTGCACCGGGAGCCGACCGATGTCGCGCAGACGGCCCGCGATGTGGTGGCCGGTCTCGGTCGGTCGGCTGCGGACGGGCAGGTGCGACTGCTGGTCGACGCTGCCGCCGACGTGCCCCCGATCGACGTCGATCCAGTGCGGGTGCGCGAGGTGGTGTCCAACCTCGTCGTCAACGCGCTGCGTGCAACCCCGCCGGACGGCACCGTGACGGTCGTCGTACAGGGCGACGCGACGGCGCTGATCGTCGAGGTCCGCGACACGGGTGTGGGTATTCCCGGGGACGACGTCGACCGGGTCTTCGACCGCTTCCAGAAGGGCTCGGACTCGTCGGGCACCGGGCTGGGGCTGACGATCAGCCGTGACCTGGTCGAGGCGCACGGCGGCACGATACAGATCGCCGACACGTCGCCGAAGGGCACCACGATTCGCCTGCGGCTGCCGAGTGTTCGACCGGGGGAGCAGGCCGAACGCACGTGAGTGCGCGGCACGCCGGCGCCGGCGTGCGCCAGACGCACGCCGGCGAGTCCGCAGCCCCGAACCGGGCCGGCCGCAGGATCGTCCCCCGACGGCGGGATGTCGGCCGTCGACCGACGGCCTAGGGGCCCCGTGACCTGCGCGGACGATCGCCAACTGTTCGCGCGGAGCGTGTTGCGACAGTACACCTTGAGTATTGCGGGAACTACGAAGGGCTATTCGGGACATGTCCGACACGACTGTGCTCATGGAAACCATCGCCGCGGCGATGCTCGACGGCCTGACGCTGTCGTTCACACCCAGCGATGCCGACGGAACGCGGCTACCCACCGGTTTCGTCCTGGGAGTGCGTCACGAAGGCCGGGGCGGCGTCCATCTCAACACCTGCGAGCTCGGGTTCGGTGAGCTGGTGACGTCGGGTGCCCCCGACAAGCTGTTGACGGAGGCCATCGTCGACACGATGCAGCCGGTGATCGACGCAGTGGTCGATGATGGCGGCCATGCGGTCGCGCTGCTCTGAGGCAATCCGCTGGGCTGCGGAGCGCACGGCGGTCGTCGGGATGACGTGACGGGCACTCAGCGACCACGGGCCGGCGATCGGCGGCCGGTGACGTGGTGCTCGTCGGCCCGCACCGTCATCGGCTCTGTCCTGCTACCCGCACGGATGCAGTCGGTCAGCCGCTCGCGCTTCCCGACGTAGGACCCTGGCCAGACGACGCAGCGTTCAATCGTCCCGTCGACCACCGCGCCCGCGCCGACCACGGAACGGCCCCCCGACGCGTGCAGGTTCGCGCGGAGGTAGTCGGCCGGGGTCCCGCAGTCGATGGCCGTCGCCGTGTGCCACGCGAACTCGAGCCGGCCGGCGTCGGCCTCCCGGCGCCACAAGACCTCGTAGAGCCCGCTCGGGTCCGGCGCCAGCGCCGACACCAGACGCCAGGGCAGCAGGCAGGCGCCGACGTAGCGCACGCGGCGGCCGGCAGCGTTGAAGTCCCCCGGGCCATCGACGGCGACGACGAGCAGCCGGCAGTGCTGGCCATTCCAGTCCGCCACCAGCGGGTCCAGCCCGCCGGTCAGGTAGGTGTCGGCATTGAGCACCAGCACGTTGCTTCCGTCGATCCAGCCACGCAGGTGGCCCAGCGCACCTGCGGTACCGAGGGCAACGGGCTCCTCGACCGACAGGTGCGCCCGCCCGCGCACGTGTGCCACGATCTGCTCGGCCTTGTGATGCGCATTGACCGCGACGCGGTCGGCGTGACGTGCCAGGCCATCCAGGGCACGGTCCAGCAGCGGCACGTTGTCCACCGGGCAGAGCGCCTTGGGTCGTAACGTCGTCAGCGGCCGCAAGCGTGTGCCGGCACCGGCCGCCAGCACGACACCCGCCAGGTCGCTCACGCAAGGCCGACGATGCGACCGTCGGTCGCGCCTTCGTCGTCGGCGCGCGCCAGCAGGCACAGGATCTCCCGTGTCGGGTCGTCCGCACCGTCGAGCACGTGCGCTGGCCGCAGCCAACGGGCTTCCAGGGCCTCGCCGCCGGCGGTCACGGCCGGTCGCTGCCCGACCCGGATGCGGTAGACCACATCGACCCGTCGCACATGGCCGTTGACCTGCACGCTGACGGGCAGGCCGACCTCGACGTGCAGGCCGGTCTCCTCGCGCATCTCGCGTATGACCGCCTGCGCGGCGGACTCGCCGCGGTCGCACAGGCCACCGGGAAGGCTCCAGCCCGATCGATGCGGCTGGCGCAGCATCAGATACGTGCCGTGGTGATCGATCACGCAGACCGCGCCGACCGTGAAGCTGGGTGTGCCGGTGCGGACGAGCAGACGCCTGAGGGGGCCCGGCAGCCACCGGAAGGCGGTGAGCACCGCCGTGTACGCGCGCCGACGGATCCCCATGGCTGGAGTCATGGCGACAGCCTACGGTCGGTTGGCGTGCGAGTGCGATCAGTTCCGCTGCCAGGCTCGGGCGCTTTCCGAGAGTATGGTGGCGAGCCGCGACAACAGCGGCTTCGGATGGGAAGTGCGTGTGGTCGTGGTGAGTTGCGTTGGCATCTGACGAGAAGCGTTCGCGTTCACGACGCCTGGCGACCCTGTCCCTCGGTGCGCTGGGGGTGGTCTACGGCGACATCGGGACCAGCCCGCTCTACGCCTTCCGGGAGTCGTTCGCGGAGGAGCGCGTCACGCCGGACGCCGCGAACATCCTCGGCATTCTGTCGCTGATCGTGTGGTCGCTGATCATCGTCATCTCGGTCAAGTACCTGACCTTTGTGATGCGGGCCGACAACAACGGCGAGGGCGGGATCCTGGCGCTGACTGCGCTGGTTCCGCGCAGTGGTGACTACCACGGTGCGGGCCGCCGCCGGACGCTGATCCTCGTCGGGATCTTCGGCACCGCTCTGCTGTACGGCGACGGCATGATCACCCCGGCGATCTCGGTGCTGTCGGCTGTCGAGGGCCTCGGTGTGGCGACCGCGGCGTTCGAGCCGCTGATCATCCCGATCGCGGTCGTGATCCTGGTCGGGCTGTTCGCCTTCCAGCATCACGGGACCGGTGCCGTCGGCGCCGTGTTCGGACCGATCATGATTGTCTGGTTCATCGTCCTTGGCGCCCTCGGCGTCGCAGCCGTCATCCGCTTTCCGTCGGTGCTCGTCGCGGTCAGCCCGACGTATGCCGTGCAGTTCTTCGTCAGCAACGGGTTCGCCGGCGTGCTGGTGCTGGGCTCGGTGTTCCTGGTCGTCACCGGCGGTGAGGCGCTGTACGCCGACATGGGCCACTTCGGTCGCAGGCCCATCCAGATCGCGTGGTTCGCGCTGGTGCTGCCGGGCCTGTTGCTGAACTACTTCGGCCAGGGCGCGCTGCTGCTCGGCAACCCGTCGGCGGTCGACAACCCCTTCTACCGCCTGGCGCCATCGTGGGCGACGATCCCCCTGGCGCTGCTGGCGACCGTGGCGACGGTCATCGCCTCCCAGGCGCTGATCAGTGGGGTGTTCTCACTGAGCATGCAGGCGGTGCAGATGGGCTACCTGCCGCGCCTGCGGGTACGGCACACCTCCGAGACGCAGGAGGGACAGGTCTACCTGCCCGGCATCAACTGGACGCTGATGGTCGCCTGCATCGGGTTGGTGCTGGGCTTCCAGACGTCCAGCGGGCTTGCGGCCGCGTACGGCGTCGCGGTCACCACCACCATGGTCGTGACCACGCTGCTGTTCTATACCGTCGCCCGCGAGCGGTTCGGATGGTCGCAGGAACGGGCACTCGCGGTCTGTGGCGCGTTCCTCGTCGTCGACCTTGCCTTCTTCGTCGGCAACATCTTCAAGATCCCCAAAGGAGGGTGGTTCCCGCTGGTCGTCGGGGTGATCGTCTACACCCTCATCACGACGTGGCGACGTGGACGGTGGCTGGTCGGCACCCGCCAGCGAAAGGGCCTGGTGCCGGTCAACAAGTTCCTCGAACGGTTGGATCCGAACACCCCGCGGGTGCCCGGTACCGCCTACTACCTGACGGCCGACCCGGCCCAGATTCCGGCGTCGTTGCTGGTCAACCTGCGACACAACAACGCGCTGCACGAGCAGATCGTGCTGTTGCACGTCCAGTTGTCCGGCGTGCCGCATGTTCCTGCGGCGCGGCGGGCGCGGGTCGAGAGAGGGGACAAGGGGTTCTCCCGCGTGATCCTGCGGTACGGGTTCCGCGACCGGATCGACGTGCCGCAGGCGCTCGAGCAGAAGGTCTTCCACCGCAAGGGTTTCGACGACAACATGACCTACGTCGTCGGGCACGAGGACCTGCACCCGACCGACCGGCCCGGCATGCCGCTCTGGCGCGAGCGGCTGTTCACCGTGATGTACCGCAACGCGTCGAACGTGACCCAACTGTTTCAGCTGCCGTCGGACCGCGTCGTCGAGATCGGCCAGCCGATCGACCTCTGATCCGACCCCGCGGACCGATGTCAGATCCGCTGGAGCACCATGACAGCAAGCCTGGCGAGCCCGACGACGATCGCCAGACCCGCGACCGCGTCGCCCCGGAGCGCGCCGTCGGACCGGTCGATCCGCCGCAGCGCGACGAAGCCGAGCACCGGCGCGACGACGACGCCGCTGGGGACCAGCGTGAACACCAACGCCACGACCGCCAGCACGCTCATGCGAGCGCGGATGTAGATGGGCCGCGCCACGACAGACGCGTTCGAGCCAGCGGGCCCGGCGTGAGGGGTCGACTCCGCCGGGATCGGCCGTTGCGCGTGGGGTGGCGCCGCGCTGCGGTCGCGGCGCGCCGGTCGGCGTGAGCGGCGCGATCGACCGTTCGCTGACGCGTGCCGACGCTCGCGGGTGGCGTCGTCCGGGGTGCTGGAGATCCAGGTCGGGTGCGGGCGCCCGTCACCCCCACCGACCGTGGTGACCGCGTCGCCCAGTGCCGACATGAACGCGTCGAGCGACGGATGGCGCGCGTCCGGATCCTTGGCGGTCGCGGTCATGATCACGTGGTCGACCGCCGCTGGAACGTCGGGCCAGAGGCTGCTCGGTGGCGGCACCACCTCGCGTGCGTGACGCAACGCGGCCGCCAGCGGAACCTCGGCCGGCAACGGCGTCCGGCCGGTGAGCGCCTCGAACGCCACTATGCCCAACGAGTACTGGTCGCTGGCGAACGTGGCGCGCTGGCCGACCACGACCTCCGGCGCCATGTACCGCACGCTGCCAAGCACCGTGCCCGCAGGCGTCAACTGTGTGGACTCGAGCGCGCGTGCGATGCCGAAATCGGCGACCCTGACGTCGCCGTGCTCGTCGTGCAGCAGGTTCTCGGGCTTGACGTCGCGGTGCACCAGCCCCACCCTGTGCACCGCGCTGAGGCCTGCACACGCCGCGGTCAGGAAGCGGTCGAGTTCGCCTGGCGACAGCCTGGTGCGTGCGCGAAGCACCTCGCGCAGCGACGGGCCGTCGACGAGCTCCATCACGATGAAGGGCAGACCCCCGTGCTCGTCCTGATCGAGCACCGCGACAACGTTGTGGTGGCGCACCTTCGCGGCGTGGCGGGCTTCGTCGCAGAAGCGCCGGCGGACCTCGTCGTCCTCGGCGAGGTGGGCGTGCAACAGCTTGATCGCCACGGCGCGGTCGAGGCGCTCGTCGCGGCCGCGGAACACTGTGCCCATGCCGCCGGACGCGATGCGGGTCGCAACGCGGTAGCGGCGTTGCAGCAGGACACCCGTGAGCGGTCCCGTGCCTTGGACCGGCATGTCCGCCTTTCCGTCCGCCCCCGTGCGTCGCGGTCAGCGCGAGGGTCAGACCTGTTCCTCACAATGATGTACGACCCACGCGACCGCGGCAAAGTCAGCCCGCGTGATGTCCGCGTATGTGTCGCGCCGGCGGTGAGCGGGGGCCGTCCGTATCCGGGCGCCCGGGGCCGGCCCGTGCGCCGCTCTGGAAGGGGACCGCTGGCCCGTCGGCGTCAGTGCTCGGGCGGGGCGACGAAGTCCAGTAGCCGCTCGACCGCGCCGATCAGTGGTTGCTCGAGATCGGCATAGCTGTCGACCGATCGCAGAAGGCGCCGCCAGAACGCCGGTGGCTCGTCGACGCCCAACGCGTCGCAGATCCCCTGCTTCCACGGGCGCCCCCGCGGCACGGTCGGCCATGCGGTGATTCCGACCGTCCGAGGCCGCACGCCCTGCCAGACGTCGACGTACGGGTGGCCGGTGATCAGGACCTGGGGGTGACGGACCGTGTCAACGATGCGCTGTTCCTTGGTGCCCGGCAGCAGGTGGTCGACGAGCACACCCAGGCGGCGCTCCGGCCCCGGGCCGAACGCCCGGACCGCGCCGGCGAGGTCGTCGATGCCCCCGAGCGGCTCGACCACCACGCCGGCGTCGCGCAGATCGTCGCCCCAGACCTTCTCGAGCAGTTCTGCGTCGTGGATGCCCTCGACGTAGATGCGGCTGGCCCGGGCGACCCGCGGTCGGCTCCGCGTCGACGCGACCGAACCCGAAGCGGTGAACGATCGCGCCGCGTTCGTGGGCGCTGGTGCCGGTCGCACAAGGGTGACGGTGCGCCCGCGCACGCGGAACGCGCCGTCGCGCATGGGGAAATGACGTTCCTTCCCGCGCATGTCGCGCAGGGTCACGGCTGCCGCGTCTACCTGCACGATCTCGCCCGCGAAACCGGTCACGCGGTGCTCGGCGAGCAGGCCGCGCTCAGCGGCGACCTGCGGGGGTTTGGCGTCACGTCGGGCTCTGCGGGCGGCCAGGACGTCGTCGGAGTATCTGCTCGGCACGGCGGCACGCTACCCCAGCGACCACCGCAGAACGGTGAGCGCCGTCATGGCCGGCCGGTCAGCCGTCGGTTGGCCGAACCGGCATCGCCGCCGTCAGGACGCGGATGCGCGCCCGCGCGGCCTGCACCTCGACGTCCTCGACAGGCAGGCCGAGCCGTTCGGCGATGTCATCGGCCGTGAAGCCGGCGGCCACCATGCGCAACACGTCCTTCGCCGTGCCCTCGGGCACGGCGGCCAGCATCTCCTCGACCGCCTCCCAGGCGACGACGAGGTCGGCGGGGTCCTCGGCTCGCAGATCACGCATCAATCAAGCGTAGGCCGTCCGCCCCGACCGTGACGTGACCGTTTCGTCGGCATCGCCCCTGGCGTCATTACGAACGGGTCGCCCGCGCTCCGCCCTATCCGCGTGTGTCACCGACCCAGTAGGGTGACACATGGCCACGGTCGAGCTTCACTACGGCGCGTTCGGCGCCCGGCTGGAGCGTATCGGACAGGTCGATATCGACTACGACCGACTCGGCAGCCGTCCGCGTCGGCTCGGACACCTCGAGTTGTCCTACGACCGGCGCGGCACCCGGCTGTACTCGATCGGTCCCATGGACATCGAGTACGACCGTCTGGGCGTCCGGCCGCGAGCGCTGGGTACGTGGACGCTGGAGTACGACAGGTTCGGATCTCGACTCACGCACGTCGGGCCGTTCGCCGTGACCTATGACCGGTTGGGGGCGCGGGTGCGGACCGTCGGTCAGATGACGATCGACTATGACCGGCTCGGCAGCCGTCCGCGTGGCGTGCGTCTGCCGGGGGCGCACGCGGTGCTGGGCGAAGACCAGCTCGTCGCGCTGTTCTTCGTGCTCCACCGGATTGAAATGGAGGAGTGACGTCACGGACGCCCGTGGCGCGGGGTGCGACGTGCTGCGGACCGTGGGCGCGGCGTCCGGCCGCCGGGCATTGTCACCGGTGCGACAGAGTCGGCGGTCTGGCGGGCCTGGTGGTGTTGTGTGCAGTATGGCGACCACAACCTCTCGGCAGGCACGGCGATTGATCGTGGTCGCCGCGCTGGCGGCGGTGCTCGCAGCCGCTGCCCTCGTCGGCATCCGGGCGGCCGGAGGCTCGGACCCGGTTGCGACGGCCGACGCAGTGGCGTCCAGCGTGCCGTCCGAGACCGCTGGTGAACTGGCGCCCGACGTCACGTTCACGACTGCGGACGGCGAGCAGGCAGCGCTGGCCGACTACCGGGGGCAGCCGCTGGTGCTCAACTTCTGGGCGTCGTGGTGTCCGCCATGTGTTGCCGAGATGGGTGACGCGCTCAGGCCGGTGCACGAGGCACACGGCGACGACGTCGCCTTCCTGGGCATGAACCTGCGCGACGAGCCGGACGCCGCCCAGCGCATCGTAGATGCGACCGGGGTCACGTACGATCTCGCGCTCGACCCCGACGGTGCGGCGTTCACGGCCTTCGGGGGACTGGGGATGCCGACGACGGTGTTCATCGACAGCGACGGCCGGGTCGTCGAGCAGCACACCGGCGCGATCACCCGCGACCAGCTCGAGGCGCAGGTCACGCGCCTGCTCGGGGCCTGAGAAAGTGGCCAGCGCGCTCGCCCTTGCCTTCGCCGCAGGCCTCGTGGCCACCGCGAACCCGTGCGGCATCGCGATGCTGCCGGCGTACCTCACCTGGTTCGTCGGCGCCGACGACACCCAGGTCGACCGCCGGCCGCTGTCGTCGGCGCTGCAGGTCGGACTTGTGATGTCGGCCGGTGTCGTCGGCGTGCTCGCACTCGCGGGCCTCGTGATCAGTCTCGGTCTGCGAGTCCTGATCACGATCGTTCCGTGGCTGGCCATCGCGATCGGTCTCGGTCTGATCGTCCTCGGCTGGCGGACCCTCACCGATCGTCCGATCCCCGGTCTGCGCGCGGCAACCAGCGGTCCCGCGGACCGCAGTCTGCGTTCGGTGGCCGTGTTCGGCGCCTCCTACGCGGTCGCATCGTTGTCGTGCACGCTGCCGGTCTTTCTGGCCGTCGCCGCGGGTTCCTCGGTCCAGACCGGCGTGGCGGCGAGCATCGCCACGGTGCTCGCGTACGGCGTCGGCATGAGCATGCTGCTCGTGGTCCTGACGATCGCGGTCGCGCTCGGGCGCACGACGCTGGTGCGCAGAGTCCGCGCCTCTGCCGGCTGGCTGAAGGTGGTCAGCGGCGTGGTGGCGATCGCGGCCGGCGTCGTGCTGGTCTGGTACTGGGTGGTCAACCTCGCGGTCGGCAATGGCGCCGGCGCGGGCTCCGGTGTCTTCCCCCTCGTCGAGCGTGCGTCTGCGGCCCTCAGCAACTGGCTGGCCAACCGACCGGGTGCGGTCGGCATCGTGCTCGCGGTCGTGCTCGCCATCGCGGTCGGTGCGGTCGTGCTGGGTCGTGGCCGTGCGGCTGCGGACGACCACGCGTCGGACCGCACGCCGTCACGGTGAAGCGTCGGCACCGTCCGGCCAGATCCGCCCCTGCGGGAAGAAGCGAACATAGTCGTCGGGGAACGACGTGAACGCCGGCAGGGGGCGCAGCGCGTCAGATGACAGCGGCCCCTGCAGGCCGCGCCCGGTCGCTAGGTCCCAGCTGGTGCCGGTCCGGCGATCCCAGAGCTGCCCACCGTCGAGCTCGAGCAGCACCGCGCCGTCGCCGACGCGTCGCGAGTACACGCGCCACCGCTGGGGTTCTGCAGGATCGATGACGACCGCCAGCGGCTCGTCACCGACCTGATCGTTGATCACGCCCTCGGCACGCGCAGCCACGACCGGGAATGCGGCTGACGCATCGCCGAGCTCGACCACCAGCGCCATCTCGGCGAGGTCGAACCCGGTGGGTGCGCCCGCCGCGTCGAGCACGAGCGTCGTCGGATGCACCGCTCGCCATGACCCCCACGTGGTCAGCTCGGACGGGAGTAGTTCGAGCTTGACGCCCGACCCCGCGCGCGGTCCGAGAATGGGCTCGGCGAGCGGCTGGCTCCACACCGACCCGGTGTCGTGGTCCCACCAGGTCATGGCGTTGCCGAACAGTGCTCCCTCGTTGCCGAAGACGACCTCGTTTCCGTCGATCTCGCGGGAATGGACCATTCCCGTCGCGCACAGCGGTCACCAGCTGACCAGCAGGGGGATGCCGCGCAGCCGGTCGATGACCATCTCGCGGACGTTGAGCACGTTGACCGGGTACGCCTTGGCCTCGTCGTCGATCGCGATGCCCAGCACCAGCGTCTCGGCGGCCCAGTCGACGGCGTCTGCGCGGACGAAACGCGGATCGTAGATCGGGCGGATGACGTCCCGGCCGACCGACGGACGGTATCCGGGTGGCAAGCCCCCTTCGACGCGGGGATCGAAGATGTCGTCCGCGGGTTGTGGACGGCGATCGCCTTCGGCGACCGACGGCGCGAGCAGCGGCCGGGCCGCGTAGATCAGGCCGCCGAGCACGACGATGACCGCGAGGGTCCGCCAGGGCACACGACGTCGCATTGGGCCATGTGAGCCTGCTGCGACGCCGGCGTCAAAGCAGCTGCAACCTCGGCGGCCAAGTCGTCACGGCGCAGTCCTACCGACGCCCGCCGCCGTGGACCTGTGGTTGCGCTCGCAGCAGCAGGCCACCGTCAGTCCGCGTTGATCCTCCGCGGGTCTTCGGCTGCCTATGATCCGGGTGACGACAGGTCAAGGGGGCGTCATGACGCGAGGGCACTTCTCCGAAGCCGAAGCGCGCCGTTTTGACGTTGGATCGGTCGATGGGACCTCGCTGGCGGTGTGGGTCGACGGCGACGGACCTGCGCTCGTGTTGGTCCACGGTTCGATGAGCGATCACACGGCCTTCGACCCGTTGGTCACCCAGCTGCGAGACGGCGTGACCACCTTCGCGATGGATCGCCGAGGCTTCGGTGCGAGCGGCGACGCCGCCCGCTACCACATCGAGCGGGAGTTCGAGGACGTGGCCGCAGTCGTGGACGCGGTCGCGGATCGCACCGGCGCGCCGGTTGCGCTGTGGGGCCATTCCTACGGAGCCAACTGCGCTCTGGGTGGCGCCGCCCTCACGGACAACATCCATCACCTCGTTGTCTATGAGCCGAGCCTGGGTATGCGCTATCCCGCTGGCTCGATCGACGCGGTCGAGCAGGCCCTGGCTTCGGGCGACAGCGAAGCGGCGCTCTCGGCGGTGCTTGTCGGGGTCCTGGGAATGACTGACGAGGACGTCGCCGCCGTGCGATCGAGCCCGCAATGGCCGTCCCTCCTCGCCACCGCCCCCACCGTGCCCAGGGAGTGGAGGGCCGAGGAGGGCTGGGTCTACCGTCCCGGCAGGTTCGACGCGATTGCTGCGCCCACCCTTCTGCTGACAGGCGCAGAGAGCCCTCCCGCACTCAACGCGACAACGGAAGACGCCGCCAATGCCATCCGCGGGGCTCACGTTCGCGTCCTGCAGGCGCATGGCCACCTGGCCCACATGAACGACCCCGGCGCGGTCGCCGCAATCGTTCGCGAGTTCATCTCTTCGTAGGCGATTCCGGGGCCGAGCTGAGAGCCTCTTTCGCCGGAGGTCTGCCCACCAGGTCGCAGCGGCCCGGGCGCCGTCGACGATCGGGCCGGACGATCTTCGACGACGCGGCACACGCGAGCCACCCTCCAACACCGTCACACCGGCAAGCGGGCCCACGTTCGGAGGATCCCGCTCAACGCCGTCGACCCTGATCGTTACACAGGTCGACGTCCGATCGGCCTTCGTGCACGGCGACGCCAGCCCTCGTGAGGATCTTGCGTCCGTCATCCCCGCCCAGCGGTGGCAGCCTGGTGCCGTGGTGAAACGCGTGGAACGTCTGATGCTGCTCGATGCGCCGTCGCTGTACTTCCGCGCGTTCTTCGGCGTGCCGCACGTGGCTGCGACGGACGGCACTCCGGTCAACGCTGTCAAGGGCCTGCTGGAGTTCATCGCGCACCTCGTCACGGTCCGGCGGCCCACGCACCTCGTGGCATGCATGGACGCCGACTGGCGCCCGGCGTGGCGTGTCTCGGCAGTGCCGTCCTACAAGACACACCGGGTCGCCTACGGCGTCACCGAAGTCGTACCGGATGCCTTGAGCGTCCAGGTGCCCGTGATGTGCGCGGCGCTCGACGCGCTCGGCATCACCTGGCTGGGGGTCGAAGACTACGAGGCCGACGACGTCATCGGCACGCTGGCCGCCCGCGCGACACGACCCGTCGACGTCGTGACCGGTGACCGGGACCTGTTCCAGACGATCGACGACAGTCGTGGCGTCCGGGTGCTCTACATCGCCAAGGGTGTCGGCCGCCACGAGGTCATCGACGAGGCTGCGGTCGCAGCGCGCTATCACATCCCGGGCCGCGCGTACGCCGACTACGCGCTACTGCGCGGCGACCCAAGTGACGGGCTGCCGGGCGCGGTCGGCATCGGCGAGAAGACCGCTGCGAGGGTCATCTCGCGCTACGGATCCGTCGCGGCGGCGCTGGCGGCGGCGGACGATACGTCATCGGACATGGCGGCTGCGCTGCGCGCCAAGCTCGTCGGCTCGCGCGAGTACCTGATCGCAGCCGAACCCGTCGTGCAGGTGGCAACGGACCTGTCGATCCCCGCACTGGACGACCTGCTGCCCGCCGAGCCCCGCGACCCCGCGGCGCTGATCGCGCTGGCCGACGGCCTTGGGTTGGACGCGACGTTCAACCGCGTGCTCGCTGCGTTGGCCGGGCCCATGTGAGCGACGAAGCCATAGGGGGGTGACGCGGGACCCCTGACGCGCAGTGCCGGCAGGCTGACGCGCTATCACAGCGGCCCACCAAGTCCGCCGGAGTCGCACAGCGGCGGCCGCCCTCCGGCACCCGGGCGGGCATCACGTGCCAGCAGCACGGTGCCGCGTTTCTCGATCACCGTGCCGGACGGGAACTGGTCGGCGATATCGAGCATCTCGGTCGCGAGTTGCAGCGTCACAGCCGCGAGCGTGTCTGGATCCCACGCGGTCTGCCGGGAGAGCGCCTCGCCGATGTACCCGGCGATCACGTCGTCAGTGACGTCGAGTTCGACGACTTC
>JAHELV010000055.1:0-1933 GCA_024644015.1 Nitriliruptorales bacterium
GAGCCGTGGAACATCCACACGGACGTCGTCCCCAAGAACCAGCGACGCGAGCGGGCCAAGCAGCTGTTGGACCGCGTCGGGCTGAACCCCGACTATCTCAACCGCTACCCCCACCAGTTCTCCGGCGGGCAGCGGCAGCGCATCGGCGTCGCCCGCGCGCTCGCGCTGAACCCCGAGATCATCATCTGCGACGAACCCGTGAGCGCCCTCGACGTCTCGGTCCAGGCACAGGTGATGAACCTGCTCGAGGAGTTGCAGGACGAGTTCGGGCTCTCGTACATCTTCATCGCCCACGACCTGTCGGTCGTGCGTCACATCTCCGACCGGGTCGGGGTGATGTACCTCGGCAAGATCATCGAGATGGGCGATGAACGGGACATCTACGAACGCGCCACCCACCCCTACACCCAGGCGCTGCTTTCCGCGGTGCCGCTGCCCGATCCCACCAAACGAGGCCAGCGCGACCGGATCCTGCTGGAGGGCGATCTGCCGAGTCCCTCCGATCCGCCGTCCGGCTGCAACTTCCGCACCCGCTGCTGGAAGGTGCAGGACCACTGCGTCGCGGAGGAGCCCGAACTGGCCGACCGCTCCGACGAAGGCCATCCCAGCGCCTGCTTCTTCCCCGAACGAAGGGCGGCCGTCCTGTAGGCCCAGCTGCCGGCTGATCCCTTGGCAGCGCGGGACCACCGCGCAAACCTCGCCGCTACGGCGCCGTGTCCGGCTCCGCAACGATGCTGGCGCGCTCCGGCGTCGCCGTGCCCCACGGCGTCACGACGAGGCCGGCCACCCGGTCGGCGACGACCATCCGTTGCCGGAAGCTGAACAAGGGGATGACCGCCTGGTCCTCCAACGCCCGGCGTTCCGCCTCGGCCCACAGCGTCCTGCGACGACCAGCCGATCCCGCACGTCGGGCGCGGTCGAGCAGATCGTCGACCTCTTCCGATGCGTACCCGCCGTAGTTGGCACCGTCGCCGCGCTCGGCCGGGGCATCCGACCGTACAACTGCCTCGAGCATCGCGCCGGCTGTTGGATGCGGTGCCTGCCACCCGAAGCGGTACAGACCGACACTGCCGGACTCCACCTCTGCCAGGTAGTCCTCAAAGGGCAACTCGCGAACGGTCAGGTCGACGCCCACTGCGGCGAGGTCAGTCTGGATCCGCCGAGCGACGCGATCGTGTCCACCGCCTTCATCGACGGTCAGTGTCGCCTCGGTCACACCGGCCCGCTCGAACGCTGCGGCAGCCACCGACGGCAGGTGCAGGCACGTGTCGCAGGTGACGTTGCCGGCGTCCGCGAAGGCCGGCGGGACGATGCGCTGCGCAGGATCGAGATCGAGGTCGCCTTGCGCAGTGACGAGTGCCTGGCGGTCGATGGCGCGACTCAAGGCGCGTCGGACCTCGGGATCGTCCCACGGCGGCTGACCGACCGGGATTCCCAGGAAATACAGGCTCGGCACAGGTTCGTCCACCACACCGGGCCCGCCGTCGTCGCCCGCCCGACCATAGGTGAGCAGTGCCTGCCCCAGCGCCCCGGCGGGTAACGACGCAACATCGATCCGACCCTGCTGGAATGCCACATAGGCGGCATCCGGATCGATGATCCGATAGACGACCTCCCGCACGCGCTCGGCCGACCGCTCGCTGGGACCGTTGTGCCAGTCGTCATCACGTTCGACCCGTATGAACTGTCTGCTGCTCCAGCGCTCGGCCATCCGGTACGGTCCGTTGCCGACCGGCTTCGTGGCGAACTGCCGGCCCCCCGCAAGCGCTGTCGCAGGCAGCGGCGCGAGCGTCGGATGGGCGACGACAGTCGCAAACGTCATGTCGGGACGTCGCAAACGGACCTCCAGCGTCACGGCGTCGACCGCGCGCACACCTGACAACAGCGCGGCGCGCCCCGCCCGCACCGCGCGGTAACCCACCACATCCCGCAG
>JAHELV010000055.1:2033-10226 GCA_024644015.1 Nitriliruptorales bacterium
TCGAGATTGCGTTCGACGACGGTTGACCCGCTCATCGTGCTCATGGAGCCACCACCGAACATGTCCGACAGGCCGCCACCCCGACCGGACTTCAGCAGAATGAACAGCACGAGCAGCAGCGACACCAAAACGTGTACCCCGATGATGACACCCGTCAGCATCTGCTCAACCTCCGAACGCGAGCCTGGCGATATCCTAGATCCCCGCCCGTCGGCTCGCTGCGCTCGCCCTCACCCGCTAGATCCCCGCCCGTCGGCTCGCTGCGCCGCCCTGCGGCTCAGTGTTCTGGCAGCTTGCGACTGACGGTGAAAAAGCCCACCTCCCGCTGTCCTCCGCGGAACGAGATGAGCTCGTGGTTGACGGTGAGGCGCGCCTGATCGTGCAGGCGCTGGAGCTCCCACGCGTCCCGCCCGTCGCTGGACCAGACGAGCTGCGAGGGCGCCGTTCCCGCCGCAGCCGACCGGCCCGCACGAAGTTGTGCCATGGATTCGACGCATGGGCAGAGGGGATCGCTGCGCGCGCTGCGAACTGGCGCGGTCGTCGTTCGCACCTGAAGGTCGGTCGGCGCCATCGCATGGAACGTGGCGAATGCCGGCGACTCCACCGACGCTGCGGCTGGAGCCGACAGCACGCGCAGCAGAACGCCGTCGTTCTGCAACACCTGCGTGAGCCATGCCGGGACCACGACACCGAGGGTCACCGCGAGCGTCAGGACGGTCAGCGGCAGGCCGAGATCGCGACGCCGCGGCCTGTGGGCGATGGCGTGCAGGGGCGAGATCAGCCGTTGTACCCGCACCATGACGTGCGGTTGGTCTGGCCGTGAGGATCGGCGCAGCGTCACGCCTGGCCACCGCACGGTCATCGCCGCCGGGACCGCGGCACAGGCGTTGACCACCTGCGGCCTTCCCATCTGTGATTCCCACACCTTGAGGATGGTCGAGGCGAGTGCACCCGGCCGGCGGGTCGCGTGTGCCGCGAGATCGTCGGCAGCCTCTTCCTGTTCGCGGCGCAGCCAGACGGTGGCGAGGTGAATGCCGGGGAGGAAGAACGCCAGGTCGCGGCACAGGCCGGTCACCATGGCCAGCAGCGGATCGCACCGGCGGATGTGGGCCATCTCGTGCGCCAACAGGGCGTCGAGTTCCTCGTCGTCCAACGACGTCACGAGCGCCGGGTCCAAGGCGATCCACGGCCGGCGCGTACCAGTGGTGAACGCACCGCCGGGACAATGCGGGCGCATTCGGATCTCGGGCGGGCAGATGCCGGTCCTCACCGCCAACGACAGCGCGCGGCGGCGTACCTCGGGCGGGCCGAGCGGGCTGCGCCGCCGCATGCGGCGAGCGGCGACGACACCCGCAAACCGGCGCGTGATCAAAACCCCCACGACCGCCAGGTATCCGGCGATCAGCAGATCGACGCTGCCACCGATGAGCTGGATGTCACCCAAGACGTCCACGAGTGCGCCGGCGCCGACGATTCGATCGGTGTCGATCCATACGTTGGGGAGGTAGCCCCGGTTGAACGACGCCCCGGCGAGCACGGCGGCTGCGACGAACGGGACCAGCAGGAGCAGGCGCCGGCCGACGACGCTGCGAACGATGTCCCGCTGGAGCAGAAGCTCGACCAGGAGCACGGCAACGAGAGACCCGAGCAATGCTCGCGCCGCGAACGATTCGAACAGGAAGAGGAAGAACCCCCCTGCTCCGTCAGGCACTAGTCCTCCCGCGTACGCAATTGCTCGATCTTCTCCCGCAGCTCAGCGGTCGACGCCACGCCGCCGTCGTCCTCGACCACCTGCATGAAGTAGCTCATGGCGGGCTCGGGGAAACGGTCGACCAACCAGTCGACAACGGATGTGACCGTTGAGCGCGCATATTCGTCGCGCGACACCGTCGCGCAGTAGCGGTGGGCCAGACCCGAAGTGTCACGCGCCAGCAGACCCTTTGACGCCAGACGGGCCATGGTCGTCATCACCGTGGTGTACGCGAGGTCGCGGCGCTCGGACAGCGCCTCGTGCACGTCACGGACGGTCGTGTCGCCCAGTTTCCAGACCGTCTCCATGACGTCGCTCTCGAGCGGTCCAAGAAGTCCCTGCAGCTGGGAACGGCGCTTCGCCATCGTGCTTCCCCAATGATCGTCGTTTCGGCATCCTACCCGGTACGCGTGGTCGCGTGCTTCCGGCAGTGCGCAGTCTCTACGATGCGATTAGTGGTGTCGAGCCTTTTCGTCGCCGGCCCTACAAGCGGTGATAGCGGCAGATCGCCGCGAAGTCGTCCGCTCGCAGGCTCGCGCCGCCGACCAGTGCGCCGTCGATCTCGGTCTGCCGCATCAGCTCCGCGACGTTGCCCGGCTTGACGCTGCCGCCGTACTGCACGCGGATCACCTCGGCAGCGTCGCTGCCGAGTGCCTTGGCGATCTGGTCGCGGGTGAAGCCGCACATCTCGTTCGCGTCCGACGGCGTGGCCGTCTTGCCGGTCCCGATCGCCCACACCGGTTCGTAGGCGACCACGATGTCGTCCATTCGGTCACCCGCGACCCCGTCGAGCCCCAGCTGCACGTGGCGCGCGACCACGTCCCGAGCCAGCCCCTGTTCACGCTCGTCGTCGGTTTCACCGACACACAGAATGGGGCGCATGCCGTGAGCAAGTACGGCGCGAACCTTGCGGTTGACCGTCTCGTCGTCCTCTCCGAAGACGTGCCGGCGCTCCGAGTGGCCACAGACCACGTAGCGCACCGCCAGCTTTGCGAGCATCGCCGGGCTGACCTCGCCGGTGAATGCGCCTGCGTCCTCGTAGTGACAGTTCTGTGCACCGAGCCCGATCTGCAGCCGGTCGCCGTCAATCAGCGTCTGGATGCTGCGCAGCGCGGTGAACGGCGGGATCACCACGATCTCCGAGCGGTCGTAGTCCTGCTCATCGAGGTGATAGACCACCTGCTGGACCAGTTGGATGGCCTCCAGGTGATCCTTGTGCATCTTCCAGTTGCCTGCGAGAAGCGGCCTGCGCGCCATGGGTCCTCCAGCTGCGAGTCGTTAGTCCGGTCAGGTCCTGCGGAGCGCCGCGATGCCAGGCAGTTCCACACCCTCGAGGAACTCCAGCGAGGCACCGCCGCCCGTGGAAACGTGACTGACCTGATCGGCGAAACCCATCGAGCGGACAGCCGCAGCGCTGTCGCCGCCGCCGATGACCGTGAAGCCGCCGCACTCGGCGACAGCGCGGGCCACGCCCATCGTCCCGGCAGCGAAGGCGTCCCATTCGAATACGCCCATGGGGCCGTTCCAGACCAACGTCCGCGCGCCGCGGATCACGTCGGCGAACGTCCTGATCGTCGCGGGGCCGATGTCCAACCCCATCCAGTCGTCCGGAATGGCGTCTGCGGCAACCAGCTCGTGGTCCGCGTCCGCTTCGAACTCGTCGGCCGCGACGATGTCGACCGGAAGGACCAGGCGGTCTCCCGCCTGCGCGATCAGGTCGGCGACCGTGTCGAGCTGATCCTCCTCCACGCGACTTGCGCCGACGGCGGCGCCTCCGGCACGCAGAAAGGTGAAGCACATCGCGCCACCGATCAGCAGACGATCCACCCGCTGCAGCAGGTTGTCGATCACGCCCAGCTTGTCGGACACCTTCGCGCCGCCCAGGATCGCGACGAACGGCTGCTCTGGCGACTCCAGCAACCGCGAGAGCGTCTCGACCTCGGCGCGCAGCAGCTCTCCGGCCACCGCAGGCTGCAGGACCCGCGGCACACCGACGACGCTCGCGTGCGCGCGATGTGCCGCGCCGAACGCATCACCCACGTAGGCATCGCCGAGGGCCGCGAGAGACCTGGCGAACGACGGGTCGTTTGCCGTCTCGCGCGGATCGAAGCGCAGGTTCTCCAACAGCGCGACATCTCCGTCGCTCAACTGATCGACGACGCGGTGGGCATCGTCGTCGATGATGTCGGACGCTGCCGCGACCGGTGCCCCCAGCAGTTCGGCCAGCCGATCGGCGACCGGTGCGAGGCGAAGGTCGTCGTGCACCTCACCTTTCGGCCGGCCGAGGTGACTCATCAGGATCACCCGTGCGCCGGCATCGCGCAACGCGTTGATGGTGGGCAGCGACGCCTCGAGCCGCAGGTCGTCGGTGACCTTGTGCCCGTCGAGCGGGACGTTGAGGTCGGCGCGCACGAGCACGCGCTGGCCCTGCGGCTCGAGATCGTCGAGCCCTGGGAGATCAACCATGGTCTACAGGCGCTCACCGACGTAGGCGACAAGGTCAACGAGCCGGCACGAGTAGCCCCACTCGTTGTCGTACCAGCCGAGCACCTTGACCGTCGAGCCGGTGGTCATGGTCGCGAGGCTGTCGAGGATGCAGCTGTGCGGATTGCCGACGATGTCGATCGACACGATCGGATCGTTGGTCACCTCGAGGATGCCCGCCAGCGGACCGTCGGCGGCGCTGCGGTACGCGTCATTGACCTCGTCGACCGTGACCTCCCGTTCGAGGTTGAGCACGAGGTCCGTCACCGATCCGTCCACGATCGGCACCCGCAGCGCCATGCCGTCCAACTTGCCCTCCAGCTGGGGAAGCACGAGCGACGCTGCTTTGGCGGCACCCGTCGTGGTCGGCACGATAGACACGGCCGCCGCGCGAGCTCGTCGCAGGTCCTTGTGGGGGGCGTCGTGCGTGCCCTGGTCGTTCGTGTAGGCGTGGATCGTCGTCATCAGCCCGTTGACGATGCCGAACGTGTCATCGAGGACCTTCGCCAGTGGCACGACACTGCCGGTCGTGCAGCTCGCCATCGAAATGACGTCGTGGGTCGTCGGGTCGTACGTGTCCTCGTTGGCGCCGAGCACGATCGTCGCGTCCTGCCCTTTTGCCGGGGCCGAAATGATGACCTTGTGCGCTCCCGCGTCGAGGTGCTTCGCGGCGGCATCGCGCTTGGTGAACAAGCCGGTGGACTCGACGACGACGTCCGCACCGAGGTCCTTCCAGGGCAGGTTCGCAGGATCGCGCTCACTGGTGACGCGGATCTCGTCACCGTCCACCACCAGGCCCTCGCCACCAACCTCGACGGTACCGGGGAAGCGCCGGTGGACGCTGTCGTACCTCAACAGATGCGCGAGCGTCGCGTTGTCGGTGATGTCGTTGATGCCGACGATGTCGATGTCCGCGTCCTGCGCCTTCGCCGAGCGCAGAAAGTTGCGTCCGATCCGGCCGAAGCCGTTGATGCCTACCCGAACCGTCATTGCGTACCTCTCCTGTCGCGTGTTCATGTGAGACCACTGCCGCTCTGGCTCTCGTAGCCGCCGCGCCTACCGCTGAAACGTCATTCGCGCCGCCCGGCGGCCACCGGGCCGTCATCGACGGCCGCACGGAGCCGGCCGAAGCGCCGCGACACCGTCGCCTTGCTGACATCGAGGACCTGCGCGAGCTCGCCGACGCTCGCGGTCGGGTTCGCGAGGCGGGCCAGCGCCGTAGCTCGCAGCTCGTCGTCCAGCAGCTCCTTGTCGAGCCGCGCGAGCGCCTCGACCGCAGTCGCGACCTGCGCCGTTGCGGCGCGCACACTGCGCTGCGCATTCGCCCTGTCTGCGTTGGCGCCTCGCGTCGCGACCCTTCGCACAGCCCGTCGGGTCTGCTCCTCCTCCCACCGCAGGTACGCGGTCGTCGCACCCGTCCCGGCCAGCAACGTACCAATCGCCGCACGTGACTTGATCACCACCCGCCACCGCTCGCGGCTGTGCGGCGACACGGCCGCCCGGACACCAAGCCGGTCGAGCAGGGATGTGAGCTCCGCGGACAGGTGCGCCGTCGGCGCTTCGAGCTCGCAGTGCGGGTGGTCCGCCCGCGACAAGCGCAGCCCGGCCAGCGCGACGCCACGTACGTACGCCCATCCCACCGCTGGGCCCTCCAGCCATTCGGGCAGACCCGGGCGTTGGTCGGCCGCGACGTCCAGTCCGAGCGGCGCCAACAGCCGTTCGGGTAGCTCGATCTCGACGAGCAACATCGGACGCGGTGCTGTCTGCCTGCGGGCGCGAAGCTCACATCGTTCGTCGAACAACCGGACCAGTTGACGGTCAGCGCGACGCGCCGCGGTCGAGCGCAGGGTCGACAGCCACGTCCATGGCTGCTGGCCGCCGCCGTGGCGCCGGAGCACCCCACTGAACCGCAGCATGCCCGACAACTCAGCGCGACCCTCGACGCCCGCCGGCAGCGCCACGGCGGCGAGCTCCGAGCGGACGCTCGTCGTCAGACTCACGACGTGGTCGCGCTCGAGCCGGCAGGCGTGACCGACATCGCGCGCTCCAACGCCGCCGCCAGACGCTCGGCGTCATGTGCCGCAGTCACCTGACCGAGCGCATCGCGTTGCAGCAGATCAGCGGTCACCACGCGCGGCGCACCGGGCAGCTCAGCCAATGCACGCAGGGGCATGCCCGGTCCCGGCGGCCGCGGACCGTCGTGGACGATGACCGCGTCGAGGCTGCGGCGTCCCAGCGTCGACTGCAGCAACTCAACCTGATCGCGCAACGCGAGCTGCGACGTCTCACCTGGCGGCGCCTGGACGTTGGCGACATGCACCAGCAGCGCGTCGGTCTCACGCACCGCGCGACGGACGTCGGGGACCAGCAGGTTGACGATCACGCTCGTGAACAGGCTGCCAGGGCCGAGCACGACGGTGTCGGCTGACCGCACCGCCGAGACGGCAGCGGCGCAGGCGGGCGGGTCGCGCGGCTCGAGCCAGATGGATTCGAGACGGCCGCGGCTGGCGGTGATCGTGGCCTGGCCACTGAGCCGCGTCCCGGACACCTGCGCCGCGATGTGCACCGGCACGGTCGTCGAAGGCAGCACAGCACCGTCACAGTCAAGCAACTCCTCGGCGCGCGTCAGGGCCGCCAGAACGTCACCCTGCGCCGCCTCGGCCAACGCGACGAGCAGCAGGTTGCCCAGAGCGTGACCCCGCAGGTGCCCGCGCTCGAACCGATGGGCCAACGCCTCGGCGAGCGCATCGTGCCGAGCCAGCGCCAGCAGGGCCATCCGAAGGTCTCCGAGCGCGATGATGCCCAGATCACGCCGCAGGCGGCCGCTGGACCCTCCGTCGTCGGCCACGGTGACCACGGCCGTCGGGCTCACCCGTAGACGTCGGCACGCCGCGAGCACGCGCGACAGCCCGTGGCCGCCGCCTATCGCCACCACGCGCCGAACCTCGGCGTCGCGCAGACTCATAGCTCGCAATCGCGATGCTCGACCTGCACCGCGACGTCGAAGCGCCGCAGATGCTCTGCCACGTGCTCCGCGAGCGCCACGGAGCGGTGGCGCCCTCCCGTGCAGCCGATGGCGATGGTCAGGTAGCGCTTGCCATCCTCGATGAACGCTGGAACCATGACGTCGAGCAGCGGCAGGAGCCGATCGAGGAACTCCTTGGTGAGCGCCTGCGCGAACACATAGTCGGCGACGGCCGGATCACGGCCGGTCAATGGGCGAAGCTCGTCGATCCAATGTGGGTTTGGCAGGAACCGCACGTCCAGCACAAGGTCGGCATCACGCGGTGTGCCGTGCTTGAAGCCGAAGCTGAGCAGGTTCACCACCATCGCGCGGTTGTGCTCACTGAATGCGTCGCTGATCCGAGCTCGCAGCTCGTGGACGTTCGTCGAGCTGGTGTCGACGATCAGGTCCGCCTCGGCCCGCAGATCGGTCAGCAGCGCGCGTTCGTTGCGGATGCCGTCGATGATGCGGCCGCTTGGTGCCATGGGATGCCGCCGGCGGGCCGCCTCGTAGCGCTTGACGAGCGTCTCGTCGTCGGCTTGGAGGTACAGCAGCTGCAGCGCGACTCCGCGTTCGCGCAACGCACGCAGATGCGGCTGCACGTCGCCCCACAGCGGCCGGCCACGCACATCGACGACAAGGGCCACCCGCTCGATCGTCGAACCGGCGGCCGTCACCAGCTCCATCACCCGCTCGAGCAACTCCGGCGGCATGTTGTCGATGACGAAGTACCCGAGGTCCTCGAGCACGTTCGACGCCGTGGAGCGTCCGGCACCCGACATGCCGGTGATCACCACGACCTCCGGCTGCGACGGTTCAGCAGTCATATCAGGGCCTCCGCAGAGCCTGGTTCCACTGCGGCACGGGTCAGGGCCTCCGCAGAGCCTGGTTCCACTGCGGCACGGGTCAGGGCCTCCGCAGAGCCTGGTTCCACTGCGGCACGGGTCAGGGCCTC
>JAHELV010000055.1:10326-23910 GCA_024644015.1 Nitriliruptorales bacterium
CCTCCGCAGAGCCTGGTTCCACTGCGGCACGGGTCAGGGCCTCCGCAGAGCCTGGTTCCACTGCGGCACGGGTCAGGGCCTCCGCAGAGCCTGGTTCCACTGCGGCACGGGTCAGGGCCTCCGCAGAGCCTGGTTCCACTGCGGCACGGGTCAGGGCCTCGATCCGGTTCCCGGCCAACGGCTCGCTGCCGCGCGCCCCCACCCGGGAGCCTGGTTCCGGTGCAGCACACATCGGTTCGTCCTTCAGCCGGCGGTCCCGGGATGAAAATGCGCGTGGATCGTCCGTGCCAGCGCGCTCGAGATGCCCGGCACCTGCTCGAGCTCGCCGACGCCCGCGCCTCGCACACCCTGGAGTGACCCGAACGCATCAAGCAGGCTACGCCGTCGTGCTGGTCCGATGCCATCGATCTCGTCGAACACCGACTCCGTCATCTTCCTTCCACGCAACGTCCGGTGGTAGGTGATGGCGAACCGGTGCGCCTCGTCGCGGATCCGTTGGAGCAGGTACAGCGCCTCGCTCGCGCGAGGCAGCAGCACGGGCTCGGGCCGGTCCGGTAGAAAGACCTCCTCGAGTCGCTTGGCGAGGCCGCAGATCTCGACACCGGCGATGCCGAGCTCGTCGAGCGCGGCGCGCGCCGCGTTGAGCTGTCCCTTGCCGCCGTCGATGATGACCAGATTCGGCGGGTACGAGAATCTCCGTTCGCTGGCCGGCGCCGACTGCTCATCGAGATACCGCCTGAACCGCCGCGTGATGACCTCGCGCATCATCGCGAAGTCGTCCTGCCCGCTGACGCCGCGGATCTGAAACCGCCGGTACTCGGACTTCCGGGGCAGACCGTCCTCCATGACGACCATCGACGCGACCGAGTTCGTACCCTGCAGGGTCGAGATGTCATAGCACTCGATGCGCAGCGGCGCCTCCTCGAGCCCGAGTGCCTGCCGCAGCTCGTTCAGCGCCTGGCTCCGCGCGTTGAAGTCCTTCGCGCGTTTGAGCCGGTGCTGATGAAAGGCCTCCTGCGCGTTCTCACGAACCGTTTCGAGAAACGTGCGCTTGGCGCCACGCTTCGGCGCCACGATCCGCACCGCCCCCGTTGACTCCTGAGCCTCGGCGCGCAACTCGGTGCACAGCAGCTCGAGCGTCTCCTGATCGGCCGGTGCGAACGGCACGAGCAGTTGGCGGGGCAGTTCCTCCGCCCGCTCCATCGCCAGCTCGAGCAGGAACCTGCTCAACAGCTCCTCAGAGGACAGGTCTTCGACCTTGTCGACCGTCCAGCCCTTGCGGCCGACGACACGCCCACGCCGCACCGAGAACACCTGGAAGGCGGCCTCGTACTCGTCCTCGAACAGGTTGACGGCATCGAAGCTGTCTTGGCTGCTGGTCACCATCGTCTGCTTGGCCAGCGCCCGCTGCGCGGCGTCGAGCTGATCGCGGAGCCGCGCGGCGGCCTCGAAGTTCAGCCGGCCGGCCTCGTCATGCATCTGCTCGGTCAGCTCGGCGACCACCTCGTCGGTGTTGCCCTCGAGGAAGTCGATCATGTCGTCGACGAGCTGGCGATGCTCATCGAGCCCGATCTTGCCGACGCACGGCCCAGAGCACCGACCGATGTGATACAGCAGGCACGGTCGCCCGGTGCGTTCGCAGCGGTCGAACACACCCTGCGAGCACGTACGCACCGGGAACACGCGCAGCAGCAGGTCGAGCGTCTCGCGAATCGCGTACGCGTGTGCGTACGGCCCGAAGTAGCGGGTGCCGTCACGTCGTGGGTTGCGCCGGACCATCGCGCGGGGCACGTCCTCCTGCACCGTGATGGCCAGGTAGGGGTAGCTCTTGTCGTCGGTGTAGCGGACGTTGTAGCGCGGCCGGTGCCGCTTGATCAGGTTGTACTCGAGGTGCAGTGCCTCGACCTCGTTCGCGCAGACGATCCACTCGACGCTGCGGGCGGTCTCGAGCATGCCGCGTGTCCGCTGATGGATCGCCGACCAAGCCCCGAAGTAGCTGGCCAGCCGCGCCCGCAACTGCTTGGCCTTGCCGACGTAGACGACGCGTCCATGTCGGTCACGCCACAGGTAGCACCCCGGCTCGTTGGGGATCGTGCTGGGGTCCGGACGGAATCGCCTGGCTGGGTTGCGCACGGTCCAATCGTAGATGCCGGACTGGATCGTGATCGGTCCAAGCGCCGGGACGCAGGATCGCCGGCCTCCCAGCGAGCCGCCAGCAGATCGATCGTCCAGGTGTGTCAGTCTGCGATGTGGGTAGTTGGTGCTATCAATCGGAGTTCCGCTGGTGCCAGAGAACACACACACAGAACAAGGGGAGAACGACCACATGAAACGAACCGTACGGCTGCTGAGCCTGCTCGCGGCCATGCTGCTACTTCTTGCCGCCTGCTCGTCGGCGGAGGAGACCGGCGACGCGGCGACCGAAGCAGTCGCCGCACCCAGCTCGGAGGCCGTGAGCGAGCCGGCGGTCGCCGAACCGAGTGAACCGGTCGCGACCGACGGTGCCGACACGGGCACGGACACGACCGCGTCTGACCAGACCATTCTCGAGATCGCGCAGGAAAACCCGCAGCTGAGCCAGCTGGTGGCGGCGCTCGAGGCCGCCGGGCTGACCGACGCACTCCAGCAGGCCGGTCCGCTCACGGTGTTCGCTCCGAACGACGAGGCGTTCGGCAAGCTCAACCAGAGCGACCTGACTGCGCTACTGGCAGATCCGACGCAGCTCGGCGACATCCTCCAGTACCACGTCGTGGAGGGCAGCTTCCCGTCGAGTGACCTGACCGACGGCGAGTCGCTGACCACCTTGCAGGGCAGCGACCTGCCGGTGACCATCGACGGCTCCACGGTCATGGTGGGCGACGCCACCGTCGTGCAGGCCGACATCCAGGCCGGCAACGGCGTCATCCACGTCATCGACACCGTCCTGCAACCCCCGTCCTGACCCTCGCAAACGACGACGCGCCGGCGACTGCGCCGGCGCGTCGTCGTTTGTGAGCAGCTATCGCTTCCGGCCAGCCTGTCATCGCGTCGCCTCTGCAGACCGGACGCGCCGCCCGCCTAGCTCAGCAATGAGCGCAGGAACTTGCCGGTGTAGCTCGCGCCCGCCCCCGCCACTTCCTCTGGCGGCCCCTCGGCGACCACACGACCGCCGCCGCTGCCACCCTCCGGTCCGAGATCGATGATCCAGTCGGCGGTCTTGACGACGTCGAGGTCATGCTCGATGACGATAACCGTGTTGCCCTTGTCGACCAGCCGGTGCAGCACCGACAGCAGTCGCCGCACGTCCTCGAAGTGCAAACCGGTCGTGGGCTCGTCGAGGATGTACACCGTCTGCCCGGTCGCCCGCTTGCGCAGTTCGGCGGCGAGCTTGACCCGCTGGGCCTCTCCCCCACTCAGCGTCGTCGCCGGCTGACCGAGCCGCACGTACCCGAGGCCGACGTCGACCAGCGTCTGCAGGTGGTGGGCGATCGTCGGAATCGATTGGAAGAAGCCGAGCGCCTCCTCGGCGGACATGTCCAGCACGTCGCCGACGTTCCGGCCGCGATAGCGGACCTCCAGAGTCTCGCGGTTGTACCGGCGCCCCCCGCAGACCTCGCACGGCACGTACACGTCGGGCAGGAACTGCATGTCGATCTTGATGGTGCCGTCGCCCTTGCAGGTCTCGCAGCGGCCGCCCTTGACGTTGAAGCTGAAGCGACCAGGCTGGTATCCCCGCACCTTCGCCTCGGTCGTGGCGGCGAACAGCTTGCGGATGTGATCGAACATCTTGGTGTACGTGGCTGGGTTGGATCTCGGCGTGCGACCGATCGGCGTCTGGTCGATGCCGACCACCTTGTCGATGTGCTCGAGACCGTCGATCCGGCGGTGCCTGCCAGGCACTGCCCGCGCGTCGTACACGTGCCGCATCAGGGCGATCTTGAGAATGTCGTTGACCAACGTCGACTTGCCGGACCCCGATACACCGGTGACGGCGACGAACAGGCCGAGCGGGAACCTGGCGTCGATGGTCGCCAGGTTGTGTTCCCGCGCGCCACGCACGACCAGCGCCCGCCCCCGCCCCGGTTCCCGCCGTTGTGCCGGCACCTCGATGGTCCGCCGTCCCGCAAGGTAGTCGCCCGTGATGGACCGCTCGTTGTCCCGCAGAGCTGCATACGAGCCGGAGTGGACGATCTGCCCACCGTGCTCCCCCGCGCCAGGACCGATGTCAACGAGATGATCCGCAGCCTCGATCGTCGCGCGGTCGTGTTCGACGACGATCACGGTGTTGCCCAGGTCACGCAGCCGCACCAGCGTCTCGATCAGGCGCTCGTTGTCACGCTGGTGCAGTCCGATCGACGGCTCGTCGAGCACGTACAGACAGCCGACCAGTCCGGAGCCGATCTGGGTGGCGAGCCGGATGCGCTGCGCTTCCCCGCCCGCAAGTGTGGCCGCCGCCCGGTCGAGCGTCAGATAGTCCAGGCCGACATCCAGCAGGAACCGCAGCCGCACACGTACCTCTTTGAGCACGCGCTGGGCAATGATCTGCTCGCGTGGGGTCAGGTCCAGGCCGGCGAAGAAGCGTTCCGCCTCCTCGATCGACAGAGCACAGGCATCGGCGATGTTCCGACCGCCAACGGTCACCGACAGCACGAGCGGGCGCAGCCGTGCGCCCCCGCATGCGCTGCACGGAACCTCGCGCATGTACTCCTCGATGCGCTGGCGTACCGTGTCCGAATCGCTGTCGCCGTGGCGGCGCAGCAACTGCGGAACGATGCCCTCGTATGTCGCTCTGTAGCGTCGCTTGCGACCGAAGCGGTTGGTGTACGAGACCGTGACGCTCAGACCGCCTGACTGCCCGTACAGCAACACTCGACGGTCGGCCGGCTTCAGCTTGCCCCACGGCGTGCCCGGATCGATGCCACGCTCCTCGGCGACGGCACGCAGCAGCTGCTCGTAGTAGGTGGACTGACTGCCTGTGGTCCACGGCCGGATGGCACCGTCGACCAGCGGTCGAGTCGGATCGACGACGAGGTCCGGGTCGACCTCGAGGCGCGTACCCAGCCCGTGGCAGGTCTCGCATGCCCCGTACGGCGTGTTGAAGGAGAAGTCGCGTGGTGCGAGCCGGTCGAAGCTCAACCCGCACGACAGGCACGCGAGATGCTCTGAGAACACCGTGGTCACCGGCTCCGCGCCGTCGCCCGCACGGGGCACCGTCTCGATTGCGGCGATGCCCTCAGCGAGCCGCAGTGCCGTTTCGACCGAGTCGGCCAGCCGGCGGCGCATGTCGGCCTTGACGACCAAGCGGTCGACGACCACCTCGATCGTGTGCTGTTCGTACCGCGCGAGTGCGGGCGGCGCGGACAGATCGATGACGTCACCGTCGACGCGTGCACGCGCGAAGCCCTGGGCGGACAAGTCGGCGAGCAGCTTCTCGTACTCGCCCTTGCGCCCGCTAACGACCGGCGCGAGCACCTGGAACCGCACACCTTCATCGAGCTGCTCGATCTGATCGATGATCTGCTCGGCTGTCTGCGGCTCGATCGGCTCACCGCAGTTCGGGCAGTGCGGTCGGCCGATACGGGCATACAGCAGCCGCAGGTAGTCGTAGATCTCGGTGATCGTGCCGACCGTCGACCGCGGATTACGGCTGGTCGACTTCTGGTCGATCGAGATGGCGGGCGACAGCCCCTCGATGAAGTCGACGTCCGGCTTGTCCATCTGGCCCAGGAACTGTCGTGCATAAGCGGACAGCGACTCGACGTAGCGGCGCTGACCCTCGGCGTAGATGGTGTCAAAAGCCAGACTCGACTTGCCCGAGCCCGACAGCCCCGTGAACACCACGAGCGCGCCGCGCGGCAGCTCGAGATCGACGTCCGCCAGGTTGTGCTCGCGGGCCCCCCTGACGATCAGGACCCCGCCCACCGGCTCAACGCCGGACCGGCCGCTGACCGACGAGGACATGGCATTCGCTCCCACGTTGGACCCGCACGGCACGAGCCGGCGCACCGTCGCATCGATCGATGCGGAGAAAAGTCGAGCGAGCGGTTGACCGACGCCCGACAAGAGTGTAGCCCCAGTCTACGAGCGGGACGTCAGTGATTCGCCAACGACATGACAACCGAGGGTATAATTTGAACTACACCAGGTATGGTGGATAGCGGGAGCTTCTGTTGGTTCTGTCTCTAGCGAGCATCGTGACGCTCGTGGTCGGCGTCGGCACACTGGCCGTGGGCGCCTTTGCGTTGCGCGCAGCACGGCGGCGGACCCGCAACAGCGTCGCGACCCTGCTGTTCGCCGTGGCGGTCTGGAACATCGCGTACGCCGTCGAGCTGGCGACCACGAACATGACCGTCGCACTGGCGATCGGCGGCGTCGTCAAGTACGCGGCGATCAGTGTGGTGCCGCCCGCTCTGCTGATATTCGTGCTCCAGTTCACCCGCCGCTCCGATCTCATCTCGCGTCCGCTCCTGCTGGCGCTGCTGGTCGAACCGATCTGGGTCGTCACGATGCTCGCGCTGCCCGCCACACACGAGCTCATCCGCATCTACGAGCAGCCGCTTGCGCCGCACGTTGTTCCGCTCGTCGCCGCAGGATCGCTGTTCTGGGTCCACTACTGGTACGTCCAGGCGCTGTTCGTAGGCGGCGCCGGGCTGTTGATCGTGTCGCTCGCGCGCCTCCCGCATAGCGCGGGGCCGCAGGTCCGCCGGCTGATGACGGCCATCGCGTTGCCCTGGGTCGTCAACATCGCCGTGATCTTCCGCATCGGCGGATTCGGCCGCTACGACGCCACGTCGATCGCGTTCGCAGCCTTCGCCGTGGTGCTGTTGTGGACTTCAGACCGGTATGCCCTGTTCGACGTCGTACCGATAGCCCGCGATCTGGTCATCGAACGCATGAGCGATGCGATCCTCGTGCTCGACGACGAGCGAGCGGTCATCGACCTCAATCCTGCTGCAGAGCAACTCGTCGGTCGCGACCGCAATCACGCACGGGGACTGTCGGCGGGCGAGCTCATGCGCGCCGTGCCCGAAGTCCGGGCACTGCTCGACAACATCGGCGATCAGCCGTCACGGGCCGAGCTGGAGCTGGCGAGCCGCGACGACGGCATGCTGCATTTCGACGCGGTCGCCAGCTATCTGCCGTCCCGGGCGACACAGGCGACCGGCTTCCTGCTCGTACTGCGGGACGTCACCGACCGGAAGCGACTCGACGCGGAGCTGCAGCGGTTGGCGCACTTCGATACCTTGACGGGGCTGCCCAATCGCAAGCTGTTCATGGACCGCCTCTCGCAGGCGCTCGCACGCGCCCGACGCGACGGCACCCCGCTCGCTGTGCTGTTCTGCGACCTCGATGGCTTCAAGCGCATCAACGACACGCTTGGCCACGCCCATGGCGACGAGCTGCTGCGGGAGGTCGCCGTACGACTGCAGCGACGCATCCGTGACGGTGACACCGTCGCTCGGTTCGGCGGCGACGAGTACACCGTGATCCTGTCCCAACTGACCCGCGCCGGCGATGCCGCGCTCGTGGCGCGCAAGCTGCTGGGTGAGCTGTCCAACCCGATCCAGCTCGGCGGGATGAGCGTGCAGGTCACTGCCAGCGTGGGTATCGCCATCTGGCCCCGCGATGGCGACGACCAGGAGGCGCTGGTCCGGTGCGCCGACATGGCGATGTACCGGGCCAAAGCGCTGGGACCCAACGAGCTCGCCTTTTTCACTGCGGACATCGGCAAGAGCGCAGCGACCCGGCACCGCCTCGAAGACGATCTGCGGATGGCGATCGCCGGCGACGAGCTTCACCTGGCCTTCCAGCCCCAGCTGGCCGTCGACACCGACGGCGACACTCGTGAGGTGCTCGGCATCGAGGCCCTCGCTCGCTGGAACCATCCCGAGCTCGGACCGGTCCCGCCGGCCACGTTCATACCGCTCGCTGAAGAGCTCGGTCTGATGGGCCAGCTGGGCCAATGGGTGCTCACGCACTCATGCCAACAGGCCGCGTTGTGGCATGACCGCCTACGATCCCGCGTACCCGTGGCCGTGAACGTGTCCGGCCGCCAGCTCAACCAGGAGCTGCTCGGTCACCTCGACGACGCGCTGCTCGACGCGCACCTGGACCCGGCACAGCTGGTGGTCGAGCTGTCGGAACGCACGATCGCCAGCCACGGCGAACACGCAACCGAGCTCATCTCGGCGATCCGCGCCCGCGGCGTCCGTGTTGCACTCGACGACTACGGCACGGGCGTCACCTCGGCGATGCGTCTGGCCAACCTGCCGCTCGACCTTCTGAAGATCGACCGCTCGTTGGTCGCCGGGCTCGCCCGCGAAGGCGACCACCGCGCCAGCGCCGTCCTCGAAGCCGTGATCAGCCTGGCCCACGACCTCGGGCTGATGGTGATCGCCGAAGGCGTCGAGCAGCCGGCGCAGCAGCGACGACTGGGCATGCTGGGCTGCGACGCCGTCCAGGGGCATCTCGTCTCGCGGCCCGTTTCCGGCAGGGAACTGCTCGATGTGCTCGGCAGCCGCGTGTCCAGGTAACGTCGGGGGATGCACCATCTCAACGACGGGAACTACGGTGGGCACGTCGAGCCGCGCGGCGCTCCGCAACGCCGGGTCATCCACCACTCGGCCACGACGATCGTGGTCACCAAGCTGTCGGTCGGACCGATGGACAACAACTGCTACATCCTTGCCGATGCCGACACCGACGCGGGCATCATCATCGATGCGGCCGACGACGCCGACCGTGTCCTCGATGTTGTCGGCGACACGGAGATCACGACGATCCTGACCACACACGGTCATCGCGACCACTGGCAGGCGCTCGCAGCGGTCGCCCGTGCGACGGACGCCCGCGTACTCCACCATCGCGAGGAGCAGTCACGGATCCCGGTGCCGCCTCACGGAACCGTCACGCACGGCGACCGCGTGTCCGTCGGCGCCGCAGCGGTCGAGATCCTCCACACTCCCGGCCACACCGACGGCAGCGTGAGCGTCCTGCTGACCGGCGCTGCTGACGACCGACCGCACGTCGCCGGGCACCTGTTCACGGGCGACACCCTGTTCCCAGGCGGGCCTGGCGCCACGGTGGGGGCGCAGCAGTTCGAGCAGATCATGCGCAGTCTGCGCAGCCACCTGTTTTCTCTCGATGACGACACGTGGGTCTATCCCGGGCACGGCGACGACACGACCATCGGGACGGAGCGACCCCGACTCGACGAGTGGCAGGCGCGCGGCTGGTAGCCGGGTCCCTGCGACTGCTCCGGCGTACAGCGGTGGGACACCGGCCGGGCACGAAAGGAAAGAAATGGTGATCGAACTCACCGCGGGAGACGATCGCGCGCTCGTCGACGACGAACGCGGCGGCCGACTGGCGTCGCTCGTGGCGGGCGGCGCCGAACGGCTCGTCGACCAGAGCGACGACCCGTTCATGTGGGGCGCGTTCCCGATGATCCCCTGGGCCGGCCGCGTGGCCGACGCGCGCGTCGCCGGCTTCGACGTTGACCTGCAGCCCAACGCGGGTCCGCACGCGATGCACGGCGTGACCTACGACACCCAGTGGACCGTGGACCGCTCCGCCAAGAACGCGGTCGAGTTGCTCTGCACCCTTCCGACCGAACGGTGGCCGCTGGGCGGCGTCGCGGCGCAACGCATCACGTTGACCCGCGGCTGCCTGGAGCTCGAGATCCAGGTGCAGGCAGGTCGCAGCGCTATGCCGGTGGCGGTCGGCTGGCACCCGTGGTTCCGCCGACCGGACAAGGGCGATATCACGGTGGTGGTCGACAGCCCGGCCGTGCTCGAGACCACCGACGATCTCATCCCGACCGGAGAGGTCGTGACGGTCAGTCGCAGGCTCGATCTGCGCCGTGGTGCCCGGCTCGGGCGCCGGCGGCTCGATCACGTGTACGTCGATGTCTCCGAGCCTGTGACGGTGCGGTGGCCGGACCTCCACCTGACGATCGAGTTGCCGCACAAGGCGTCGACGGTCGTCGTCCACACCCCCCAGCGCGGGGTGTGCGTGGAACCGCAGACGGCGTGGCCCGATCCGTTCGCCCACCCTGACCGGTCCGGTGTGGCGCGGTTGCAGCCGCGGGAGATCTTCAGCGCCAGCACACGCTGGTCGTGGACGTCACCCTAGACCGACCCTGTGGGGCGATCACCAGGAAGGTGGACTTCTCCAAGTCACCGCAGCGCATCCTCCATGGCGCGCAGCTCGCGTCGCAGCTCGGTGACCTCGTCGCGCAGCCGCGCCGCGTACTCGAACTTCAGATCCGACGCGGCGTCGTGCATCTCATCGGTCAGTGACTGGATCAGCTTCGCCAAGTCGTCGCGTGGCAGATCGGACACGTCGACCCCGTCGCCGTCCCTCCGGCGGCCGCGCCGCGACGACGCGGCCTTGTACGGAGCGCCCGCCTCTGCTGCGCGCGCGATCTGGATGATGTCGCCGACCTTCTTGCGAATCGTCTGCGGGTCGATTCCATGCTCTGCGTTGAACGCCACCTGCAGCTCGCGGCGCCGGTTCGTTTCGTACAGCGCGCGGCGCATCGAGTCGGTCAGCTCGTCGGCGTACATCACGACCTGGCCTTTGACGTTGCGGGCTGCGCGACCGATCGTCTGGATCAGCGACGTCTCCGAGCGCAGGAACCCCTCCTTGTCGGCGTCAAGGATCGCGACCAATGAGACCTCCGGCAGGTCCAGCCCCTCACGCAACAGGTTGATGCCGACGAGCGCATCGAACTCTCCCAGCCGCAGCTCGCGCAGGATCTCGATGCGCTGCACGGTGTCGATGTTCGAGTGCAGGTAGCGCACCCGCAGCCCCGACTCCAGCAGGTAGTCGGTCAGGTCCTCGGCCATCTTCTTGGTCAGCGTGGTGATCAGCACGCGCTCGTCGGCGTCGGCGCGCACGCGGATCTCCCCGATCAGGTCGTCGATCTGCCCCTTCGTCGGGCGGATCACCACCTCGGGATCGACCAGACCGGTCGGGCGGATCACCTGCTCGACCACCGTGGTCGCCACACGACGTTCGAATGGCCCGGGGGTGGCCGAGACGTGCAGCGTCTGTGGGACCCGCTCGCGGAACTCCTCGAACGTCAGGGGACGGTTGTCACACGCACTGGGCAGGCGGAACCCGTGCTCAACCAGCATGCGTTTGCGGGACATGTCGCCCTCGTACATGCCGCCGATCTGCGGATTCGTGACATGGGATTCATCGATTATGCACAGGAAGTCATCGGGGAAGTAGTCGAGCAGGGTGTGCGGTGCCTCGCCGGGACCGCGACCGTCGATGTGCCGCGAGTAGTTCTCGATGCCCGAACAGAACCCGATCTCCCGCATCATCTCCAGGTCGTAGGTGGTTCGCATCCGCAGGCGCTGCGCCTCCAGGAGCTTCTGCTGCCGTTCGAGCTCGGCCAGCCGCTCCGCCAACTCGGCCTCGATCGAGCGCACCGCGTGCTGCATGCGCTCGGCACCCGCCACGTAGTGGGAGTTGGGGAAGATCCACGCCTCGTCGACCTCCGAAACCAGCTCACCGGTCACCGGGTTGAGCTTGGTGATCCGGTCGACGGTGTCGCCGAAGAATTCGATGCGGAACGCCAGCTCTGCATCCGCTGGGAACACTTCGAGCGTGTCGCCACGGCGGCGGAACTTGCCCCGAACGAAGTTCAGGTCGTTGCGCTCGTACTGCAGATCGACGAGCTTGCGCAGCACACCGTCCATGTCCACGTCGCTGTCACGACGTAGCGCCAGGACATGGTTCTGGTACTCCTCGGGAGACCCCAGACCGAAGATGCAGGACACGCTGGCGACGATCAGCACGTCGCGGCGGGTCAGCAGCGCCATCGTCGCGCGGTGCCGCAACCGCTCGATCTCGTCGTTGATCGACGAGTCCTTCTCGATGTAGGTGTCCGACGACGGGATGTACGCCTCGGGCTGGTAGTAGTCGTAGTAGCTGACGAAGTACTCGACCGCATTCTCGGGAAAGAACTCCTTGAACTCGTTCGCAAGCTGCGCGGCGAGCGTCTTGTTGGGCGCCATCACGAGCGTCGGCCTCTGCACAGCCTCCACGATCTTCGACGCGGTGAAGGTCTTGCCTGAGCCGGTCACGCCCAGCAGCACCGTGTCCTTCTCACCGCCGGCGACCGCGGCCGCGACTCCGTCGACCGCGCGCGGCTGATCGCCGGCGGGCTCGAAGTCACTGACGATGTGGAACCTGCGGTCGTCGCGCATGGTGCTGCTCATCCACGCAATCCTAGGCGCCCCACCTTCCCCCCGACCCCCAGACCGCCACCACCCCGCACCATTGCGACCACCACGCTGTCAGCAGACCAGCTTTGGCGCGAATCGCGGGGTGGTCGTCGTTGAGGGTCGGGAAGACGCGGAACTCCGACCACCCCGCGCTCGCGCGAAGGACTATCCACAGCCGTGCGCGCAGCGAAGCACCACGAACGCGGCGCCTGCGCCACGATGCCGGAATGCATGACCAATCCGCCGATGCGGCCGCCTTTCGACTGCTCAGAAAGCAGCACGGATTCGGCCGGGTCTCCCAGCTCATCGAGCTCGGTCTCAGCCACACCCAGATCGCCCTACGGGTGCGCAAGGGGCTGTTGGCACGCGAGGCACACGCGCTCGTCGCCCTGCCTGACGCCGAGGACACCCTGCAGTCGCGCACCATGCGCGCTGTGCTGATGGCCGGTGAAGGCGCCGCCGCATGCCTATGGACCGCTGCGGCCCTTCACGGGCTCGACGCACCGCCAGATGAGCAGACGCACGTGGTCGTCGAAGGCAGCCGAAAACGCAGTCCAACCGCCAAGATCTACTTTCATCGAACCAGATACCTGCCTCACGAGCACATCACCAAGATCAGTTCGATCCCGACGACCACGGTCCCGCGAACAGTGGTCGACTGCGCGTCACTGCTCGACCGTTGGACCGCGATGCAGCTACTGGACAGCTGCAATGCCAGCGGCACGCTGTGGCGGGCGATACATCTCACGGCGATCGAGCTATCGAACGGACGGGCCGGCGTCCGAGCCATCGCAGACGCGACCGCTCCTGACGGGCCGGCGCGTATGCGGTCGGCACTCGAGCGCCACGCAGCGGAGGCGCTGCACAGCCGCGGGGTGCCGTCGGGCGAGTGGAACGTCGTGGTACACGACGCGCGTGGCCGGGTCCGTGAGGTGGACCTGTGCTATCGAGCCCACAAGCTGATCATCGAATTCGACGGACTGCGCTTCCACAACCGACGCGCGACCTTTCGGCGGGATCGAGCAACCGACCGTCGCCTGCAACTCGGTGGCTGGAGGATCCTTCGCTTCACCTGGCAGGACGTCGTGTACCGGCCCGCAGCCATGGCGCACGAAATCATGCGCGCCCTCGGCGACCAATGATCTCCACATTCTGTGGATACCGCATGCTCGAACCGCGTGGTGGTCGCGCCTGTGCGTCGCTCAGACACCAAACGACGACCACCCCGCATTTCGCGCAGAAGGTGGTCGCGTACGCGCGGGGTGGTGTCGACGGTGCGGGGTGGTGTCGATTGTGGGGTGGTGGGGTGCGGGGGTGGTGTCCGTTGGGCGGATGCGTTCGAGGGTCAGGCGCGGCGGCGGCGGCG
>JAHELV010000103.1 GCA_024644015.1 Nitriliruptorales bacterium
CGAACCGCGTGGTGGTCGCGCCTGTGCGTCGCTCAGACACCAAACGACGACCACCCCGCATTTCGCGCAGAAGGTGGTCGCGTACGCGCGGGGTGGTGTCGACGGTGCGGGGTGGTGTCGGTGGTGGGGTGGGGTGGTGTCCGTTGGGCGGGTGCGTTCGAGGGTCAGGCGCGGCGGCGGCGGCGGCGCAGGAGCATCACCAGCAGCAGTACGAACAGTGCGATGGCCACCGGCGCAGCGCGCTTGGCGACGGATGCGCCCGCGACGTCGAGCAGATCGATCGGCTCGACGTCCGCATCGGATGTCTGCCCGGGCGTCGTCGTGCGACTGTTCGGCGAGCCCGCCGGCGTCGCTCCGGATGTGGCTGCGGCGGCGGAGGGGGCCGCCGATGCGGCAGCGACTGTTGCACCAGACGGTGGCTGCGGCGTCGCGGCACCGACCTGCTGTGTGGTCTCCTGCTCGGAAGCCGCGGCGCGGCTGCCGTTGCTGGCGACGGACCCTGCTGCGGCTGCTGCCGGCGCCTCCTCCTCGTCACCGGCGAGCCTGGTGGCCAGGCAGTCGGCGAACTGACCGAGCAGCTTTCCGCCGACCTCATTCATCACACCACGACCGAACTGTGCCGGACGCCCGGTGATGGACAGGTTGCTGACCACCGACACCGCAGTCTCGTCAGCGCCGTTCTCGGTGAGCTCCGCGGTGATGGTCGCGTTGGCCGTACCACTCCCCCGCATCTCCTGCGCGCGCGCCTCGATGACCGCGTTGTGGTTCTCGCGGTCGAGTTCGGCGTACTTCGCCTTGCCGCGATAGGTCACCTGCATGGGACCGACCTTGACCTTGACGCGGCCCGTGAACTCGTCACCGTCGACCGAATCGATCGTCGCCCCCGGCATGCACGGGGCGATGCGCTCGATGTCGGTCAGGACCTCGAACGCCTGCTCCACCCCGACAGGCACCGTGAACGAATGGTTCAGTTCCATTGCTGCTCCTTTGACGCTTGAGCGTCTTCGACACCAACGGGATTGGGATCGGGTGCCGACGTCAGGTCGCGCAGGTCGCTTTCGGTATCGATGTCACGCGGCGACGCAACGTCGTCGCATGCAATGTTCTCTACCCACTCGGACCGCGCGCGCAACAATCCGCGGGCCCCCTCGTCACCCACTGCCCACCGGTCGACGGCGTCCCAGGTGCGCGCGTCGAACAGCACAGGATTGCGCGGGTGTCCCTCGTACGTCGCCACGGCGATCAACGCTCCGCGCCGCCAAGCGTCGACGAGACGTCGCACGGCCTCTGGCGCGACCAGCGGCTGGTCGACGAGGACGACGATCGCGGCGGGGGCGGTCGTCGACCGCAGCGCGGTCAGACCGGCGCGCAGGGATCCACCCATGCCGGTCCGCCACCGGTCGTGCTGGATGATCTCCGCGGCGGGATCATCCAGCCGGGCAGCCACCCGCGCGCCATCGGCACCGACCACCACGACCGCCGGCGAGCACCCGCCCTGCCGGACCAGGCGAACCGCGCGTCGCACGAGTGGCTCACCGTGGAACTCGACGAGCGCCTTGGGTCGCCCGAAGCGGCGGCCGCCGCCGGCGGCAAGCACCAGGCCGGCGGGCCGCCCCTCACACAGCGGCACCGTCGCCGGCGCCGGGCATGGCGGCGCGCGCTACCCCGCCGCGAACGTCGTGGATGCGGCCGCTCGTGTCGCTCAGCGGACGGCCAGAACCACCCCAACGGCACTGAATCAGCTCGGCGGCGACCGATACGGCGGTCTCCTCAGGAGTGCGAGCTCCCAGATCCAGACCGATCGGCGACCGCAGGCGTGCGAGCTCGCCGTCGGTCAATCCCCGCTCGCGTAGCCGCGCCAGCCGCTCATCGTGCGTCCGGCGGCTGCCCATCGCGCCGATGTAGCTGGCGTCCGAGCGCAATGCGACCTCGAGCAGCGGAACGTCGAACTTGGGGTCGTGGGTCAGCACGCAGATGGCTGCGCGTTCGTCGATGACGACCCGGTCCAGGTAACGGTGGGGCCAGTCGACGATGACCTCGTCGGCGTCGGGGAATCGTTTGGAGGTGGCGAAGGTCGCGCGCGCGTCACAAACGGTGACGTGGTACCCGAGGAAGTGCCCGACACGGGCGACCGCGGCGGCGTAGTCGATGGCACCGAACACGAACATCCGTGGCCGTGGCGCGAACGACGAGATGAACACCCGCACGTCGTCGAGCCGACGCTCGCCGTGGCGACCGTAGCGCCGCTCGCTGGTGCGGCCCTGCTGCAGCATCCCGCGCGCGTCGTCGACCACGGCGACCTGCAGCCCCTCGGGACCCAGCGATCCCTGCGACCAGTCATGGCCGACGAGCAGCGTCGCGCCGCGCACCGGCGGTTCATCGTCCTCAGCGGGCGCGTCGATCACCTTGACGATCGCCACCGGCGACTCGTCGGCGATGTCGGCGATCAGACGGCCGAACCACGGCATCGCGGTGTGGTCGACGCGCTCAACGAAGACATCCAGCTCGCCACCACAGGTCAGTCCGACGGCGAACGCCTCGTCGTCGCTGTAGCCATAGTGGACGAGCTCGGGCACACCAGTGTCGAGTACCTGCTGGGCAAGTTGGTAGACCGCCCCCTCGACACAGCCGCCGGACACGCTGCCCGCCACCTCGCCGTCCCGGCTCACGGCCATCGCGGCACCCGCCTGCCGCGGCGCGCTCTTGCGCACGTCGACGACCGTCGCCAGCGCGAGCGGCTGTTCGGCGTTCCACCAGGTCGCCAGTGTGGTCAGGATGTCACGCACGTCAGGTTCACCTCCGCCCGGCGACGACGTCGGCCAGGTGCTCGTACGCTTCCAGGCTATGTCCGTCGACGAACGAATCGACGTATGGCAGCGCAGCGACGAGGCCGCCGACCAGCGGCTCGAAGCCGGGCCGCGCGCGGCGTGGGTTGGCCCACACCACCCGGTGGGCGAGCCGCTGCAGCCGGGCCATCTGCTCGCCGAGCAGCTGTGGATCGTCGCGTTCCCAGCCGTCTGACATGACCACCACCACGGCGCCGCGTGCCATGCCCCGCTGGCCCCACCGGTCGAGGAACGCCTTGATCTGCGCACCGAGCCGCGTACCACCGCTCCAGTCGGGGACGGCGGCTGCGACGGCCGCCATCGCGGTGTCGGCGTCGCGGTGGTGCAGTTCGCGTGTCAACCGCGTCAATCGCGTGCCGATCGAGAACACCTCGGTGCTCTGGCGGCCCCGGGCCGCGGCGTGGGCGAATCGCAGCAGCGCGTCCGCATACGGGGTCATCGACCCGCTCACGTCGACGAGCAGAACGACGCGTCGCGGCCGGTGACGCACCGAGCGGTGGCGCAGGTCGGCCAGCTCGCCGCCGCTGCGCAGCAGTGCCCTCACGGTGCGACCGCGGTCAATGGCGCCCACCCGGTCGGGCTGCCAGCGCCGGGTGCGCCGCTGCGCCCCCGGCATCGCGAAGCGTGCGAGCAGGCGGTCGAGCTCGGCCCGTTCGCCAGGGCTGAGCGAGGCGACATCACGCCGCCGCAGCACCTCGACCGAGCTGGCGTTCGCGACCAACGCCGACTGCTCTTCGTCGCGGCTCTGGTCGGCGTCGGGCGCCGACGACGGCAACGCGACCGCGACGCTACGGCGGGCGGGCATACGCTCCGTTCGTCGCATGTCGGCGACGCGCCCGTCGAAGAACGCGGCGAACACGGCGTCGTAGGGTGTGATGTGCTCGGGATGCGCGCACAGGGTCGTTCGCCCCGCCCAGTACACGTCGGTGCGGTCTCGCACGTCAAGGTGGTCGAGAGCCTCGACGAACCGTTGCACCCGGTCCGGGCCGACGGGCATCCCGGCGCCGCGTAGTGCCGCCGCGAGCGCGACGGCGCCGCTCACCGGGTCCGCAGCAGTCCAGGGCATCTCACACCTCGGCCAGCGCCTGACGGACCAACTGCCCGACGTCGAGCCGGCGCGCCCGGTCCTGGTCCTCGCGGTACTTCAGCGCCGCCCCCATCGTGGCCATGACGACGTCAGGCTCGAGATCGTGGACGTCCAGGGCCGCCAGCGCCCGCGCCCAGTCGATGGTCTCAGCGACGCCCGGCGGCTTGAGCAGGTCGGCGCTTCGCAGCGCCTGGGTCACGGCGGTGATCTCACGTGCCAGCCGCTCGGAGATCTCCGGCAACCGCGCGCGTACGATCGCGACCTCGCGCTCGAAGTCGGGATGCTCCAGCCAGTGGTAGTAGCAGCGGCGCTTGAGCGCGTCGTGGACCTCGCGCGTGCGGTTCGAGGTGATGATCACCACCGGTGGCTCGGTGGCGCGCAACGTGCCGATCTCGGGCACGGTGACGGTGAACTCGGACAGGATCTCGAGCAGGAACGCTTCGAACTCGTCGTCTGCGCGGTCGACCTCGTCGATCAGCAGCACGCACGGCGAGGTTTCGAGCGCCTGCAGCAGCGGCCGCGCGATCAGGAAGCGCCGCGTGTACAGCTCCGCCTCGATCGCGTCGGCGTCGCGGATGCCACCGGCCTCCGCGGCACGCAGGTGCAGTAGCTGCCGCGGGAAATCCCAGTCGTACAGTGCCTGGCTGGCGTCGATGCCCTCGTAGCACTGCAGCCGCACCAACGGCGCATCGAGCACGCTCGCCAACGTGTGCGCGACCGCCGTCTTGCCCACGCCCGCCTCGCCCTCGAGGAACAGCGGCCGCTGTGTCCGCAACGCCAGGAAGATCGCTGTGCTCAGGCCGGTGTCGGCGAGGTAGTCGTGCTCGGCCAGGCGCGAACGCACCGCCGCGGGGCTCCCGAGATCGGGAGCCCCGGCCGGGTGGTGCTGGTTCGTGCTCGTGGCGTCGTCAGCCACCCAGTGCGTGCTCCACCGCGCGGCGCGTGAGCACGCGCGCGAGATGCCGGCGGTAGTCCGCGCGGGCGTTGAGGTCCTCGGGTGGCGAGGTTCCTTCCGCCGCCAGATCGCAGGCATCGGCAATCGCGTCGCTGGACGCGCCCACCAGCGCCCGCTCGGTCGCCGTCGCCCGTAGCGGGACGGTGCCCATGTGCGTGAGCCCCACTCGTGCCTCAGCGATTGAACCGTTGCTGCGACGGACGAGTGCCAGGCTGCCGACGATCGCCCAGGCCTGCGCGACCCGACTGAACTTCTGGTAGTCGTATCCCCAGTCCGAGCCCAGCTTGGGCACCCGGACCTCGACGAGCACGTCGTCAGGGCCAAGGGCGGTCTGCAGGTAGTCGACGAAGAAGTCCGACGCAGACACCTCGCGCCGGCCGCCGGGGCCCACGATGACGAACGTCGCTTCCAACGCGCGTGCCAGCGTCGGCAGGTCGCCGGCCGAGTCGCCGTGCGCCAGGCCGCCACCGAACGTGCCGCGGTGGCGCACCTGCGGGTCACCGACGTGCGAGACGACCTCGGCGATGACCGGGCAGTGCTGGCGGATGAGGTCGTGGTGTGCGACCTCGTCATGCGTGGTTGCGGCGCCGATGACCAGATGGTCGCCGTTGTCGCGTACACCGCGCATCTCGTCGACGCGGCCGACGTCGACGAGCACGCTCGGGAAAGCCAGGCGCAGCCGCAGCAACGGGATCAGGCTGTGGCCGCCGGCCAGGATCTTGGCGTCGTCGCCATGTTGGCTCAACGCGTGCACAGCCTCGTCGACCGTGGCGACCCTCGTGTATTCGAATGCAGCGGGAATCACGGGTGCTGCCCTCCTTCGGCGCCCTCTGGCGCGATCTGGTCACGGCTGGCAGAGCCCTCCTGCAGCGCTCGCCACACACGCTCGGGACTGCACGGCATGTCGATGTCGGTGACGCCGAGGTGGCGGACGGCGTCGAGCACGGCGTTGACCACGGCCGGCGTCGAGGCGATCGTGCCCGCCTCCCCCACGCCCTTGACCCCCAGCGGGTTGCTGGTCGCCGGCGTCACCGTCCGATCGGTGGTGTAGGTGGGCAGGTCGGGTGCGCCGGGCACGTAGTAGTCGACCAGCGACCCGGTCGTCAGGTTGCCGGCGTCGTCGTACACGGCCTCCTCGTACAACGCCTGCGCGAT
>JAHELV010000104.1:0-1633 GCA_024644015.1 Nitriliruptorales bacterium
CCCGTCGAACGAGTCTTCGAGCAAGGCTGAGGAGGGATCATGACATCCGCAATGATCTGGCAATGGAAGGGGCCGGTCCCGGGCCGGGAGGCGCAGGCGTTGGCACTGTTCTCAGAGGTCAACGACTTCTACGGCAAGCTCATAGCTGAGGGGAAGGTCGACAGCGCCGAGTGGTTCCTCGGTACCTTCGGTGCGGACTTCTTCATCGTCAAGGGCGAGGAGGAAACCCTGTTGGCACTTCCAGAGCAGCCCGATTTGCGCAGGCTGATTGCGAAGACTCGAGTGCTCAACGAGGACGTTCAGTACGGCTTCTACCGGACCGGTCAAGGGCTCGAGGCACCGCTGCAGGCGTACACGGAAGCGTTGAAGGAACTCGGATACATGTAGCTATGACGAACCGTCAAGGGCGCCCCGCGTGCCTATCGCGGGGCGTCCACAAGCGACGGCCCCATATCAGCGAAGCGGCAGCAGGCCGCGAAACGAGCGGCTGCTGACCGAACGGTCGCGGGCACAAATCGACCAATACGGCGCCGATGTGCCAACAGGAGACCGAGGCCCCGCTACAACTCGGCGGCGTTCGCGCGCCGGATCGATGAGCGCTGGATCTGAGGTACAAGATCGCTCATGACCGACGAATCGGACCGCCCGGCAGTCGACCCGCTCGCCGCCGGCGCCAGAGCGATTCTGCCGCTGGCACTCGGCATCGTGCCGTTCGCGCTGGTCTACGGCGTGACCGTCACCCAGTCGTCGATCCCCGACCTCGTCGGGGGCAGCGCCTCGGTGATCGTGCTCGCCGGCGCCGCGCAGCTCGCGCTGATCGACCTCCTCGACCAGGGCGCGCCGTGGACCGTCGCGGTCGCCACCGCACTGGTGATCAACGCCCGCTTCGTGTTGTACTCCGCCGCGCTCGCGCCGGCGTTCTCGGCCTTCCCGCCGGCGCCGCGCTACATGTTGTCGCATCTCATCACGGATCAGGCCGCGGTCACCGCGCTGCTCCACTACGAGACGGAGCACGACCCCACGCGGCGCATGCGCTACTACCTCGGCGCCGGCGGTCTGCTGGGGGCCACCTGGGTGCTCGGCACGGTCGCGGGGATCGTGTTCGGTGCCCGCATCCCCGACGCATGGGATCTGGGCTTCGCGATCCCCCTGATGTTCCTGGCGTTGCTGGTGCCGACGCTTCGGGACCGGCCAGCGGGGGTGACCGCGCTGGTCGCGGCCATCACCGTGGTCCTCGCCCGTGCCGCGCCGTTCAACCTGGCGATCATCGTCGGTGCGCTCACCGGCGTGCTTGCCGGCATGGCCGTCCGCCGATGAGCCTGTGGTTCGCCGTCGTGCTCGCCGGCATCGGCACCTATCTGCTGCGAGTCTCGCTGATCGCCGTCATCCACCGGTTCCAGGTCAGCGCGCGGGTCGAGGATGCAATGCGCCTCATCGCTCCCGCCGTGCTCGCCGCACTCGTGGCCAACGGGCTACTGCTGTCCGCCGGCGGCCTGCGGCCGCTGGACACCTGGCACGCCGCGGCCGTCGTCGCGGCGGCGATCGCATGGTGGACGCGTTCGGTGGGTTGGACGCTCGCGGGCGGAATGGCGGCGCTCTGGCTGTTCCAGCTCGTGGCGTGACCGTCTCGACC
>JAHELV010000104.1:1733-5997 GCA_024644015.1 Nitriliruptorales bacterium
ATGAAGGGGGGTTGCACACGTTGACCGTGGCGTCCTAGGGTCTCCTCGTCGACGATCTGCCTGACTCATCGTCCTGCGATCGGAGGGTTCCTGCTGTGACCACAGTCGCGAGGGGCTCGAGAAACGTCGTCATCGGTGCCATGCTCGCAGTGGTCGCGGCGCTGTTTTCCGTTGCGCCCGAAGCCGAAGCGCAGACGATCGTCGCCACCGACGCGCAGGTCGCCGCGCGCAACGACGACGCCGAGGAGCGGGCAAACGGCACGGTCAGTCGAGGCAGCAGTGACATCGAGCTGCTGTTCGACGCGGGTGGACACCAGACCGTCGGGCTGAGATTCGCAGCCGTCGCCGTGCCGAACGGCGCGACCGTCACCAGCGCCCACGTTCAGTTCACCGCCGACGAGACGAACACCGGCACCGCCTCGATCACCATCGCGGGAGAGGCCAGCGACGCCGCCACCCAGTACTCGTCGTCGTCGTTGAACATCTCGTCACGGCCGACGACGAGCGCCGCCGTTGCGTGGTCGCCACCCGATTGGACGACGGTCGGTGCGGCCGGACCCGACCAGCAGACACCCGACATCGCCCCCGTGATCCAGGAGATCGTCGACCGGGCCGGCTGGGCGCAGAACAACCCGCTCGCGCTGATCATCACGGGCTCAGGAGAACGAACCGCCGAATCGTTCGACGGCAATGCGGCAGCCGCAGCGCGACTCCACATCGAGTACGAGACCAGCGGCGTCGCGATCTCTGACTTCTCCGCGGCCCCGCCGAACCCGCTCGTCGACGAACCCGTCGTGTTCTCGTGGTCGGTGAGCGACAGCAATGGCGACCCGGTGACCTGCACCCTCGACGTCGACGACGACGGCACCGCCGAGTACACGATTCCCGACTGTGCCGCCGCCGGTTCGCAATCGCACGTGTACGGCGCGGTGGGGTCGAACACGGCGCGGCTGGTCGCGACGAGTTCCGGAGGCAACTCCAACGAGGCGACCACCGTCGTCACCGTCGCGGACCCCAGTGCGCTGACCTTCGAGCAGCGGATCTCGGCGGGTTCCGACGATGCCGAGGAGGCCGCCAACGGCAACGTCGGTGTCAACAGCTCGGACATCGAGCTGGTCGCCGAGAGCTCGAATCAGACCGTCGGCCTGCGGTTCGCCTCGGTCGACGTGCCACCCGGCGCCACGATCACCAACGCGCATGTTCAGTTCACGACCGACGAGGTCAGCTCCGGCGCCGCGTCACTGACGATTCGTGGGCAGGCAGCCGACGCCGCGAGCCAATTCACCTCGGCGGCCTTCAGCATCTCGTCGCGGCCGACCACCAGCGCCTCGACGGCATGGTCACCGCCTGCGTGGAGCACCGTCGGCCAGGCCGGGCCAGACCAACGCACCCCCGACATCTCCCCCATCATCCAGCAGATCGTCAACCGGGGCGGCTGGGCGCAGAGCAACCCCCTCGCGCTGATCATCACGGGGACGGGCAGACGAACCGCCGAGTCGTTCAATGGGGACAGCTCCGCCGCCGCACTTCTCCACATCGACTACACGCTGACCGGTGTCAACATCTCGAGTTTCGCTGCGACGCCGAGCGATCCACTGGTCGGGGATGACGTCGAGTTCTCGTGGTCGGTGACCGACGCCGAGGGCGGCCCCGTCAGCTGCACGCTCGACGTCGACGACGACGGCACCCCCGAGTACACGCTGCCCGACTGCATCGCCGTCACGTCCCAGACGCACGCCTACGGCTCCGCAGGGTCACGCACGGCACGGCTCGTCGCGACAGGCGGCGGCGACACCGCCGAGGCGGTCGTGGACGTGACCGTGACGGATCCGGCGGCGGTCGTCTTCGAGTTCGAGCAGCGGGTGGGCGCCGGCAACGACGACGCCGAGGAGGCCGCCAGTGGACCGGTCTCCCGGTCGAGCTCCGATCTGGAGTTCGTGTTCGACCGGGGCGGCAACCAGACCGTCGGCATGCGCTTCGTGAACGTCGACATACCGCCGGCCGCGACGATCACCGCGGCGTGGATCCAGTTGACCGCCGATGAGACGCACGCCGACCCGACCACGCTCACCATCCGAGGTGAGGCATCCGACAACGCGCCCGCGTTCTCGTCGACCGCGTTCGACATCTCGTCCCGGCCGACGACCTCCGCGTCGGCCATTTGGTCGCCTCCGCCATGGAACACCGTCGGACAGGCCGGCTCCGCGCAACGGACCGCGGACATCTCACCGATCGTCCAGGAGATCGTGGACCGGATCGGTTGGGACAGCGGGAGTGCGCTGTCGATCGTGGTCACCGGAACCGGTGAACGAACCGCCGAATCGTTCAACGGCGATGCCAGCGCCGCCCCGCTCCTGCACGTGGAGTACCAGCAGGACATCGACATCACCAGCTTCACCCATGGTCCCACCAATCCGGGCCCGGGCGACACCGTCACCTTCGACTGGTCGGTGACCCACCGCAAGGGCGACCCGGTCAGCTGCACGCTCGACGTCGACGACGACGGCACCGCCGAGTACTCGCTGCCCGACTGCATCGGAACCACGTCCCAGACCCACACGTACCCGACCGAGGGGTACATGACGGCCCGGCTCGTCGCCACCGACGGAGTGGCCACGGCCAGGTCGTCGACGTTGGTCAACGTCATCGACCCGCAGACCGCCGTTGTCGCGGCGGCCGGGGACATCGCCTGCGACCCGACGTCGTCCTACTTCAACGGTGGCGCCGGAGCGTCGGGCAACTGCCTGATGCAGGCGACGTCCGACCTCGTGCTGGGCATGAGCCCGCACGCGGTGCTCGTGCTCGGCGACAACCAGTACGAAGACGGCACCTACCAGCAGTTCATGCAGTCCTACGACCTCAGCTGGGGCCGCTTCAAGGACATCACCTATCCGTCGGTCGGCAACCACGAGTACAAGGACCCGGACGCGGCCGGGTACTACACCTATTTCGGTGCGGCGGCGGGCGATCCGGCCAAGGGCTACTACAGCGTCGAGATCGGCAACTGGCACGTGATCGCGCTGAACAGCAACTGTTCCAAAGCCGGGGGTTGTAGCGCTGGCACGCCGCAGGAGCAGTGGCTGCGCGCCGACCTCGCGGCGCACCCGGCCGCCTGCACTCTCGCGATCTGGCATCACCCGCTGTTCAGCTCGGGCGCCATCGGCAACATCAGCTGGACGCAGGACCTGTGGCAGGCGTTGGATGAAGCCGGGGCCGAGATCGTGCTGGTCGGCCACGACCACCACTACGAGCGGTTCGGCCTCCAGGACGCCAACGGCAACGCCGACCCGACGGGCATCCGCGAGTTCGTCGTCGGGACCGGCGGCCGCAATCACACCAGCGTCACGTCGATCCAGCCCAACAGCGAGGCCGTCAACGACGACACGTACGGCGTACTGAAACTGACGCTGCGACCCACCAGCTACGAGTGGGAGTTCGTACCGGAACCGGGAGAGTCCTTCACCGACACCGGAAGCCAGGACTGCGGCTGAATCCCGCAGGCGACCAGCCGTCCATCGTTGGCGACGGCACCCCACATCCCGCTCCTAACCCTCTACTAGAAGGTTAGAAATTTGCGCTGTGTAGCGACAACAGCGCGCTTGGTCGTACAGGACTCCCCCACTGCCGCGTTCCGCTGCGACAGCCCGGCTGACTGAGGACCCTGCCCCCGTGTCGCCACGCCGAGCTACTGCATCCGCCAGGCGACGTACACCGACAGCGCCATCAAGGCGCCGAGCGCGACGATGACGTCGGCCGGAAAGCGGACGTGGTAGCGCGCGACGTCGATCGCGGCGACACCGACGAGTCCGAAGGCGATCCAGACGCTGTCGACGACCGTCAGGTCCGCGTAGTTGAGCGTCCAGCTGTAGACGCCGAACATGCTCAGGAAGATCGCGGCGCCCACGATCCAACGGCCCGCGTCGCCGTGCCGGGACCATTCGGCCGCCGCGAGGCTTCCCAGCAGGTCCAGCGCAGCGAGTGCGAACGTCAGGCCGAGCAGCCCGACGATTCCGATGGACCCGGACACGTCTTCTCCGTTCGGTGCGGCCGGTGTGCGCGACCGGCCGAGCTCGCGGTCAGGCAAGGAACGCTCCGAGCGTCCACCAGCCGTCGACGCCGCGCGCTGCATGCTGGGCGGGCGCTGTGGGACCGTCGCTCGGCGTCCACGGCACCGCCACGAACGGCATCGGTCCGAGCCAGCGGGACGCGTCGGTCAGCACACCCTCCCAGTCGTCGATGTCGTCGGGTGTGCACAGCCCGCGGT
>JAHELV010000015.1:0-32704 GCA_024644015.1 Nitriliruptorales bacterium
AAGACAGCTCGCCAACGGCCAGGACTGAGGGCGGTCGCGGTGCTTCTGAGCCCACTGCCGTCGTAGCTGTCGAGGTGGGTGGACGGTCCCGGCGCACGCCGACGCGGTCGATCACTTCGCACGCCCGAGATCGCGGAGTCGAGGCCGCTGGGCGGCGCGGACGCGTCGGTCGGGTAGGCTGCCGACGTGGTCTGGAGCCCGCCGTCGACTCGGATCCGATCGCCGTCCTGATGAGCTCGATGCCGTAGGCGGCTCCTCGATATCGGACCCGAGGTCGTATGGATATTGCCAGCGGTGACCTTGAGCTCGCCCAAGTCATTGCCAACTGGATCGAGACTTTCGCGGTCGTGATCATCGGCGTCGCTGCGATCGGTGCGTTCGTACGCGGCGTGGCCCAGGGCATGGTCCGTCGAGGCGATGCCTTCGACACGTTCAAGCGCACGCTGGCTCGTGGGCTGTTGATCGGCCTGGACCTGCTGATCGCGGGAGACATCATCACGACGGTGACTGTGGACCAGACCTTGGAGAACGTCCTCGCCCTGGGACTGCTGGTCGTGATCAGGACGTTCCTGAGCTGGACGCTGCTGTTGGACATGGAGGGCCGCTGGCCGTGGCACAGGGGGGACAAGCCCGCCAAGGAGGGATGAGCCCGCGGGGCCGTGTGGTCAGGCGGTCGCCGGGTGCTCCACCCCGGCCAGACCGCGCTCGATGACTGCCAGCATCCATTCGAAGCTCTGGTCGACATCGACGTCGAGCCCGAATCCGGACTGGTTCTCGAGCATGATGAACCCATGGAGCGCGCTGCGGATGGTCCGGGCCGCGTGGACGGTGCGGATTCCGGTGAGGCCGTACCCGGAAAGAATGGCGAACAGCGGCTCGAGCAGCCGAGCCGCCTTCGCGTCATAGTCGGGATCGCGGGGCCTGGCCCGCTGCGTCAGCAGATACACGCCCGGGTGGGCGGAGGCGAACGCCCGGTAGGCGTGCGCCATCGCACGTAGCCCCTCGCCGCCACCCAGCCCCATGACGACGCTGCGGCATGCGTCTGCCAGCTGGTCGATACCGTCGAGTGCGATGTCGCGTGCCAGGGCCTCCAGCCCGTCGATGTGGTTGTAGAGCGACGGCGGTTTGACACCGAGCTGGTCTGCGACGCGTGCGATGGTCAACGACGCCGGGCCCTCACGGTCGACCAACGCCGCCGCGGTCTGCACGACGGTCTGCGGGGTCAAGCCGGCGCGTGGCATCAGGCACGCCGTCCGAGGAAAGCCAGGATGGCCTGCGCGACGACCTGCGGCTGCTCGACGTGTGGGTAGTGTCCCGCTCCGTCGACGAGCACGTGTTGGCCTCCCAGTTCCGCGCTCACGGAGGCCGCCTCCGCCACCGGGTCTGGGAAGTGGTCGTCCGCCGACCCGAACACCACGAGGCTGGGATGATCGAGCCGTGAGACCTTCTCGGCCATACCGGCCCTGCCGGCGGTGAGGGTTCGGCGCACCGCCGCCCGACGAGCCGGCTCGGCGACCATCGTCCGCAGCCGGCCCACTTCGGCTGCGAGGTCGCCGGGCGGGGAGGCCTTGTACCACCCGGTGTAGAGCTTGGCCCATACCGCGGCCGCCCACGGTCCACGCAGCAGGCCCTTGAGCGCCACCCACTGCAGTCGACCCTTCAGCGAGCCGTCGGCGTGCAGATGCGGGCTGATGGCGACGATGCCCCCGACGAGATCGGGGCGCTCCGCAGCCGCCCATATCGCCGCGGCGGGAGCGAACGACGTTCCGACAACAACGGCCGGACCGGCGTCGAGCGCCACGATCAGGTCGACGATCGCCTGTGCGGTCGACTCGACCGTGTACTCGGACGCGGTCGACGAGTCGCCGTGGCCTGGAAGGTCTGCCGCGACGACGCGGTAGCCCGCGGATGCGATCCGGTCGACGACGAACCGGTACTCGCTGCGCAGGTCACCCGCACCCGGGAGCAGCACGACAAGGGGACCGGAGCCGACGCTGTCGTAGGCCAGCCCGGCGGGTGTGCTCATGGTGATCATCGCAGCCTCCAGACTAAGGATAGTAGCACTTTAACTAATGATCTTAGTTTTGTCAAGTCGCGTAGCCTCCACGATGGCTTCGACGGACACGACGTCGTCGAGCTCGTCGCGGCTGTCGACCGGTGAGTGCACCGCCGCCTGCACCGCAGGCCCCGGCACGACGCCGAGCTCGCGGGCGAACAACTCGGTGCAGGCGGCAAGCTGCAGGGCGGCGGCCCCGTCGTCGCCGGCGGTGCGGTACGCCCTGATCAGCAGCGCCTGGTTGTTCTCGTCCAACGGGTTCATGGCGACGACCCGCACGGCAGCGGCGGGACCGCGGAACAAGGCGCGTCTCATGTCGCTGTTCATGGACGTTGCACACGATCAAGGGCGGAGTCTCAGTCGACGCCGTCGCCGCCGCCCACGAGAAGGACCTCGGCACCCAGGGCACCTACGGCGTCGACTATCGACGGTACTGGGTCGACGAGGCGGCCGGGAAGATCTTCTGTCTGGTCGACGCGCCCGACGCGGAGGCCGCGAACACCGTGCACCGCGAAGCGTACGGTCTCGTTGCTGACGAGATCTACACGGTCAGCGAGCACTCCTAGCGTCGACCGCATCAGGCAGGCGACTCGTACGATCTGGCTGCGACCCGTATCCGCGATGGCAGCGGCGTTGCGGGTGCACCGAGTCGCCTGTCAGATCCCGGCGTCGTCCTCCTCGGCGATGACGAGCGCCTCGAGGTCCTCGCGGGTCGTTGGACGGTCGTGGTCGCTGACTTCTTCCACGTCGTGGTCCTGCATGGCGATCCGTCGAACCTCGTCTGGATCGATGCCATGGTCGGCCAGCGCCTGGAGCTCCTCGACGCTCAGTTCGACGTCGGGCGTCGCGGCAAGTCGACGTCGGATCCTCTCTGCGCTTGCTGCCGTTGCGGGCCGAACGGGATGTTCGGTCATCTTCCCCTCCGATCGTGTGGGACCCCACTATCTCATCCGCCCGTGGCGTCGCAGGAGCGTACGCACTCCCCACCGGCCGGGGGCCCGAGGCGTGGGGCGGTCAGACGCCGATCCGGGCGACTGCGCGAGGCGTGCGCGCCGTTGAACGGTCGGCGAGGGCGGAGGCTGCGAGCAGGTGGGCTGGGGTCGACCGCGGGCGCCGCTTGGTCACGAACGCCCGTCGTGCGGCAGCGAACCCGTGGCGATCGTCGAAGATGTCCCGGCTCATCTCCGCCAGCTCCTGCACGCGGTACGTCTCCAGGGGCCGGCGACGCTCGTCGGCGGCCCGGGCCGCACGCTTCGCTTCGAGCAGCCGGTCGAACCCCTCGCCGACCGCGAGTTCGGCGGCGTCGGCGACCACGGCAGCGTCGAACTGCTCCCGTGTGCCCGACAGCACGTGATCGACCAGACCGCTGCGGACGGCGTCGGCCGCGCCGATCGGCAGGCACCGCTCGGTCAGGGCCCGGGCGTGGCGGTCACCGACGCGTCTGGGCAGCACATAGGTCCAGTACTCGGAGCCGTACAGCCCCATGGTCCGGTAGTGCGGGTTGAGCACGACCCCGTCGCGCAGCACGACGCGGTCTGCGCCCAACGCCAGCATGACGCCGCCGGCGCCGGCGTTGCCCGCGACGGATGCGATGATCAGCTGGTCTGTGCACGTGATGATCTCGCGGCATGCGTCGTCGATCGCGGTGATGTTGCGCCACGCCTCCATCATCGGCTCGGTCGACGCGTCGATGACGTTGAGGTGGATGCCGTTGGAGAACGTCTCGCCTCCGCCGATGACCAGCACGCGGGTGTCCTGCGTCGTCGCCCGCCGCAACGCCGCCGCAAGCCGGCGGCACTGCGAGGTCGACATCGCCCCGTTGTGAAAGTCAAAGCGCAGGACGCCGATGCTGCCGTCCCGGTGGTAGCTGATCTCCCGCGGGCCGACGTCGCCGGCGTCGGGTGCGTCCAGCAGTTCCGGCACGCCGCGCAGGTGGTCGGCCAGTGCGACGGTCGCAGGGAGCTTGACGGCCGCGTCCGCCGTCCGTGCAAGCCGGACGTGGCCGATCCACACCGTCCGATCTCCTGAGCGCACGAGCACCGCGCCGTGCCTGCGTCGGACGACGGTGCCGGGCCGACCGGGATGCGCGGGCCCGACGTGTGCGTCGAAGACAGACAGCGACTGCCCGCACAAGGTGGTGCGCACACCCGGTGACCCGTCGGCCGCCCGGATCCGACGCACGATCTCGTCGGCTGACTCCGACCACGAGAACGAGCGGTCGGACTGGCGCATCAGCGGGCGCAGGCGGCCGTGGACTCCAGGCTCACCGTCGCCGACCGGCGTCGGGACGAACGCCGGGTCGCCGGCCTTGACGACGACCTCGCGGATCACGTCGATCGCAGCGTCCGCCACCGGCCCGTTGTACAGGCTGCTCTTGCGTGGGGGATGCGCCGGGAGCTGGAAGCGGCGCGTGGCCCAGACGGGACCCGCGTCCATCTCGTCGACCGCCTGCAGGGCCGTCAGCCCCCACTCGGTGACGCCGTCCGTGATCGCCCAGTCCAGCGACGACGGACCACGGTCGCCGGGGGGACCCGGATGGACGATGATGGTGCGGTAGCGCGTCCACACGTCGGTCGGCACCCGTTCGCGCAGGAACGGGCAGACGATGAGGTCGGGATCGACCTCGGCGACGTCGGATCGGATCATGTCCGCGTCGCCGGCGAGGCGGACATTGACGTCGTGGCCCGCCGCGCACAGCTCGATCCACGCACGCTGACTAAGGCCGTTGAACGCCGAGCACAGCAACAGAATCCTCACGAGACACCCCGGGAGCCGTGTCAGTCACTTCTTCCCGGAGATGAGATCGATCGCCGACACCAGATACATGTCAGTGGCGCGGGCCCCGCGAGCCGACCGCAATTGGTGATGGCCGGCCGTCGCTGCCCGGCCGGCCTTCACCACGCCGGCGCTACCCGGCGATCTGTCGTATCCGCGTCGCCTGGAACCGCAGCACCTGCACGATCGTCGCGAGGCCGAGCGAGATCGACAGCAGGTAGACCGCCGTGCCGATGCGGCGGACGGCCTCCAGCTGGATCGCCCAGGTCTCCGCGTTGGCCAAGGCACTGGCGTTGCCACCGGCGATTGCAGCGGCTGCGACGAAGTGCAGGATCACCGCTGCCAGCAGTGTCATCATCGCCATCATCATTCCGACGATGAACAGCTTGGCCGAGCCGGGCATGCGCAGCGCGTGCACCTGGGCACCAGCGGCCTGCTGCACCGCGCCGCCGCCGACACGGAACTCGCCAAGGATGCGCGCGATGGCGAACGAGATCGCCGCGAACACCGACGCGAAGCCGAGGAACATGAAGCCGGGCACGACGTGGTTGAGCGACGCGATGGTCGACTCGGCGCCGCCGGACGCGATCGCGTCCGCCCGGGCGATCGCCAGGATGAACCCGACGGCGAAGGCCACCAGCGCCATGAGCAGCATCGGCAGCCACAGGACACGCCCGATGCGCTGCGGCAGGATCCGGCTCGGTGCGGAATCGAAGGTCTTGTACCTGAAGTCGGTTGCTGTTGCAGTTGTCATCGCGATACCTCCTAGCTGCCCGTCTCGATGATCCTGGTGATGCGCCAGAACTGGAAGCCGAGCACCCTGGCGATCGTGGCGAGCGCCAGCACGATCCCGGCCAGCAGGAGGCCGAGTCCGAGTTCGCGGAAGGGACCCAGCCACGCGAAGTTGGCGGCCACGCCAACCGCGTCCGTCGACGTCGCCGCCCACAGGTAGACGACGAACTGCGCGATCGAGACCGTCATCCCGGCCATCATCAGTCCGACGAACAGCTTGGCGGTCACCGGCATCCGCAGGGTCAGAACAGGCACGCCCAGACCGGCCTGCACCTGACCGCCGCCGGAGCGCAGCCCCGCGAGGATCGACCCGAGCAGGAACGAGATGCCGCCGAGCAGCATGCCTTCGCCGAGGAACTGCAGGCCCTGCGTCCACGCTGCCGCGGTCGCGGTCGCTGTGCCGTCGGCAGCACTGCTCGACCAGACGAACGACACGATCAACCCGACGATGACTGCCATGGCGCCCATCGCCAGCATCGGCGCCCACAACGCCTGCGCCATCCGGTGGATCAACAGCGGTCGTGGCTCGTCGACGGTCACCGTCGCGCGACCGTACCCCGTCACGGCGGCACCCTGCTCGAGCGCCGCGGCAACGACCGCGGGCTCGGCGTCTTGCTTGAGCGCTGGCAGCGCCGCCTCGACACTGTCCACCCGCAACCACAGGCGCACGAGGATGCCCACAAGCACCACGGCGATGCCGAACTTGATGGTCGCGAACGCGGTGGTGGTCAGCCCGAACGACCACGCGAGGGTGGCGGCTGTGGCGGTGGCGTCGACGGCAGCGGCGGCGGCGAAGTTCGCGATCAGCGTGATCGTCGCGAGGCCGACGCCGATGACGCCGAGTACGATCCCCAACGTTCTGTGCCCGGATCTGCTGCGGTAGTCGGCATTCGGCCGGGGACGCGTCAACGTCCGCGGCAATGCCGTTGAGATGGTCGCCATGTGACCCTCCTTCGCTCGATGATCACGCGGGGTCCAACCCCGCGACCATCGCAGCGAGCCCGCAGTGTCCGCCACGTGACGAAGATCGTGCACTTGTGAACTCGGGCGAGAGGGCTCTAGAACAGCGCGAAGCCCCGCCGAAGCGGGGCTTCTGTTGGTGCAGGTAGGTCGCGACAGTTCGCCTTGCGGCGGGCAGCACGACCGCCCGCAGTCAGCTCACAGCGCTTCGACGTCGCTCGCCTGCGGGCCCTTCTGCCCCTCGGTGACCGTGTAGCTCACGCGCTGCCCCTCATCGAGGCTCTTGTAACCCGAGCCCTTGATGGCAGAGAAATGAACAAACAGGTCGTCGCCGCCGCCTTCTGGGCTGACGAAGCCGTAGCCCTTGTCGGCGTTGAACCACTTGACCGTACCTTCTGGCATGCATATTCCGATCTGGAACGCACAGACGCCGGGTTACTCCGTATGAGAAATTGGACCCCGACCGGGTGCGCGAGAAGCACAGTTTAGCGGCTGTGACCGTCGGCTGCCGTGCAGCCAGATCGCAGCTGCTGCGCAGCCACACCCGCATTCGCGCCTGCGCCGCATACACTGTCGAGCACGGACAGGGGCCTTGGCGCCTTCCGGGACACGTGCGCCGCCCTGCTCGCACATGCGACAGACACACCAGGCGCCGGATTCGATCACGATCGTCACCGACCGTCAGTCGTCTTCAGGCGTGTTCGCCAGACGGCACGGCCGCGTGCGCACGCACGCGCAACGCCTCGTCACGCACGTCCGGATTGCCATGGGCGTGCGCCCGACCATCGCCGGCGTCACCGCCGGCGGGAAACGACAGATCACCCTCATGACAACCTTCGCCCAGCTGGGCGTGCCCCGCGACCTGGTCCAACGGCTTGCCCGGGACGGCATCGAGACGCCCTTCCCCGTCCAGCGGGCCGCGCTGCCCGATGCGTTGTCCGGCAGAGATCTCTGCGGGCGCGCGCCCACCGGATCCGGAAAGACGCTGGCGTTCTCGATCCCGCTGGCGATCAGCGCCACCGCCGCCGCCCCGGGCCGGCCTACCGCGCTCGTGCTCGTGCCGACCCGCGAGCTGGCGGCCCAGGTCGCCGACGTGCTACGGCCGCTGGCGGAGACCCGCGGTCGGTCGGTGGCGACCTTCTACGGTGGGACGAACATCGCCCGCGACCAGCGGCGGCTGCGCCACGGTGTCGACATCGCGATCGCGTGTCCCGGACGGCTCGCCGACCTGGTCAGGCGTTCGGATCTGCGCCTCGGCGAGGTGCGCTCGGTCGTGATCGACGAAGCCGACCGCATGGCGGACATGGGGTTCCTGCCGGAGGTCAAGTGGCTGTTGGACCAGACAGCCGACGAGCGCCAGACGCTGTTGTTCTCGGCCACGCTGGACCGTGACGTGGACGTCCTGGTCCGCCGCTATCAGCGCGACCCCGCCCGGCACGAGCTGGCCTCGGCCCCGGAGCGACGCGGTGATGTCCGCCACTACTTCTGGCAGGCGGTCGCCGGCGAACGCGTCGAGATCGCGCGCGACATCGTCCGCACGATGGCACCCGCGATCGTGTTCACGCGCACCAAGCGCGGGGCGGACCGCCTGACGAGGCAGCTCAACCGCCACGGGGTCAGGGCCGCCGCCATCCACGGCAACCGCTCGCAGAGCCAACGCGAGCGTGCGCTCGCGGACCTGACCAAGGGCCGCGTCGCGGCGCTCGTCGCGACCGATGTCGCGGCCCGCGGCATCCATGTCGACAACGTCGGGGTCGTCGTCCACTTCGATCCGCCGGCCTCTGACAAGGACTACGTACACCGCTCGGGCCGTACGGGCCGTGCCGGCGCCGACGGCGTGGTCGTGACGCTCGTGCCGCCGGACCGGTCGTCCGACGTCCGCAGCATCCAGCGGACCCTGGACTTCCGCGAGCACCTCGACACCGCGGACCTGCGCTGTCTGCGCGACCGCTCGACCGGTCATCGCCGCACGGCGGCTCCGGCCGGCCGGTCTACACCGAGGAGCGGCAGCCGACGGCCAGCCGGCAACGGCCAGCGGCGATCGGCGTCCACCCGGCGCGCGCGCAATCGACGGCGAGGCGCTCGCGCCGCCCGCTGAGCCCCCAGACCCGCGACACCGCCGTGGTCACGGCCGACGGTGCTCGCGTCGCGGTGCGTCCGAGATCTAGGTAGGCCGGAAGTCCCGACATGGGCACCGGTCGCCGATGGCCCAAACGGCCGTCGTGCGCACGCTGTCCTCACCATCCGCCGAAGATGTGTGAGGAGCGCACCATGCCGACCCACGACGTCGCCATCGTCGGCGCTCGAGCAGCCGGGGCGGCCACCGCGCTGCTGCTTGCCCGCGCCGGGCATCGCGTCGTTGTCGTCGACCGCGCGCGGTACGGCAGCGACACGCTGTCGACGCACGCGCTGATGCGCGGCGGCGTGTTGCAGCTCGAGCGCTGGGGACTGCTCGACCGTGTTCTCGACGTCGGCACGCCACCGGTGCGCCGCGTGACCTTCGACTATGGCGGCGCGCCGATCGTCATCGATGTCGATGCGCCGCTGTTCGCGCCACGGCGGACCGTGCTCGACCGCATCCTGGTCGACGCCGCCCGCGAGGCGGGTGCCGACGTGCGGTTCGGCTTCCACGTCACCGGCCTCACGCGGGACGACGAAGGACGGGTCACCGGTGTCGTGGCGCGCGACGCCGACGGACGGGCGTCGAGCATCGACGCGCGCATGACCGTCGGCGCCGACGGGATGCGGTCAGGTGTCGCCCGGGCCGTCCGCGCCACCACGACCGCCACGGCCACGTCGGCGACCGCGGCGATCTACGGGCACTGGAGCGGCGTGCACGCGACCGGGTACGAGTGGTACTTCGGCCCACGGGCGGCCGCGGGCGTCATTCCGACGAACGACGGCCAGGTCTGCGTGTTCGTGAGCGCGACACCTGAACGCTTCCACCGCGAACTTCGCGCTGACCGCGCCGCCGCCGTCGGTGTGCTCCTTCGCGAGATGGCGCCTGAACTCGCCGAGCGCATCGCTGGCGGACGCCGCAACGGTCCGCTCCGGGGGTTCGCGGGACTGCCCGGCTGGCTGCGTCGTCCGTTCGGCACAGGTTGGGCGCTGGTCGGCGACGCCGGCTCCTTCAAGGACCCGTTGATCGCGCACGGGATCACAGACGCGCTGCGCGACGCCGACCTGTTGGCCCGTGCACTGCACGAGGGGCTCACGGGCGCCGCGCCGATGCATTCCGCGCTCGCCCGCTACGAACGCCTGCGCGATGATCTGTCGCAGTCGTTCCTTGCGACCGCCGACGCGATCGCGAGCTTCGACTGGCGACTGTCGGACCTGCAGCGCCTGCACCGGGAGCTGAGCCTGGCCATGCAGGCCGAAACGCGCTTCCTGCGGGGACTCGAGCCGTTCGCGGTGCGCACACCGACCGCGTTGGCGGCCGGTGCCTGACGGCGGTCTGCGACTCCCCGCACGGCCGTCCGATGGGGTCGGGCGGCCGGCGTTGCGTGTCTGGCGCCGTACGGGCGGCGATCGGTTGCGACGGTAGTCACCGTGGTCCTGGAATGACAGGGCGCGACCGCGGTGTTGTGATCAGCAAGCACGACATCCGCTACGGGAATGGAACGCACATGGCTGACCAGTACGACGTCGTCGTGATCGGGGGCGGGGCCGTGGGCGAGAATGCCGCCGGCTACGCGCGGGAACATGGTCTGTCCGTGGCGCTGATCGAACGCGAGCTCGTCGGTGGCGAGTGCTCGTACTGGGCGTGCATGCCCAGCAAGGCGTTGCTGCGACCCGGCGAGGTGCTCGCCGAAGCGCGCAGGGTGCCCGCTGCTGCCTCAGCCGTCACCGGAACCGTCGATGCCGAGGCGACGTTCAAGAGCCGTGACGCGTTCGCCAGCCACTGGGATGACAAGCACCAGGTGGCGTGGGTCGAGAGCGTCGGCGCCGACCTGATCCGTGGCGTCGGCCGACTCGCCGGAGCGCGGCGCGTCGAGGTCGACACACCCGATGGTGGACGTCGGACTGTCGAGGCCGCTCGCGGCGTGGTGCTCGCGACCGGGTCGCGCGCCTCGGTCCCGCCGGTCGAGGGGCTCGCCGACGCGCGCCCGTGGGACAACCGCGACATCACAACCACCAGCACGGTGCCGGGACGACTGGTCGTCCTCGGGGGCGGCGCGGTCGGGGTCGAGATGGCGCAGGCCTTCCGCAGACTGGGAGCGGCTGAGGTGACCGTCATCGAGATGGTGGACCGGCTGCTACCCGCCGAGGAGCCGTTCGCTGGTGTAGAGCTGCAGACCGCCTTGGAGTCCGAGGGCGTCGTTGTGCATGTCGGTAGGCAGGCGACCGGAGTCGAACGGCACGACAGCGGAACGGTCGTCGTGCGGCTCGACGATGGCACCGAGGTGACCGGCGACGAGCTTCTCGTGGCCACCGGTCGCCGCCCGGCGACGCAGGACCTGGGGCTCGAAACGGTCGGCCTCGACCCGGCCGCACGTCTGGAGGTCGACGATCAGCTCCGCGTCACCGGTGTCGACGGCGACTGGTTGTATGCCGTCGGCGACGTCAACGGCCGCGCGCTGCTGACCCATCAGGGCAAGTACCAGGCCCGGATCGTCGGCGATGTCCTCGGCGGACGCGACATCGCCGCATGGGCGGATCACCGCGCCGTGCCGCGCGTCGTCTTCACCGACCCGCAGATCGCAGCCGTCGGGCTGACCGAGCGCGCCGCGCGCGACGCCGGCGTCGTGGTCACCGTACTGTCGCACAAGCTGGGGGCGACCGCGGCCGGGGCGCTGCACGGCAGGGACACCGCAGGTACCGCGCAGCTGGTCATCGACACGCCGCGCCGCACCATCGTGGGAGCGACCTTCACCGGTCCGAACGCGGCCGAGCTGCTGCACGCGGCGACGATCGCAATCGTGGGGCAGACGACCGTCGATCAGCTGTGGCACGCCGTCCCCGCCTACCCGACGCTGTCCGAGGTGTGGCTGCGGCTGCTCGAGGCCGAACGCGACGCGTAGGCATCCGTAGTAGGGAGCACCGGACGACCAGCAGGAGGGCGGCCGACGGCCGCGCGGGCTGTGGCCACCATTGCGGCGCGTGTCGCGTGGGCGCTCATGGAAGCGATCAGGCGCGACGGGTGTTCTTCCTTACAGATCAGCGGCAGGAGGATGCATGCGCGGCTCGCCGGCTCGACTCCGCGTGCTCACGGGGCTCGTGGCGCTCGCACTGACGCTCGCGGCCTGTAGCGGCTCGGCCACCTCCACGAGTGCCGACGGCGCTGCGGACGCAGCCACCGATCAGGCGGGCCCCGATGCCGGACCGGACCCCGAGGCGGCTGGGGAACCGCCGCCGTGGCCATGGGACGTCGAGAATGTGCCGGCGTCGGTGCCGCTGTCAGAGATACGGTCGGGTGGGCCACCGCCCGACGGCATCCCCCCGATCGACGATCCGATCTTCGAAGACGTCGACGCGGCAGGCGAGTGGCTGACCGAGCGGGATCCGGTGCTCGTCGTCGATCGTGACGGGGACACACGGGCGTACCCACTGGCGATCCTGACCTTCCACGAGATCGTCAACGACGAGGTGGCCGGCGAACCGGTGGTCGTCACGTACTGCCCGCTGTGCAACTCGGGGCTCGTCTTCGAACGGACCGTCGACGGCGAGGTGCTCGACTTCGGCACCTCCGGCCGTCTGTGGAACTCGAACCTCGTCATGTATGACCGCGCCACGCGCAGCCTGTGGTCGCAGTTCACCGGTGAGGCGATCGTCGGGGAGCAGCTCGGCACGACACTCGAGCGTGTGCCCATGCAGATCGTGGCGTTCTCGGACTTCGCCGAGCGTTGGCCCGGCGGACAGGTCCTGTCCCGCAACACCGGTTTCGGCCGCCCGTACGGCAACAACCCCTATGTCGGGTACGACTCGGCCGAGTCGCCCTTCCTGTTCAGCGGGGACACCGGTGGCCCGCTGCCGCAGATGGCCCGCGTCGTGACGACGGGCGGGGACACCGACCCCGTGGCCTACCCGTTGACGGTCCTTCAGGAGCAACGGGTGCTCAGCGACACGGTCGATGGTGCGCCGGTGGTCGTGCTGTGGGCGCCCGGGACCGCGTCGGCATTGGACTCCCAGGACATCTCAGACAGCGCGGACGTCGGTTCGACCGGCGTGTTCCGTCCGATCGCCGGCGGCCGGGAGCTCACGCTGGTGCCCGACGGCGACGAGCGCTTCACCGACGAAGAGACCGGCAGCACCTGGACCGTGCTCGGCGAGGCGATCGACGGGTCACTGGCCGGTGAGCAGCTCGAACGTGTACCGCATGACGACACGTTCTGGTTCGTGCAGTACGCATTCCGGCCAGGCACCAGGGTCGTCAACGGCTGAGGCCGTCAGGTCAGCGCGAGGAGACCGGCCCGTCGCCGCCGCCGTCAGTGGCGAGGTCTCGCACGAAGGCCTCGAGTCGCGCGACGGCGTCGGCGTCGCCGGCCTGACCGAGGCCCTGCAGGCGCCCGATGAGCACGGTGTACGTCGCGGCTTCCAGCCCGCAACGCCGGCACGCCGCCAGATGCCGGGCCGCCCGCTGCCGTTGCTCGGCGTCGAGCTCGCCGTCCGCGAACGACTGCAGCAGCGGCCGGACACGTCGGCACTCCAGGCGGTCGCGCAGACGGCGGAGCAGCCCTACGCGCATCACGTCACCAGTTCCGTCGCTGCGCTCATCTGTGGCTCAGAAACCCGTTCGTGTCCGGAAGCATTCCCACCGACTGCGACCGCCTGTGCAGGCGATCCAACGGAATGCGCGTTCACCAAGTCGGGTTGCCTTGGCGTGGACGCGAATCGGACTGGCCAGATGACCGTAGCCGGCGACGCCTTCCGGCACTATGTCGTGCCCGAGCTCGCGGTGCTGCTGCGCGTCGCTCGCCGCTTGACGGGCGATCCGACCACCGCGGAGGACCTCGTCCAGGAGACGTTGTTGCGGGCCTACCGTGGTCTGGAGCGTTTCGACGGCCGCCATCCACGCGCGTGGCTGCTGACGATCCTCCGCAACACCTGGCGGAACATGAACCGCCGTGCGCGACCGCAGCTGCTGCGGTCCGACGACGAGATCCTGTCCGTCGCCGCGCCGGGCGCGGACGGTCGCAGCGGTGCGGAAGAGCAGGTGATCGATCACATGATCGATGGCGAGCTCATCGCCGGGCTGCGACAGCTGTCAGACAACCACCGTGCCGTCGTGATGCTCGTCGACGTCGACGGTCTGACCTACCAGGAGGCCGCGGACGTGCTGGGCGTGCCTGCGGGCACGGTCATGAGCCGGTTGCATCGGGCGCGCAGGCGGCTGCGCCGGCGCCTCGAGCAACGCGGCTACCCGTTGGCGGTGACGGGCTGATGCTCGGCCGGACGCCTCGCCGCGGCCAACTGTCGTGCCGCGCGGTGGGCCGTGCGCTGCAGGCCTACCTCGACGACGAGATCGCTGACGAACGTGGGCCGCTGATCGGCAACCACCTCGACGCCTGCCTGCGCTGCGGAATGGATGCCGCCAGCTTCCGGTGGCTGAAGGCACGCCTGGCGGGGTTGGCGCCCGGGCCGACCGAGCACGAGCTCAACCGGCTGCGCGCCTTCGCCGACACACTTGCGTGACTGCGGAGCGCCGGCAGGCGCCGGACCGGTCAGCTGATCCCACAACGCGTGCGCAGCGCCGACACGAGGGTCCGGTATCCGGCCTCGTCGGGCGCGCGGCGCAGGGGGACCGGCTGCGCGCCGCCCACCGAAACCCAGAACGTGACCGTCGTCAACCGCCTCGCCTCACCGATGGCGTGGGCGTCACACCGCGCGGGAATCAGCGTGAACTCGAGTGTCACCGATGGCCGGCGCGCGTCGAGCTGGACCGGAAGCGCCGGGACGACGGCGTCGGCCCTGGCCACGAACAGGATGCCGCCATCGATGCCGGTGACGTCGACTGGCGCCGCGCCGTCCCGGGCGCTGAGCGTCGCCGTCCCGACCACGGTCAGGTCGCGACCCGTTCCCCGGGGCCGCCACATCGGCGACAGCCCAATCGCGATCGCGGCGTCGGCCCGCTCGACGGCGCATTCGAAGCTGCGCAGCCGGTCGAGCAGACCGGCGTCGTCGACCGGCAGGGTCGTCCGGACGGCAGCGTCGTCCGACACCACTTCGACGATCGCGGCGGCAGCGCCACGCGGTGTCTCGTCGCAGCTCACGGCTCCCAACGCGACGGGCAGGTCCACGCGACGTTGCGGCTCCAGGTGGGTGGTGCGCCGGACCTCGTCGGGGGGCGTGAATCCCGGCAGGGTGACCGCGACGAGCGTGACGTCGATGGCGGTGCCGCCGCTGTTGTCCAGCTGGACCTCCACGAACCTGCGCGGCTGATCGCGGCGGTACTGCACCAGGGTCGCCGACAGGCCCGCCGGTGGTGCCGCGGACGGGGTGGGCGGCGGCGACGTTCGGGCGGAGGCGGTGGACGGCCGGTCGATCGGGACACACCCGGCCAGCGCGACGGCTGTGACCGCAAGGATGACCGTCACCGACCGCCAGCGATGCCGCCCCCGCACGGCGCCGCCGGTCCCGACCACCGTCCGTGGCGTGGTCACTGGTCGAGGCGGCGCAGCAGGTGGCGCCTGATCGTGGGTCTGCTACCGAAGACCGCCGTCAGATGTGCCTCACGCAGCGACCGCTCAGCGGTCGATCCGGCGACGATCGCCGCCGCGCCCGCAACGACCGCAAGGCGCGTGGTCGCCCGGAGCGCGAGTGCGCTCGCGGCTGCCCGGGCCTCGCCGAGCTCGAGGGCGCCGGCGGCATCCAAGGCCGACCGACACGTCTCCAGCTCGGCGTCGAGCCGGCTTGGCCCGACGAGGCCGCACACACGGCGCACCAGGCCCAAGGCCAGGGAGCCGTTGTTGCGACCGCCGCCATCATGCGCTGGGGGCGGCTCGTGGGGCACGACGCCGACGATCCGCTCGTCGGCGATCGCGTGCCCGTCGAACGTCAGGCGTACTGTGGCGCTGGCGTTCGCCGCGATGAGCTGCAGTGGTTCGACCGACAGCGTGTGACATTCCGCTGCGTCGAGCAGGCACCACAGCTCCCGGCCGTCGTCTGTCGTGGCGCCGACGAGGAGGACGTCGATCAGCCCCCACCCGGTCGTCCACGGCACGTGACCGTGCACCTCCCAGCCACTGGCGCCGCGGCGCGCGTGCATGCTGGGCCGGTCCGAGCGCACCCCACCGACGGCGATCCCGCCCCGGACCGCCCCCGACAGCATGGGAGCCAGCCACGCTTCGGCGAGCGGTGAACGCCGCACCGTGCCGACGGCGCCGTGATGCTGCAGCCACACGAACGTCGTTGCCATGCAGCCGGACGCGAGGACCTCGGTCGCCAGCCAGCGGGTCGGCGGCGGGACACCGGGACCGGCGAGCCCGTACAGGCCCGCGTCCGCCAACTCGTCGAGGTGTGCGCGCGGCACCAGCGTCGCGCGGTCGACCTCGGCGGCGGCCGGCGCGAGCATGCACTCAGCGATCATGGTCGCTCGCTGGACCGCGTCAGTCGCCAAACCGGCGCCGCCGGCCACACCGTCTGCATCTGGCATCCCTGTGGACTGTCTCGTCATGGGCTCGGGCGCAAACGCCTTGCTCGTCGCCGCGGCGGGCGACGGCTCGCAGCGGGCCGGTAGCGTGGGACGCGCCCGTGACCGTCTCGACAGGATGGAATGACGCCGTGGGTGACGACATCACAACAGCGGGTTCCGACGAGATGCTGACCGCCGAGGAGCGCGCGGCGCTCGGTGGCGTCCTCGAAGCGCAGAAGGCCCGTGGCGACAGCACCGCCGACCTGTGGGCGTTTGCGTTCGACGGTCCGCTCCGGGCGCAGGAAGCGCTGCTCGCAGCGCTGCGGATGGTCGGTCGCGGGCAGCTGAAGCTGGAGGACGCCGCGATCGCGACGAAGGTCGGCAACCGGGTGCGCATCAGTCAGACGAAAGACGTCAGTGCCGGCCAGGGCGCCGTGTCGGGCACGTGGCTCGGCACGCTGGCGGGTCTGTTCGTCGGCCAGCCGTTGATCGGTGCGGCGATCGGAGCCGCCCTCGGCGGGCTCTTCGGCAAGCTGCGCGACATCGGCATCGACGACGACCAGATGAAGGCGATGGGCGAGCGCCTCGACGACGGCGAGGCCGCCCTGTTCATGCTCGTCGAAGAGTGCCATCAGGTGCGTGCCCTGCACGAGGTTGCGCGCTTCCCCGGGCGTCTGCTGGCGACGTCTGCGCCCGCAGAGCTGGCCGAGGAGGTCCGCGGCCGCCTCGCGACAGACCCGTGGGGCGCGTTGTGACCGCCGCCCTGCACAACGAGGTGTCGCGTCGGTTCACCGCCGGCTCGGCACGTGGCGATTCGCGCGGGACACCCGCTCTTCACGTAGGTAGGTCACATAGCTGTCGATGAACGCGCGTGCCGCCGGAGTCTGGGTACGGCGCGAATCCCAGGCCAGATACAGATCGAACCGTAGCGGGGCGCCGTCGGCCGACGCGACCGGTCGCATCACGATGTCGTGCAGCTCGGGGTGGAGCACGTCGCCCGTCACACTGATGCCGACGCCCGCGGCGGCGAGCATCACCAGGGTCTCGGCGGAACTGCTCTGGTAGCGGATCTTGGGCTCGCAGCCCGCCAGCCTGCAGGCGGCCTCGAACAGCGTGTGGTTGAGGAACCGCCGGCCGTTGACCATGACCGGCTGGCCGTGCAGTGCCTCGACGGACAGGGGGGCCGGGGACGAGGCCAGCTCGTGGCCGGCCGGGATGAACGCGCGGACCGTGACTGTCCGCACGAACCGGCCCTGGGCGAAGTCGGGCAGCGGCGAGTTGATCAACGCCATCTCGCACTCGCGGTCCGCGAGGCGCGCACGTAGGCCGACGACGCCGTCCTCGACCGAGACGATGCGGACCTCCGGATGGTCGGGCATCCATTCGGACATGAATCGTGCAAGCACCAGACCAGCCACCGTCGGCGTGACGCCCAAGCGCAGCGTCCATGCGTCTGGGGTGAGCGTCGCCGCCACGAACTCGTCCGCGGCGGCCAGCACTCGGCGTGCGGCGGGCAGTAGGGCGGCGCCGTCGGGCGTCGGCCGTGCGCCTGCGGGCCCGCGGGCGAGCAGTTGGAACCCGAGCGCGGCCTCGAGCTTGGCGACCCGGCGCGTCAGCGCGGCCTGCGAAACGAACAGCTCACGTGCGGCCGCCCGGAAGCCGCCGCAGTCAACGACGGCTACAAGGCTGTGCAGCGCGGTGAGATCCACATGATCCAGTTGTTGCATCACCTCGCACTGTATTGCATCACTTTCGAGCGGGCACCCCGCGTAGAACGAACGGTGCTGGTCGCCGCACAGATGACGCTGCCTTGATGCCGGCCCGACGAGGAGGTACATGGCGATGGCTGTCGACGCCGAGACCGCGGCCCGCGCGACCGGAGACGATGTCGTCGAACACCCGCCGTACCAGTCGGGGTTCGGTAACGAGTTCGCGTCCGAGGCGGTCGCGGGCGCGCTGCCGGTCGGGCAGAACAACCCCCAGCGGGCGCCGCTGGGGCTGTACACGGAGCAGTTGTCGGGCACCGCGTTCACGGTGCCAAACGCGCGCAACCGGCGTACGTGGATGTACCGGATCCGGCCGTCCGTGCGCCACGCCTGGCGCTTCACCGAGACCGCCAATCACGCGATCCGCACGGCGCCCAACCGAGAGGCGGACCCACCGATCGGGCAGCTGCGGTGGGATCCACCGCCGTTCCCGAACCACGCGACGACGTTCTTGACCGGCATGCACACGGTCGCCACGAACGGTGACGCCCACACCCAGATCGGGATGGCGGCGCACATCTACATGGCGACCGATTCGATGACCGACACCTACTTCTACGACGCGGACGGCGAGCTGCTGGTCATTCCCCAAGATGGGCGGCTGCGGTTCGTCACCGAATGCGGTGTGCTGGTCGTGTCGCCGGGCGAACTGGTGGTCCTGCCGCGGGGCATGGTCTTCCGCGTCGAGCTGGTCGACGGCCGAGCGCGCGGCTATATCTGCGAGAACTACGGCAACTACCTCGAGCTTCCCGAGCGCGGACCGGTGGGCGCGAACGGCTTGGCCAACCCGCGTGACTTCCTCCATCCGGTGGCGGCGTACGAGGACGGTGACCGGCCCGGCGAGCTGTACGTCAAGTTCGACGGCCGGCTGTTCGTCGTCGAGACGGACTTCTCACCGCTCGACGTCGTCGGCTGGCACGGCAACCATGTGCCGTACAAGTACGACCTGTCGACGTTCACCGTGATCGGGTCGATCAGCTTCGACCATCCCGACCCATCGATCTTCACGGTGCTGACCTCGCCGTCGTCAGATCCCGGTGTGGCCAACGTCGACGTCGTGGCCTTCGCCGACCGCTGGCTGGTGGGGGAGCACACCTTCCGCCCGCCCTACTATCACAAGAACATCATGTCCGAGTTCATGGGCATCGTGCACGGCGTGTACGACGCCAAGGAGGAGGGCTTCCCACCGGGAGGCATGAGTCTGCACAACATGTACTTCCCGCACGGGCCCGATCACGACGCCTGGATCAAGGCGACGACCGGGGACCTCGAGCCCCAGAAGTTGTCGGACACGTTGTCGTTCATGTTCGAGACGCGCTACCCGCTGATCCCGACGGCGTACGCCGGGTCGATCCCGGCGCTGCAGGACGACTACCCGTCGGTGTGGCACGCCTTGGAGCGCCACTTCACGGGACCGACCACCGACGACGGCGCGCGGCCATGACCTCATGTAGCGGCAGCGGTAGGTCCCAACCTTGACCTCATGTAGCGGCAGCGGTAGGTCCCAACCTTGACCTCATGTAGCGGCAGCGGTAGGTCCCAACCTTGACCTCATGTAGCGGCAGCGGTAGGTCTCAGCCATGACCTCATGTAGCGGTCACGGCGCGGCAGCATGATGGCCGTGCCGACGTTGTTCTTGGATCTGGTCGACGACGCCGGCCTGTTCCCACCCGAGCGCCTGCCCATGCCCGCGGCCGTCGCACGCCACCGCGCCGACGCGGCCGTCGGCCACCCGGTGCTGACCCACCGCTTTCTGTGTCCTGCCAGCGAGCTGGATTCGCTGCGCGCCCAGCTCGAACGCGACGACAAGATACGGCTCGGGCTGATCGCAGACACGGGGACGGTGGGCCTGCCCGCCCGCTGCGCCTCGGTCGCCGCCGACGCCCGACTGCGGTTGGAGACGGTCGAGATCGCGCTACCCGACGAACGGGTCGCCGCAGCCGCGCGCTCGCTCGTGCCGGTGTTGACCGCCATCGACGCGCTGGTGTTCGTCGAGATTCCCCGGGTGCCGGGGTGGCGGGATGCGCTCGACGTCGCGGCGGCCGCCGGCCTCGGTGCCAAGGTGCGCTGTGGCGGCGCGCGAGCCGATCTGTTCCCGGCCCCTCACGAACTGGCCGCGTTCGTTGTGGGCGCCGTTGCCCGTGGGGTCTGGTTCAAGGCGACCGCCGGGCTCCACCACGCCGTGCGGTACCGCGATCCGCGCACAGGCTTTCATCATCACGGATTCTGCAATCTGCTGGTGGCGGTGTGCCGGGCGGTGCAGGGTGCGCCGGTCTCCGACGTGGCGGCGGCTCTGGCCGTCGACGACGCCGCCGAGGTGGCGGCGCAGGCACGTGCGGTGACCAGGTCGGTCGCGACGTCGGCGCGTGCGCTGTTCGTGGCCTACGGCTCGTGCAGTACCCGCGAGCCGGTCGACGACCTCGAGGCGCTCGACCTGCTGAACGGAGCCCGCTGATGACCACCTGGGTGGCCGTGCCCGCTGGCTCGGGCTTCGGTGTCGACAACCTGCCGTACGGCGTCTACTCGCCGCCGGGTGCGCCCCCGCGGGTGGGCGTGCGCATCGGGAACCATGTGCTGGATCTCGCCGCAGCGCTCGACGATCCGGTCTTTGCCGCTCCGACACTCAACCCGTTCATGGCGCAGGGGTCGCGGCGCTGGCGCACGGTGCGCGAGCAGGTCGTCGAACTGCTTTCGGACGAACGCCACCGTGCCCGGGTCGACGCCGCGCTGTCGCCGGTCGCAGCGGTTGTGCTGTCACTGCCGTTCGCGGTCGCAGACTTCGTGGACTACTACTCGTCGCTGCATCACGCCTGCAACGTAGGGCGCATGTTCCGTCCCGACGAGGAACCGCTCAAACCCAACTGGCGGCACCTGCCCGTCGGCTACCACGGACGGTCCGGCACGGTCGTGGCGTCGGGTACGCCCATCGTCAGACCGGCCGGACAGTGGAGGGCGCCAGGGGACGACGCGCCGTCGTTCGGGCCCACGCGACGGCTCGACATCGAGGCCGAGGTCGGGTTCGTCGTCGGGTCGCCCAGCCGAATGAGTCAACCGGTGCCGGTCGATCGCTTCGCCGAGCACGTGTTCGGCGTCGTGCTCTGCAACGACTGGAGCGCGCGGGACATCCAGGCCTGGGAGTACGTGCCGCTCGGCCCGTACCTGGGCAAGTCGTTCGCCACGAGCATCTCGCCGTGGGTCGTGCCGCTGGCGGCGCTCGACGCCGCGCGCATCCGCCCGGTGGCGCAGGATCCCGAACCGCTGCCGTATCTGCGGGGCGGCGACTGGGCGTTGGATCTCACGTTGGAGGTGCGGCTCAACGGCGAAGTGGTGTCACGCCCCCCGTTCGCCGACATGTACTGGACCGCCGCACAACAACTCGCACACATGACCGTCAACGGCGCGAGCGTGCGGACCGGCGATCTGTTCGCCTCAGGGACGGTGTCGGGCGCCGTCCGCGAGCAGCGCGGCTCGCTGTTGGAGCTGACGTGGAACGGCACCGATCCGCTCGTGCTGGCCGACGGGTCCACGCGCACGTTCCTCGAGGACGGCGACATGGTGACGATCGCCGCGACCGCGCCGGGCGCCGGAGCTGGGTTGATCGACCTGGGTGATGTCACCGGCACGATCAAGCCTGCACGCCCGATCTGATCGCCCGCCCCGTGTGGCGGGCCACGTCCCAGGCATACTGAGCTGATGGAACAGTTGTGGTCCAGGCTCGCGGCGCTGCGCGCGCGAGTGGACGCCAGTCGCTTGGGCTTGCTGTGGCGGCGGGAGTCACGGCGTCTCTCCCATCTGTGGCGCCGCGGCGTCGACCCGGTGCGACCGGCGGTCGATGCGGCGTCCTCGGCGGTGCGCCGGGTCGAGACCGCCGTCCGGCCGGGGACCCCCCCGATCCTGTATACCGACGGCATGGTGACCCTGGACCACCATGGCATCGTCGTCAGTGCCTACTACATGCCCTTCGGCCGTCGTCGGATCCCGTACGCGCGCATCCGGGGCGTCGGTGAGTACCCGCTGACGTGGGGACGTGCATTCCGCGTGCACGGCTTCGCGTGGCCCCGGCACTGGTTCCACCGCGATTCGCGTCGCGGCGAGCGCGCGGTCGGGTTGGAACTGGTGACCGACGATGTGTTGCATCCGATCCTCACGCCGGTGGACGTCGACGCCGTGCGGGAAATCCTCGATCGGCAGCTCGCGATCCACCGTCCCGTGGGCCAGCCGCCGCCGGGCTGACCACATAGCGCGAACGCGCAACTGATCCGCGAGATCATCGACTGGGCGCTCGACGTCGGCGTGGCCGAGGACGAGGCCCGCGCCGTCACGGCAGCAGCGGCGCACCGGTCAGGCCACCCAGCAGGGGCTCGGCGGCGATCCCGGCGACCACCGTGGCCACGCCGGCGCTGATCGCGCCGGCTGCGGCCCACCGGCCCAGGACGGGTGCCGGTCGGTCGATCGTCCGCTCCGCCTCGAAGTACAGGGGCCCGATGACGCGCAGGTAGTAGAACAGCGACACGACGGTGTTGGCGACGGCCAGCACCGCCAGCCAGCTGTAGCCCGCCTCGATCGTCGCGGTGAACAGCACCAGCTTGCCGACGAATCCCGCGAGCGGCGGGATGCCCACCAGCGAGAGCAGTGCCACGGCCAGCGTCGCGGTCAGCAGCGGGCGTCGGGCGGCCATGCCGCGGTAGTCGTCGAGCCGCGTGCGTCCGCGCAGTTCGACCACGACGCCGAACGCCGCGACATTGGCGGCCGCGTACCCCGCGAGGAAGTAGATCAGCGCCGGCGCCGCCATGGCGCTGCGCCCGACGACCACGACCGCCATGAGGGCGTAGCCGGCCTGCGACACCGATGACCACCCCAGCAGGCGGCGCAGATCGTCCTGCCAGAGCGCGGCGAGGTTGCCCACCGTCATCGTCGCCGCGGCCAGCAGGGCCACCAGCGCACGCCAGTCGACAACGTCTGGTGGCAGAACATGCAGCACCCGGGCGAGTGCGATGACGGCACCGATCTTTGGCACGACCGTCAAGAAGGCGGCGGAGGGGGCGGGAGCACCCTGCGCGACGTCCGGGACCCACGCGTGGGTCGGCACGGCGCCGATCTCGAACGCCAGCCCCACGCTGATCGCCACCACGACCGCCAACAGCGCGACAGCGTCGGGCCGTTCGGCGGTGACGGCCGCCGCCGTGTCGGCAAGGCCTGTCGTGCCGGTCAGGCCGAACAGGACGATCACGCCGATCAGCAGGACCGCGTTGGTGAGCGCACCGATCAGGAAGTACTTCATCCCAGCTTCGACCGCTGCGGGCGACTGGCGGTGGTAGGCGGCCAGCGTGTAGCCGGTGACTGACACCAGCAGCATGCCGACGACGATCTCCATGGTGTCGGCGGCTCCCGCGAGCGCCATCGCGCCGCTGGCACTGAACAGGACGATCGCCGGATACTCGCCGGCACGCGGGTCGGTGCGCATCCACTCGTGGGCCAGTGCGAGCGTGACCGCGGTCACCGCCACGATCGTCAACTCGGCGCCCTGGGTGACGCGGTCCAGCGCCCACGCGCGGTCGAACGTCAGCTGCGCGGTGGCCCCGGTCAGTGACAGGGTCCACAGCGCCGAGCCGGCGAGCGCTGCCAGCGCGAGCGGTGTCGTGACCCACTGGCTGCGCCGCGGCAGGAATGCCGCGGCCAGCAGCGTCACGACCGCTCCGACGACCAGCGTCAGTTCGGGTCCGAGGTGGCCGATGTTCACGGGGCCGATCCGGCCACGGCGTCCAGCAACAGATCGGATGCGGGCGTCACCAGCTCGAGCAGCCATGCGGGCCACACACCGATTGCCACGACGAGCGCCAGCAGGCCGACCATGACGGCCGTCTCGCGGACGTCGAGGTCGGCGAAGCCGGTGAGCGACTGCGGCGTGTCCCCGAAGAACAACTGCTGCAGCAGTTGCAGGAACAACGCGGCCGTTATCAGCACGCCGAGCAGTCCGACGCCCGCAAGCACCGGATAGACCGCGAACGTGCCGACGAAGATCTGGAACTCCGCGACGAACCCGGCCAGGCCGGGCAACCCGAGGCTGGCGAACGCCGCGAGGGTCATCGCGCCGGTCAGCCGGGGCGCGGGCGCCGCGAGACCACCGTAGTGGCCCATTTGGTAGTCCTGCGTGCGCTGCCAGAACGACCCCGCGAGCAGGAACAGCGCGCCCGTGATCAGCCCGTGCGCCACCATCTCGACGACGGCGCCGGTGACGGCCAGCCTCTGCGCGCCGGCGGCCTGCGGCGCGGCTGCGCCGGCCACCGCGATGCCCAGCACCGCGTAGCCCATGTGGTTGACCGACGTGTAGGCGATGCGCCGCTTGAGATCGGTCTGTCCCAGCGCCACCAGGGCGCCGTAGACGATGCTGATGACCGCCACGATCGCGAGCGGCAGCGCCCACGCCGCGAAGGTCTCGCGTGCCATGGCAAACGGGATCCGGATCATGCCGTACGTGCCCATCTTGAGCAGGACTCCGGCCAGGATCGCCGAGGCCGGTCCGGGCGCGTCGACGTGCGCAGGTGGCAGCCATGTGTGGACCGGCACGAGCGGCGTCTTGACGGCCAGGCCGAACAGGATGGCGCCAACGGCGAAGCCGGCCCGTGCGCCCGCGCCGGCCAGCGGCTGCGCGGCGATCAACTCGCGCATGTCGAACGTGAGCGGGTCGGTGCCCAGGTACAGCACGAGGAAGCCGAGCAGCATCACGAGCGAACCCGCGAGGGTGTACAGGAAGAACTTCAACGCAGAGGTGCGCGCGGCGCCATGCCCCCAACGGCCGATCAGGAAGTACATGCCGACCAGGCTGAGGTCGAAGAAGACGTAGAAGAGCAACAGGTCGATCGTGAGGAACAGTCCAAGCGACGCGAACTGCAGGAACAGCATCCATGCCCGGTACTGTCGATGGCGACCTTTGAGGTCCACGGGATAGACGATCGCAGCGACGAACAGAAGCGCGGTCAGGGTTGCGAGCGCGAGAGCGATCCCGTCGACACCGAGGCGCCATCCGACACCGAGCGTCGGGATCCAGGCGGCGTCGGTGACCTGTTGGAACAGCGCGTCGCTGGTCGTGTCGAAGCGCAGCCACGCGCCAAGCAGCAGTCCGAGCGGGACGGCGGCGGCGGCGACGGCGATCGCCCGCGATGCGCGTTCGTCGAGTCGTGCGCTGCCCGCCAGCACGGCTGCGCCGGCCAGCGGGATCAGGATGACGAGGGTCAGCAATCTAGCGACTCCAGACGGCGGTGACGGCGACCAGCACCACGGTGCCGATCGCGATGAGGGCGTAGTACGTGTGCGTCTGACCGGTCTGCACGCGCCGGGTGTCCCGGCCGGCGGCACCAACCACGCGGGCGAGGCCTTCGACGGTGCTGTCGACGCTCAACTCGGCGACCCGGTCCAGCACCTGTGCCGTGCGTGCGGCCGCTGCGGCGGTGCCGCGGACTCCGCCGTCGACCACGCGATCGTCGGCGCGAGCGAAACCGGCGGCCGCGCGGTTGGCCGTGCCCGCGATCCGGGCCACGACGCCGTCGATGACCACGTCGTCGAAGCGACCGGCGGCGTGCGCGAGCCGCAGCGTCGGTGCGACGATGAACGCCTCGGTTGCGGCGGGGATCGCGAACCAGTCCGCGACGGTGTGCAGCGGTGGCACGGCGGTCAGTCGGGCCAGGCGGCCGCGTCGATAGCGGGTGTAGGCCGCGTAGCCGCCGACGGCGACCGCGCCGAGCGATCCTGCGACCTCCCACGTCGTGCCGGTCGGCACCGTGCCGCCGACGACCCGCTCGAGCCAGCCGTGGACGACGGGCAGCCACAGCACGCCGAGCGCGATGCAGGCGACGCCCAGCACCGCGACCGCGGTGTGCTCTCCTGCGCCCGGCATGTTGCCGACCGCCGGTGCACGACGCCGCTCGCGCGGCGGGCCGTAGGCCAGCAACTGGAACCGGGCCGCATAGAACGCACTGAGCCCGCCCGCGACGATCACCAGCAGGCCGACCCACGGCGCGACGTGGGCGCCTGCGGCCACGACCTGCTCCTTGGTCCAGGCCGCACCGAGGGGTGGCACGGCGGCGAGCGCCGCGGTGCCGGTCGCGGTCAGTATGGCCAGCGGCCGCAGGGCACGTCCGAGCGCCATCGCCGCGAGCCGGTTGCTGCCCGACGCGCTGACCGCGACCCCCGCGGACAGGAACAGCAGCGCCTTGAACAGCCCGTGCGCGACCAGATGTGCGATGGCGACCAGGGGGTAGCCGGCACCGACCGCGACGAGCATGAGGCCGTACTGCGCCGACGTCGACGCCGCGAGCAGGCGTTTGGCGTCATCTTGGACCACGGCGACGACGCCACCCGCGAGTGCGGTCAGCAGACCGAGGGTCACCGCCAACGGCGAGAACCAGCCGACGGTCGCCAACACGGGCTCGAGCCGGGCGAGCAGGTACACGCCGGCGGCGACCATCGTCGCCGAGTGCAGCAGCGCCGACGCCGGCGTCGGACCCGCCATCGCCGAGAACAGCCAGGGCGAGAACGGTAGCTGCGCGGACTTCGCCACCGCCGCGAGGACCACACCGGCCACCAGCACGGTACGCGCGCCTCCGGTTACGCGCGCGAGGTCGGAGAACGCCAGCGAGCCTGTCGCCGAGAATGCTGCGCCGGCTGCCAGGAACAGTCCGAGGTCACCGAACCTCGTGGCGTTGAAGGCCTGTGCGGCCTTGGCAGGCGCAGGGGTCTGCCATTCGTGCGCGATCAGCCCCCACGAGATCGCTCCGACGAGCTCCCAGCCGATCAGCAGGGTCAGCAGATCGCCCGCGAGCAACAGCAGTTCCATCGCGCCGACGAACGCGATCAGCAGACCCACCATCCGCGCCAGCCCATGAGCGTGCTCGTGCGCCGTGGCGTAGCCGACGATCGCCGTGGCGACGAACGGCACCAACACGATCGGGAGCCGGGCGATCGGCGCGACCTCCAGGCGAAGCTCCAGTCCGGCGCCCCACGCGACGACCGACGTCGGTTCGGCCCACGCCACCCAGACCGCGAGCGCCAGCGTGATCAGTCCCACGGCGAGCGCGACGGAACCCAGGACCCGGCGCGTGGGCCGCCATGCCCATGCGCCGATCCCGGCGCCGAGGGGCACCAACACCGGAAGCCACGCGGTCATGCCGTCAGCCCCTCAGCGAGGAGACGCCCTCGGTCATGTCGACCTGGCGCGCGCGGTAGACGGCGACGACGAGCGCGAAGCCGATCGACATCTCGACCGCCATGACGGCCATCGCGACGATGACCAGCACCTGCCCCTTGGGCGCGCCGCCGCCGGTGAACGCCCAGAATGCGCCGCCCGCGAGGATGGCGCCGTTGACCATCATCTCGATGCCCATCATCAGCATCACGAACGACTGCTGGCTGAGCGCCCCCCAGACGCCGATGCCGATCAGCGCGGCGGCGACGAGCAGGACGGTCACGAGCGTCATCGTGTTCGCCTCGGACCATTCGACCCCGGCGTCGCTCCGGCCCGCACGCCGGAGGAGACCGTGGGCGCGGGCATCAGTGTCCTCCGTGATGCATGTGGTGGCCGCCGTCGGCGTCGTCGACCAGATCGTCCTCGGGTCGGTGATCGCCACCAGGCTCGAGTGGCGGCGCGACGGAGCCCTCGTCGCCGTCGCCGAAGCGACCGCGATGCGATGAGAGGACCACCGCGCAGACCATCGTGGCGAGCAGCGTGACGCCGGCCGACTCGAACACCAGCATCGACCCGCCGAGCAGCTCGCTGCCAAGCGCCCGGATCGTCGCAGCGTTCGGATCGACGGGATTGGCGGGGAACCGCCCGAACAGCGCGACGGCCGCCAGCGCTGCCGCGGACCCGATGCCGGCGGCCGCCGCGAACCGCGGCTGGTGCACCATCTCCATCGGGTTGAGTCCGGCCGGGTTCATCATGAACATGACCATGAACAACGCCATGACGACCATCTCGACGGTCATCATGAACAGCAGTGCGGTGCCGAGGTACTCGGCGAGCATAAGCACGAGGATGGCGCCGACGTTGAGGAACGACGCCAGCAGCAGGAACGACGCCCGCACCATCGAGTCGGTCCGGAACACCCGGTAGCCGGTCCAGACGGCAGCGGCGGCAAACACGACGAACGCGAGTGTCACAGCGACCCCGCCCCCGCGATCGCCAGATCCAGGAACGCGAGTGGGAGCAGCACCGTCCACGCGAGCCGGACGAACCGTTCGGGGCGGACACGCGCGAGCAGGTGTCTGCCGGCCAGTACTGTGACGACGACTGCCAGGGTCTTGAGGGCCATCCACATGGCACCCGGTAGCACCGGGCCGATCCAGCCACCGAGGAACACGGCCGCCGCGGCCGCCGCGAAGGCGACCAGCATCGCTGCGCGCGCGGCGGCCCATGCCAGGTGTGCCATCCCGCTGTCCTCCGCAGCGCCACCGCCGGCGATGTCGTTCGCGTCGACGATGTCCAGCGGCCCGGTGAACGTCACACCGGCCGTGACGACGAGGAACAGCGGCAGCCCGAGGGGTTGCCGGACGACGTTCCACAGGCCCTGCTGCGACTCGACGATGGCGCCGATCGACAGGGACTCGGCGGGCAGCGCGGCGGCGATCAGGACGAACATGCTCAGCAGTTCGTACGACAGCGCTACACCGACGAACCGGTAGCCCGCAATCATCGGGAGCGGCGAGTTCGGTGCCCAGCCGTGCAGGAAGATCGCGACGATCGCCAACGCCTCGGCAGCGCCGAACACGACGATGCCGGTGCGCACGTCGGCCACGACGACACCGGGACCGAGCGGGACGACGCTCAGCGCGGTCGCCGCGAGCCCCGCGTACGCCGCGGGCGCCAGGACCCACAGGATCATGTCCGGCGCTTCGGTGGTGACGGGCTGGCGGCGGATCACGGTCGCGACCTCGCGAGCGGGCTGCGCGGCCGCCCAGGCGAGCGACAGCGGCCACCCGGCGACGGCGGCGTACAGCAGGCGATCGATCACCACGACCCCGTAGGCGCCGATGGCGAGCGTCCCGCCGATGACTGCGACCCCGAGCATCGGCGACAGCGAGACGACGTCGCTCATCGCAGCGTCCCGGCGCCGAAGCGCGCACCGCCGACGTCGAGGCTGACGATCGTTGAGATCGCGGCCGTGAGCGTCGAGCCCGGCAGGGCGTCCGCCAGCAGGTCGCGTGCCGTGTCGAGCCGGGTCGGCTCCAGCGCGTCCGGCATCTGGTTGTCGCGCAACGCGCACACGATGGCGTCCATTCGTTCGCGCCAACGGTGCGCGGCATCACCCGACCCCGGGACCACCCCGACGTCGTGCAGGTTGCGCAGCACGCCCGTTCGCCGGACCCGGCGCATCAGCGCGTCGGCGTGACGAGAGAGCGCCGCACGGTCGGTCGCGCCGGTCACACGCGACGCGAGCGCCGCCGCTCTGGCCGCCAGCGCGTCGAGGCCTTCGACGTGCAGCGCGTGCGCCAGCCATCGAAGCCCGCTGCGGGCCATCGCCGACGACGGCTCCGACGGCAGCGTTGCGTCGGCGGCCGTGCCTCCGAGCGCGTCGAGACGCAAAGTGGCTTCCCGCAGCACCTCGCCCTGCAGGACCACATCGAGGACCAGGCCGGCGGGAAGCGCGTCGAGGAACGGCCCGAGCGTCAGCCGCAGCTCGTCGAGTGCCAACCCGTCGGGGTCGTCGCCCGTCATCGCCATCGGCCGGCCATACGGCGTCCCGCCCATCATCCCCTCGCCTCCCTGCCCGAAGGGCCCGATGCCGCGCCACTCGTTCGGTTCGACGTCGGGGAGCTGGTCCACGGCCGTCGACCAGGGATCGGCCTCCAAGGCGCTCCAGGCCCGCTGTACCGCGGTCACGACCGCCGCGGCGTCGCCGGTGACGTACGTCGCCCCCGGCATGCGCTTCGCGGTGCCGGCGGCTCGCCAGGTGACGACCGCGCGGGGATGCGGCACCTGGTCGTGGACCCGCTGGACGGCGACGAGGTGCGCCTCGGGGACCGTACCGGTGACCAGTAGCACCGACGCGTGCCGCGGTGTGGTGACAAGTCGCAGTTCCGGGACCCCGCGCAGCTCCTGCGTCTGGCCCCAGCCGCCGACGCCCGCTGCCGCGAACACCGGCACCGGCGCGGGGCGCCTCGTGGACGACCGTCGCCCTACTGCCACCGGAAGGCCCCTTCGCGCCATCCGTAGACGACGCCCACGGCGAGGATGGCCAGGAACATGCCCATCTCGACCAGCGCCGTGACGCCCTCCTCGACGAACACGACCGCCCACGGATACATGAACATCATTTCCATCTCGAAGGCGATGAACAGCAGCGCCATCGGGTAGTAGCGCACGTGGAAGCGACTCCAGGCATGCGTCTCGGGCTCGAACCCACCGAGCGCGGGCACGCGTTGCGGCGCGGTCGACGGATAGCGCGTGGAGCGTCGTGCGAGGATCACGCAGCCTGCGGTGAAAAGGGCGGCCGCGCAGGTGACTGTCAGGCCGGACAGGAAGGCACCGAGCATCGGTCAGCGCTCCCGTTCGCCGGGCACCGGAGGGGGCGTCAGCGCATCAAGGACCCGGGGCGCGACCGCGTCGGGTGCGAGGCGGTAGTAGATGACACGACCGTCGCGGCGGTTGCGCACGACGCCCGCGGTGCGCAGCAGCCTCAGCGCATGGGAGACCGACGAGTCCGACACGTCGAGGACGAGCGCCAGGTCGCCGACGCACAGCTCGCCGGCCTCGCGCAGGGCCGACACGATTCGCGCTCGCACGGGGTCGCCGAGCAGCCGGAGCGTGTCGGCGACCTGCTCACCATCCTGAGCCGACAGGACCCGCCTACGCGTCGCCGCGACCCGCTGCGGGTTGATTGGGTGGTCGTGCTCGAGGGCCACGCGCGGATACTATTCGTACGGTTGCAGAGATGTCCATCCATGCGACTGACGCCGAGGCGACACGTTCGACTGCCAGCGCGTCGATCTGCTGAGCTGGCTCGACTACGCCGACCTCGGCGGCGGTGTGACGGCCATCACGTTCGTCAAGGACATCTGGGGCTGGACCGACCCCGCGACGGGGTTGACTACGCGCTGTTCGACAACGAGACCGCGTCGATCGACCACAACATCTACACCGAGGGCCGGTGGGCGTCCGCCAGAAGAAGGTCGTGGCGGTCAGCAGCATCGACCGCGAACTGTTCCTCGTGCGTCCCGCCTGAAGGGCCCGCAGCGCTAGCGGGGCTGGACATGCGTGAGGGCCCCGATTGCGGGGCCCTCACGCTATCCGTCCCAGCTGCGTGTCGCGTCAGTCCAGGTCGGCGCAGGCGATCTTCGCCCCCGTCGGGGCGTGGATGACCACCGAAACAGCGTCGTCGCCGGCGCGGGCGTCGACGACGGTCTTCGCCGTGGCCTCGCCGTCCTCGTCGGCGGTGAACGGACCCGGCCAGATCTCTGACTTGCCATCGACCTGGGGTGCGCTGGGCACGACCTGTTCGAACTGGTAGTGCCCGCCAGCATCTCCGTCGTCGCAGCGCTGCTTGTGCACGTGCGACCCGTACACCTCTCCGGGGTCGAGTCCCTTGACCTTCACGGTCACGGTGGTCTTGTCCTCGGTGCGCTTCATCCTGGCGGACCCGCTGATGTCGGTGTATGGGCCGCCGGGATCGAATGCGCTGAACGTTCCCGTCGTGGCCAGCGAGCCCTCGGCTGCCACCGGGGTGGCGAGCAGGGCCATCAGGAGCAACGCCGTCGCCCCGACTGCCATCTTCAACGTCATGCTGTGTCGCCTCACCATCGCGCCTCCGTGGTCGCTCAGCCGTCATCGTGAACAGGCGTAGGACTCGCCCGGAGTGATCCCAAGCTCGCGCCGCCGGGTTTCCCGCCTTCAAGTCACGCGGTCCCGCTCGGATCAGGGGGTGTGGACTTTCTGGCCGCCTGCTGGCACGGAACCTACGACGTCGCAAGGAGCGTGTCGAATCAGCGGGCGAGGCGACTGCAGACATTCGAAGGGCAACTAGATACGCACCCTCCGTGAGGACCAGAGCGATACCCATATGTGTTCATGAATGACTAGGTGTTGACGCGTCCACGTCTGGGACATCGGGGAATCCGGCGGATCCCAAGCTGCTCGGCTCGCGTCCTGGTCTTCATGCACTCGTGCCGGGCTGGCCGGGCCCGCTCAGGTGAACTGGAACCTCATCGTCGTGGCGCGGTCGCCCTCGTACGTCACGACACACGTGTCGCCATCGTCGGTCAGGGCGTAGACGACCTCGCCGCCCTCGGCCGACGACGGCTCGCCGAGCGCCTGCTCGATGTCGGCACGGGACGCCCCCACGCCGACCGGCAGGTTCGTGACATACGCGTCGCTGCTGATGACGAGCTCCGAGATGAACGACCGTTGTGGCCGTTCGATCTCGTTGACGACGATCTCCAGGCCGTCGTACTGCATGGTTGTGATCATGCCGGGCTGCTCGCCGTCCGGTGTCTCACGGGTTTCACTGCTGTCGGGTTGGCCCAGCGCGTCGATCACGTCGTCGGTGTCGAGTCCGAGGATGGCCAGCGAGTCCGGGTCCAGCAACTGCCGCAACGACACCTGACCGCCCTGTACCGGCCGCAACGACGACGGCAGGAGCTCCGCGCAACCGGCGAGCAGCAGCGCCGCGAGGGCGAGCGCACACGCGGTCCGGCCGGGTCGCCCGATTCGGGTCGACGTCATGACCCCTCCTGCAGCAGGTCGATACGGAAGCCGTCGTGGAACGCCCCCGTCTCAGCTCAATGGCGGCACAT
>JAHELV010000015.1:32804-40451 GCA_024644015.1 Nitriliruptorales bacterium
ATCCCGACTCGCACTCGAACACACATGCTGGGAGGCCTGAGTTTGACTACGCCAACCGCTACGCCGGCGGACGTCGGCACCTTCCGTCATGAGGCGCTGATCTACAGCGGCGACGACGAGTTCGTTTCGCGGGTAGCGACCTTCATCGGCGACGCCGTCGCCGCTGGCGAGCCGACCCTCGTCGTCGTGAGCGAGCACAAGATCTCCGCGCTGCGGGACGCTGGCTGCGACCACGATCTCGTGCGCTTCGCAGACATGGCGGACGTCGGAGCCAATCCGGCGCGGATCATCCCGTACTGGCGCAACTTCGCCGGCGAGCACCAAGGGACGGCGATCCGAGGAGTCGGCGAGCCGATCTCCCGTGACCGCGGCTCGGCCGAGCTCGCCGAGTGCCAGCAGCATGAGGCACTGCTCAACCTTGCGTTCGCCGACACCCGCGCCTTCTACCTGCTGTGTCCATACGACGCGGCGAGCCTGGACGCGGATGTGATCCGGGCCGCGCGCCGCAGCCATCCATACGTCCTCGCCGACGACGTCCACACGGACAGCGACACCTACGCGGGTCTGGACGCCATCTCGGTCATCCTCGACGCGCCATTGCCTGAGCCGTTGAGCTCGCCCGCGGAGTACCAGCTCCGGCCAGGTCCACTCGCGGAGTTTCGAACGTTCGTCGCAGACCGCGCCCGCGCCGCCGGACTCGATCCAGAGCGCACGTCAGACCTGGTGGTCGCAGCGAACGAGATCGTGAGCAACAGCGTGCTGTACGGCGGCGGCTCAGCCCGTGTGCGTGTGTGGCGAGAGGATGCCGTCATCTGTGAGGTCCGGGACGCCGGCCGCATCACCAATGCGCTGATCGGACGGCAGGTTCCGGGGGTCGGCGAACACGACAGTCGCGGCCTGTGGATGGTCAACCAGCTGTGCGACCTGGTTCAGGTGCGCTCGTCCACAGACGGCACCGTGGTCCGGCTGCACATGCTTGCCGGCTGAGGGCCGGCGACGGCGTGCCGGTCGGTCCAGTCGTGTCATCGCCCCTGTCCTCCGAAGCGCTCAGCCGATGCGTGGGCACGATGTCGGCTACCCGCCGCATGGTGTCACCTTGCTGAGAGGTTCGATGGCGTGGACCATCCCGACGCAGTCGCGATAGGGGCGCGCGGCGGCCTGCGCACAGCCGTCGTGGTCAACCCCACGAAGGTCGACGATCCTGCCCGGTACCGTCGAGTCGTCAATGCAGCGCTGGCCGATGCAGGGTGGCCCGAGGCGGCGTGGGCGGAGACGACTCCCGGTGACCCGGGATTCGGCCAGGCCCGCCAAGCCGTGAAGGACGGCGCCGACGTCGTGTTCGCATGCGGCGGCGACGGAACGGTCAGGGCGTGCCTTGCGGCGCTGGTGGGGACCGATGCGGCCCTGGCCGTCCTGCCGGCCGGGACCGGCAACCTGCTCGCCGCCAATCTTGGGCTGCCTGACGATGCCGTGGCCGGGATCAGGGTCGCGACGCAGATGGGTCGCAGGCGTATCGACGTCGGTGTGATGGAAGGCCGATGCTTTGCGGTGATGGCGGGCATGGGCTTCGATGCCGCCGTGGTCGGCGAAGCGTCCGACGGGCTCAAGGCGCGTATCGGGGTCGGCGCGTACGTGTGGTCCGCGATGCGGAGGCTGTGGGACCGGTCGATGCATGTCGTGATCACGCTCGACGACGATCCGCCGATGCGGCGACGCGCCCGCACCGTCCTGGTCGCCAACGTCGGGCGGCTACAGGGTGGCGTCCGCCTGCTCGCGGCCGCGGAGCCCGACGACGGCAAGCTTGACGTCGCGATCGTCTCGCCGCGGTCGCTGCTCGACTGGACGCGTTTGACCTGGGCGGTGCTGCGCCGAAGCGAGCGCGTCCACAGGATGGAGGTGCGACGGGCCGGCCGCGTCGTGATCGTGAGCAATCGGACGCAGTCGCGTCAACTGGACGGGGACGTCATCGAAGCTGGACGAACGCTGGAGGCCGCCGTCCGACCGGGCGCGCTCGAGCTGTGTGTACCGCAGCCCGAGCGCAGTCCGGATCTTGCGGAAGGCGACTCTGGGTGAGCACGCGAGGCCGGCGAGTCTGTCGGCCGTTCGTTGTCGGGGTCAGACCGATCATGCGGTGCTTTTCTGGGGGTCGAACGCGGGCGCATCCGGTCCCGACGGGAAACCGCGCTCCTTCGCCTCGTGGCGGCGCGCGTGCAGCACCGGCTCCGTGTAGCCGGACGGCGTGTGCCGGCCCTTCATGATCAGATCACGCGCCGCGAGGAACGCCGGACCGTCGAAGCTGGGAGCCATCGGCGAGTAGAGGGGGTCGCCCTCGTTCTGGCGGTCGACCACCTTGGCCATGCGCCGCAACGCCTCGTCGACCTGCGCGGCGGTCACGACGCCGTGATACAGCCAGTTGGCGACGTGCTGCGACGAGATGCGACAGGTCGCGCGGTCTTCCATCTTGCCGACGTCGTGGATATCTGGGACGGTCGAGCAGCCGACGCCCTGCTGCACCCAGCGCACCACGTAGCCGAGGATGCCCTGGCAGTTGTTCTCGAGTTCGGACGAGATCTCGTCCTGGCCCCACGTTTGTTCCGTGACGGGGACGGTCAGCAGGTCGTCGAGCGGAGCGAGCGCGCGGTCCGCCAGCTCGGCCTGCCGCTCGAACACGTCGACGTGGTGGTAGTGGGTCGCGTGGAGGGTGGCCGCGGTCGGTGACGGCACCCAGGCGGTGTTCGCTCCCGACCGCGGGTGCTCGACCTTCTGCTCGAGCATGTCGCGCATGTTGTCGGGCTCGGCCCACATGCCCTTGCCGATCTGCGCGGTACCCGGCAGCCCACACGTCAGCCCGATGTCGACGTTGCGGTCCTCGTAGGCCAGCATCCACGGCTGTGACTTCATGTCGGCCTTGCGCACCATCGGGCCGGCCTCCATCGACGTGTGGATCTCATCGCCCGTGCGATCCAGGAACCCCGTGTTGATGAACGCCACGCGGGACCTCGCCGCGCGGATGCACTCGGTGAGGTTCGCGCTCGTGCGCCGTTCCTCGTCCATGATCCCGATCTTGACGGTGTTGGGTTCGAGCGCCAGCACCTGCTCGACGCGAGTGAAGACCTCGTCGGTGAACGCGACCTCGTCGGGCCCGTGCATCTTGGGCTTCACGACGTACACGGAGCCGGCCGGCGAGTTGCGGTCCGCCACTGGACGGTCCGCGTCGTGCGTGGCGCACAGGACCGTGACCATCGCGTCGAGCAGGCCCTCGGGGATCGGGTCGCCGTTGCCGTCGCGCACCGCCGGGGTGTCCATCAGATGGCCGACGTTGCGGATGAGCATCAGCGACCGGGCACGCACGACGACGTCGGAGCCGTCAGGACCGGTGAGCGTGCGGTTCGCGTTGAGGCGGCGCGTGAAGGACCCGCCGGCCTTGGTGACCCGGGTCTCCAGTGTGCCCCTGACCAGCCCCAGCCAGTTGCGGTAGGCGGTGGCCTTGTCGTACGCGTCGACCGCCGCGATCGAGTCCTCGCAGTCGACGATCGTGGTCACAGCGGCCTCGACAACGACGTCCGCGACGTCGGCGCGGTCCATCCCACCGATGTCGTCGTCGGCGTCGACGCGTAGCTCGATGCCGAGCCCGTGGTTGCGGAGCAGCACCGTGTCCGGTCGGTCCGCGCCGCCGCCGTAGCCGGCGAACTGGCCGGGGTCGGCCAGACCCACGGGATCACGACCTTCGATGTCGGCAACGACGGCACCGGACTCGATGCGATACCGGGTCACATCACGGTGCGACGCGCCGGCCAGCGGTACGGCGTCGTCGAGGAAGTCCCGGACCCACGCGATCACACGCATGGCACGGTCCGTGTCGAACGGGCCTGCGGGAGGGGGCTGTCCCAGCGCGTCGGTGCCGTACAGCGCGTCGTACAGCGACCCCCAGCGTGCGTTCACGGCGTTGAGCGCGTACCGCGCGTTGGTTACCGGCACGACCAACTGCGGCCCAGCGACGCTCGCGATCTCAGGATCGACGTTGGCCGTGTCGACGGTGAAGTAGGGCCCCTCATCGACCAGGTAGCCGATCTCACGAAGGAATGCCTGGTACCGGCGCTGATCGGCGGGGCTGCCGTGGTCGCGGTACCACTGGTCGATCGCCGACTGCATCTGCGCCCGGATGTCCAGCAGGTCGCGGTTGCGGGGCGCCAGCGCAGCGACGAGGGACGCAAAGCCGTCCCAGAACCGGCCCTCGTCGACCGACGAGCCCGGTATCGCTTCGTCCTGCAGGAACTCGTACAGGGGCCGTCCGACCAGCAGACCTGCGACTTCGATCATCTCGGTGGCGTCAGGCATGTGCGACGTCCTCGTCTGTGCGGTGCCCTCGCGGGCGACAGGCGTGCCGAGGGCTCGGTGAGCAACCATGCCCTGTTGCCCTGCCGCGAACACCGATGAAACATCGCGGGTGCCGCTCGCCGCCGATCGGGTACGGTGAGAACCGTCGCCTCGGCGCGGCGGCGTCAGCTCGTACGACTCTGACCCGAACCGAAAGGACTGACCTGATGGGTTTTCTCGACGATGCGAAGGACAAGGCCGAGGCACTGCAGGACCAGGCCGAGGACCTCGCTCGCAGCCACGGTGACAAGGTCAAGCAGGGCCTCGACCAGGCCGAGGGCCTGATCGCCGACAAGCTGCCCGAGGACAAGCGCGGTCAAGCCGGCTCGATCATCGACAAGGCGAAGGAGATGGTCGATCGCCTCGACGACCAGGAGGACGACCCGGCCGGGGGCGCCGCGTCGCCAGAGCGACCCTGATCGACCAAGGAGGTCCGGCGCGGCGCTAGGCGACCTCGACCGTACCCGTCACCGGGTCGTAGCTGATCGTCCCGTACTGGAACGCCACACGCTGGCGGCCGTCGGACGTCACGTCCTGGTCGGCGGTGGGAAACCCGAGCCAACCGCTCGCGCCGCCCTCGGTCCGGTAGCGCCGGTAGATCGCGCCGCGCTCGAACCAGCGCGCACCGGTCTGGGGGCTCCAGTACGCGACGGCGCGCTCGAAGCGGTTCCACAGGCCGTCCTTGCCCACAATCCCTCCGGTGTGGGTGATCGGGTAACCCCACGGGCCGTCGGGTCCGCCCATCTCGCCCATGTAGCGGTGGCGAATCGGTTCGCGGACCGCGAACACCCGCCGCGGCGACCGCCCGATGATCAGGCCCGCCTCGAAGCGTTGCTTGCGGCCTCCGTCACGCAGCGACCGGACGGTGGCTACCGGAAAGCCGAGCCCCGAGCCGTGCGGCCCGCCCAGGTCGAGATAGACCGAAAGGATGCTGCCGCGCACCGCGATCGCGTCGGTGTCGGACGAGATGAAGATCGCGCCGCGCTCGAAGCGGGTCACCTTGCCGGGCCCGTCGGCCGCCTCGGTGTCCGACGTCGGGTATCCCAGCTGGCCGCGAGGTCCGCCGAGCGCGCGGAAGCGACGGTCTGAGCGGCCGAGCACCATCTTCGTGGGTCCGCCGAACTTGCGGTACAACGAGCCGCGCTCGAACCGCACGACCTGCCCGGAGCGGTCACCGATCGGGCGGTGATCGGTTCTCGGGTATCCCAGCGGGCCGGTCTCGGCGCCGCTGCGACGGTACCGGGTCGCCAGCCAACCGTGGACCTCGTGGGCACCCTGATCCGGATGCCACAGGATCATGCCGCTGGCGTATCGGCGTTTACGACCGTTCCGGGCGGCGTCACGCTCGCGCCCGTCGGGGCGGCCGAGGAACGACCCGACGAGCCCCAGATCCTGATACTTGATCTCGATGTGTGACGGGTTGCGGCCCGGCAGGCACGCCGAACTGTGGGTGCGCGTTGACTCCGACGTGCGGACCGTGCGCCCGCACCTGCGGTCCCACTCCCAAGGCGGCGTGCAGGTCACGATGCGGCACACGACCGCGGTGACGCCCTTGATCTGGGTGTTGCACTGGCCGTACCGGAACACGTTGCAGCAGGTCCGGCGCCGGTCGCAGCCGCCCGAGGTGTTGCAGCGGCAGCGGCACGACCGGCTCGGCCTGCGGTTGCAGTCGATGTAGTACCGCGGCGCGCCGAGGCAGAAGGCGGAGGCGTCGACCTTCCACCAGCCAGCGACGTAGGAGTAGTCGGGGCATGTGTTGGCGCCGTCGTTGATCGTGCAGCAGAACACACTCCATCCGCCGCTGCACGTGTTCGAGGAGCCACAGACCGACGCGTAAGCGGTGCCGGGCTTCAGCGTGTAGCCGACGGGGTCGACGGCCAGAGCCGAGCCGACGACCGCGGCACGGAACAGAAACGACCGCCGCGTCGAGCGCCGGCCGCCCAGCAGGCGCGAAACGCGATCGACCGCGCGGACGGCCAGCGACGACCCCACCCCGGCATTGGTGGCAGCCACGACCGGCGACCTCTCGCGATCGTTCTCCACCATCACGCCCGCTCCTCGATTTCGATCGTGGCCAGCACCTGCTCGGCCCGGCGCACCAGACGGTACGCGTCGACGATGTCGCCCAGGACGACGTACAGACAGAACGCGCGGCCGCGGTCGTGGAAGAACAACTGCAGGCCCGCGTGCCCGCGAATGCGCCGCTGGAGCATCCGGGGACTGAACGCGCGAGGGTCGAGCCGGCGCGGCAGGCCACGATCGGAGAACAGCGCCGAAGTCACCTCCTCCGACCCGTACTCGAGCAGCGAGATGAAGACGTCATCGCGGCCCATCCGCTCGACCGCACCGCCGCCGAAATCGTCACGTATCGCGGGCAGTGCGAATGTCGCGAACTGGGCGACCGGCATCGCCTCCGGCATCCGGGCAGACGTGCTGAACGCCGACACCTGCGCGTCGACCTGTGCCTGGTGCTCCGCGGTGATCGTGCCCTCCCAGCCGCGGGGCAGCGCCGCGGCGAGCCCATGGGCGGTGATGTTCACTGACCGGCGCACAGCCCCTCCTTCGCTTTGAAGTCAATGCTCGTGCGGACGCTCACCGCGTCACCGCCGCGAGCAGCGCCACGCCGGCCAGCGCACCCTGACATGCGACCGTCAGGCGACGTGCCAACGGTTCGGCGTCCGCGACGCGGCGGGTGACGGCGTACAGCCGGTCGGCCGTACGGACCGGAGCCATCAGCAGCAGCGGCAGCGCGCGCGCTGCGCCGAACACCACACCGATCGCCAGACCCCCCCGCCATGACCCCGCCAGCAGTGCCGCCCCCAGCAGGGCGTAGGTCGAGGCCGACGTGACGATGGTGGTGACTGCCGCGCCCAGTTGCGCGCCGAACCCCGCGCCGTACACCCATCCGCGGTAGGTCGTCAGCCACCGCTCGTCCACCTGCCGGTGCCAGCTCGGGATTCGCCCCCCGAACACGCCTGCGTCCGCGGCGGCCCCGAGAACGGCCATCACGCACAGCGCCATCAGCCGCACCCGCGACGGCACCGCCGTGAACGCCGGCGTTCCCAGGCTGCCCAACAGCAGCCCAAGAAAGGCCCCAGCCGTCACCGACGCGGCGGCATAGGCGGTGGCCGTCAGCCACCACCGTTGATTGCGCGAAGCCTCCCCGACCGGGGAGATGCTGCCCAGCATCGACTCCCCTCAGGGCGACCAGGTGCTCCGGATGGCCGCCAGCACGGCCAGGGCGACGCCGAACGCGACAATCATGTCTGG
>JAHELV010000015.1:40551-69789 GCA_024644015.1 Nitriliruptorales bacterium
GTCGGCCGCTGCGGTGTGGTGCCGTCGGCGCGCGTGTAGAGGCTGGGGTCTCCCGGCTCGATGCCGGCGGCGAGCAGAACCCGGTCGACGTCGTGTTCCCGGCGCGCGTCGGCGGGTGCCTTGCGCTGCCCCGCCCGTCGGGCGTCTAGGTCGCCCGCACCCTGCAGCAGCATGCGCTGCACCTGCTGCCAGTTCGGGCCGGTGCCTTCGCCGCGAACCCGGCCGGACGGACCGTCCACGTGCACAACGTACGGACTGCCCGGCACGTCATAGGCCGTCCACGCCTCACTGCTCATCACCACGGTGAGGTCGCGGGGCGCGACGTCGGCTACCGCGGTCACGCTCTCGGCGTCCTCGCCCTTTGTGACGACGATCACCCGGGTCCGGTCAGGCAGATCGGCCTCTCGCAGTTCGTCCCAGAAGGCATGGCAGGTGGTGCAGCCCGACGACAGGAACACCAGGATCGTGTCATGCGTCGTCTCGACAACTGGGATCGCGAGCGCCTCGCCATGCGGTCCGGCACCGGAAAGGTCAGTGGCGGCGCGACCCTCCACCGCGGCGCGCGGTTGAGGCAGCTCGAGGTCATCGGGAACCGACGGCGGCGTGCGGTCGTCCGCGGCGCCCGCATCGACGCCGCTACCCAGGTCGTGCAGCTGCCGCAGGATCACGGCGTGGCTGCGGAGCAGCCCAGCAACCAGCACCGTGAGCACGACCACGGCGAGGGTCAGCGCAGCGACGGCGATCGTCATGCGTTTCCGTCCGGCTGCAGCAGGTCAATCGCCGCGGTCAGATCCGGTATCGCGATCAGCAGCAACCGGACGAGGTTCGCGGTGACGACCACCAGGATCGCGGCGGCCACCCCCGCGACCGGTCGCTGGCTGACGATCGCGGGCATCGTGGCCGTCGGCAGCATCGCGGCGCTGGCGGCCACCACCGCCGCGACGACATTGAGCCCGACGTGCAGCAGGGTCACCGGTGTGCCGGTCGTGCCGAAGCAGCCGCAGTCGGATCCGGCACGGCGCTGGCGCTGTGCGAAGACCGCGAACGAACCGTAGGCGAGCGCCAGGAATCCTGCGGCCGCGGCGCCACCGACGACGATCACCGCCAGGCCGAGCAGCATCTCGCCGGCGCCGAGCATGCGGACGAGCCACGCGTCCGACGGAAGACGAGCGGTCCGCAGGGCCGACCCGGCGCCAGCCGGTTGGGCCACCTTGCGTGCCCCCGCCAGGACGAGCAGGAACGCCGCGACCCAGGTCGCGGCAGTCAACATCGACACGCGCGTCGTTCCTCCCAGACGGGTGGCGGCCGGGTGCAGGTCTGTCCTGAAAGTTGAGACGCCGCCGGGAGTCAGTTCGGTGCGGGTGAACGGCCGCCAGCTGTGGCTAGGGCCGCTCGTGCATCACCGGGCGGGCGACGGGCCCACGATGCGGGGATCGAAGCCGTACGGCAGCTCCAGGCGGTGACGGCCCAGTAGTTGGTCGTCGGTGAGCAGGTGGGCGGTTGCGGCGTCGGCGACCACGCGGCCGCCGTCGATGATGACCGATCGTGCGCACAACTCCAGTGCGAACGGCAGGTCATGCGTGATGACGAGCTGGGTCATCGGCAGTGTGCTCAGCACGTCGACCAGCTCGCGACGACCCGCGGGGTCGAGCCCCGACGTCGGTTCGTCCAGCACCAGCACATCTGGTCGCATCGCGAGAACGGTGGCCAGGGCCACGCGCCGGCGCTCACCACCGCTGAGGTGGTGGGGTGTTCGCGGACGCAGCTCGGACGCTCCGACGGCTGCGAGTGCCTCGTCGACCCGCGCGTCGAGCTCGGCGTCACGCAGGCCCAGGTTGGCCGGGCCGAATGCGACGTCCTCCGCGACCGATGGCATGAACAGCTGATCGTGGGCGTCCTGGAACACCAGGCCGACCCGGCGGCGGATCTCGGGCAGCACCTGTTCGGCGACGGTCAGTTCGCCGATGCGCACGACGCCCTGGTCCGGCATGTTGATGCCGTTGAGGTGCAGCGCCAGCGTCGTCTTGCCCGCGCCGTTGGGTCCGAGCAACGCCACCCGCTGGCCTGCCTCGACGCGCAGATCGAGCCCCAACAGGGCTTCGTGGCCGTCCGGGTAGGTGAAGCGCAGCCCGCGCACGTCGACGGTGGCGGTCACGTGAGCACCCCCGTCAGCGCGGTCACCGCTGCGAGCCAGGCGATCGTCGGCAGCGCGGCGGCCACTGCCCACTCGCCGATCGAGGCGCGACGCTCACCGAGGTCGGGCATCGCACCCGTGTAGCCACGGGCCAGCATCGCCGCGTGCACCCGTTCGCCGCGTTCATACGATCGGACGAACAGCGCACCGGCGCCCGTCGCTATCGGACGCGCCTGCCACAGCCATCGGGGGGCGTATCCCCGGGCGGCCATTGCCGTGCGCATGCGGCCCAGTTCGCCTGCGATCACCTCGAGGTAGCGCACCATGAAGCTGGCGATCGCCGTGAGGGTGGCCGGTACGCGTAGCCGGCTCGCGCCGGTCAGCAGCCGTGGGATCTCCGTCGTCCCGGCAAGCAAGATGCTCGCTGACGCGCCGAGCGTCGCCTTCACCAGGACGTTCCAAGCGCCCCACAGGCCCTCCCGCGACAGCGACAGGCCGAACACGTCGACGCGGTCGCCGGAAGCGACGAAGGGAATGAACAACGCGAACGCCACGAAGGGCAGCACGACGGCAAGGCGCCGCAGAACGAAGCGGGGGCCGATGCCCGACGCGATGATCGCGCCTGCCAGGCACGCGGCGTCGACACCGAAGGCCCACAACGCCTGTCTCGGCGTGATCGCGACGGCGGCGACGAATGTCACGGCGGCGGCGACCTTGGCTTCGGGTGCCATCCGGTGGACGCGCGAGTGCCCGTGGACATAGAGCGGATGCGCGTGTCCGGCTCCCATGGTGGTCAGGAACTCGCTGTCGGTGCCCGAGCACCCGTGAAACGTCCGGAGCGGCGGTCGCGCACGGCGAACCCGATCCCCAGACCGACCAGCAGCGTGACTGCCACACCCGCACCACCGGCGATGGCGAGACTTGCCTGCTGGTTGCGCACGCCGTCGGTCGCGTAGTCGGCGAACGGGCCGCCGGCCAGCGCGTGGTCCTGCGCCTGCGCGACAAGGCCCTGGTCCTGCGCGACCCGCTCGAGGCCGTCGGGCGCCGACGCTGCGAACTGGCTGACGACCGCGGCGACCACCAGCGTGACGAGCACCGCGCCGATCGCGAAGCCACGCATCCCGATGCGGGCGCGGTCCGCGGTCTGCGCGCGGCTGAGATCGCGGGCGCCATGAACCAGATCCGGCCGGGCTGCGAGGACGGCGCCGACGGCCAGGGCGCTGATGACGCCCTCACCGACACCGATCAGCACGTGGACGCCGACCATCGCGCCGAACACGGTGTCGAACGGGACCGGGGCGGTGGCACCGAACAGCCACTCGATGGAAAACGCCATCGCGGACAGCGCTACCGACAGTCCGGCCGCCAGACCCGTGGCGGCGATCACGCCGCTGGCGTTGTCGGGTAGGACCCGGCGCAGCAGCACGAAGACGCCGTAGCCGCCGAACGCTGTGACGACGGCCATGTTGAGCACGTTGTAGCCCAACGCCGTCAGGCCACCGTCCGCGAAGGCGAGCGCCTGCACGACCACGACGACGGTGACGACGACCGCACCGGTCGCCGGGCCGAGCAGTATCGCCGCGAGCGCGCCGCCGAGCAGGTGCCCGGTGGTGCCGGCGGCAACCGGGAAATTGACCATCTGCGCGGCGAAGATGAAGGCCCCGGCCAGGCCCGCAAGCGGGACCTGCTTGTCACTGAGCGTCGACCGCATGTGCCGCAGCGCCCCGCCGACCGCGGTCGCGCTCACCGCGCCGGTGGTGACGGCGGTACCCAGGTTGAGGAACCCGTCGGGGGCGTGCATGCGCGGTCATCTCCAGTCAGCAGCGCGGCGAACGGACCCGCGTGGCCTGACCCAACCACGATAGCCACTATCGCGAGTCATTTGCAATATCGTCCGGCGGCTGCCGTTGTTCACCGTCGGCTGCGCAGAACGCACAGCGGCCGACGACCGACAGGTCCACCGATCGGGCATCGAAGCCGTGTCCTGACCGCAGGTGCTCGATGATGCGGGCGACGAGGTCGCCTGCATGGTGGTCGACGCGCCCACAGCTGTCGCAAATGAGATGGAAGTGCTCGTCGGGGTGCGCGAGCTCCCAGCGCGTCACGTCTTCGTCGCCCAGCCGTGACTCGCGCACAAGGTCGAGTTGCGCAAACAAGGCCAGGGAGCGGTAGACCGACGCCAGGTTGACGCCAGGCTGACGCCGCGCCACGAGCGCTGCGATCTCCTCGACGGTCAGATGGTCGTCGGCGTCCATCAGCGCGCGCCAAACGGCTCTGCGAGGGCGGGTGACGCGGTAGCCCTTGACCCGCAGATGATCGTTGAGCTCGTCGCTGCTGGACACGCGTCCAGCGTACGGGACGGCTCTGACGACCGTGGCTCGGGCCGGGCTGCGCGACCCGCGACGGATGGCGCCTCGTGCACGACCCGCTGGTCGGCGGCGTCAGTCCCAGCCCGCCCGGGTGCGTGGCATTCCGCTCGTGCCGTCCGAGGCGGTCCTGACCCCCAGCACCTGGTGGATGGAGACTCCTCCATCCTCGAAGCCGACGGCCGTCGCGGCCATGTACAGCCGCCAGACCCGGGCCCGTCCGGCTCCGACCAATGAGACCGCACGGTCCCAGTCGGCCTCGAGGTTGGCCACCCAGCACCGCAGCGTCTGCGCGTAGTGCTCGCGGAGCGACTCGACATCGCGGATCTCGAATCCGCTGCGCTCCATCGCGAGTTGCTGCTCGCCGACATCGATCAGCTCCCCGTCGGGGAAGACGTACCGTGCCGCGAAGGACCGGCGCCCCAGCCGGGAGCCGTTGGCCGCCGAGATGGCATGGTTGAGCAGCCGCCCGCCGGAAACCAGCAGACCGTACAGCGTGTCGAAGTACTGAGCGAGGCGCGCGGCGCCGACGTGTTCGAACATGCCGACCGAGGCGATCGCGTCGAACGTCTCGTTGCCCAGTTCCCGGTAGTCCTGCAGCCGGATGTCGATCCTGTCGGACATCCCGGCTTCGGCGACGCGTGTGCGCGCATGCTCGGCCTGTTGCCTGCTGATGGTGACGCCGACCACCCGCGCGTCGTGGCGGGAGGCCGCGTGGAGCGCCAACGATCCCCAGCCGCACCCGACATCGAGCAGGCGCATCCCGGGGCGCCGGTGCAGTCCGAGCTTGCGGCAGATCAACTCGTGCTTGGCCGCCTGTGCCTGCTCGAGGCCGATCTCAGGCGAGGTGAACCGGGCGCACGAGTACGTCATGGCCGGGCCGAGCACGATGCGGTAGAAGTCGTTGCCGACGTCGTAGTGGTGGCTTATGGCGCGGGCGTCACGGCGGCTCGAGTGCCGCCAGCCCCGCGTCCGTGCCTCCTCGGCGGGTGGGGGCAGCGGCGGACCCAGCAACCCGAGACGCCGCGCTCCGGTGACCGCCGCGGGCAGCAGGCCCGGTCCGAAGCGCAGATCATCTGGCGTCGCGTCGCGCAGCACCGCGACCATCTCGAAGATGTCCCCGTCGGCGTCCAGCTCACCAGAGACGTAGGCGCGTGCGAAGCCGAGCTGACCGGGCGCCCATAGGATCCGGCGGATCGCGTCGGGCGAGTTGACCCGTATCGTGCCGGCGCCGTCAACCGGGCCGACGCCGCTGCCGTCCCAGAACTCGACACGGACGGGCATGTCGGTGCCCAGGACCGCGTGGAGCAGTGGCGTCAGCTCGCGCGCAGCGCCGCCGCCGTCGGTGTGGCCGTCCGACGGTGACGTTCTCACACTGTTCGGCTCGGATGGGGCGAGAGACGCCATCGCCTTGCCCTCCTGTCTACGGTGCTCCTTCTGCCCCCACGTGGGTCGGTGCGCAACGCGGCCGATGACATAGGTGTACTGCAGGGCCGCTGGGTTGCAAAGTGACACCCGTGTGTCGGGCCGCGCCGCAGCGCCGCGCCGTCACAACATCGGGGTCCGTGCCAGAGGCGCACAGTCGTCGATTCGCCATTGCAGGTTCGTCTCCACAGACAAAACCCCGTCGACCTCACTGATCATCCGCGGAAGTGCCGCAGCTGCGCTGCGTAGCTGCACGGAACCGGTCAGTGTGACCACGCCGTCGGTCACGCCCGCCGTCACGTCAGGCGCGTTCCGATCACGCAGCATCCGGTCGATGGCCGCTTCCATCAGATCGTCGGCACGCAGCAGACCCGCGAGCACGTCGTGCCGGGTGACGATGCCAGCGACGCCCCCGTGCTCGGTCACGACGAGGCGGGCCACATTGTGCTCGAGCATCATCCGAGCCGCATCGCGCAGCGACCCGTCCGGCGTGATGACGACGGCCGGTGCGCTGCAAGCATCGGCCGCGGTCCGGGCGTAGTGGCGGCGTTGCTGCTCGGCGACCCGTCGCCCGATTCCGTGCGCCGGTGGCGCCTGCTTCGCAAGCAGGTCCTGCTCGCTGATCACTCCCACGAGCTCCCCGTCGTCGCCGACGACCGGGGCGCCGGAGATGCCTGCAAAGAACAGCACCGCCGCCGCGGTGCGCAGGCTGGCGGTCACATCGACAACGCGTACGTCGGCTGTCATCACATCCCGCACGCGCATGGGTCCCGCCTCCATCCCGTCGCTCGCAGCGTGGACATCGCCGTGGGCGGGTGCGTGGTCCACCGTGGACACGAGCTCCTGGGAGAGCAGCGCCAGCAGGTCCTGCGCGGTCTGCTCGGCGCGGTCACGCAGCAGGGTCACGTCCACCATCGCACCGACCGTGCCGAGCGGCGGCTCGTAGCTGCCCGTGAGGGTCAGCAGGCTCGCGAACGAACTCACCGGCTCGAGCTCGAGCGCGCCGTCGAACCGTGGGAACAACAGCCTCGCCGGCTCCGCCTGCCACGTCACGGGGAGCACGACACGCTCGCCGGACTGCGTCGCCACGCCGACCGTGATGCGGACCCGCTTGCCGAACTCGCGGCTCCACAACGACGATCGCAGACGGAGCAGAAATGAGCCGTCGGCCGATCGCCCCGCGGTCGGGCTGCCGGTGGCACGCTCGAGCAGGCAGACGTGCTCGTCGAGCAGCATCCGCCGCACGGTCTCCGGCCGGCCGTGCACATAGCCGGTCGCGTGCACCCACCGTTTCACACCGCCGCCTTCCGATACGGTTCAGACGATCACGCGTCCGGTGATCCTCGTCGACACGATCCGCACGTAATGGTCCCGATCGCCGGGCGCCCACGGTCGCAGCGACAGACGCCGTACGGTCTCGAGCTCCTCGCCTCGCCAGATCTCCTCGGCGAGACCGCTGACGATCACGCTCCAGCCCGTACGGCGTGCGTCGTCGACGTGGTCGGCCTCGAACACGACCTCACGCTGGTGGATCGCGTCGAGCAGGTCGCCGTAGCCGGTACGGAAGGTCACGGCTCCCTCGTGCACGGTGTAGTTGAGTGGGAGGATGCGGGGCGCGCCATCGACCACGTAGGCCAGCCGTCCCACCTCCTGGGTACGCAGCAACGCCAGTGCCTCGTCAACTGATACCTCGCGCAACCGCCGCGCGGCCGGGCCTGACTTAGTCATGTCCGTCCAGTCTCTTGCGGGTCGCCGTCGCCCTCCAGAAGAACCCAAGAGGCGCCGGCCCGCAGGGACAAAGGTCCCAGGACCTGCGGTCGGATGCCCCGATCCGTGTCATGGCGCGCGCACCCGCCACTCGAGGACGGTGCCGCCCTCGCGGCGCTCGCTGACCGCGAAGTCGCCGCCGACCGCGTCGGCGCGGTGGCGCATGTTCACCAGACCGTTGCCGCCGACCGGGACCTCGTGCGGCAGGCCGACACCGTTGTCGGTCACGCGCGCGACGTACTCCTCGCCGAGCTCGAGCTCGACGATGACGTCCGTCGCCGACGCGTGCCGCGCGACGTTGCTCAGCCCCTCACGCACGACGACGAGCATGTGCGCGGCGATGTCCTGGGGCACCAGTAGCTCGGGGTCGTTGGGCAGCACGAGTGCGGGCTCGAAACCCAACGCCCGCGCCGACTCGGCGACGACCCCGGCGACCAGTTCGTGGATGCGCTCGGCGGTCACGTCGGCAGTGTCGCTGGTCAACGGCGGCGGTTGCAGCGCGAAGATCGTCACGCGGATCTGCGTGATGATGTCATCGAGCCCGTCGACGGCCTGGCCCAAGGTGTCGGCCAGCTCCGGGTCGTCGTACTCGAGACGCGATGCCATCGACTGTAGCTGCAGCCCCGTCGCGAACAGGCGCTGGATCACCGTGTCGTGTAGATCCCGCCCGATGCGCTCGCGTTCCTCGATCAGCAGCAGTCGTTCGAGCTCCGCCCCCGCACGCGAGTACTCGACCATCACGCTCGCGTGGTTGGCAAAGGTCTCGGCCAGCCGGAGATCGTCGTCGTTCAGATATGGAGCGGCCAGGATCAGCGCGCCGAACGGCTGGCCACGAACAAGCAGCGGCAGGCCGACCGCAGTGATGGCCGGCTGGTCGCCGATCGCCGGTTTGAGCTCGCTCGGCATCCTGTCCGCAACCACCAGTCGACCCGTCCGCATCACCTCGCCGGCCATCGAGGACTCCTCGGGGACCATCGCGCCGGCCAACGTCGAGGCTGCGCCTCCAGCGGCGGCGCGGACGTCGAGCAGCGCGTGGTCGTCGCCCGTTCGGGGAACGCATATGACCGCCAACGCCCCGCCCATCAACTCGCTGGCCCGCTCGGCGATGAGGTCGAGCACCCTGCCGCCATCGGTGCCGCTGAGGATCTCACCCGAGATCTCGCGGACCGCGTCCAGCGAGCGCTCACGCCGCCTGGTCGCCCCGAACTGGATCGCATTGCTGACGGCGCCGCCTGCCGCCGCCGCGAGCGTGACGGCGATCTGCTCGTCGGTGGCCGTGAACGCTCCGCCGCCGCGCTTCTCCGTCACGTACAGGTTGCCGTACACACGATCGCCCACAACGATCGGCACGCCGACGAACGATCGCATCTGGGGGTGCCCTGGCGGGAATCCGACCGCTTGTGGGTGGGTGGTCAGATCGGTCAGTCGCAGGGGTCTGGCTTCCCGGATCAGCAGACCGAGGATGCCATGGCCTTCTGGTAGATGGCCGATCTGCTCGGCATCGCCGTCGAAGCCGGTGTGAACGAACTCTGCCAGGGTGTCGTCGTCATCGACCACGCCGAGTGCGGCGTAGCGGGCGTCGAGCAGGCCGGCGGCGGCTTCGACCACGTGTTGCAGGATGTCGGCGAGTTCGAGGCCGCTGGCGATCTTGACCGCGGCATCACCGAGTCGTGAGACGACGTCGTCGTTGTTCATGACACGTCCATGTATGTTGAAACTACAGCGGAGGGTAGCCTGGGGCGCTGTGACTGTGAGGTGGTTCAACGCTCGTGAGCGATGATGATGACCAGACCGTTGATCGCGTGACGCGGGTCATGCTCGTCGATGACCACGAGGTCGTCCGCGCCGGTCTGCGCAGCCTGCTCGAGGCGCAGGACGACCTCGAGGTCGTCGCCGAGGCCGCGACTGCCGCCGACGCCGTTCTGCGGGCCCGGTCGTACCACCCCGACGTGGTGGTGCTCGACGTGCGTCTGCCCGACCGCTCGGGTGTGGAGGTCTGCCGCGACATCCGGGCCGAGCATCCGCAGATGGCGGTGCTGATGCTGACCTCGTTCTCGGACGATCGTGCGTTGTTCGACTCGATCATGGCGGGCGCGGCCGGCTATGTGCTCAAGCAGATCCGCGGCACCGACCTTGTGGCCGGCATCCGGCGGGTCAGCGTTGGGGAATCGCTGCTCGATCCTGCGGTCACGGCTCGGGTGCTCGACCGGCTGCGCCACCCCGAGACGGCTGGCGACGCCCGTCTGGCACGGCTGACGCCCACCGAGCTGCGGATCGTCGAGATGATCGCCGACGGCCTGACCAATCGCGCGATCGGCGAGCGGATCGGGCTGGCCGAGAAGACGGTGAAGAACTACGTGTCATCGATCCTGGCCAAGATGCACATGTCCCGGCGGGCCGAGGCGGCGGCCTATCTGGCCGAGCATCGCGGTCGGCAACGGTCGTCGCGGGGGTGACTTCGCCGGTCTGACCCGACGGCGCGGGCGTATGACTGTCAACGGTCATGTGTCCGCCGGGGCAACAGACGGCTCGCCCGGCTGCTCTGGCTCAACGCGGCTGGTTTCGTCCGCGCGGTCCAGCATGGCCCGCAGGCAGTCGGTCGTCGTGAGGATGCCCACGACCTGCTCCCGCTCCACGACCGGGAGGGCACTGATTCGCCATGCCAGCATCTGGCGGGTTGCTGCGATCAGGTCGTCGCCGGGCCGTGCCCACCGCACGCCGGTGGTCATGACCGTGCCGACGGTGGGCTCGCGGAGCGACGGCGTCCCCCGGGTCGGCGGGCTCAGGTCGCGATCGCTGACGATGCCGATCAGTGCGCCGTGGTCGTCGACGACCGGCAGATGACGGATTCCCTGGATGTACAGCAGCCGCAGGGCGGCTGTCACCGAGGTCGACCGCGTGACCGTCGTCACGCGCCGTGTCATGGCATCCCGCACGTGCATCAGGAGCTCCTGGGTGGTCCTCCGCCGGATGGCCTCACGCGATCTCGCGGCCAGAGACCAGGTGGGTGGTGATGCGCACGAACTCGGTCTTGGGCGAGGGATCCCACGGATGCAAGGGCAGCTCGGCCAGCCGCTCCTGCTCCTCGGCGTCGCCGATGTGCTCAGCGAAGCCGCGCAGCACGACACTCCAGCCCTGGCGCCAGTGGGGCTCCACGTCGTCGACCTCGAACACCACCCGTTCGCCGCGTCCCACCGCGGCCAGCTTCTTGCCCTGCGCCGTGCGGAACACCACGCTGTGCCCGTCGACGAGGTAGTTCACCGGCAGGATGTCGGGGCTGGGTCCGCCGATGCCTACCCGACCGACCTTGGCGGGGTGATCCCTGAGTCGCTGCCAGCACTCCTCGTCGCTCAGCTCCCGGATCTTCGCTCCGGACTCCAACGGCATGGAAGCTCCTGTCCCTCGTGGTCGGCGTCGACCTGCGCGCAGGATTGTCGTCGAGCACGCGCCGCTCACAGGTCGGAGGGCCCGCTGTCGACGGGACGTTCGGCTGATCGCGCGAGGCCTGACCGCAGCCTACTGCCTGCGCCCGCTCGGGCGGCGAGGGACTGTGGTGGCTGGTGCGGGGGCCGCCTGCGCCGGCGAACTGCGCGCGCGGTCACGAGGTCAGACGACAGGGCCCGGACGACACGATCGTCCGGGCCCTGGCGGCGCGCCTGGGTCAGGACGTGTCGCCGGCGTTGATGGTCTGGCGCGAACCGGCGTTGATCTCGACCCTGTGGGGTTTGGCTTCCGGCTTGATCGGGATCGTCACGGTCAGAACGCCGCGGTCGTAGTGGGCCTCGACGTTGCCGCCGTCGAGACGGTCACCGAGGCGGACCTGACGGCTGTGGCGGCCGGTCGGCCGTTCCCGCACGAGCCAGTTCACACCTTCGGTGTCCTCGACGGGGCGGTCGGCAGTCACGGTCAACATGCCGCTCTCGACGGTGACGTCCACCGCGTTGGGATCCGCTCCCGCGAGGTCGAACCGGAGCGTCCAGATCCCCTCCTTCTCGAACGCGTCCATCGGCATCAGGCCGCCTGTGCGCCAACGTCCACCAAGGGCGCCGAACATCCGATCCACGTCTTCGAACGGGTCATTGAACCTTGCCACGACTGCTCCTCCTCATGTTGGTGATCTAAATGCACCACCGGAGCACTTCATCCGATAGTAGGGGAAGTATAAAACCTGATAGCTCTACTGTCAACTTGAAGACCCACTTTGTCCACAGCAGTCGGGCGGTGCCTGGCGCTCGTCCGATCGGTCCACCGACAGCGGCATCCGCGGTCGACGCCGGCGGACAACGGTGCGAAGATCGGTGTCCCAGAACACAGGAGGCAGCGATGAGCGGTCAGCGGCGAAAAGGACCGCTGCAGAACCTGATCTCCACGATCGCCGCCGGGCTGCTGCTCGCGGCGATCGTCAAGGAGTTGCGTATGCCTCGGGAGCAGCGCACGTGGCACGGCCGCATCGCCGCCGTGCCCTACGATCTGCGGCGGCCGACGGTGGCGCGGATCCGAGCTGCGTGGTGGAACCCTGACGATCCACGTCTGCTGACGCCGCGGGCGTTCGGTGTCGGATGGGCCATCAACCTGGCGCGCGTGCGCCAGCTGCTGCCGATCGGGGAGCGGACGTAGGCGGTCAACAGGGATCGCCAATGGGTTATCAGCCCGCCCGCAGCCGCATCTTCGCCTGGGCGTTGCCCGACCAGTCATCACGCGCCTCGGCCGTCAATCCGTGGCGCGCCGCCAGGTCCCGCAACTGTTCCATGCGGTAGTAGTAGTCCTCCCGCAGCACCTGATGGGGCCGGGTGTCGGTGCGGTTGTACGTGAAGTCGAAGAACGCTCCTGGCGCCATCACGCGACCGATGTGGGCGAAACACTCGTCGATCACGTCGAGCGGGCAGTGCGAGAAGACGCTGTGCGCGTGCACCACATCGAACCGTTGTGCGGGCAACCACGACAGCCTCAGATCCTCGACCGGTGTCAGACGCGGGAGCTTGTCCTGCAGGCCGAACACGGTCAATGTCCGCTGCGCCGCGAACAGCACGTCAGGTGAGATGTCAACGCCGGTGTAGCGCCCGGCGTCGAGATAGTCGATGAACCGCCAGCCACCGCGCAGGTTGCCGCACCCGATCTCGAGCATGTTGTGCGTCGACTCGAGTCCGTTGGCCGTGAGATAGTCGAACTGCGCCTGGCCGAGCGCGAGCCAGCGTCGCCGCGAAGCACTGCCGACCGCAAGATCCGGATCCGCCTCGACATTGCGGCGCATCACCTCACGGTAGAAGCCGACGTGATCCCGATGACGGGCGCCGATGGTCAGGTCGCGCGCGAGCCGGCGGATGTGCGGCAGCACGCGTTCGGGGTGCGCGAGGGCGTACCGCAGTTGATGGTCCAGTCGATTGCGCTGACCTGTCACAGGCCCCCCGTGATGCGATCCGTCCGATCCTGGGTGGTGTCCGCCGCCTGGCGTCGCTGTCGCATCAACTGGCGGTAGGCACCGACGACCGCCTCCGGCTCGCCGTCGGCCACGAGGCGTCCGTGATCCAGCCACAGCACCCGGTTGCACATCGCGACGATCGCGCCAGCCTTGTGGCTGACGATGAAGACCGTCCCCGACCCCTCCACGAGTTGCTGGATGCGCTCCTCGCTCTGCTCCCGGAACTCCTCGTCGCCGACACCGAGCGACTCGTCGATAAGGAGGATGTCGGGGGTGGTGGAGGTCGCGATCGCGAAGTTCAACCGCGCCTTCATGCCCGACGAGTACGTCCGCAACGGCATGTCGGCGAACTCGGTGAGACCGGCGCTGTCGAGGATGGTGTCGACCTGGTCTCTCATGTGCGCCCGAGTCAGGCCGAGCGCCGTGCCGCCAAGGTAGACGTTGTCGTGTCCGGACACGTCGCCCTCGAGTGCGGCGCTGACGCCGAGCAGCACTGGCCGTGCGCTCGCGAACACCCGTCCGCTGGTCGGTGGCTGCAGCCCCGCAATCGTCCGCAACAAGGTGCTCTTGCCGGACCCGTTGTGGCCGATGACGCCGACGCACTCGCCGGGGTATGCGACGAAGCTGACGGCGCGCACCGCCTGGACGGCGCGGTAGCGGCGCCGGCGACTCTGGCTGCCGACGAGGACACGGCGCAACTCGCGGCGTTTGTCGACCTGCACCTTGTAGGTGACCGACAGGTCGTCGACGACGACCGAAGGCGTCGCGCTGCCGTCGTCGCGCGCGCCGGCCACGGGCGGCCGTGCCGGCGCGCCGTCGGCGCGCTCGCCGTTCATCGTCGTCTCAAACAAGGCCGTACTCGTGCTCGCCCCGGCGGAAGTAGAGGAATCCACCGACGGACAGCGCGAGTGCCCAGGCCGCGGCGATCGCCACCTGCCGCCAGTCGACCACGCCGTACATGAACGCGTCGCGCGATATGTCGATGATCACGTAGATGGGGTTGGCCTGCAGGATCGCGCGCGCGGCCGGCATTGCCACGAACCGCGCTTCGATCGGTATCAGCACGCCAGAAACGTAGAACCAGATGCGCAGCGCGTAGGGCAGGAACTGCGTGGTGTCGCGGAAGTGAAAGGTGAACCGTGCCACGAACATCGCCAGGCCCAGGTTGAACAGCGACTGGATGACGACGATGGGCACAGCGAGCAGCCACGTGACGGTCGGGCGGATGCCGGTCACCATCAGGACGATCCACATGACGCCGATCGCGATCACGTGCGACAGGACGTTCTCGAGCAGCGCCGACATCGGCAGGGCGGCGCGGGGGAAGCTGATGGACTGCATCAGCTTGCGGTTGCTGACGATGATCCGCGCGCCGGAACGCATCGAGGTCCGCGTGTAGTTGAACGTGATCACGCCGACGACCAGAAACGCGCTGTAGTTCTCGACGCCACCCCGGGAGATACCGAGGATCAGCCCGAAGATCACGTAGTAGATCAGCGCCAGCATCAGCGGGTTCAGCAGGTGCCACAGCTGGCCGAACACCGTGTCCTGGTTCTGGGCGCGCATGTCGTTGAGGGGCAGTGTGATCAGGAAGCCGCGCCAGCTCCACAGATCCTTCAGATACTGGCCGAGCGAGCCGCGCACGCCGATCCGATGGAGGCCGGTCCATACCGCCGTCGGGTCGGCTGGGATGTCCGGGCACTGCGGCACCAGCTCGTCGTCGAGCTCGGGCTGCAGTGCTTCGACTGTCGGCAGCGTGAGGTCTCCTGCTGGATTGACGCCTTCGTCGAGTCGGCGCCGCCGCGGCCCTCGGCACCGTACCGCCATCGCGGTACTGACGGTCGTACGGGCGCACCGCACGACCGGTATAACGTGCCCGCCGCACCATATCCACCCCGGTCCAGCGGGTGGACCGGACGAAAGGTCAACAGCGGCGTGGCGACTCGATGCTAGCATCCGGTCGATCGTTGCCGAACGCCTCATGTCCGGTCTCATATTCATGGCTACAACCGCAGCAAGACCGCTTCCGTCGAACGCCCCGTCCGGGCGTCCCATATTCATCGTCGGCTGTCCGAGGTCGGGCACCACGATGCTGCAGCTGATGCTGCACGCCCACCCCGAGATCGCCATCCCGCCCGAGAGCCGCTTCCTCGTCGACATCTATGACCGGCGGGAGGAGTTCGGTGACCTGCGTGAACAACGCAATCGCGCGCGGCTGGCCGAGGTCATCATCGGCCAGCGTCGCAGACTGCGTGATCTGGGACTCGACGCGGACGACCTGCGGCGGCAGATCGTCAACGGCGCCCCCACCGTGGGTGCGGCTGCGGCGGCGGTGTTCCAGGGTTATGCGGCCCGCTTCGGCAAGCGGCGGTGGGGCGACAAGCGCCCCGCCTACATCCAGCGGCTCGACACGGTGTTGCGGCTGTTCCCGGACGCGCAGATCATCCATATCATCCGCGACGGCCGCGACTGCGTCAGCTCACTGAAGCGCATGCCGTGGTGGAACGGGGGCGTGACCGCGGCCGTCTCGACCTGGCGTCGGGCCATGGTGGCGGGGCGCCGGGCACGCCGGCGACTGTCAGCCGACAGCTACATCGAGGTCAGATACGAGGACCTGATCGATGATCCCGGCGGCGAGCTGCGCCGGTTGTGTGCGTTCCTCGGCGAACAGTTCGATGCCGCGATGCTCGAACCACATCGCGTCGCTCCCGTCGCCGTCCCAGAGCGCAAGGTCTGGCACACACAGACGCGGCGCGAGGTCAATGACCGCGCGCGGGAGCGGTGGCGCGACGACCTCACGCAGCCAGAGCTCGCACTGCTGGAGTTCGTTGCCGGCCGCCAGCTCCAGGCGAACGGCTACGCGCTGTCGAACGGACGGCGTCCGAGGCCGCCGAAACGACGGCTGGTCCAGTACGTGCGGTGGGAGATGCGCCGCTCGGCCCGCCGGGTCCGACGACGCTGGGCCGACGCACGGATCCGGTGGAGGTATGACCAGCCTGTCGCTGCGCCACCGCAGATCACCAGCACGGCGGCCACCCGGCGACCCGAACGGCACACAGTCTGAGGCTGTCCTGGTCGCCGCCCCGCGACCAGTTCCTGCAGGTTGCCCGGCGTCGGCGATGACGCGAGGCTGGTGCCAAGCGGCGGGCGGCGCATGCGCGTCGCCGGCGGATCCACCCGTCACCGCAAAGGCTGGTGCATGACGAATCACACCGACCGACCGATCATCGTCGTGGGGTGCGCGCGGTCAGGGACGACGCTGGTCCAGGTCATGATCCAATCGCATCCGCGACTGGCGATGCCGCCCGAGAACCGCTTCCTGATGCCCGTCTACCGGCGTCGCCTCGAATTCGGCGATCTGCGCGAGCCTGCAAACCGTGAGGCGGTCGCACAGTTCATCACCGGTCGGAAGACGAAGTTCGGCGACCTCGGGATCGATCCCGACGCGGTGCGGCAGCGGTTCAACGAGGTCGAGCCGACGATCGGCTCACTCATCGGCAGCGTGCTGGCGCTGTATGCCGAGCGCTACGGCAAGGCGCGGTGGGGAGACAAGCGCCCGAACTACGTCCAGCACCTCGAGGTGCTCCTACGCCTGTTTCCAGATGCGCAGATCCTGCATGTCATCCGTGACGGACGAGACTGCGTGGCCTCGCTCAAGCACATGCCCTGGTGGACATTCGGGTACCCCGCGTCGGTCTACAAGTGGGTCCAGGCGCTGAAGACGGCCGAGTGGGCACGGGCCACGCTGCGTCCCGATCAGTACTTCGAGGTGCGCTACGAGGATCTGGTCGCAAGGCCACGGGCTGAGCTCGAACGCCTGTGCGCCTACCTCGGCGAGGATCTCGACGAGGCGATGCTCGCTCACCACCGATCGGTCGACGAGGAGGTTCCCGACTACAAGGGGTGGCACGAGCGTGTCCGGCAACCGGTGAGCCAGGCCGCGGTGCAGCGGTGGCAACGGGATCTGACGTCGGACGAGGTCCGGCTGTTCGAACTGCTGGGCGCTCGGCAGCTGAAGGCCGCAGGCTACGAGCCGTCGCTGTCGCCACCGCGCCGCATCCCATCGGTTGGCCTGTGGCGGGACTACCGGATGTTCCTGCACAGACGCAAGGCCATCGAGGCGGCGGCCGACGCCCGGGAGCGCAAGGTCGCCGAACGCTATCCGTACCCTGTCGCGGCGCGCCTGACTGCCGGCCAGCGTCAGGTGGCCCGTGCGGACGCCGACGTCTAGCGTCGACGTCTCCGCCGGCCCCGACGACTAGCGTCGCAGTTGGCGTGTCGCGCGGCCGAGGAGCGCACGTGCGCGGGCGGGCAGCGGAGTAGCGGGTTCCGGGTCGGGTGACGCGTCAACGTCCCCGTCGGTGCGCCGTCGAGCGATGGCGCGCGCTGTGGCCTGGTCGTGATGGGCCTTTGCCAGCTTCTTGCGCACATGGGGCTTGAGCAGTTGGTTCTCCGGTGTGGGGCCCGGACGCGTCGAGAAGTCGATCCGGTCGCCGTACTCGGCCATCCGTTTGGCGATGTCGGTGCCGGTCACGATCCGACGCCACGACCCGTCGCCGGGCGGCCACGAACGTCGAGGCTGTGGATCGTCGACGTCGTAGCCGTAGAACTCGGCGAGACTGGTCTGGTCCCGCAGTCGCGCTCGTGCGCGATCGTCGAGAACGGTGGCCCACTTGCCGAGATGCTCGGTGCTGATCGGACGGTCCGACCGGGTCCGCCCCTCGACCTGCGCGGGGGTGCCGCGCTGGCTGTGCACCTTGTGGTGCTCGAGCACGTCTGCGGACCACGGTTCGTCCAACCAGGTCAGCATCTCCCGCAACGTGGCTTCAGGCTCGAGCACGATGTCCTCGTAGCGGCACAGTGCCAGGCGGTCACCGAGCTGTGCCGCCTGGTAGGTCAGCTCGAGATTCACCCGCACCCAGTGGTACATCGCCCGTGGCAGCGCGTACTTGAAGCGCTTGTGTACCGACGCTGTGACCGCGCCAGGGTGTCGCACGGTGGCGACGAACACGGCGTTGGGGAAGACGCGCGCCGCCTGCTCCAGATGCCAGACGTGGTACGGGGACTTGTCGCCCCATCGCTGCTTGCCCTGCTCCCGCGCAAACCGCCCGAACACCGAGTCATAGAACTTCTGCAGCTCGCCGTCCAGTTCGTCTTCGGTCCAGCCGAGCCGCGAGTACCATTCGCCACCGAACTTCCAGAACGGGATCCACTTCTGCGCGAGCACCGCGCGCATGAATCCGGTTTCCTGAGCGATGGCGATGTTTGGATGGCTGTCGAGGATCAGCCGCAACAGCGTCGTACCCGACCCCATCGACCCGATGACGAATATCGGTCCGGCGGATGGGTGCTGGGGTGCTGTGGTCATGATTCTCCATGGCCTGCGAGGATGCGGCCGCGGCGCGAACGTACTCTATCGTCGTATCTCATGCTCGCCGAGCGGGTGCCAAGGGGACCCTCGTGACGATCCGCTATCTCCTCACCAACGCGTTCGGTGGCGGTGGAACGATCAGGGCCACCATCAACATCGCCAACGAGTTGGGACGCAGCCACGACGTCGAGATCGTGAGCGTGCTCCGCGAGGTCGACGAGCCCAAGTTTGCGATCCATCCCTCGGTGCGGCTGCGTGTGCTCAACGACCGGTACGCGGCGCAGGCCAGCCGGCCGGCGCTGCGTTCGAAGCTCTCCGGCGCGGCCGGCGCATGGGCCAACCGCCAACCGAGCCGCCTGATCCACGGCGGCGACCGCAGGTACGATCGCTTCAGTCTTCTCACCGATGTGAACCTGCTGCGGTTCCTTCGGTCCACCCGCGACGGGGTGCTCGTGTCGACCCGTCCCGGCCTCAACCTGGCGGTCGCGCGCTTCGTCCGTCCGTCGGTGGTGCGGATCGCCCAGGAGCACATCAACCTCGCGCACCACCGGCGTCTGCGGCCCGAGCTCGTGGAAGAGATCAAAGCCAGCTACAACCGCTTCGATGCGATCACGACGTTGACCCCCACGGACGCGGAGGACTACCGGCGGCTGCTTGGCGGTGAGACGATGGTCATCGCCATGCCGAACGCCGTGCCGCCTGCCGGCGTCCGCGCCGACCCCGCCAGCCGGGTCGTTGTGGCGGCCGGTCGCCTGACGACGCCCAAGGGCTTCGACCGGCTCGTTCGCGCGTTCGCCGGCGTCGTGGCGACCCATCCGGACTGGCAGCTGCGCATCTTCGGTGAAGGCGATCAGCGCGCCAGGCTCGCCAAGAAGATCAAGCGCCTCGAGTTGGGTGATCACGTCGAGTTGCGGGGGTTCACGACCGAGCTGTCAAAGGAGATGGCGAAGGCGTCGATCTACGCGATGAGCTCCCGTTTCGAGGGCTACCCGATGGTGTTGCTGGAGGCCATGGCGTGCGGGCTGCCGATCGTGAGTTTCGACTGTCCGTCGGGGCCCCGGCACATCGTCGATCATGACAAGACCGGGCTGCTGATCACGGACGGTGACGTTGCGGCGCTGACCGCCGGTCTGCTCGACCTGATCGAGCACGATGAGCGTCGTGCGGCGATGGCAGCCGCAGCATTTGAGAAGTCCACGCGGTACACGATCGAAGCGCTCGCGCAGCGCTGGGTCGATCTGCTGTCACGCCTGCGCGATTCGCGTACCCCGATCCCATCAGCGTCATACGATCGGGGGCCGGCCCAAGCGGGTCATACGGGCGACCGTGCGCCATGTGATGGGGTCACGGGGGACGTGCGGCACACGTAGCCCGGCGATGAACCCGCGTACCGATGGTCCGGCGCCGCCACGGCTGGCACGCAGCAGTGTCGCCACTGCCCACACGCTCAGGTAGACGGCTGCCACCGGCCAGGGAAGGTGCCGGCGCGCAAGCAGCGTACGGTTCCGCGCGTTCAGGTAGTGATAGTCGGCGTGACGCGTCGGAGACGTCGCCGGATGCACCACCTGAAGGTCACCCGCGTACCGGATGCGCCAGCCTGCGTCCAGCGCTCGCCAGGCCAGGCTGGTCTCCTCATGGGCATAGAAGAAGTCATCCGGGAACCAGCCGACATCCTCGAACACGGCGCGTCGGATGATCGAGGCGCCCCCGAGGAACGTCGTGACCTCCGAGCATGCCGACGGGTCACCGACCCGCAGCCTCGGCACATGGCGCCGCGCGGTCCGCAGGCCGTCGGGGTCGATGATCCGCAGCGACAGGATGCCCAGCCGCGGCTCGGCCGCGAACCGACGGGCGGCCTGTTCGAGCACGCCCTCCGCAAGGCTGGCGTCGTCGTCGAGAAACAGGATCAGGTCGCCGGCCACGCGGCGGGCGCCCTCGTTGCGTCCGCCGGGGATGCCGAGGTTGCCTCCGGCAGGGAAGACCCTGGCGCCGTCCGGCAGACCAACGAGCGGGGTGTCGCCGTTGACCACGACCAGGCAGTCGACGTCCACCGACCGTTGCGTCAGCACGGACTTCACGGCGCGGTGAAGCTCCGAGGGACGGTCGCCCATCGTGAGGATGACGCAGCCGAACTTCACCGCAGCCGGGCGGAGTTCAGGACGCTGATGGGATGACCGACGGCGACGATCGCCCCGACGGCGACCGCGGTGACCAGCAGCGCACGGGACCCGATCATCGCTCCGGCGACGGTGTCGACCACCGCAGCGCCGACGGCGAGCAGCGACAGTTCGATCCCGCCGATGATGCGATGGATCGGCAGCACCGCGAACACGCGCCGGATGTCGCGAAGCGTGGCCTGGCGGGGGGCGGCCCGCTCAGCGGAAGCCGCTGCCGACGCAACGGCGGTGGGCAGGCCGGCCGACGCACGCGCGACCACGACGAGATCGGACTCGGCCTTCGACAACAGTGCGAGCACGGCGGCCACGAGCCCCAGCATGGTGGCGCCGCCGAGCGACGTGTAGCCGCCGTCCACCCGCACGCCGAGCGCGGCGAGCAGAGCCGCTTCGACGACGTAGTGCCCGAGGCGGTCGAGGTAGACGCCGGCCGCGCTCGTCGCCTGACGCCAGCGCGCCACCTCACCGTCGACGCAGTCGAGCAACAGGTAGACCTGCACGGCCAGCGCGGCCACCACCGCCGTGAGTAGGCCCGGTACGGCGAGCACCGCAGCGCCGAGCAGGCCGACGACGATCATGCACACCGTCCAGCCGTTGGGTGTCACGGGTAGTCGCAGGGCCACGCGGGTCACATACGGCGACAGCCGCCGCATGTACAGCCGGCCGGCCCAGTGCTCGGCACTGCGGCGACCGACGACATCTGGCGGCTGGCAGACCGCCCGCAGCTCAGCGACCGAAGGTTGCGGTGAAGGCATCCACACGTTCCCGGATCTGCTGCTTGTCCATCGCGAGGTGTTCGAGGATCGTGAAGCGGTCCGGTCGTGTCTCGGGTGCCTCCATGACGGCCGCGCAGAAGTCGTCGATCGACAACCCGAGATCGGCCGGCACCCGTGGCAGACCGAACCGCTCGAGGCACCGGTCGATCGCTTCGACGAGGGCGGCGTCACCTCGCAGCCACGACGCGAACAGCGCGCCCAGGCCAACCTGTTCGCCGTGGAGACCCGGGCTGCCGTGGGAGGCGTCGAGCGCGTGGCTGATCTCGTGGCACGCGCCGCTGCAGGGGCGGCTGGAGCCGGCGACGGTCATGGCGATGCCCGACATGATCAGCGACTCGGCCAGCGTCGACAGGAATCCATCGTCGTCGATTGCGTCGGTGCGGCTGACCAGCGCCTCGGCGGCGGTGCGCGCCAGCGCGACGGCCAGACCGTCGACCGGTTCCCCGTTGACGGCGCCCGAGAGCTGCCAGTCGGCGACAGCCGACAGGTTGCTGACCACGTCGCCGATGCCTGAGCGCGTGTGGCGCACCGGTGCGTCGCGCACGTAGTCGATGTCGACGAACACCGCGATCGGCGTGTGCACACCGAAGGACGCCTTGCGTCCGTGGCTCTCGAGCGAGGCCACCGGTGACGCGAGCCCGTCGTTGGACAGGTTGGTTGCGACGGCGACGAACGGCAGACCCGCCATGCTGGCGGCGTACTTGGCGGCGTCGAGCGTCTTGCCGCCGCCGATCCCCACCACCGCGTCGTACCAGCCGGCGCGCAGGTACCCGATCAGTTCGAGCGCACCGTCGAGGCTGCCGCTGTTGATCGACATGACCGTTGCGGACGGGACGGTCCGCTGGACCTCCGCGGCGATGTCGTCACCCTGGCCGGGTCCGACGGCGACCGCGACGCGCCCGCCGCTGGAGATCCGGCCGTCGGCCAGCAACGGCGTCAGCCCGGCCACGGCGCCGGCTCGCACCTGGATCGCGACCGGCGTCGGTACGTTGCGGGTCAGTAGAGGCATGCGATCTCCCGTGCGCGGGCGAGATCGTCATGGTTGTCGACCTCGACCCAACGCGTCTGCCCGATGGCGGTGGTGCGGATCTCGCCCCCGTCGTCGGCCAGTTGCTGGTACCCGTCCTCGTAGTACAGGCCAGGGTCGCGTTCGAACGTGGTTCGCAGTGCGTCGGCCAGGGGCGCGGCGGCGTCCGGCTCGATGAGCGATATGCCAATGTACTCGCCGTGCACCGTGCGGGGCTCCAACGCCTTGTTGATCCGTTCGACGGTTCCGCCGTCTGTCAGGCGGACCTTCATCTCCTCGTCTCCGAGCCGCTTGACGTCGTCGAGCGCGAGCAGCAACGGCGCGTCACCACGGGCGGCGAGCAGGCGTTCCTGCACGCCTGGCGGATGCACCGTGTCACCGTTGACCAGCAGGGCCGCGTCCGCGAACGCGTCGCGGGCCAGCCACAGCGAGTAGGCGTTGTTCCAGTCGGCGTACCGGTCGTTGAAGACGTGGTGCAATGTGATCGAATAGCGGGCCTCGAGCGGCCCGGTTGCGTCTTCGATGAGCTTCGCGGCGTGACCGGTCACGACCACGACGTCGGTGATGCCGATCGACCGCAGGTTTGCGATCGCGAGCTCGAAAATCGTGCGGTCACCGTCGACGGGCAGCAGCGTCTTGGGCAGCGTGTCCGTGAGGGGTCGAAGCCGGGTGCCGCCGCCGGCGGCCAGCACGATGCCCCACATCTACACCACCACCTCCTCTTCGACCTCGGTGCCCACATGCGAGCGACGGGTCTCGTCGAGCGCCAGCGTCACCCAGCTACGCATGCTCTCAGAGACGAACAGCACACCGCACCACGTCGCCATGATCGCCAGCACGGGTCCGAGTGCGCCCGACAGGGCTGCAACGCTGACGATCAGCGTCCGGCCGTCCCAGCCGCCGCCAAGCAGGGTGACCAACTCCGACGGCGCCTTCCGCTGGTGGCGGAGCCGGTAGACGATGTCGTACTGGTGGAACGCGACCACGGCCAGCAGCGTGTACGCCAGCCACAACGCTGCCGGATCGGCCCGCAGCGTCAGCACCGCGACGATGCCGTACTCCCCGGCGCGCAGCAGCGGTGGCACGAGCCACTGCACTCGCGGGTTCGGGCGGCCCGCACCACCGAGCATCCCGAGCACCAGAAACAGGCTGATGCCGAGAACGGACCAGGCGCCGATGGCGCTGCCGTCGGCGGCCAACCCGACCGCGACGGCCCCCGCCGCGAAGACCGTCAGCAGCAGCGACGGGAGCGGAACCGCGCGCGCACCGACGGCACGGGCGAGCGGCCCGTCGTCGCGGTACGCCTGCAGCAGGTCGGTCATGCGAACGACCTCAGGACGCGGCCGGTCGTCGTGTACGCCGCCGCGACGGCGCCCCAGACCAGCAGCGCCACGAACGTGGTGCGGGCTCCGGCGAACGCCGCGGTCAACGAGATCAGCGCGAACCGCTCGCCGATCGGCAGCACGATGATGCGCTTCGCCCACTTCATCCACGGCTGGCGTTCGAACGCCACCGACGTGCGGACGCCCGAGCGGGCGATGCGTTCGAGGATGCCGGAGCCCGCCACGTCGGAGGTGACCTGCCCCTCCCAGCTGGACATGTCGGTCTCGTCGGGCGCCTTGAGTGAGCCGCGCACCGACGCCGCGAGCGCCTCGTGCTGCTGCGCCGCATAGCTGAAGTCGACGTAGTGGCGGAATGTCTGCAACGCCAGTGCCGCGGCCGCGAGGAACCAGATCCCGCTGCCCGCGCCGGTGGCCATCGCGCCGATCGCCAGGCCCGCGTACACCACGTACTCCTTGCCGCGATCGAACACCGAGTCGAGCCACGCGCCGAGTTTGGAGAACTGACGCGAGTACCTGGCGAGCTGGCCGTCGACACAGTCGGCGGTGAACGCCACCTGGAGCAGGATCGCGCCGGTGACCATGCCGGGGGGCCTGCCGGTGGCGAAGCCGATGGCTGCCAGCAGGCCGAGGAGCATCGACACGGTGGTCACCTGGTTGGGGGTGAACCCCTTGTGCGCAGCCCAGCGGGCGATGTACCGCGAGTAGGAGGATACGAAGAACGTCGTGAAGAACCCGTCGGTGGCCTTGACGGCCGAGTCGAGCAGTACCTCGTCCTCGTCTATGCCAGCCATCTCGTCGTACGCGGACTGGGCTCGGGCCGCAGACAACGGCCGTTCCCAGTACAGATCACGCAGGTAGGTGCTGGTCATCACGACGTCGCGACGGATCAGGCCGACCACCAGCATCGGCAGCGGATCATCGCGCAGGGCTTCGGCCGGCGCGGCCACACCGATCTGGTACTCGGACGCGAGCTGGTCCCGCAGCCGTTCCGGATCCGGGAATCCCGCCGGCAGCGTCGCCACCGTGGCCAGCTGCTCGATCAGTGCGTAGCGTCCCGCGTATGCCGCGAGGTGGATCGCACCGCGGTCGGCGACCTTGTCCGCGAACTCCGAGGACCAACCGTCGGGCAGGCCCGACGCCGTCAGACCGGACAGCTCCCGGGCCGCCGCGGCCGCCTCGCCGAGATCCAGGCGGCCGATCTTGCACACGCCCAGCAGGTAGCTGTTGTGGGCCTCGACCCGGTGGTAGCCGGACTCGGAGGCCACGACACGGCCCCGCGAGATCCGCACACGCGGACACAACAGGCCCGGCATCGGCTTGGTCGTCGAAAGGACCCCGCTGCGCACCCTGGGGTCTGCGACCAGCCCGTCGATCACGCCGTCGTGGGTCAGCACGTCGGCATGGGTGAGCAGCAGATCGCCGGGAGCCTGATCCGCGACGTCGGCGATCCGCGCCAAGGCGTCGGCCAGCGCCGCTTGTCCCTCCACCTCGACGTCACCGTCGACCGTCCGCGCGCAGGCCGCGGCCCACTCGGGTCTGGTGATGACGAGGACTCTCGTCGCTCCGTTGCGCCGCAGCTGGGTGACCAGACGACCCAGCAGCGTCTCGCCTCCCGCAGACAGCAGGCACGCCGGACCCTGCTGGTCGCCGGCGGCGATCGCAAGACAGATTGCGGTGGTTCCGGATGGGTGGGTGGTCATCGAACCTCGACAGTCCCGTTGCTCCGCTCGTGCATCGTAGAGCGCCGTTGCGGTGTGGATGCGGCGGTAGGACCATGCGTGACACGCAGCGGGCCAACGTACGCTAGCACGTGTCCATCGGCGCGCGATCGCGCGGGTCACGTCGGCGGTTCATCCCGCCGCGTGCGCCTCGTCGCCGTCGAGGTCGTGCAGCCAACGGATGAACGACAGCGCCTCGGGCGTGGGCGATCGCCCAGTCTGCGCACGGAGCACGTAGTGGGCCTGCCGCATCTTGACGAGGATGTCGCACGCGCGCATGACGCGACCGGCGGCCAACGCGTGGCGCGCGAACCGTTCCGGCACGATGGCGCAGTGATCGCCCGCCGCTGCGAACTCGATCGCCGCGACGGACGTGTCAAGCGTCACGCGCTCGGCGACGGGTTCCTCGGTGACACCCGCTTGTTGGAACAGGCGCAGCCACAGGTCTTCGAGGCCCAGCACGTGCACGCGTGGCCGCGACGCCAGGTCGCCGACGCTGCCGACCGGGCCGTACCGCTGCGTGTGACCCGGGCCACAGATCGTGACCGCATGGTCTTCGTGCAGCAGTTCGGCGCTGAATCCCGGCCAGTGTCCGGCGCCCTGCCTGATCTCGAGGTCGGCCTCTTCGGGCGGGAGGACGTCGGCCCAGATCGCCGAGAAGACCCGCAGGTCGATATGGGGATGGTCATCGCAGAAGCGCGGCAGCCGTGGTGCCAGCCACGTGCTGGCGTATGAGATCTGGACCCGCACGGTGAGCGTGCGGCGGCTCGAGGATCCGAACAGGCCCATGGTCGCGACCGACAGGTCCTCGAATGCCGTACGAACGGCCGGCAGGTAGGCCCTGCCCATCTCGGTGAGCCTGACACTGCGGGGCAGGCGCTCGAACAGTGCGACGCCAAGGTGCGCCTCCAGCGAGCGCACGCGATGGCTGACCGCCGACGGCGACAGGTGCAGCTCCTGCGCCGCGGCGGCGAAGCTGCCGAGACGGGCTGCCGCCTCGTATGCGTGCAGCGTGGTCAGCGGAGGGATCTTGGCGCGCATCGCGGCGCACCGTACGCCCTGCACGGTCGATCGAGCAACAGAAATCGATGGGCTCAGACCCGCAACCATTCGCTTGATTCGCCCATCGGTGCGGCCGAGACTGCCGGTGACAACGCGTCGTTGCTGTCTGGCCGGCGCGCCGATCGCATGGCTGGCACAGGAAGGTCACGTGTGATGCATGACGCACCCAGCGCACCCTCATCCGTTCTGGTGGGCACCACGGGTGTGGATCGGCTCCGGCTCGGCGAGCGCACCCTGGCGATCGACTCCGATGGCGTCACACGGACGTTTCACTACGTCTGGCTGCGAGACAACTGCTGGTGCGGCGACTGCCGGATACGTCAGACCGCCGAGCGCCGTCTGTACACGGCCGACATCGGCGCCGACATCGCGCCGGCGCAGGCATGGATCGATGCGCGCGACACCCTCAATGTCACGTGGAACGACGGACATCGTTCGGTGTTCTCGGCCTCGTGGCTCGCTCAGCACGACTACAGCGACCAGGCGCGGGCCGCGCGCCGGCACCAGCCGGCTCTGTGGGCCGCCGGCTTCGTACCACCGTCGTTTGCGCACGACGACGTGGTCGCCGGAGGCGCCGGCCAGCTGGCGTACCTCGACGCCATGCGTGATCACGGGGTCGCGATCGTCCGAGATGTCCCGGCGGTGTCCGGACAGGTCGCCCGCTTTGCCGAAACGCTCGGACACGTACGCGAGGTGGCGTTCGAACGCATCCACAACGTGCGCCACGATCCGACCGGCTACAACGTCGCGCACACGGCGAACGAGTTGAAGCCACACACCGATATGCCGAGCTACACGTGGCCGCCCAGCGTGCAGCTGATCCACTTCCTGGTGAACGAGGCGGACGGTGGTGAGAGCGTCGTGGTCGACGGCTGGCGTGTGCTGGCCGACCTGCGGCGTGCCGATCCTGGCGCGTTCGACACGCTGGCGTCCGTGCCCGTACCGTTCCAGTTGTTCAGCGCCGACGAGGACACGTACGCGGTGGCGCCGATGATCCAACTCGATCCCGACGGTCGCGTCCGGACGTTCCGGTTCTCCAATCAGCTCGCGTTGCCGCTGGACGTCGCGGCGGACGTCGTCGAGCCGTTCTACGCCGCCTACCGGCAGCTCGGCGCGATGGTCGACAGCGATCGCTACCGCGTGATGTTCAGGGCCGCCGACGGCGACCTGTTGACCCTCCACGGCCATCGGGTCCTGCATGGACGGCTGCCCTTCGATCCGGCCAGCGGTGCACGTCACCTCCAGGACGTGTACATGGAATGGGACGACCTGATGGCGCGGCGCCGAGTGCTCCGTGGCGAGCACCTGCCACTGCCGGCCGCCGTCGTGGACGCGTCGTGACGCGGACAGTCGCCTTCACCCGGATGCAGGACGGCACGGCCGAGGACTACGCGCTGCTCGCCGAGATCGAAGAGCGTGAACTCGCGGGCTACGCCGATCGCGTGCTCGACTGGCTGCGCGCCATGGACGTCCCCGCCGGCTATCAGATCACGCGTCTGGAGCACTGCCTGCAGGCGGCCACACGCGCGGAGCGAGCTGGAGAGGACACCGAGACCGTCGTGTGCGCCCTGCTGCACGACATCGGCGACGTGCTCGCACCCGCGAACCACTCCGAGGTCGCCGCCGCGCTGCTGCGGCCCTACGTGTCGGAGCGCAACCACTGGATCGTGAAGCATCACGGGGTCTTTCAGGGCGTGTACTACTTCCACCACACCGGTGGCGATCCGGCGGCCCGCGAGCGGTATCGCGACCATCCCCACTACCAGGCGACCGTGGACTTCTGCGCGAACTACGACCAGAACTCGTTCGACCCGGACTACGAGTGGTTGCCGCTCGACCACTTCGAGCCGATGGTACGCCAGCTGTTCGCACGGCCGGCGCACGCGACGGCCTGACGCCTGGCCGCCGCGCCAACCGTCGACCGCGCTGCGCTGACCGGGTGCTCTTCGATGGCCGCACCGCTGTGCCCTCGGTGCGGCCCCTACGTTCGTGATTGACCTGGCGTCTTTTCTGCGTCCTCACTGCCCGTGGTTCGTCACGAGGCCCGCGAGCTCGTCGCGCGACGACAGACCGGCCTTCCGGTAGATCTTGCTGAGGTGGTACTCGATCGTCTTGGTGCTCAGGAACAGCGAGGCCGCCGCCTCCTGGTTCGTCGCGCCATCGGCGACCACGAGCGCCACCTGCAGCTCCTGTGGCGTCAGGGGCAGTGACGCGGTCGTGCGGTGTGGCCGGACTCGCTCGCCCGTCGCGCGAAGCTCCGCGCGCGTTCGATCCGCCCACGGGCGGGCACCGAGCTTGTCGAACGTCTGCAGCGCCTCGTGGAAGTGCGCCCGCGCTTGCGAGCGCCGGCGGTTGCGGCGGAGCACTTCGCCGTAGCACAGCGCCGTTCGGGCCCGCTCGAACGGCCAGTCGAGCTGATCGTGCAAGGCCAGCGCCTCCTCGAACCACTCGGCCGCGTCGAGTGTTCCATCGCTCAGGCCCCGGACCCGCGCGGCAGTCCACCCGGCCCACCGTGATCCCGACTGCGCCGTGGGCCGAAGGCCGCGGTCGACAAGATCCTCGGCTTCGTCGACGCGGCCCGCGCGCACGAGGGCCTCGCCGAGATCGCCGGTCGCCAGCAGCACCGTGGGCTCCAACACCAGGTAGCGCTCCTCGA
>JAHELV010000105.1 GCA_024644015.1 Nitriliruptorales bacterium
CTGGACCGATCCCGGTGTGCGGCAACTGGCCAGCACCGGACCGGCGGGCGACATCTATCGCACCGAGCCGCTGCCCGATCAATGGGAGCTGTACGACCTCGACGCCGACCCGGCCGAAGCCGACAACCGATCGAACGATCCCGACGCCGCAGCGGTGGTCGAGTTGCTCATCGGTCGACTCGCTGGCGAACGCACTCGAGCCGTCCCCGAACGCAACCAGCCCTGGCCCTACGCCACCCGAACACCTACCGGAGGTCCTCCCATGAAGAAGCCATCACCCCCAGCTCGCGCGCTGCGCAAGGTCCTGCAGCGGGTTGGCATGCATCCCGACGACACCGAGACGATCGACAGTGTTCTCGAAGGCGCGGACCTGAGCGGTCGGCGTGCCCTCGTGGTGGCCACCAACCATGGCGTACTCGACGTCGGCAAGTCGACCGGCGTCTTTGCGAGCGAGTTGACGGTGCCCTACTACGCGTTTCTCGACGCCGGCATGGACGTCGACGTGGCCAGCCCGAAGGGTGGCGTCATTCCCTTCGACCGCAGTGTGCACAAGGCTCCAGCGCGGACGGAGGCGTGTGACCGGTTCCTGGCCGACGACGAGCTCAAGGCGAAGGTCAACAAGTCGTTGGCGATCGGTGACCTCGACATCGCCGACTACGACATCGTGTTCCTCGCCGGTGGGTGGGGCGCCGCGTTCGATCTGGGCTTCTCCGAGGAGCTCGGGCGTCAGATCACCATCGCCAACGAACACGACCGGGTGATCGGCGGTGTGTGCCACGGCCCGCTCGGGCTTCTCAAAGCCGAGGCCGCCGACGGCTCCCCGCTGGTCGAAGGCCGGCGAGTCAGCGCGGTCACCGACAAGCAGGTGCACGAGCTCGGTATCGACAGCACGCCCCACCACCCTGAAACCGAGCTTCGCAAGCTCGGTGCCGACTTCGAGAGCGAGTCCCGGTTCCGGGACATCTTCGCCAACCACTGGGTGGTCGACGGCAATCTCGTCACCGGCCAGAACCAGAACGCATCGCCCATGGTGGCCCGCGAGATGCTGCGCCTCGTGACGGAGCGCTCAGCAGCACATGCCTGACCGCCGTGCCGTGGATCGCTCGCATCGGAGATCGGGGGAGCCGAGCTGATGGCAGATCGAGGTCCGGCACCCTCGGCTCTCGTGCTTCCTGGGCTCGCTGCCGCCGACGGCTCCACCGTCGCGATGCGCGCTGCACTCGCGAGACGAGGGATCCGCGCGCACCGATGGACTCTCGGCCGCAACACTGGACCGAGCGCCAGGCTCATGACCGCACTCCGGTCCCGCCTCTCAGAGCTCGTCGAGCGCAGCGAGAAACCGATCGCACTGGTCGGATGGAGCATGGGCGGGCACTACGCACACCTCCTGGCCGAGATGGCTCCCGAACATGTTCGCGCCGTCGTCACCCTCGGGAGCCCACTCACACGTGGCGATCGACGTCCGCGCCTCGAGGTGCCGACCGCCTCGATCTACTCACGTATCGATGGTGTCGTGCCCTGGCAGTTCTCGACCGTCGATGACGGCTGGGCCCGCCACGAGAACATCGAAGTCCGAACGCCGCACTTCCTGCTGGGCTTCGACCCTGCAGTCATTCATGCTGTCGGTGACCGGATCGTCTGCGAACCACAACGGTGGGAGCCATTCCGCCCGCCCCGGTTCATGCGTTCGGCGTTCCCGGGCCGATCAGCTCAGCGATCTGTTCTCGACGCCGACCGGCCGCCGCCCACACCGATCAACACATCAGAAGGAGATTGACCCATGCCCGTCACGAGCGAACTCTTCGACCTCACCGGCAAGGTCGCAATCATCACCGGGTCGTCCCGCGGTATCGGCCGGGCGATCGCACATGAGCTTGCGGCCCACGGCGCACAGGTCGTCATCTCGAGCCGAAAGCCCGAGCCATGCGATGCCGTTGCAGCCGAAATCAACGCCGCCTGCGCCGACGGCCCCGGCGAGGCCATTGCGATCCCCGCGAACATCGCCGACAAGGAAGCCCTACAAGCCCTGGTCGACCAGACGCGTGAGGCGTGGGGGCGCATCGACGTCTTGGTCTGCAATGCCGCGGTCAATCCGTTCTACGGCTCCTCGATGGACATCCCCGACTCGGCCTTCGACAAGATCATGTCCTCGAACATCAAGAGCAACCACTGGCTGTGCAACATGGTGTTGCCCGAGATGGTCGAGCGGGAGGACGGCTCGATCATCGTCGTGTCGAGCATGGGTGGTCTGCGCTCGAGCGCGGTGATCGGCGCGTACGCGATCTCTAAAGCCGCCGACATGCAACTCGTGCGCAACCTCGCGGCCGAGTACGGACCCAAGAACGTGCGGGTGAACGCGATCGCACCGGGACTCATTCGCACCGACTTCGCACGCGCCCTCTGGGAGGACCCCAAGACCCTCAAGGGTGCAACCGCAACGACACCGTTGCGGCGCATCGGTGAACCCGAGGAACTGGGCGGGATCGCGGTGTTTCTCGCCTCGAACGCGTCGAGCTACTGCACCGGCCAGACCTTCGTGGTCGACGGTGGAACGACCATCACCTGAGCAGCAGCCCGCGCCGCGTCGTGGCCCAACAGAGAGAGAGCAAGCATGGAAGTCAGAGACAAGATCATCGTCGTCACCGGAGCGGCCAGCGGCATCGGTCAGGCGCTTGCTCGTCGCTTTGCTGCCGAAGGCGCCCGTGCGGTCGTTTCGGTGGATCGCGATACCAAGGGTGCTGAGGCGACAGCCGGTGAAGTCGGGGGCATAGCGCTCACTGTCGACGTCTCGGTCGAAGCCGACGTCGCCAACGTCATCGAGGCCACCGAGGCCCGTGTGGGAGCAATCGACCTCTTTTGTTCCAACGCCGGCATTGGCATGGGGATGGATCTCGAGGCGCCGAACGAGGAGTGGCAGCTCAGCTGGGATGTCAACGTGATGGCCCACGTCTATGCGGCCCGGCATCTCGTGCCGCGCATGATCGAGCGCGGCGGTGGCTACTTCTTGAACACGGCGTCAGCGGCCGGGCTGCTCAACCAGATCGGCGGTGCCGCCTACGGCGTCAGCAAGCATGCGGCGGTCGGCTTCGGTGAATGGCTCGCGCTCACTCACCAACACCAGGGAATCCGCGTCTCGATGCTCTGCCCCCAGGCGGTGCGCACCCCGATGGTGAGCGACTCCGCCGCCACCGCCGCAGCCGCCGGCGATGGCCTGATGGAACCCGAACGTCTGGCTGACTTCGTGATCGAGGGGCTCGCCGACGAACGCTTCCTGATCCTGCCCCATCCAGAGGTGCTCGAGTACATGCGCCGCAAGACCGCCGACTACGACCGCTGGATCGGCGGAATGAATCGTCTCCACCAACGTCTCGCCGGGGCATCGCATGCCCGCTGACGCTGATTCCCCCACTCGGCTCGGGTTCTACTTCGACGTGATGTGCCCATGGGCGTATCAGACCTCGAAGTGGATCCGCGAGGTGCGCGCAACCGTGCCTGTTGACATCGACTGGCGCTTCTTCTCCCTCGAGGAGATCAATCGCGAGGAGGGCAAGAAGCACCCGTGGGAACGGGAGTGGTCCTACGGCTGGAGCATGATGCGCGTCGCCGCCCTCCTGCGGCGGCGGTCGATGGACGACTGCGACCGCTTCTACGAGGCGGCGGGCCGGGCGCTGCACGAGGACGGCCGCAAGCCGCACCGGCCCGAGGTGGCCGAGGAGATCTGCGCCGGGCTCGGGCTCGACCCCGGCGTTGTTCGGGCGGCCATCGCTGACCCCACGACGCACGACGACGTCCGCACCGACCACGACGCCGTCGTCGCCAACGGTGGATTCGGCGTGCCGACGCTCGTCTTCGACGACGGTCGTGAGGTGTACGGCCCGGTTGTCGCGCCGGCGCCGACCGGGCAGGCGGCGCTCGACCTGTGGGAGCTCACGGTCGCCTACAGCAAGGTGCCGCACCTCTATGAGCTGAAGACCCCGAAGACCGACCGCGACATGGCCACGATCGCCGATGTGTTCCGCCCGTACCTCGAAGCCCGTGACTGGGAGAGCAGAGAGAAGCCAGCCCGATGACCACCCTGACAATGGCGGACCACGTCGCCGCCCACGAGGCGATGTACGCACACTACGACGAGCTGTGCGGTCGCCTCACCACCGAAGAGCTCGCGATTCCCTCGCTGTGCCCCGACTGGGACGTGCGTGGTGTGCTCTCCCACGTGATCGGCGTGGAGCACGTCCTCGATGGTTGGGCTCCGGCTCCCGACGAGCCGCCACCGTTCGACCGGTTGGGCGCGTTCCAGGCCGAGATGGCCGACCTCGATCCGGCCGCGCTCGCCACTCGCGTCGCCGAGGTCACGTCCTCCCGGCTCGGCCATCTCCGCTCGCTCGACCCGACGGTCGTCGATGCTCCTTCCATCACGCCCACCGGGATCGCCACCTACGGCGACTTCCTGCGCATCAGGGTCTTCGACCTCTGGGTCCACGCCCGCGACATCGCCATCCCGATGGGGGAGCGGCTCGACGACGCCGGTGCGCCCGCCGCGATGGCGCTCGACGAGGTCGCCCGCGCCATCGGCTACATCGTGGGCAAGAAGGTCGGACTGCCCGACGGCATGTCCGCGGTGTTCCACGTCATCGGCGATGTCGAGCGCGACCTGGCGGTCGTGGTCGACGGTCGCGCGGTCGCCGTCGATGCCGTCGAGTCGCCCGACGTCGAGGTGACCGCCGATGTCGAGACGTTCGTGATGCTCGCCTGTGGCCGCATCGATCCTCAGGCCCGGATCGACAGCGGAAGGATCAGCTGGACCGGCGACGGCGAGTGGGGTGAGCGGGCGGCCCGCAACCTCGCCTACACCATGTAAGGAAGACGTCTCCGATGCCTGTGTATCTCGTCCACGGAATGACCCGGTCGTACTTCACCCGCAAGGTCGTCGGCTACCTCGACTTCACCGACCGCCCCTGGCGGCTCGAGCCCTGCGCTCCGACTCTGCACCCGAAGGCCAGCGCCGCGGGCTGGACCGGTGGCATCCCGGTGGTGACCGACCCCGACGGCGTGCTCATGTGGGACTCCACCACGATCATCGAGCACCTCGACCTCGGCGCGGCGGCCGAGCATCGGGTGCTGCCCGACGATCCCACCCTGCGCTTCCTCGCCCACCTGCTCGACGACTTCTCCGACGAGTGGTTCTACCGTCCCGCGGTCGGCAGCCGCTGGAGCTACCCGGCCAACACCGAGACCGGCGGGTGGCAGATCGCCGAGGAGCTGTCGGTGGCGGTCGGGCTACCGGCCGGCCTCATTCGCACCAACGTGGTGACGGGGATGGCCGCGAGCCTGCCGCGCCTCGGGGTCACCGCCGAGAACGTCGAGGCCTGGATGGCAGAGGTGCTGGTCGAGTGGTTCCGCGCGTTGCAGCGCCACCTGGCCGACGGGGGTTACCTGCTGGGGGCTCGGCCCTGCCTGGCCGACTTCGCCGTGTTCGGCGCGAACGCCGCCCACTTCGTCGGCGACCCCTACTGCCGCGACCTCGCCGACGAGCACGGCCCGGCGGCCGTGGCGCACACCCATCGCCTCCAGAAACCCCAGCACCAGACGTTCGGAGACTGGTTCGACGTCGATGACCTGCCCGCGACGCTGATCGACGTGATCGCGCAGGCTGGTCGGCATTACCTCCCCTGGGTGGCAGAGGCAACCGTCAAAGGGTCCGCCACGGTCGACTTCGGCGACGGGATCACTGCAGAGATCGCCTCGACGCCGTTCCTCGACAACGCCCGCGGGGTGATGCTGGCGCGCTACGTCGAAGCTCGATCGCCGGCGCTCGACGCGATCCTCGAAGCCGCCGGGGTGCTCCGGTACTTCGCCGACCACGTGGATCAGGCCACCGGGGTCCCCGACGTGCG
>JAHELV010000016.1:0-10631 GCA_024644015.1 Nitriliruptorales bacterium
GGCACCCTGACACTGACGTCGGGGCAGCTCGCGATCGACAGTTCGGTGACGGTCGACGCGTCGGCGGCGGCCCCGGTCACGATCAGCGCGGACGGCAACTCACGCGTCATCCAGGTCGCAGCCGGTGCCGTCGTGGCGATGAACGACCTCGTCATCCGCGACGGTGTCGCGGCGCCGCAGGGTGGGGGCATCCTCAACTTCGGCGAGCTGACCCTCGACCGGGTCGTCGTGACCGACAACCTGGAGAACAGCGGCGGAACGAGCTTCGACCTCGGTGGTGGCGGCATCTACAACGGTGACGGCGCCACGCTCAACCTGACCGACAGCACCGTCAGCGACAACGCCACCGTCGGCCAGCCAGGCGGCGGCGTCTACGGGTTCTTCAACAGCACGGTCAACGTGACGCGGAGCACGATCAGCGGCAACGTGGGCGGCGACGTGGCCGGTGGTCTGCGGACCCTCGGCGACGCCAACATCTCCAACAGCACGATCAGCGGCAACACGTCGACGGCGTGGCACGGCGGTGCGCTGTTCGCGACCGACGGCACGGTCACCATCTCCAACAGCACGATCGTCGGCAACAACTCGCCCGGCGGCACCGCCGGCGGGCTGATGGTGGCGACGTTCGGCGCCCCGGTCAGTGTGTCGATCACCGACAACGTCATCGCCGACAACGGTACGTACAACTGCCAGATCGAGGGCGGCGGCGCCGCGGTGCTGACCTCGCTCGGCGGCAACGTGTCCACGGACGATTCATGCTCGTTGAGCGGCGATGACCAGAACGTTGGTCCCGATGGTGCCCTGGTCGATGCGCTCGCCGACAACGGTGGGCCGACGCTGACCCACGCACTGCGCGCCGGCAGCCCGGCGATCGATGCTGCGGTCGGCGCGTGCCCGGCGACCGACCAGCGCGGCGTCGACCGTCCGCAGGGCGCGGGCTGTGACGTCGGCTCGTTCGAGCTCGTTCCGTAAGCCAACGCGTGGCGGTCTGAGGTTCCGGCCGGGTTCAGCGCCCGGTCGGAACCGGAGGCGGCGGGGCTCGTGAGCGCGACGCGCCGGAGCCCGCCGACCATCGTCAGCCGGAGACGCGGTCGCGCCAGGCGACCAGTCGGCGCACCAGGACCTCGTCGAAGTCGGCCGGTTGTGTGCCGTAGATGAAGTGGGTGAGTCCCGCGGCGCGCAGTTCGTCGAGTTGGTCGAGCTGCGCCGGATCGAGGATGGCGATCGAGCGGACGATCTCGCCCGGGTCGCGCCCGACCTGGCGGCACCAGCCGTCGAGCACCGCGTTCTTCGCCGCGAACGCGGCGGCGTCGTCGAAGAAGGCGTTCCAGATGTGGGCGTGCCGGGCCGCCAGCCGCAGCGTGGTCCGCTCGCCACCACCACCGATCAGGATCGGCAACGGCGACGAGAGCGGCGGTGGTGACAGGCGCTCGAGCCGGTCGACGATCCGCGGCACCGCCTGCGCGAACCACTGCGCCCGCGTCGACACGTCACCGTACTCGTACCCGTACTCCTGGTAGTCGCGCCGATTCCAGCCGGCACCGATCCCGAGAATCGCCCGGCCGCCGGATACGTGGTCGACGGTCGCGGCCATGTCCGCGAGCAGGTCGGGGTTGCGGTACCCGACCGATGTCACCAGTGTGCCCACGCGGACCCGCTCGGTGGCCTCGGCCATCGCCGCGAGCAGCGTCCAGCCCTCGAAGTGGGGACCGTCGGGTTCGCCCGAGAGTGGGAAGAAGTGGTCCCACGTGAACACGTCGTCGACGCCCAGTTCCTCGCACCGCAGCCACGTGGCACGCTGCTCGGCCATCGTGCTGTGCTGCGGCCACACCTGGACCGCGACGCGTACCGCTGCGTGCTGTGTTGCCACGGTGACCCACCTGCTCGATGCCGTCCGTGTGGCCATGCTCGCCCGTTGGGCCCATCGAGCGCAAACGCCATCGCCGGTGTCCCGACCGGCGACCCTGGGCAGGCTCGGTCGTGGCGGACAGCCGACGGGCGATCTCGACGACTGGAGCATCGAAGATGTGGCGAGCAGCTGCGCTCGGCGTGGTCACCGGCATGCGCTCGCAGCTGCCCACGGCACTGCTTGCGTGGCGCCAGTCGCGTGGAGACCTGCCGGAGGGGGTCGCCGGCCCCGCGGGCATCTTCCGCCTGCCCGGTGCGACCGCGTTGACGGCACTGCTCGCGGTGGGTGAGCTGGTCGGCGACAAACTGCCGATGACACCGAGTCGCATGGATGCCGGACCATTCCTGGGCCGGCTGTCGTTGGGGGCGACCGCCGGTGCGGGGATCGCCTCCGCCGTCGGCCGGTCGCGTGTGCTCGGCGGCACGCTCGGCATCGCCGGCGCCGCCGCGGGCAGCGTGCTCGGCTATCGCTATCGCGAGTACGTCGCCCGCAGGACCGACGTCCCCGATGTCATATGGGCACTGCTCGAGGACGCCGCGGCGATCACCATCGGCGTGGCCGCCACGCGCATCGACCGCTCCTAGATCCCCGGCCGGCCACAGCGCGGCCCGCCGTCGCTCAGCCCCAGCCGAGCTCGTGCAGGCGGTCGTCGTCGATGCCGAAGTGATGGGCGACCTCGTGCACCACGGTGATCGCGACCTGGCGCACGACTTCGTCGGTCGAGGCGCAGCTACGCAGGATCGGCCGACGAAAGATCGTGATGCGGTCCGGCATGCTGCCCATCGCCCACGCCTCGTCACGTTCTGTCAGCGGCACCCCCTCGTACAGTCCCAGCAGTTCGGGATCGTCGGCGGGGCTGTCGTCCTCGACCAGGACCGCCACGTTGCTGATGGCCCCGGCGAGCTCATCCGGGATGGATGCCAACCCCTCGGCGACGGCTCGCTCGAACTCCTCGTGGGACATCTTGACCATGTACGACGCCGCGATCAGCGGACGAGCGCGATGGTCAGTGGGTAGCGGTACTCCTCACCGAGCGACGCAGCCAGCGCGGCGCGGATCGTCACCACCAGATAGCCGATGAACGCAACCAGCGCGAGCGGCAGCACAACCAACAGCGCCAGCCCGAGCGTCACGATCGTCAAGAGCACGGCCACGACGACGTAGATGATCACCGACAGGTTGAAGTTCAGCGCGTTGCGGGCATGGCCGGTGACGAACGGGTCGCCGGCGTCACGGCGCAGCAACCAGATGATCAACGGCCCGAGGAACGCGGGAATGCCGCCGAGCAGCACACCGGCGAGCGCGCTCAAATGGGCCGCCATCGCCCAGTTGCGGGACTCGGGGGTGAGCCTGCCCGAAGACCCCAGCACGGGCGCCCTGCCTCCGTCGTCGGCCTGCCAGCTCGGTTCGCCCGCGGGTGCGTCGGGGCGCGCCGGCACGGCGGGGATGTAGGGCCGACCACAGTCGGCACACGTCGTTTCGTCTGCCGCGATGGTCCCACCGCAGTGGGCGCAGGGGCGCAGTTCAGGCTGTGCATCCTCCATTCCGCCACGGTAGACGACCGGCGCGCCCGGCGAACTGGGGAATGTCCCCGATCTTCTGCTGACCCGTGCCGTGGCGCCGCGCGCCGACGCAGATGAACGGCGACCTCTGCGTCGGGTTCAGTCTCCGTAGCGCGCGGCGATGTCGACCGGCCACACGCCAGACGGGCCGACGTCGCGGCGTAGGCCCTCGATACGCTGCGTCGTCAGGCCCGACTCGGTGTCGGCCGTGATGATGGCCGACGCCAACTGGCGAAAGCCCGCCCTGAAGTGGTGACTGGACTTCAGCGCGACGATTCGACAGCGCGTCACGTCGATGCCGTGCAGCAGGAACACCTCCGGATCGAAGGTCTGTTGCACGCGGGACACGACGATCACGTCGATCCCGTCGACCTGCAGCCGCGCGGTTCTGCCCAGATCGACGTGCAGGCCCGGCGCGTACGACGACAGGCGGAACCGTCCGTCGGTCAGGCCCTTGACGTACGCGCGCACCGACAATGGCGCCCGTGTGCGACGATCGCTCTTGCCGCCGAGTTCGATGTCCACCCAGGCGCCGACGCCGGCCGCGTGCGCGGCCTCTGCCGATTCCGCGTCGCAGATGAACCCGAAGCACGAGCGGTCCACCCCGGCCGAGAGCATGGCACGCAGCAGTTGCGTGTCATCGCCCATGGTGCCGCCGCCGGGGTTGTCGGACGTGTCGTTGATCACAACCGGTCCAGCGGGGACATCCAGCGCCGCTGTCACCGCCGCCGCCGGCGACAGGCCCGTCGGCCGGAAGTCCTCCCGGCGCCGCCACAGATAGCCGGCGACTTCGCGGGCGTACGCCGACGCGCGGTCGATGTCGGCGTCGGTCGTGCACACGATCCGCGCGCCGACGTTGTGTCCGTCGGCGTACGGGAAGCCGTGGAAGAACGTGCAGTCGATCACCCCGGCCCGCTCTTCAATCTCGGCGCACCGCGCATTGACGTCAGCTGCCGGACCGACATCGGTCGTCGTCAGTGGCAGGAGCATGGGCAGCGCCTCCACGTGGGTCACCGGCTTGCGCGCTCCGGTGACCAACGCCGGCACCAGACGCGCGGCTTCGGCACCACGGTGGTGCATGTCCGTGTGGGGATTCAGGTGCACGCCGAGCATCACGTCGACCTGCTCGGCCATGACACGCGTGACGTTGGCGTGCAGGTCGAGCGTCGCCACGATCGGAACGGTCGACCCGACCAGCGCCCGTACGTCGGCCAGCAGCTGGCCTTCAAGGTCGTCGGTGGTCTCGGTCACGCCCGCGCCGTGCAGTTCCAGCGCGACCGCGTCGACCGGGAGGACCGATCGCAGGCTCGACAACATCTCATCGCGCAGCTGCGCATGGGCGTCGGCCCGTATCGTGCCCGACGGCTCACCGATCGCGAAGAAGGTCGGGACGATGGTGGCACCCAGATCGTCGAACGCATCGACCATGCCGCCGATGTACGTGGCGGTGTCGCGATACCGGTCGAGGATCTCGTCGTCACGGTGCAGATCGAACCACGACGCGTCCGTCAACCCCGATGCCTCCACCGCGTACGTGTTGCTCTCGTGGGAGATGCCGCCGATCGCGACACGGAGCGTCTCCGAGAAGCCGGGTTCCACCGCGGGGCTCACTGCCACCTCCAAAGGAACGCTCCGGACGACAGCCGCCCGTAGCGGGGGCGATCAGCGTAGTAGGTGTGTCGCCGGCCGGCGACACAGGCGTTCAGGCGGCCCGCGCCGAGAGCGCGAGCCGCACGATTCGGTCGCAGACCTGCGACAGATCCATGCCCGCACCAGCGGCGGATTTCGGAAACAGACTGGTCGACGTCATTCCGGGCAGGCCGTTGCACTCCAGGAAGTAGAACCGCCCATCGTCATCCTGCAGGAAGTCCATGCGTGACGGAGAATGCGCGCCCTGTGAGAGGATCCGATGCGCGGTGACCGCGAGGCGCTGGAGCTCGTCGCGCTCATCGTCGTTCTGTGGCGCGGGGCACACCTCGTCCGCGGCACCGTGCTGATACTTCGCGACATAGTCGAACAGCTCACGGTCCGTGTTGATCTCGACGACCGCGAGCGCCTCGTCGCCGATGACTCCCAGGCTGAACTCACGGCCGACGATTCGGCGCTCGACCATGGCTTCGGTGCCGTACCGCCGACTCGACTCCACCGCAGCGGCCAGATCGTCACGGTCGTTGGCGAGCGTGACACCGATGGTCGATCCGCCACGGACCGGTTTGACCACCCACGGCCCGTCGAAGTCGACGACATCCGTGGTGTCACCATCCTCGAGGACCCGCCACTCGGGGGTCGCCAGACCGCCGTCGCGGCACAGCCGCTTGGCGGTCAGCTTGTCGAACGACACCGCACAGCCCAGCGGCGTGGGACCGACGTACGGGAGGTCACACAACTCCAGGACCGCCTGGATGTAGCCGCCCTCTCCCGCGTCGCTGTACACGAGCGGATAGACCAGATCGGCACCCTGGCACACATCGATCACGCCGGGGGCGAACACGGTGTGGGGATGTCGTGCCCGCAGCTGTCGGATCTCCTCGTGCGTCGGCGGCTCATGCTCGACGTCGACCTCCCAGCCCGGCGGATCGGTCGACACGAACAGCCCGTCGACACCATCGCTCGTGTCGACCTCCATCGCCAGGTCGACGTTGGCGACGTTGTGTCCCGCGCGCCGGAGCGCGCTGGCAACCTCCACGCCCGACGCCAGCGAGACGTCGCGTTCCGTGTTGGCACCGCCCATGAGCATGGCGATTCGCATGCTGACTACGTTGCCCATCGGCCGCCGCCGCAACCGGAATGCGTCAGCCGTCCCGCGGCGGCCGCGTGTAGTGACCTTGGCGTCGTCGACCGCAGCTCGCCCGTCAGCAGGTGGTGTGGAGTAGTGCGCCAACCGCGACACCAGCGGCCCGGAGTTGTTCGTAACGCGCGATGGCTTTGGCCGTCGGCAGCACCTCGTAGGTCACGCCGCGGCTGTCGAGCAGCGCAGTCGTCTCGGAGTGGATCGCCAACCGCCGTTGCCGGCCCGACGAGAGCACGACGTGTGTCACACCGTGGGCGAGCAGCTCGCTGACGTCGCCGGACCGCACGCCCGTGTCGTGCGACGTGCCCGTCTCGGTCCAGTCCCAGGCACGCGCGCCGCCTGGCCACAGCTTGGCGTCCTTGAAGGTCCGGCCCTCGACGACGACGCGGCCCCAGCCGTCGTCCGTGATCGCAGGTGGCACTGACACCGCGCCATGGTAGTGAGCGCCCACACGCCCCGCTCGGGCCATTCGCCGGTCCGGGTGCATACAGGTCCGGGTGCATACAGAAGGAAGGCAACGACAGCCGGGGGCCGGCCCAACCGGACGCTGTTGCGGTCCGTCGTGACACCTGCCTGAGATGTCCGATGCAACATGGCACGCCGACCGGCCAGTCGGTACGCTCACCAGCCGTGCCCACGCCACAACCGGACACTGCAGAGCCTTTCGACGACCCGGACACCGCGTCGGCCGCAATGACGCAGGCACCCAGTCCGGCCGCTGGGCCCCAGCGCAATCGAGGTCAGCAGCGCGTCACGGTCGAGCTCGCTGCTGTCTTGGCCCTGCTCGCACTGGGCACGGCGCTGCGCTGGGTCAATTCGCCGACACCGGCCCTCCTGCCGGCGCTGCAGGCCATAGGACCGCTGGTGGTCCCGCCTACGGCGGCGCTGCTGCTGGTGACCGCGGCCACGACCCGGCGACGGCGCACGGCGATCGCAGCGGGCGTGCTGCTGGCCGTGCACGTCGGGCTACTGGCACCGTCCTGGATCCCCGGCCCGCAGCGCGCGGTCGCCGGTGCGGCCGACGACCCCCTCGTCGTGATGTCCAGCAACCTTCGATACGGCACAGCCGAGACCCGAGCCGTCGCCGACGCTGTCCGGCGACAAGACGTCGACGTCCTCGTCGTGCTCGAGCTGACGAGCGCAGCGCACGATCGGCTGCGGGTAATCGGTATCGGGCGGCAACTCCCCTACGTCCTGGGTGCCACCCGCGAGGACGCCGGCGGCGCGGCCGTGTTCAGCAGGTACCCGGTCACCAGGAGCAGTGGCGGGCTGACACCGCCTTCGCTGTTGTACGAGACGCCAGCAGCGACCGTGCAAACGCCAGACGGCCCCGTCGTCGTCTTGGCTGCGCATCCGGTGCCGCCAATGCTGCGCCAGACCAGGCGGTGGCACCGCGAGCTGACCGCCTTGTCGGCCTGGGCCGCCGAGACCCCCAGTGACCTGCCTCTCGTGCTCGCCGGTGATTTCAACGCCACCACCGCTCATCCCGCGTTGCGCAGGCTCGGCGCCGCCGGCCTGCGCAACGCGCACCTGGAGGCCGGCGGCGGTCCGGTGGCGACCTGGCCGCGTTTCGACTCAGGCTGGCCGGCATGGCTCCACATCGACCACGTCTATGTGCGCGGCCTGCACATCACCGGCGCGGGCACGACACGGATTCCCGGCAGCGACCATGACGCCGTCTGGGCGGCGCTGGTTCCTGACACTGGCTCAACGCCAGACGCAGGACCGAGGCGAACGGGTCGCAAGACCGTCGAGCTGTTGTACGGGATCGTGACGGGAATGCACGACGCCCACGTCTGTCGATTGTTCGACTGTCAGCGGTCCTAGGTTCTGGTGGTCACCGCCAGCAGCGCGTACGTCGGCGGCCGTGCGAGCGCGGTCGCGCGGCAGGTCAGCTGCCGAGGCTCGGGCTCATGGCCGACGGCCACGTCGACGTCCACACAGCCTGTCGGCGTGCGAAAGCCGATCCGCCAACGATCGTCGGCGAGGCGCTCCCGACCGACCCAGCGCACAACCCCGATGGCGTCGAGCCCGCGCTCCCGACGCAGGAAGTACTCGGCCGCCTGGACGGCGAACGGCAGCGCACTACGCCCCCGGTATGCATCGAGGTCGATGCGGCCACTGCTGTGGGTCCGGGCGACCGCGACCGCCCGTTGCGGGTCCAAGCCGCCGTAGTACAGGCCGTCCGGCAGCGTCACGACGTTGCCGGCGAAGCGGTCACCGCCGATGTGCGACACCTCCCACACCCTGTCGCCGAATGCGGCTGTCAGCGCGGCGGCCACCGGCCGTCCGAACTCCGCGCAGCACGGATCGTGGCTGCCGTTGGTACACACCAGCAGCAGGGAGCGGTCTTCACGGCGACCGCCGACACCGTCACCGCGACGGAGGCCGGCGAGATCCAGGTCGAGGATGTCGGCCGGCGAATCGAGCGCGAACGACTCGAGCCACCAGCGGTCGATCCCGGTCAGTGCGGCGTAGAAGGCGCAGCCCGGCGAGCCCCGCGCACCGTGCCTGCGGATCAGCAGCACGCGTGCCCGCAGCCGACCGCCCAGGTCCACGAGCTCGTCGGCCAGGTCCGGCGGCAGCCTGCTCTGCGTCACGGCGTCGACGCCCCACGGACCCGACTGTTCGACGAGCAACCAGCGTCGCACGGTCGACGCGGTGGCGTACCTGGGCTCGTGCGCCTCCTGGGCCGAGACCGCGCAGCGGAACCGGTCGCTCACCGCGACAACGGCTCCACGACGATCATGCCCTCACGCACCAGGCGGCGGGCGAGCACGCGCCGCGATGCCGCATCCAGACCGCCGGGCAGCGACCCGAGACGCACGGTGTCGCTCAACAACGACCGCACGGCGGTCTCGGTCCACGACGGCATATCCAGCTCGACGCCGCCGCGACGCACCCGCAGTCGGTCGCCGGCTACGGTCAGCGCGAAGGGCAGGCGGTCGCGTGGGGCCAGCACCGCGTCGTCGTCGATGTCGACCAGCCGCGACCGCAGACCGCCGCCGGGCCGGTTCTGCAGGACGGACCACAGGCGGTCGGCCTCGCGATCGGCCACCTCGCCGGGATCGACGTCGAGGACAAGATCCGCCAATTGCTTGAGCCGGCCCCGTGCCTCGTCGCGCAGCTCCCCAGGCCGCCGAGCGAATCCCGCCGGTAGCGCCTCGCGGAAGGCAGGAACGTCGCGCGTGAGATCGACGAGGCGGCCGGCAACGTCGTGCCACGTCACGAGCCGTACGCCGATCGTCAGATGCAGCGACGCCTGGCCGGTCGTTGCCGCAGCATGCAATGTGCCCTTTGGCAGATACAGGCAGTCGCCTGCCTCGAGCTCGATGTCGTGTGTCGGCTCACCGAGGTCGGACGCTGCGACACGCTGGTGGGAACCCGCCAACGGATCGTCGACGACCGGTCGATAGGTGACCCATCGCTTGCGTCCGTAGGTCTGCAGCGCGAAGACGTCGTGGGTGTCGTAGTGGACGCGCAGACCCTGCGAGCTGGGCGGCGTGAGATAGGCGTTCGCCTGGACCGGGTGGGTCAGGTACTCCTCGATGCCGCGGCACAACCGCCCCACCGGCGGCCATGTGCGCTGCAGCCCCTGCAACACGATGGTCGCACCGTCGTCGAACAGCTCCAGCAGCCGATCGACGTCAGGCAGGTCCGTCAGCATGCGCGACCCCAACGTCCCCGAACGGGTGTAGCGCGACGCCGGTACCTGACGTCCGTCATCGACGACGCGGATCTCGGGTCCTCGCGGCGACGTCGCCGTGAGGAGCCGGTCGACATCGTCGAGTGACAGCAGATCGCCGAAGCTGTCACGCCCTGCGCGCCGTCTCAGGTGCGGGCGCTGCCCCCACGCGTGCTCGATGAAGTCGGGCACGTCGCCGACGCACCGGGCGAGCGCCTCGCGCGTGGGCTCGGCGCCCTCCCACGCGGTCGTCATGCCGCGCTAGGCGTCATGTCCGTCCGCGTCAGCCGCGTCGGCATCCGCCGCATCAGCATCCGCCGCATCGACGTCCGAGGCGTCGGCGTCCGAGGCGTCGGCATCCGCCGCATCAGCGTCCGAGGCGTCGGCGTCCGAGGCGTCGGCATCCGCCGCATCAGCGTCCGCCGCGTCTTCATTGGCCGCGTCGACGGCGTCGGCATCCGCACCCGCCGGATCGCCCGCCCCGGTGGCGGCGGAGACCCTGCTGATGTCCGCGTCCGACAGGCGTTGCTCGTCGCTCATCTGTGGCTCCTGGCTCGTGGAATAGGCTGTCGAGCCTACCGCCGGGGTCGACGGCGAACCCACGCTCCGGCCAAGAACACCACGATCCCCTGGTGTCATCATGGCACCAGGCACGCAACCCGGCGCATGCCGACGGAGCAAGGG
>JAHELV010000016.1:10731-40311 GCA_024644015.1 Nitriliruptorales bacterium
GGGAGCGCCATGCGGGACGCGGTGATCGTGGACGCCGTCAGGACGCCGGTCGGCCGGCGTAACGGGGCGCTTGCCGACGTCCATGCCGTCGACCTGTCCGCTGTCGTGCTGCGTGCCATCGCCGAACGCTGTCGCGTCGACCCCACGCTGGTCGACGACGTGATCTGGGGGTGTGTGTCCCAGGTGGGTGAGCAGTCGTTCAACGTTGGACGCAACGCCGTGCTTGCAGCGGGGTGGCCCGAATCGGTGCCCGCGACGACAGTCGATCGACAGTGCGGATCGTCGCAGCAGGCGGTGCACTTCGCGGCCGCCGGCCTGATCGCGGGGCACTACGACCTCGTGATCGCGGGCGGGGTCGAGTCGATGACCCGCGTGCCGATGGGCGCCAGCGTCGGTGCCGACGCCGGACGACCCTACGGTGCGGAGGTTGCGCGGCGCTACGGGCAGTCAGCGTTCAACCAGGGCGTCGGCGCGGAGATGATCGCCGAGAAATGGGGGGTGACCAGAGAGGCGGCGGATCGCATCGGCCTGCGTTCCCACCGCCTGGCCTCCACCGCGGCCGACACCGGGCGCTTCGACGGACAGATCGTGCCGGTCGACGTGGGCGCCACGGCGACGGTCGACCGCGACGAGGGCATCCGTCGCTCCGCGTCACTGGAGGCGATGGCCGGTCTGCGTCCCGCCTTCCGCGACGACGGCATCGTGACCGCGGGCAACGCATCGCAGATCTCCGACGGCGCAGCCGCCCTGTTGCTCACCACGTCCGAGATGGCGAGCCGACTGGGTCTGCGCCCGCTCGTCGGCGTCCACTCGGTCGCGCTGGCCGGCGTGGATCCCGTGTCGATGCTGACAGGCCCCATTCCCGCCACCCACAAGGTGCTCGAACGCTCCGGTCTCCCACTCGACCAGATCGACGTCTTCGAGGTCAACGAGGCGTTCGCGTCGGTCATCGCGGCGTGGCAGGCCGAGATCGCCGTACCCGAGGAGCGCTTGAACCCCAACGGGGGCGCCATCGCGCTCGGCCATCCGCTCGGGGCCTCGGGCGCGCGGATCATGACCACACTCGTCCACGACATGGTCGACCGCGGGCTGCGCTTCGGCCTCCAGACGATGTGCGAGGGAGGCGGGCTGGCCAACGCTACGATCCTCGAGCGCCTCGACTGACGACGCGGGCGCACCTCCGCCCACATCCACACCGAACCGCACCCACGCCAAGCGCACCCACCCACGCGGGCGCACATCCGCCCACATCCGCACCGAACCGCACCCACGCCAAGCGCACCCACCCACGCGCGCGCACATCCGCCCGCATCCGCACCGAACCGCACCCACGCCGGGGATGACCGGCGCGGCTCGGACCGCAGCGGTCGCGTCAGAGGCGGGCGACGATCGCGCGCGCGAAGCGGTCCGGCGCGCCCGTTGCGAAGCGCAGGAACAACGACGGCTCGACCAGTTCCACCTCGAGCAGCAGCGGGGTGCCGTCCGGGCCCGGCAGGAGGTCGACGCGGGCGTACAGCAGATCGGCCCGGGCGAACGGCAGTGCGTCGAGGGCGGCGTCGGCCGCCGCGCACTCCTGCGCCGTGGGTGTCCGCGCGTCGATGTCCTCGGCAGCGAACAGCCCACCGACGGTCCTGGTCGCACCGGCCAGGATCGGACCCTTGCGGATCGCGTGGCTGTACACGCCGTCGATGTAGACCAGCGCGGTCTCGCCGCGATCATCGACCCCATCGACGTAGGGCTGGACGAGCACGTGCCGCCCCTGGGCCTGCAGCATCCTGCCATGGGCTCGCGCGGCGGCGCGCTCCGACTGACCGTAGCGCCGGGTGTCCTGCGCGCCCGCCGACACGGCGGGCTTGACGACGAACTGACCGGTTGTCGGCAGGGTCACCAGCTCATCGGGCGCGTGCACGGTCGACGGGACGATCACCACATCGCGGTCGGCCAGTTCGAGCAGATACCGCTTGTCGCTGTTCCACAGCACGACGTCCGGCTGGTTGCACAGTGGTGCCACTGCAGCCACCCGTGCCGCCCAGCGCACGAAGGCCTCCCGGCGCCGGGGATAGTCCCAGGTCGACCGCAGCACCACCAGGTCCCAAGCGGCCCAGTCGACGCGTGGGTCGTCCCACACGCACAGACGGGACATGACGCCGTGGCGGTCAAGCGCGGCGGACAGCGGCGCCACGTCGTCGTCGAGACCGACCGCGTCGGCGGCGGTCGCCAACGCAACCCGGGGCGCACCCGTCAGCGCCACATGACGCTCGATGATTCGCGCATCTCCACGACCGTATCGTCACGTCCGGTTCGCCCGCCCCCGCGAGCGTGTTCAGCTGCGGTAGACGAGGTCGAACCCGGCCGCCAGCAGCCAGTCCTCCGAAACCGCCGGATCCGTGAACCGGAGCACGGCCTTGCCGTCATTGTCCCAGCTCACCTGATCGATTGTGTGCCCGATGTCACCGTCGTCATCGAGCATGACCATCTCGCCGACCGCCGGCACCCGACTGTAGGCACGCTCGACCGCGCGCAGGTACCCGCCGGTGCCGTCGGCGCGTTGGCGGCGGACCAGGAAGACCAGTTGCATGCGCTCCTCGTCGGCGGTCGGCGGCAGCGGACAAGCACGGCGGCCGGCACCATGAGGTCCGTCACCCGTGAGGCCTCTGACGATGACGCTCAGCTCAGGGTCGACAGTGCCTCGCCCAGGCGCTCGACCAGCAGGTCAACCTCGTCGGCCGTGACCATCAGCGGTGGTCCCAGCCGGATCGTGCGCCCGTGGGTGTCCTTGGCCAGCACGCCAAGCTCGAGCAGTCGCTCACACACCGCCCGGGCGGTACGGCCGCCGGCGATGTCGATGCCAGCCCACAGCCCCCGCGTACGAACGGCGTCCACGTGCGTGCTCGGTAGCTGCGACAACCCCCGCGCCAGTCGATCGCCCATCACTGCGGCGTTCTCCTGGAACTCGCCGGTCTCGAGCAACGCGATGACCGCCCGCGCGACCGCGCATGCCAGTGGATTGCCGCCGAAGGTGCTGCCATGTGATCCAGGGGTGAGCACCCCGAGCACGTCGCGACGGCTGACGACCGCCGACACGGGAATGATCCCGCCACCCAGCGCCTTGCCCAGGATGAACATGTCCGGCACGACATTCTCGTGGTCCACGGCGAATGTTCTTCCGGTGCGCCCGAGCCCCGACTGGATCTCGTCGGCGATCAACAGCACCCCGGCGCGATCGCAGAGCTCCCGGACGCGGGTGAGATAGCCGTCCGGCGGCACAACGACACCGGCCTCACCCTGCACGGGCTCGATGAGGACCGCCACCGTCTCGTCGTCGATCGCGGCGCCGAGCGCATCGGCATCGGCGAACGGGACCGTCACGAACCCGGGGGTGAAGGGGCCGAAGCCCTCGCGTGCCGTCGCGTCGGTCGAGAACCCGACGATCGTGGTCGTTCGACCGTGGAAGTTGTTCGCGAACGTGATGATCTTCGCGCGCCCGGCGGGTACACCCTTGACGGCGTAGCCCCATCGCCGAGCGACTTTGATTGCGGTCTCGACGCCCTCGGCGCCGGTGTTCATGGGCAGAACCATCTCCATGCGGCACAGCTGCGCCAGCTCCCGGCAGAAGTCGTTGAACTGATCGTGGGAGAACGCGCGACTGGTCAGTGTGACCCGGTGCAGCTGCGCCTCCGCGGCCGCGACCAGCGCCGGATGGCGGTGCCCGAAGTTCAAGGCCGAGTAGCCCGACAACGCGTCGAGGTACCGGCGACCGTGGATGTCGGTGACCCATGAGCCCTGCGCCTCCGCGATGACGATGGGCAGGGGTGCGTAGTTCGGCGCGTCATAGGTGTGCTGCTCGAGCTCTGGAGTCGTCGTCATCTCTCCACCTTTCCATCGCCAGGCCACGCGCAGCGCTCGCCCGACACAGGCGCTATCTGTACTCTACGGCTAGCGATCGCAGAACGATAGGCGAGGACGTTCGACAATGACCAACGATCTGTTGCGCATCGACGATCTCGACCGCAAGATCATTGCGCAACTGATGGAGGACGGCCGTCGCAGCTTCCGCTCGCTCGGTGCCGTCGTCGGCCTGTCGGCACCGGCCGTCAAGCGACGCGTTGACCGGCTGCGCACATCGGGCGTGATCGACCGCTTCACCATCACTGTCGACCCGCGGGTCATGGGCTGGAGCGTCGAGGCGTTCATCGAGTTGTTCTGCGCGCCGCGCACACCGGCGCAGCGCATCCGCGAAGCGTTGGCCGGTCACCCCGAGATCGTGTCGGCGTTCACGATCACGGGCGACGCCGACGCCCTGCTCCACCTGCGCGTGGCCAACGCCGCACACCTCGAAGAGACGCTCGAACGCATCCGCGCCGAGACGATGGTCACCCAGACCCGCAGCGTCGTGGTGCTCTCTCACCTGCTGGAACGGGCCTGACCGAAAGCGCGCGGCAGGCCGTGGGCATCATCCCATACGGGTGGTCACGCTGGTCCCGAACCGTTTTGTCATCAGTTCCTTGAGTCCCCTCGGAAACGGCGCGCGGATCGCGAGATGCGCGTCGGTCAGTTCGCGCTGGGCCTCCGGGTCGCCGGCGAACGCTGCACCACACCGTTCGGGCTCGACGTTGGCCAGCGCCAGGATCGCTCCCGCGCAGCCCACGGGCCCGGCCAACGCGAGCACCGCCGACGACCCCGTGTACAGCGGCACGGATGTCGCCCGCAAGGTCTCGAGTAATCGCTCGGCATCGCCTGTCGAATCCTTGCAGCCGGCGATGGGCAACGTACCGACGAGCTCGACGGTCAAGCCGGGCGGTGAGATCTTCGGGTAGTGATAGGCCACGACCGGCATCGAGCCCGCGGCAACCGCGACCCGCTCGTAGTAGGGCCTGGGATCTGCAGTGTGGGGTGGTGACAGCACCAGGACGCCGTCGGCGCCGCCGTCGCGGGCGCGCAGCGTCAGGTCTTCGGCCTGACGTGCTGACGGCGCCCCGGTTCCCGCCAGCACCGGAACACGACCGTCGACGGTCGAGCGCACCACAGTCAACAGGCGCTCACGCTCGAGGACCGTCAGTGCGGCGGCCTCACCGGTCGTGCCGGCCACGACCACGGCCGAAACGCCTGCGTCGACGAGCCGCGCCGCATGGGCGGCCGTAGCGTCGGCGTCGATCGCGCCGGAGCTGTCGAACAGCGTGACCAGTGCCACGCCCACTCCCGAGAAGATCACGGCAAGAGCGTAGCGGGCGACGGCGCCGCCGGCGCGCCGTCGTATCATGCGCCGTCGGCCGCGCCACGGTCGAAAGCACCGCCGACGACCTTGCTGGAGTCGCCCGATGACGTCCGACCCGCGTGACCGCGACCTCGACGGGCTGCTCGCGCTCGCGGTCGACATCGGCCACGAGGCCGGCGCTCTGCTGGCCTCGTACGCCACACGCACGGACCTGGACGTGCGCACCAAGACGACCGCCACCGATCCGGTGTCGGCGGCCGACCACGCCAGCGAGCAGCTCATCAGCGACCGGCTCGATGCGGCGCGACCCGACGACGGGATGATGGGTGAGGAGCAGGACCGTGATCGGATCGGAACGACCGGGCTGCGGTGGGTCGTGGACCCGCTCGACGGTACGGTCAACTTCTTGTTCGGCATCCCGCAGTGGTCCGTCAGCATCGCCGTCGAGGACACGGCAGGGCCGCTGTGCGGCGTGGTCTACGACCCCAACCGCGACGAGACGTTCACCGCCGCGAGGGCACGCGGCGCGTGGCTGAACGGATCACCGCTGCACATCACCGCCCCGGCCCGGGTCGGCGACGCCCTGATCGCCACCGGTTACTCGTACGACTCCGAGGTGCGCCGCCAGCAGGGCGTCATGATCACCGACCTGCTCGCCACGATCAGAGACGTCCGCAGATTCGGATCGGCGGCACTCGACCTGGCCTGGTTGGGAGCCGGCCGATGGGACGGGTACGTCGAGTTCGCGTTGCACCCCTGGGACTACAGCGCGGGCAGCCTGATCGTGCGCGAGGCCGGCGGCGTCGTGGCGCACTGGGAGCTCGAACTCGGCGGCGCGACCAGACGGGGGCTCAGCGCCGGCACCACACTGGTGCACGACCACCTTTCGGCCTGGCTCCGCCGCAGTGGGGCGTCGGACGGCGGTGGTTGACCGCCCGCGGCCTACGGCTCGTCACCGTACGTCTCGACGTGCAGCCGCCTGGCCTGCGACACCCAGTTGTCGCGCCGCAGGCGAGCGACGAGACGGGGGGCCTGGGACCGCAGATCGTCGACGGCGTCGTCGTCGAGGAGCGCGAGCTGGCGGAACGTCGTGATGCCCTGGTCCTGGAGCGCCTTGTCGAGCGCGGGCCCCACACCGGTGATGCGCCGTAGATCGTCGGCGGTGGTCTGCGGCGCTGCGACCTCCGCCGTGTCCGTCACGCCAGTCGCGACAGCCGCCTCCGCCGCGTCCGTCGCGGCTATCGCATCCGCCGCCTCCGTCACGCCACTCGTGTCCGTCACGCCATTCGCGACAGCCGCCTCCGCCGCGTCCGTCACGGCTATCGCATCCGCCGCCTCCGTCACGGCTATCGCATCCGCCGCCTCCGCCGCATCCGTCACGCCAGTCGTGTCCGTCACGCCAGTCGCGACAGCCGCCTCCGCCGCGTCCGTCGCGGCTATCGCGTCCGTCGCCGGGGCGGGTTCCGCGTCGACCGGCTCGAGGACGAGTGGCTCGCCGATCTCCCCACGCGGCGACCCCTCGTCATCCACGCCGGGCGGCGGCAGGACGGTGGGCTCGGCGATCACGACCTCGGCGATGACAACCTCGTCGGTGACGTCGTCACCGACGAGGTCACCGGGCGCCTCACCCTCGGCGGTGGACGAGTTCGCAGCGCCACTGCCCACGGTGCGTGAGGCCGACACCACCTCCTCGGTGATGTCGGCCTCCTCGTCCAACGACAGCTGATCGAACAGCCGGCCTTCGGCCGGCATGGTCCCGGCGGTGACCCCGGCGTCGTCACGCACCGCTGACGGCCCGCCGGCGCCCCCTGCGGCGTGGACACCGCGGGCGCCGGGGTCCACGGCGGTGGCGTCGACGTGGCCGGCGAGTTCACGTTCGAGCTTGGCGACCGCGGCCTGGCGTTCGTCGATCAGGTGCTGCGCAGCGGTCAGCCGGCCACGGAGACGGACCATGTCCTCGTTGGCCAACTCGAGCCGTGCCGCGGTTTCAGCGAGTGTGGTGGTCGCCCGATCGCGCGTCCGGACGACGTCCTCGTACAGTGCGCGTTCGACCCGCTCACGGTGCAACAGCCAGCCGAAGAAGAGACCGAGCGCGAACATCACCGCGCCGGTGAGCAGCGCAACCAAACCAGTACCTTTCCCGAACGGCGCGATGCTCGCCCCGCGAGGCGCCCAGCGGCAACCACCTGCGCTGATTCGTCATCGCACCTGCGCGCTCGCGCCAGTTCACTGCATCGCGGCAGGTTGCGCAATGGCCTGGACCTTCCTCGACGTGCAATGCCGGCGCAAAGATCGCCTCTTGACCCCCCGCCCGACCCTCAGGCACGATGCTGTGCGTCATAGGCAACGGTTGTGCTCGACGCAACCGCCAACCCGCCGCCGATCGTTCGAGGTGCGCCGTGCGAATCCTCTTCGCGGATGCCTTCCACCCGGACTACGCCGCTGCGATACAGCAGCGCGGGCACGACTGCGTGTTCGACCAGGCACTGGAGGGCGAGGACCTGACCGCCGCAGTCCGAGGTCATGACGCGCTGGTCGTGCGCAGCACGAAGGTGACCGCCGACACCATCGCCGCCGCCGACGACCTCGGCCTCATCATCCGAGCGGGCGCCGGCACCAACACGATTGACAAGCGCGCCGCCGCCGAGCGTGGCATCTACGTGTGCAACGTACCGGGTCGCAACGCGATCGCGGTCGCCGAGCTCGCGTTCGGGCTGCTGATGGCGCTCGATCGCCGGATACCGGACAACGTCGCCGACCTGCGCGCGGGCAGGTGGAACAAGAAACGCTACTCGCGTGCCGAGGGCCTGTACGGGCGCGCGGTGGGGGTCGTGGGCCTCGGCGACATCGGCCTGGCCTTCGCCGAGCGCGCCGCGGCGTTCGGGCTGCGGGTGCATGCGATCGCCAAGGACGACAGGCCGGCGGAGGTCGTGGCGCGCGCCGCCATGTCGGGCGTGGAGTACGTCGCCGATCTGGCAGCGCTGGCGTCGACGTGCGACGTGTTGTCGTTCCACGTGCCGCTCACCGACGCCACGCACGGCATGGTCAATGCCGACCTGCTGTCCCACATGCGCCGCGGAAGCTGGATCATCAACACCTCGCGTGGCGAGATCGTCGACGACGAGGCGCTGCTCGAGGCGCTCGAGGCCAACGACCTGCGGGCGGGCCTGGACGTCTTCAACGACGAACCATCCTCGGCGACCGGCACGATCGATTCGCCTCTGGCCCGACATCCCAACGTCTACGGCACGCATCACATCGGCGCGTCGACCGAGCAGGCGCAGCGCGCGATCGCAGCCGAGGTGGTCGCGATGCTCGAGGCCTACGCTCGCGGCGAGATCCGCAACTGCGTCAACATCGAGTCCCAGCCCGTGGGCAACGCCACGCTGGTGGTCCGCCACCTCGACGAGGTGGGTGTGTTGTCCGACGTCTTGAACGTGCTGCGCCGGTGCAACCTGAACATCGAACAGATGCAGAACGTCATCTTCGCCGGGCGGATCGCCGCCGTGGCAACCATCCACGCCTCAGGGACGCCGCCAGACGATCTCGCAGCGCAACTCGGCGCAGTCGATCGCGTGCTCCACGTCAGCGTGCAGCTGACCGACCGGACGGCCTGATGCGCTGCGAGGGTGGGAGGGCGGAGGTCCGGGCACGCTGTTTCCCGTGCCCGTCGAGCAACGAGGTGTCATGACCAACAACCGCGTCTTCAACTTCAGCGCCGGCCCATCGACCCTGCCGCTGTCCGTGCTCGAAGAGGTGCGCGACCAGCTCGTCGACTACGACGGGAGCGGCATGTCGCTGCTCGAGATGAGCCACCGCGGCGCACACTACGATGCGGTGCACACGGAGACGATGGCGCTGGCACGCGAGGTGTTCGCGCTGCCCGAAGACTTCGATGTCGTGTTCATCCAAGGCGGCGCGACGCTGCAGTTCTCGATGGTGCCCGCGAACCTTCTCGCCGGCGCCGCGAGCGTGGCGGTCGTGCGTACGGGGTCGTGGTCCGACAAGGCGCTGGCCGACGCGACGGAGTACGGCAGCGCCTACGTCGCCTGGGACGGCAAGCCCGTGCGGTACGCACGTGCGCCGGCCGCGGACGAGATCGAGGTCCGGGACGGGACACGCTACGTGCACGTGTGCTCCAACGAGACGATAGAGGGCCTGCGATTCCCGGAGTTCCCCGACATCGGTGTACCGCTGGTCGCCGACATGTCCAGCGACATCGCCACCAGGGAGCTGCCGTGGGAGCTGTTCGACCTGGTGTACGGCGGCACGCAGAAGAACCTCGGACCCGCCGGCATGGCACTGGTGTTCCTGCGGCACCGCATCCTGACGTCGCTGCGCCAGGATCAGGGCGCGTACCTGCGGTACGGCATTCACGTCGACAAGGACTCGCTGTACAACACGCCGCCGGTCTTCTCGGTCTGGGTCACGGGCAAGGTGCTGCGCTGGATCCGGGACTCCGGTGGGCTCAAGGCCATGACCGCAGCCGCCGAGCGGCGGGCCGGCACGGTGTACGAGGCGATCGACGGCAGCGACGGCTTCTACCGGTGCCCCGTCGAACCGAGCAGCCGGTCGCTGACCAACGTGGTCTTCCGCCTCCCCCACGAGGACCTCGAGGCACGCTTCCTGAGCGAGGCGGCTGATCGGGATTTCGTGGGCCTCAAAGGCCATCGCAGCGTCGGTGGCTGCCGCGCCAGCCTGTACAACGCGATGCCCCAGGACGGCGCCGACGCGCTGGCGCAGTTCATGCGCGACTTCCGGAGCCGAGCCCGCTGATGCCCTGGGTGCCGGAGGTGACCGAGAAGCTCGGGATCCGTCCGGCGCACCTCTACGTCGTCGACCCTGCCCTGGCCGCGCGCGTCGCCGCACCGGCGTACGACACCCTGCCGGTCGGTGGACACGCGGCCCCGCCAGCCGACCCACTCAACTACCTCAGCGTCCTGCGGACACCCGACCGTACCGGGGGACCGCTGCGGTCGGCGCTGCGGGACAACCGTCGAACGCTGCAGCGGATGCTGGGCGACGGTGTGTTCGCCGGCGGCGGACCGCGCCTGGCCTGGTATCGGCTGGCGTCGCCCGGGCACGCGCAGACCGGGCTGATCGCCGAGGTCGCGATCCGCGACTACGACACCGGCCGCATCGTGCAGCACGAGCACACCCGCGCGGACCGCGAGGAACAGCTCGCCGTGTATCAGGACACGGTGGCTGCCGACGCGAGCCCGGCGGCGCTCGCGTACCGGGCGAACGAGCGCATGCGCGAGCTGTCGCGCCGGGCGACGGCTCGCGCGCCCCACCTGCGGTTCGTCGCGGAGGACGGCGTCGAACATGCGCTGTGGACCATGGAGGACACCGACGACATCGACGAGGTCTGCTCGGTCGCGGCCGCGCTCGACCGCCTGTACATCACCGACGGGCATCATCGGTTCGCCGCGGCGTCGCGCGTGGCCGCCAGCGGCCGCCGGACCGGCGGCGATCCGAACGCGTCGGACCAGTGGCTGCTCGCCGCGCTGTTCTCGGACGATGAGTTGCGGATCCTGCCGTTCCACCGCGCCGTGACTCGTCCCCGAGGCATGGCCACCCAGCACCTGCTGGCCGAGCTGGCGGCGCATGCTCAGGTGACCCCGCTCGACGGGCCGGCTCCTCCCGAGCGGTCGCATGAGTTCTCGATCTGGCTCGACGCGCGCTGGTACCGCCTCGCGGTCCCGCCCGACGCGGTCGGCAGCGATCCGCTGTCCCAGTTGGAGGTGTGCGTGCTGCAGGAGCATGTGCTGGAACCGGTCTTCGGCGTCCGCGAGCCGCGGCTCGATCCGCGGCTGTCCTACATCGCGGGCGGGCCGGCGGCGGTGGCCCCGCACTGCGAGCGCACGCACTCGGTCGGGTTCATGGTGCGACCGACCACGATGGCGCAGCTGATGACGGTCGCGGACGCCGAGTTGGTCATGCCACCGAAGTCCACGCGGTTCGCCCCGAAGGTGCGCGCCGGGCTCGTGCTGCGCCTGATCAGGTGACTACACCCGCCAGACGGGCTGCGCCCCATGTCACCGCTGCCGCACTGCCGTGAAGCCCGCAGAACGTGTCGACACGACACGGCGGATCCGCCCTTGACGGCGACCGCCCCGGCAGACACACTGTTGCGCCATAAGCTCTTGCGTTTCACATGCAGCAACAGGGGCAGGAGTGCGCTCGAGTACGTGGGTCATCGTCCCAGTCGCGGGCATGTCCGCCTGGCCAACGGGACCGACCCGCCGCCAGACCGGGCCAGTGCCCGCGAACGACCGCGCGCGCCGCGATCGACGATAACGGCTCGTTTCGTCGACCGAGCTGTACTGCACACGACCGCACCACAACCCCACGGCAGTTGCCCGTAGCCCAGCGACCGCCGCCCGACACCGTACGTCCTAGGAGGAATCGCGTTGGCCATCAATGAGAACCCCGGCGTCCTGCTGTATCCCAGGCTCCGCCGGACGCCCTACTTCTACGCCCACCGCGAACAGGGCGTCAAGCTGTACAGCGTGTACAACCACATGTACCACCCACGCCTGTACACCGATCCGCTCGACGAGTACGACGCGTTGATGAACCACGTGACCATGTGGGACGTCAGCGTGGAGCGGCAGGTGCAGATCACCGGGCCGGACGCGTTCGAGTTCACGAACATGCTGGTACCCCGCGACCTGAACAAGTGCAAGATCGGCCAGTGCAAGTACGTGTTCGTCACGGCGGCCGACGGCGGGATCATCAACGATCCAGTGCTCCTCCGACTCGAGGAGAACAAGCTGTGGCTCTCGTTGGCCGACAGCGATGTGCTCCTGTGGGCCAAGGGTCTGGCGTACAACTCCGGCATGAACGTCGAGATCACCGAGCCCGACGTCGCACCGGTGCAGATTCAGGGACCCAAGTCGGCCGCCGTCATGGTCGACCTGTTCGGCGAGAGCATCCTCGACGTTCCCTACTACTACACAGTCGACAAAGAAATCGACGGTATGAACGTCACGATCAGCCGCACCGGGTTCACCGCCGAACTCGGCTACGAGATCTACCTGCACAACGCCACGCGGGACGGCGTCAAGCTGTGGAACACGGTCCTCGAGGCGGGCGGGCCACACCAACTGCAGGTCATCGGGCCGTGTCACATCCGCCGGATCGAGGCCGGAATCCTGTCGTGGGGCAACGACATCTACTACGACACCAATCCGTTCGAGGTCGGGTACGGCTTCGAGGAGACCTGGATGGTCGACCTCAACCAGGAGGCGGACTTCGTCGGCAAGGAGGCGCTCAAGCGCATCAAGGCCGAGGGCGTCAGCCGCAAGCTGGTCGGCGTGGAGATCGGCGGCGGACACGTCGGCTACTTCAACGACGGTCAGATGATCGACTACTTCCCGGTCTACGACAAGAAGTCGGGTGCGCAGATCGGGCGGGTGACGTCTTCGACGTGGTCGCCACAGCTGAGCAAGAACATCGGCTACGCAATGGTGCCCGTCGAGTACGAGGACTACGGGACCGAGCTGATCGTCGAGACGCAGCACGGTCGCAACGACGCAGTGGTCGTGCAGAAGCCGTTCGTGGATCCCAAGAAGGACAAGCCCAAGCAGGACGCCGCCATCGGCGTCTAGGACCTAGCCTGTCGGTCGGGTGGCGCCGCGCTCGGCGCCGCCCGTCCCTGCCTGGAGCCATCATGCCCGACACGGAGCACCAGAAGATCCGTGCGTCGTTCGCGCCGCCACGGTTCGAGATCATCCCGATGAAGGGCGTCGAGCAGGAGCTCCAATACCTGCCCGACGACGCCATCGTCACCGTCACGTCGTCGCCGACCAAGGGCCTCGACGCCACCCTCGCGCTGGCCTCGCTGCTCCGCAGCCGCCAGCACCTCCGTGTCGTTCCGCACATCGCCGCGCGGATGGTCGCCGACACCGTGCACCTCAAGGACATCGTGCAGCAGCTGACCGACATCGGCATCGACGAGGTCTTCCTCGTCGCCGGCGACGCCGAGGTCCCGGCCGGCCCCTTCGACGGCACCGTGCCGTTGCTGCACGCCCTGGCCGACATCGGGCACGGGCTGCGCGTCGGCATCACCGGCTATCCGGAGAGTCATTCGTTCATTCCCGACGACACCACGATCCGGGTCATGCACGAGAAGGAGCCGCACGCCTCCTACATCGTGTCGCAGATCTGCTACGACCCGCAGGTGACCGCCCGGTGGATCGCCGCGGTCCGTGCGCGGGGTACCCAACTGCCGATCTACATCGGCCTGCCTGGCGCCGTCGACCTGCCCAAGCTCGTGCGCATCTCGCTGCGCGTCGGCATCGGCGACTCCGTCCGCTACCTGCGCAAGCAGGCCGGATCGGTCGCCAAGCTCGTCGGCGGCTACCGCCCGGACGCACTCGTCGAGGGGCTGATCCCGACGCTGTTGGATCCGGAGATGAAGGTCTACGGCTGGCACCTGTTCACGTTCAACGAGATCCGGCGCACCGAAGCCTGGCGTCAGGATCTGATCAACCGCTATCCAAGGATGCTGCAATGAGCTTTCCCAGTGACCTCGACATCGCGCGGCGCGCCCAGCTGCGGCCGCTGACAGGCGTCGCCGAAGAGATGGGTATTCGGCCGGACCTGCTGGAGCCGTACGGCACGGGCGTGGTCAAGATCTCCCTCGACGCGATCGCCGAGCTGTCCGACCGGCCCCGCGCGAAGTACGTGCTGGTCTCGGCGATCACGCCGACGCCGCTGGGGGAGGGCAAGACCACCACCACCGTGGGCCTGGGTCAGGGGTTCGGGCACATCGGCAAGCGTGCGACCATCGCGATCCGCCAGCCGTCGATGGGTCCGACGTTCGGCATCAAGGGCGGTGCCGCGGGCGGCGGCTACAGCCAGGTCGTGCCGATGGAGCAGCTCAACCTGCACCTGACCGGCGACATGCATGCGGTGACCGCCGCTCACAACCTGCTTGCCGCGATGATCGACAACCACGTCCATCAGAACGACGACTTCTTCTCCACCGACCGTCACAGCATCACGTGGCGACGGGTGCTGGACGTCAACGATCGCGTGCTGCGCAACATCGTCGTCGGTCTCGGTTCACGGACCGACGGCGTGATCCGCCAGACCGGCTTCGACATCACGGCGGCGTCCGAGGTGATGGCGATCCTCGCGCTGTCAACGTCGCTTCGGGACATGCGCGAGCGGATGGGCCGCATCGTGATCGGCAGCACCGTCGAGGGCAAGCCGATCACGGCCGAGGACCTGCGCGCGGCGGGCGCGATGACGGTCATCATGCGCGACGCGATCAAGCCGAATCTGATGCAGACCCTCGAGGGGACGCCGGCGCTCGTGCACGCCGGACCGTTCGGCAACATCGCCCACGGCAACTCGTCGGTCGTCGCCGACCTCATTGGGATCCGGGGCAGCGACTACCTGATCACCGAGGCGGGCTTCGGCGCCGACATGGGCGCCGAGCGCTTCTTCAACATCAAATGCCGCACGTCGGGCCTGACTCCCGACGCCGCGGTGCTGGTCACGACCGTCCGGGCGCTGAAGTCGCACTCCGGTCGCTTCAAGATCACTGCCGGCAGGCCGCTGCCCGACGAACTGCTCGCCGAGAATCCTGACGACGTGCATGCCGGCGCCGACAACCTGCGCAAGCAGGTCGAGAACATCCGCCGCCACGGTGTGTCCCCGGTCGTGGCGATCAACGCCTTCCCGACCGACCATCCCAGCGAGCACGAGGCCATCGTGGCCATCGCCGACGAGCTCGGAGCGCGGGCTGCAGTGAGCACACACTTCAGCGACGGGGGCGCGGGGGCGAGCGAGCTCGCGGAGGCGGTCGCGGAGGCGGCGGACGAGCCGTCGGAGTTCACGTTTCTGTATCCCGACGAGGCAGGCCTGCGTGAGAAGATCGAGATCGTCGCAACCAAGGTGTACGGCGCCGCGGCCGTCGAGTACGACCTGGCGGCGTCGCGTCAGATCGACCGCTATGAGGATGCGGGCTTCGGGGATCTGCCGGTGTGCATCGCCAAGACCCACCTGTCGATCTCGTCGGACTCCAAGCTCAAGGGCGCGCCGACCGGTTGGACGCTACCGGTGCGGGAGGTGCGTGCATCGGTCGGCGCAGGCTTCATCTATCCGATCTGCGGCGACATGCGCACGATGCCAGGCTTGTCATCGAGCCCCGCAGCCGAACGCATCGACATCGACGAGGACGGCCAGATCGTCGGCCTGTCCTGACCACCCCGCACGACGACGACCACGCCGACACAACGACGACCACCCCGCACGACAACAACCACCCCGCACGACGACGACCGCCTTGGCGCCGGAATCGCGGGGTGGTCTCGGTAGTGCGTCACTGGGACGCCAAATGACGACCACCCTGCGTTTGACGCAGCGGCTATCCACACAGGGGACCAGCGAGTGACCGACGTTCACGCGACCGCCACGCGGATGACGCACTACGAACACGCGATCGCCGCGCTGTTCAACCGCCGCCCCGAGATCATGGTCCCGGGGCTGCGGCGCATCCAGGCACTCGTCTACTCGCTCGGCGAGCCGCAGCGCGCGTTCGATGCGATCCAGCTCACCGGCACCAACGGCAAGACCAGCACGGCACGGATGATCACGGCGCTGCTGATCGCGGCCGGTGCACGCGTCGGCACCTACACGTCGCCCCACCTGCAGGACGTCAGGGAACGGTTCCGCGTGAACGGCGAACCGCTGCACGTCGGCGACCTGTTGGCCGGTCTCGACGCGCTGGGCCCCCACATCGAGCGCGTCGAGCAGGCCACGGGCGAGATGGTCACCTTCTTCGAGGCGTCGACCGCATTGTGCCTGTGGGCCTTCGCGCGCGCCCGCATCGAGACCGGAGTCATCGAGGTCGGTATGGGCGGGCGGTTCGACGCGACCAACGTCGTCGACGGGCGCGTCGCCGTCATCGGCGGCGTCCAGCTCGACCACCCGCAGCTGGGCGCGACGCTGGGCGAGGTGGCCTGGGAGAAGGCCGGCATCATCACCGACGGCGCCGCGGTGATCTCGGCCAACACCGCCGGTGACGCCGCCCGTGTCATCGCGCGCGAGGTCGTCGACCGCGGCGCGCGCCTGTACCTGCTCGACAGGGACTTCGGCGTGATCGACCGCACGTTGACGGCCGGCGGACAGCGGGTGTGCCTGCGGGGTCTGGACGACCAGCGGTACACCGTCGATCTGCCTCTTCACGGCGCGCACCAGGCGGTCAACGCCGCCTGCGCGCTGGCGGCCGTCCAGGCCTATCGGCACCGACCGCTCGACCCTTCCACCGTCCGTGCGGGGTTCGCCGGCGTGCGTTCGCCAGGCCGCCTCGAGCTGTTCACCAGTGACGGCGTGCCGGTGCTGCTCGACGGTGCGCACAACCCCGCCGCGGCCCGGGTGCTCGCGAGAGCCCTCCACGAGTTGCACGGCAACCGCCGCCGCATCGCGGTGCTCGGCATCATGTCCGACAAGGACATCCCCGCCATGGTGGCGGCACTTGCGCCGGCAGTCGACGAGGTTGTCGTCACCGTGCCCGACAGCCCCCGCGCAGCTTCGTGCCAGCAGATCGCGGACGCCTGCACGGCCGCGGGCATCACGGTCGCAGCTGCGGTCGGCGACGTCGGCACCGCGGTGCGGGCGGCCGCGGAACGAGCCGGTCGGCACGGCATGGTCGTGGTGTCCGGCTCGCTGTACACCGTGGGTGACGCCCGCGCCGCGCTCGGCGGCGAACTCGTCTGATCTGCCCACGCAACGCGGCGGTCCGTTCATTGCGGCTCGTCAATGGTGTACACCTGTACGCAAATCCTCGCGGACGCGGGAGGCGTGGGTGGCAGCACGGGGACGGCCGGCGCGGTTCGCGCGTCACGGCGTCGTCGCCGCAGCCGAGGCGGTCGTCCGCGCCGAAGGCATCGCTGCCTTGTCGATGCGGCGGGTCGCACGCGAGCTCGGCAGCTCCCCGATGGCCCTGTACCGCCACGTCGCCGGCAGGGACGAACTGCTGGGACTGCTCCTCGACCACGTCGCACGTGATCTCCGACGACCGGAACCGTCCGATGATCCCCGGCGCACGATCACGCGCATCGCAACGATCACCCACGACTGGCTGGTCAACAACCCTTGGGCGATCGATGTGCTGCCCGCACATCGGATGGGGTGGTCCGTCGCGTGGATCGTCGAGGACACAGTGTCGGCCTTCCTGTCGGCGGGGTTGCGACCCGCCGCGGCAGCTCGTGCCTATGAGGTCGTCTGGCAACATCTCGTCGGCGAAGTGACCACGCGACACTCGCGGCAGGCAGCACCACCGTCGGACCGACCTCCGGCGCCGGGCCACTGCGCCGCCCATCCGACGCTGATCGCGCTCGCGGACGACATCGCGATCGCCCGGGCGCACGACCAGTACCTCCACGGGCTGAGCGCGCTGCTCGACGGCCTCATGCCTCGCCCGTAGCTATTGCGTACCCGTACACGAAGCAGGGCAGCCACTGGCATCGATCTCGCAGGCAACGCGGGCGGAGGACTCGCCGAGGACCAGGGCTGTCGGACGGGGCGCTGATGGCCCAGTTCGGCGGTAGAGCCAGTTACGCTTCTCGTTCCGACGACACCGACGATGGAGCAGTTCGATGCCCGGAACCCTTGACCTCGGAGCCTTCTCGATCAGCCTGACGGTCGCTGACCTCGAGCGTTCACGAGAGTTCTACGAACGCCTCGGCTTCGAAGTGTCCGGCGGTGCCGTTGACCAGAACTACCTCATCCTGGTCAACGGCACCGCGGTGATCGGGCTGTTCGAGGGCATGTTCGACCGCAACATCCTGACGTTCAACCCGGGCCTGACGGTCCCGGTCGATGGCGTCGACATGACGCCGTCCGACGCCTTCACCGACATCCGTGACATCCAGGCCACGCTGCAGGACGCGGGACTGGAGCTCAACGAGACGGCGGACCCCGACGGGACCGGTCCCGCGCACGTGACGCTGGTCGATCCCGACGGCAATCCGATCCTCATCGACCAGTTCTTCGACCGACCCGACGTCGGATGATGCCGTGACAGGTCGCCTGCCATGATCCGCGCGGTTGGGCTGCTCTCGGATGCACCGTCACTGGGCAACGTGCTCGATCCGCTGCGCGTGAGCGGGTTCGTCCTCGTGCGGTGCGCAACGCAACCCATCCGGATGAGCGTTGCGGCATGCGGGTACATCCGCGGCGGCGATCCCGGCAGAGGGTCGCTTCCGGGAGTCGACTCACGATCGAAAGGTGACCCGATGGCGGTCGAACGCTCTTCATCAGCGCGGTGGCAAGGCAACCTCAAGGACGGCAACGGTCAGGTGACGGTGGGCCGTGGTGCCTACACCGGGTCCTACACGTTCGCATCGCGCTGGGAGTCCGGTGATGGGACGAACCCGGAGGAGCTGATCGCCGCGGCACACGCCGCGTGCTATTCCATGGCGCTGTCCAACGGGCTGGCCGGCGACGGACACACGCCCGACAGCATCTCGACCGAGGCGACGGTCACGCTCGACGGCGCCCAGATCACCAAGATCCACCTGGTGTGCCACGGGCAGGTGCCCGGCATCGACGACGAGACGTTCGAGAAGTACGCCCAGGACGCCAAATCCAACTGCCCTGTCTCGAAGTTGCTCACCGGCGCCGACGAGATCACGCTCGACGCCACCCTCGAGCGGTAGCCCGCCGACCAACGCCGTGCCGGTGGCCGCCGTTGGCCACCGGCACGGCGTGGTCATTGCGGCAACAAGATCAGCGCAACAGTCCGTTTGGCGTGCTTGAGCAGGTACTCGGCGTCGTAGCCGATGAACGCCCGGTCGCCGGACGTGTACAGCTCGACACCGGCGACCACCATGTCGGCGTCGACGCGCTCGGCGTAGCGCAACAGCTCCAGGCCGGGCATCGTGCCGTGCGCACGGTGCAGCGTCGCCGTCTGGCCGAAGCCGGCGGCGATGTCCGCCGCGCGGGCGAGCATCTCGTCGCCCGATATCCCTGAGACCCCAACCGACGGATCCGGCCCCACGGGCGTCGGCGTCGCGACCACGTGCACCACGTGCGTCTGTGCGCCCATCCGCGCGGCCAGCGCGAAGGCGATGTCCTGCGCGGCCCGGCCGGAGCGCGTACCCGTCGACGGGACGGCGATGTGGCGGATCGGTGGCTCCATCGCGACCGCGTCGGGGCTGCGGCTGATCACCAGCACCGGCACCGGTGAGCGCGCGATCACTCGTTCGAGTGTCGGGGACATGCCGGCACCTCCCGCCCCGTGGGTCATCCCGAGCGCCATGAGCCCGTACCCCAGCCGGGCCTCGGCGAGGATTGCCGCCGCGGCGGCGTCATCGACGCGGTCGAACCAGGTGACCTTCTGGTCGTGGATGAGCGAGGTCAGCGCCCCCGCCGCGGCCGCGCCACGCCGTCCGGCGGCGTCGCCGGCGGACGGGTGGACGGTGAGCAACGTGATGTCGGAGCCCGGCTGCAGGACCGCGTCGAGGATCCGCGCAGCGGCGATGGAGTTCGTGCCGCCGCGTGTCGGCAGCAGCGCCGATGAAGCGCCCAGAACGCTGTCGGCCAGCAATGCCTCTCGCGCCAGGCGGGCGGACTCCGAGACGTCGAGCCGCTCGCCGCGCAGCACGGCTTTGAGCGTCGGCCCTGCGGCCATCGACGTGGCGAGCGCCATCACCACGATCGCCGCGTAGGACGTGTCGTTGAGCACGCCGAGGTTCAGCCCGATCGCGGCGACCACGATCTCCAGCGCACCGCGGGCGTTGAGCGCCGCACCGAGCGCGGTCGCGTGGGTCGCACTCAGGCCCCCGACGCGTCCACCGACGTACGCTCCGGCGAACTTCGTCGCGGCCGCCAGGGCGATGAGCGCCACAGTCCAGAGGGCGACCGCCGGCGTCAGCAGCAGGGACAGGTCGACCGACAGTCCGGCAAGTGCGAAGAAGATCGGCGCGAAGACGCTCTGGGTGACGTGTTCGAGCACCTCCTGGGCATGGCGATCGGCGTACCGCGACTGGCCGATCACGATGCCGGCGATGAACGCGCCGAGCACCGCCTCGACGCCCAGCCACTGTGTGAGGACGCCGGCGGCGAGTGCGATCACGACCACCACGGCGACCATGCCGCTGGCGCGTGTGGACCGCTCCCGCACCTGGCGCAGCAGTCGGTCGACCGCCCGGCGGCCGACCGTGAACGCAAGAACCAGGAACACCACCAGCCCACCGATGCTCCGCGCGAGCGCCGGCAGCAGGGATCCGTCGTTGGTCGCCAGACCCGCAACCACGCCGAGCAGCACCCAGCCGACCAGATCGTTGGTCATCCCCGCCGCAATGGTGATCTGACCGAGGTCGCGGCGCATGAGCCGCAGGTCGTAGAGGACCTTGGCGATGACCGGCAGCGCCGAGATGCTGAGCGCCACGGCGATGAACAGCACGAAGCTGCTTCTCGAACCGCTGCCGACGAACAATGGTGGCAGCAGCCAGCCGAGCAACGCACCGCCGGCCAGCGGGACGATCAGGCTACCGGTCGCCACCGCGGCGCTGGCGCGGCCGAGCCGTCGCAGCAGCTTCAGGTCGGTCTCGAGGCCCGTGCCGATCAGCAGGAGTGTCACACCGACCCACGACACGGCGAGCAACAGGCCCCGTTGGACGGGTTCATCAGGGAACAACCAGGCATGGACGTCCGGAGCGACGGCACCGAGCAACGATGGTCCGAGAACGATGCCGGCGGCCAGCTCACCCACCACCGATGGTTGTCCGAACCGGCGGGCCAGCGCGCCCAAGCCGTGCGCCACGGCCAACAGCGCGAGCAGCGATGACCAGAAGACGAGTAGCTGGTCCGAGGTCAGGCCGACGCTGGCCAGCACAGTCAACGCGACGCTCCGCGGGCGGGGACCCGGCGGCCGCGCGCGGCAGGCGGTGCGCTCGTGCGAGGCGTCCAGGGGGCCCGATCGCCGGACGTGCGCCGCTCACGCACAACTCGCATGGCCGCCGCGCGCAGGTGCTCACCGCGCAGCGCGAGCATGGCGGTCGGGGTGCGTACGAGCCACGTCTCGTCCTCGTCGGGCAGGCGTGTCAGCAGGTCGACCGGGGTGGCGCCGGCCAGTTCGGCCGCGGGTACGGCAAGGCGGTCCCACCGCCCGCACAGCAGCAGGTCGACTTCGTACCGGTCGATGCGCTCCGCCGGGAGCACCCGGTTGTCCCCGGCGACGTTGACAACCCCACAGCCGGCCGCGCGGATGCGCGCGAGGTCCGCGATGGGCGTGACGGAGCACGCAGCCACGCGCGCGGGGGGCACCGCGAGCTGCGCCACCGCCGTGCCGTCGAGTGCGGCGAGCACTCCACAATCGGACGCACGGCGTCCAGCCCAATGACCGATGACCGCGCCGGTCACCAACATCCAGGCCCCGGCCGCCGGCCAGCGGCCGACTGTCAACACGCCTGCGGCGGCCACCGCGACGCCGGCACAGCTCGCCGCAACCCATGCCGGCATGCGTCGCCGGGCCGGCGTCGTGCTGATCAGAGGCATACGGTTGATCGTGACCGCGCGCGCCGCGCGATGCCTACTCCAAAACCGGGAGATTGACCTACCGGCCAGCTGTCACCTGTCGTGATCCGCTTGTTCGATGATGCCGAGCCGCAGCCCGAGCGCGACAGCCTCGAGCCGGGAGCCCACGCCGAGTTTGCCGAGCAGGTTGCGGACGTGCGTCTGCACGGTCTGCCCGGAGATGACCAGCTGCTCGGCGATGGCGCCGCCACCGTGGCCGTCGGCGAGCAGTTGCAGGATCTGGGACTCGCGGGCGGTCAGCGTCGCACCGACGGTGCGCGCCTGCCAGGTGCGTTCGCGCTCTGCGGCAAGCGCACGTAGCCACGACGACGTCTGGTCAGCGGGCAGCACGGTGTCGCCGGCCGCAACCCGCCGGACGACGTCGAGCAACTCGGCCATGTCGGTCGACTTGTGCAGCACGGCGCCGGCACCCGCCTCGACCGCGCGTCCGAGTTCCGCGGGGTCCGTCGATGCGGTCAACACGACGCAGCGTGGCGCGGCCGGCCGGTCACGCATGTTGTTGAGCACGTCGACCCCGCTCGCGATGGGCAGGTCGAGGTCGATCACGGCGACATCAACCGACAGCCGCGACCCGAGTACCTCGGCATCCTCGGCCGTGTGGGCGTGCCCGACGACCTCCAGGTCGTCGGTGAGCCCCATCACCGCCGTCAGTGCCTGCGCGAACGCCGTGTGGTCCTCGACCAGCAGCACCGTGGTCATCGTCGCTCCACCTCGATGCTCACGCGCGTTCCGATCGGCTCGTTGGGCTCGATGTCGATGTGGCCGTTGTGGGCTTCGGCGATGCGCCGGGCGATGAACAGGCCGATGCCTCTCCCCTCGACGGCGGCGGCGTTGCGCCCGCGGCCCGCGAAGGCAAGCACCGCGCCCGTCTCGTCGACGTCGACGCCGACGCCCTGGTCGACGACCACCAGACGATACCGGTCGGCGCCGACGGCCTCACCGATCAGATCGATCCTGCCGCCGTCGGGCGAGTAGCGCACGGCGTTGGCTGCCACGTTGCGCAGGGCCTGCCCCAGGCGCACCGGATCGGCGTTGATGCGCAGGTCGTCAGCGCGCACGTGCACGTGGTGTTGTCCCGACAGGGTTGTAGCGAACCGCGCGATGTCGCGCAGCAGCGGAAGCGCCCGCACCGGCCGCAGCGTGCATGAGAACGCGCCCAGCTCCAGGTCGCGCAGCTCGTCGACCCGGCCGATCAGCGCGTGCAACTGCTCGGCTTCGCTGACGATCCCGCCGAGCGCGTTCGTCCAGCGGTCATCGGCGGGCGGAGCGCTACGAAGCACGTGGGCGTAGGCCCGGATGGTCGCAACCGGAGTCGCGAGCTCGTGGTGGACCACCGCGCGGAAGGCCTCCTCGCGGGCGACGTAGCCACCGAGCGCGTTGACCAGAGCGTCGCGCTCCTCGAGGTCCCGCCGTTGGAGGTGGACGGTGCCGACGCTGTCACGCGACATCTGCCGCACCTGCGAGGCCGCGCCGATCAGCAACAGCAGTGTGCTGATCATGCGCAGCACGTCGGTGGTGGTCACGACCGATCCGAGGATCTCGGGCTGGCGGATGGCCTGCAGTTGCGTGAACGTGCCCACCAGCAGCGCCAGCGCCAGCCAGCGCTCGAGTGGCGCGCCGCTACGTGCCGCGCGGCGGGCCGCCAGCCACGCGCCCAGCGCGAAGAGCAGCAGTGGGGGCACCTCCAGGCTTGCCCCCAGCGCACGCCGAGGTGCGGTCACGTCGAACAGTGCCAGCTCGGCGGCGGCGAGCAGCAGCAACGACGCCACCACGTACGCCCGCAGGCTCAGGCGCGGCCATTGGAGACCCGCTGATACGAACAGCAACCCTGCGATGTATCGCGACGCGAGCCACGGGTAGAACCGGTCGACCCCAGCTGGCGTGGTGCCGAGGATCTCAGCCGCGACCGACGGCACGACACCGAGCAGCGCGGAAGCCGCCGCGATGACGACGAGCGCCGCCACGAACGCGTTGCGCGCGATCGAAGGGTGCTGTTCCGCGGGCAGTCCGAGGATCAGCGCCGCGAACCCGACGACGCACAGCCGCAGCGCCTCGAGTGCCACGCGTGCCGACGGACTGTCGACCGCCAGCTGCAGCCCGGGCAGCACGGCGAGGACACAGAAAAGGACGGTCAGCACGACAGCGGTCACGACCATGTCGCGCCGCACGGTGTGCCCGAGCTGGGCCGGTGTCGCGGTCAAGGCGGACCCCGTGGTGGAGGCGAGACACTGTAACGCCACGCGCGTCGTGCGTGCGGCCCCACCAGTAGGCTCCCTTGGACATGGGCGGCGCGCGCTCGAAGCCGCCGACGTCCGCCAGCGCCGTCAGGAGGCCCACCGCGATGTCACATGCCGCGCAGCCAGCCAGCAGGCCGATCGCGGCGGTCGAGCGTGCGGTCGCCGTGCTGGAGGCGCTCGCCGACGCGGGCGCGGACATCGGGACCAACGAGATCGCCCGCCGAACCGGCATCAACGCGAGCTCGGTGTCCCGGCTGCTGGCCACGCTCAGCCGCTCGGGGATGGTGGCCCTCAACCCGGAGACCGGCCGGTACCACCTGGGGCTGCGCATGCTGCGTTTCGGCAACGCTGTGCTCTCGCGACTGGATCTTCGCGAGGTCGCTCGAGCGCACCTGCGCGTGCTGGCGCAGGCAACCGGCGAGACCGCCACGTTGTCGGTGTCGGGCGGCGGTGAGGCGCTGACGGTCGACTACGTACAGAGCCCGTCGTCGGTGCAGAGCGTCGCCCGGCTCGGCAGACCGAGCGTCGCACATGCGACCGCCGTCGGGAAGGTGATGCTCGCATTCACCGAGCAACCGGCCGCTGGTCCGTTGCTGCGCTTCACCGACGCCACGATCACCGACCCCGCACGCCTGCGTGCCGAGATCGCGCGGACCCGAGATCGCGGCTGGGCCGACGCCGTAGGCGAGCGGGAGGCCGACCTGCAGGCCGTCGCGGTCCCCGTGCGCGCCGCCGACGGTGGGCTGCTGGCGATCCTGGGCGTGCAGGGACCCGCCGGGCGGTTCGGCGAATCCGAGCGACGGACCGCAATCGAGCGTCTGGTCGATGCCGCCGCGCAGATCGAAGCGACGTTCGCCGCACAACCGGCACCGGCGTAGCGGCCCGCCGCAGTCGTCACTGCTCCGGCCTGAGGCTCAACTGGCACGGGTCGTGCTGTGTACCGGACCGCTCACCTGCGTCCCGGAGCCGGAGGCGGTGCCCGCGACGGGCACCGTCACGTGGTCGATGCCGGCCGCCGCCGCGTCGAGAGCCGCGGCGACCGCGACATCGCGATCGATCGCCGGGTCTGTGATCACCACACGGATGCCGGCGTCGACGGGCACTGGTGCGATCGGCGGATCGGCGGTCGCCGACCACACCGCCACCAGCCCGAGCAGTGCGGCGACGCTGGCGCCACCGGCCAAGCGACGCGCGGCCTGGGCCGGATGTTGGCGCCGTCGGTGCTCAGTCGTCATCGTCGTGCCCTTCGTAGCGCTCGTGGGCTTCGTTGTGTCCCGGCTCGGCGGAGTCGTCGTGGGCGCGGTCGTCGTCCTGATACGTGCCGGCGGGTTGGTCCGCGGCGGAGGCCGGGTCCGTCACGGCGCTCGAGGCAGGCGCGCCCGCCGTTGCGGGGTCGACGATGATCGTCTGCGGCTCTGACGTCGCCGACGCCGGTGTCAGGCTGCCGACCGTTCCGGTGCCGGCGGCCGAGCCCAGCAGGCCGACGTTGGCTGCGGCCGCCGCTGCTCCGGTAACGACGACGATTGTGATCGCCCCGGCGGTGGCAAGGATGGTTCGACGGTTCATGGTTCGTCCTTCTGTGGAGACCTCATGAACGGACCGTATGTGCGGAGCTGTCAGGCGCGCTGCAGCAGCCCGTAAGGATTGTGTGAAGGCGGCGGACGAGACGCCGATCAGCAACGGCGACGACGGCCGGGGGTCACGGACCGAAACCGTCGACCGCGATGTCGAACTCCGCACCGGCGGCGAGCACCTCGTCGAACAGGTACTGCCCCGACGACCACTCACAGCCGAGCAGGTACGACGCCTCGCCGCCGTGGTCGTCCCGCACGAGATCGGTCGTCACGCCCGCCACCTGCGTGCGCAGTGCCGTAGCGTCAGGTGTCGCGCGCGGGTGCAGATCGATGGCGCAGATCTTCGACAGCACCAGTGCCGCGTCGTCACCGGTGAGCCGAAGCAGCGCTCGGCCGTGCGTCTGGTCGATCACCGTGACCAGCTCGGACTCGGTCGCGAGTTCGCGGAGCCGATCCAGCGTCTGCTGCACGTCCGCCGACGGGCCCAGCACCATCCACTCCCCGGGACCGAACCCGCACGCGAGGGAACCGTCCGCCATGCGTACCGCCCGTCCACGTGGTGACAGCGTCGCCGCGATTGCGCCTTCCCGCGGCGCCCGGATCCATGTCTTGCCCATGGCCGTTCGATCCGACAACCGCAGCGGCGACGGGCTGCGGTGTGTGCCGACGTACCAGCCGTCGACCACGCCGGCCGGCTCAGTGACAGGGATCGGGCTCCTGGCGATCGCCGGCGCCGACGGAACGGCGCGGGTGGCCCCGTCCCACGGGTGTTCCGCGCGCAGCCGCAGACCGCCGGGATCCACGTGCGCCAGCTCCGGCATGACCCGCGCCGGGATGCGGACGCCGCCGGGCAACAGCACGGTCACGCGGGTGCCAGGGGTGGCCAGATGCGGCGCGACGTAGCCCAGGCAGATCGAGCGTCCCAGTGTCGGCGACATGCGGCTCGACGTGATCCGCCCGACGATGGTCGAGGTGCCCTCGACGATCTGGCTGGCTTCGGGTGGGACGACCGCGGCGTCGACGGGCTGCAGGCCGACGAGGCGTTCGTAGTCGTCGCGGGCGCGCTGCCACACGAGCTCCGGCTTGCCGGCGAAGTCGTCCTTGTCGAGCTTGATCGCCCAGGCGAGGTCGGCGCCGTACGCCTGCGTGAGCCCGTCGGTGTCCTGGCCGACGATCGCATGGCCCTTCTCGAGCCGCAGGATGCGCTGCGCCTCGACGCCGAAGGCGCGGATGCCCAGGTCCCTGCCGGCAGCGAGAAGGCTGGTCCAGACGTGCAGGCCGTAGCCCGACGGGACGTGGATCTCATAGCTCAACTCGCCCGTGAACCCGATGCGCCACATGAAGCAGCCTGCGACGCCGGCCACGGTCGCCGCACGCACCCGCATGTAGCCGAACCGGGCAGGATCCAAGGCGACGTCGTCGACCACCCGCGCCAGCAGCTCACGGGACCGGGGGCCGGCGACGTTCATGCTCGCGTACGCCGTCGTCACCGGCGTGACGTGCACCTGCCATCCGGGCCGCTCGGTCTGCAGCCAGTTCTCGATCCACTCCCAGACCCCGAGTGCGCCTGACGAGGTGGTGGTCATGATGTAGTGATCGGTGTCGAGGCGGCCGGTCACGCCGTCGTCGAGCACCACGCCGTCCTCGGCGCACATCACCCCGTATCGCACCGAACCGACGGCCAGCTTCGACCACTTGTTCACGTACACCTGGTTGAGCAGCTCCGGGACATGGGGTCCGCGCAGGTCCAGCTTGCCCAGGGGTGTCACGTCGATGATGCCGACCGCGTCGCGGACGTTGCGCGCCTCGGCCGGTGGGTCGCCGTAGTGGTCGGGGCGGATCCATGCGCCGGCGATCAGCGGTGCGGCACCCTGGTCGGCGTGCCACGAGTGCATCGGACTGCGCCGCACCGGTTCGTGGATGCGGCCGGCGAGCGCCCCGAGGCTGACAGGCGCATAGGGCGGCCGCCAGACCGTCGTGCCGGTCCGCTCGACGTCGCTGCCGGTGGCCTCCGCGACGACGGCGACCGTGTTGACCGTCTCGAGCTTGCCCTGTACGGGACCCATCGTGGCTGTGGTGTACCGCTTGGCCAGCTCGATGGAGTCGTAGCCCTCGGCCACAGCACCGACCAGCTCCTTGGAGGTCACGTCCTCCGAGTAGTCGACGAAGCCATCGGTCGTGCCTTTGAACAGCGCCGGATGTCGCTGCACCTGCAGGGCTGGGATCTGCGCGTTTCCCTCGGGCGCGGCGGCCTCGGCGTTGGCGGTGCCCGCCCGCGATCCCGCCAGGCGCCGTGCGGCGGCGCGGCCCGTTTCGCGGCCGTGATCAACGATCTGTTCCAGGGAGCCGTCGCCCGCGATCCCGCCGGTGGCCAGCACATCGTCCGGCAACGTGCCGGGTAGGAAGCGGGCGGCCTCCGGGTGATAGACGGGTCGTGCGCCGGCCATGTTGAGCAGTGAGGTGGGTGCCGTCCAGCCGGTCGCGGTGACGAGAAGATCACATTCGATCGTAGGGCCGCCGGCGCACTCGACCGCCTGTAGCCCGCCACGACCGCGCGCCCGGACGATGTCGCCGCCCGACCGCGCATCGACGACGTGTCGCACGTCGACCCCAACCCGGGCAAGATCCTCGGCAGCGGCGTCCCCGTCGGCGTTGGCGGTGAACACCACCGCCGCCGTTCCCGGGCGCACGGCGTACAGGTTGACCAGCCGCCGCACCCCGGTCGAGAGCATCACGCCGGGCAGGTCGTTGCCGGCGAAGACGTAAGGACGCTCCACCAGGCCGGGCGCAACGACCAGGCTGCGTGTGCGCACCTTGACCAGGCGCTCGGTCACGTGCGGCAGACCACGCTGAAGCACCGCGATCCAGTTGCCGTCGTAGCGGCCGGTGACGACCGCGTCCGTCAGGACTTCGATGTCGGCTGCGGCGATCGCGTTTCGCAACTCGTGTACGACAGCCAGCTGCGCCGCGCCTCCCCAGCGCAGGTGACCACCCAGTGCCGGCTCCTCGTCGACCAGCATGACCCGCGCACCGGTGTCCGCCGCCGCCAGCGCAGCCGCCATGCCGGCAGGGCCGCCGCCGGCCACCAGCACATCGGTATGGGCGAAGCGCTGGTCGTACGTCACGTCGGGCGGTGTGGTCGGTGCCACACCGCCGGCCGCGAAGCGCCGTAGCACCCGCTCGTAGGCCGGCCACAGCTGCGGCGGTGCCATGAAGGTCTTGTAGTAGAAGCCCGAGGTCAGGAATCTGCCGACGAGTTGGTTGGCGGCCTTGACGTCGAAACGCAACGACGGCCACGCGTTCTGGGCGCACACGACCATGCCGTCACGTACTCGCCGGTGCGCGCCGCGCACGTTGGGCTCCTCGTCGACCTGCACCATGCAGCCAGGCTCGTGGAAGCCGGCCGTCAGCAGCCCGCGCGGTCGGTGGTACTTGAAGCTGCGGGAGAACACCCGCACGCCATCGGCCGCCAGCGCCGAGGCGATGGTGTCGCCTTCGAACCCGCGACGCGGCGCGCCGTTCCAGGTGAACCGGACATGTCGAGCCCGGTCGATGACCTCGCCCGGCTGCGCACTCAGGCGCATGACGTCGTGGGTCATGCCGATTCACCGCTGCCACCGGACTGCGCACGCCCCGGTTGGGCGTGCGGTGCGTCGGCTTCGGAGGCCACGACAGGCATGGCCTCACGGATCGATCGGATCTCGTTGCTCACCGTGTGACGCTCCACCACCAGATAGCGCCTGCAGCCGGCGCGGTGCAGCCATGTCTCGTCGGTCCAGCCGGCCGGGTTGTCACGCAGGTACAGGTAGCTGCGCCAGGTCGTCGGATCAGCCACGTCGGGGTCCGGGCGGATGTGCCGCTCTCCGACGTAGCGGAACTCCGAAACGTTCCGCCGACCACAGTTCGGGCAGTGCAACTCGATCACTTAGTCGTCTCGCTTCGCTCGACTTCTAACGGCCCAGGGGGCCTGCCGGCACAACACCACAGTCGTCTCGCT
>JAHELV010000016.1:40411-68788 GCA_024644015.1 Nitriliruptorales bacterium
AACGGCCCAGGGGGCCAGCCGGCACAACACCACAGTCGTCTCGCTCCGCTCGACTTCCAACGGCCCAGGGGGCCAGCCGGCACAACACCACAGTCGTCTCGCTCCGCTCGACGATGCATCAGTGCCCCACCGCGGCGGCGCCCTTCTCGCCAACCAGGCGGCCGTCGGTGAACCGGGCGAGATCGAAGCCGGCGATCAGCTCGGGCGTCTTGCCGACCGCGATGAGCTGCGCCATGGCCTCGCCGGCCACCGGCCCCGCCTTGAACCCGTAGGTGCCCCAGCCGACGTCGACGAGGAACCCCTGAACCGGTGTGACGCCCATGATCGGTGAGAAGTCGGGGGTCATGTCACACAGCCCGGCCCACTGACGCAGCACCCGCAGCTGCGAGAGCTGAGGCATCAGCTGCAGCACGTGAGCGGCCAAGCCCTCCGTGAAGTCCAATGACCCCCGGGTCGAGTACGAGGTGAACGGGTCCACCGACGCGCCGAACACCAACTCACCACGATCGGTCTGGCTGACGTAGACGTGCAGGGTCCCCGATACGATCACGGTCGGCAGGAACGGCCGGACGGGCTCGGTGACCGCCGCCTGCAACGGGAAGGTGCTCACCGGCAGCCGTACGCCGGCCATGTCGGAGACCAACGTCGACCACCCGGCGGTGCAGTTGACGACTGTCGGCGCGGCGATGTCACCTCGCGTGGTCGTGACTCCGCGGACGGCGCCGCCGACGACGTCGATGCCCGTCACCTCGGTCTGCTGGTGGATGCGCACGCCACGCGCGTCGGCAGCACGGGCGTAACCCCACACGACGGCGTCGTGACGGACGATGCCACCGGGTGGGTGATACAGCGCACCCAGGATCGGATAGCGCGTCGCGTTCGACACGTCCAGTGGGGGTGCGATTCGCTTGACCTCGGCCGGGTCGATCACCTCGGAGTCGACGCCCTGCAGCTTGTTGACCTCGGCACGCCAGCGCATCGTCCGCAGCGAGCTGTCATTGTGTGCCAGGGTCATGTGCCCGCGCTGGGAGAACATGACGTTGAAGTTCAGCTCGGCCGCCAGCCGCTCGTACAGCTTGACCGACCGGTCGTAGAAGGCGACCCCCTCGGGAGTCAGGTAGTTCGATCGGATGATCGCTGTGTTTCGGCCGGAGCCGCCGCCGCCGATGTAGCCCTTCTCGACGACGGCGACATCGGTGATGCCGTGGTTCACCGCCAGGTAGTACGCGGTCGCGAGGCCGTGGACGCCACCGCCGATGATCACGACGTCCGCGGTGGGCGCGATCTCGTGCGATCGCCACACCCGTGGCCACGGCGTCGTCGTCAGTCCGCGGCGGACGAGCGCGAGCGCCGAGTAGCGGGTGCGGGGAGGCGACATCAGGGCGCCAGCCTAATCAACCCGTTGCCCACACGCCAGCACCGTTTCATCATCGGCAACAGTTCACGTGACCATCGTCGGATGCGACGCAGCCTACGCCGGTCGTGGCGGCATTGCCCAGCGCCCGGTCTCCGGCACGGGTAGACCTGCCACCACGCCGCTGCTAACGTCGCGCTCATGGAAACGGCGTTGCCGAATACGCAACAGATCCGAAGTCATCCGCTGCCCGACGCGTGCCGGTACGTCATCATCGGCGCGGGCATCCACGGGCTGTCCACCGCGTGGCGTCTGGCCAGTCGTCTGCGATCCGCCGGCCTCGGTGATGGCCGCGACGTACTGGTGCTCGACAAGACGGCAGTCGGTGCCGGCGCCTCGGGCATCGCCTGCGGCGTCGTGCGCAACAACTACTTCCAACCAGCGATGCGTCGCCTGATGGCGCATTCGGTGGCGGTGTGGGAGTCCGACCCGGATGCGTTCGCCTACAACCCGGTCGGCTACCTGCAGATCTCACACGAGGCCATGCGCGACGACGTCGCACGCGTCCACGCCGAGCAGCAGGAGATCGGCTATCCGTCGACGCTCATCGAGGGCGCCGGCAACAGCGAGCGGTACCTGCGGGAGCTGTTCTCCGACTGGCAGGCCCGGCACGTGACCAGCGTGCTGCACGAGAAGCGTGGAGGTTACGCACACAACGGCGCGTCGCTGGAGGGCCTGGCAGCCAAGGCCCGGGCCGCAGGCGTCGGGATCATCACCGGCCCACGTGTCGTCGGGTTCCGCATCGAAAGCGACGCCGTCAGTGCCGTCGAGACCGACCGCGGCGCAGTGCGCTGCGAGCAGGTGGTGATAGCGGTCGGCCCCTGGATCCGCGATCTGTGGGCCATGCTGGACCTGCCGGCCGTGATCACGTTGCGCGACAGCGACGGTGTGCACCGCGACGACGTCGACATGTGGACCTACTGGCTGCTGCAGGAGGGCACGCTCGACGTCGATCCGGGCGCATTGACCGACAACCGCGGGCAGCCGCCCCCGGTCGTGCACGTGGATACCGACGCGCCGCTGTACGACGAGACCGGTGCCCTGATCACCGACCGGCCGTGGGGGATCTACTACAAGCCGGACCACGTGGTCGGCGGCGTGCAGGGTGGCACGATGCCCGTGCGGGTTGCCGAGCCGACCGGCGACGTGGCCGTCGACCCCTACGGTCCGGCCAGCCAGCACTTCGTCGTCGGCGACGACTTCGCGCGCATGTGGACGGCGGCGCTCGCACACTGCCACCGCCGGTTCGAAGGCTCGCGACACCTGCTGCGTCGCGAACGCTCCGGCGGTCTCGGATGCTTCACGCCCGACAGCTTCCCGGTGTTCGACAGGTTCCGCCAGAACGCCTACGTGGTCGCCGACTCCAATCACGGCTACAAGATGATCGGCGTCGGCGACCTGGTGGCGGCTGAGCTGCTGGACCAGCCACAGGACCTGCTCGAGCCGTTCCGGTTCGCGCGCTACGAGCAGGGTCGGCTCCACCCGACCAGCAACTCGCCGTTTCCGTGGAGCTGACAGCGACGGCCGCGGTCAACGATGCTCCGGGTTGGGGAAGTCGAAGCGGCAGCCGGCGTCCCACTCGGAGCGCTGGTTGCCGTGCGCGGGGATCCCACCGGCGTCCTTGAGCATCCGCGCCACGTGCAGCAGGTTCCACGTCATGAACGTCGTGTTGCGGTTCGTGAAGTCGTTCTCGGGGCCACCCGAGCCCTCGTCGAGGTAGGACGGGCCCGGCCCCGCCTCCCCGATCCACCCGGCGTCGGCCTGCGGGGGGATCACATACCCCAGATGCTGCAGCGAGTACAAGATGCCCATCGCGCAGTGCTTGATCCCGTCCTCGTTGCCCGTCACCAGGCAGCCGGCGACCCGCCCGTAGTAGGCGTACTGGCCGGCGTCGTTGAGCAGATGACTGTTGCCGTACAGCCGCTCGATGAGCGTCGTGCACACCGACGACTGCTGCCCCAGCCAGATCGGCGTCAGCACCACCAGGATGTCGGCGGCCATCACGCGCTCGAACAACGCCGGCCACTCGTCGGCCGCCCAGCCGTGCTCGGACATGTCGGGCCACACCCCGGTGGCGATGTCATGATCGACCGCGCGGAACTGGTCGACCGCCACCCCGTTCTTCTCCATGATCGCGATTGACTTGTCGGCCAGCCCCTGCGTGTGCGACCGCTCGGGTGACCGCTTGAGCGTGCAGTTCACATAGACCGCCCGCAGATCGCTGTAGTCGGTGGTGGATTCACTGGACGCGCTCATGTGGCGCTCCTTTCGTGGTTGGCCCGATCGACGCGGGCCGCGGACCGACGGAACCGCACCCACGCCAACGCAGCGACTGACATGGGCGCAAACCCGACCGCATACGGACGGAACCGCACCCACGCCGACGCGCAGATCCGCTGGTCAGGTCGGTCACGTGGGGGTCACCTCCCGAGAAACTGCCTGAACCGCTCCCGGGCGGTATCGGACTGGAACAGGCGGGCCGACAGTTCGGCCATCGCGGGGCCGTCGCGGTCGATGCGGTCGATCAGCGGCCGGTTGAGCAAGCCCTTGGTCGCGTTGAGGCCCTGCGCCGGCGACGCGCACAGCGCCTCGACCATCCGCGTGACGGTCGCGTCCAGCGCCGCGGCGTCGACCGCGGCGGTCACCAGGCCGATCTCGGCGGCCCGATCGCCGTCGAAGACCTCGCCGCACAGCAACAGGTGCGCGGCAGCCCGGTCCGCAAGCCGCGGGACGATCACGGTCGACACGATCGCTGGGGCCAGGCCCAGGCGGACCTCGGTCAGCGCGAACGTGGCGTCCGACGCCGCGACCGCGATGTCGGCTGCCGCGACGATGCCGACACCGCCTGCCCGGACCGGCGCATGGACCCGGGCGACGACGGGTGCCGACAGCGCGGCGATCGCCCTGAACAGCTCGAGCATGCGCCTCGATGCTGTGGCCTGTGCTTCGACGTCGGCTGTGGCGGCCTCTGCGAGATCGGCGCCGGCACAGAACGCCGGACCGTCGGCGCGCAGCACGACCACCCGCGTGCCGGAATCGGCATCGGCGGCCGCGAGGGCCGTCAGCAGTTGTCCCACCAGCGCCCCGGACAACGCGTTGCGGTTCGCCGGCGAGGCCAACGTGATGGTCCGCACGGCGTCATCATGCGTCGTGCGGACCAGGTCGTCGCTCACGTGCGGCCCTGTCGATCGCGTGCGGCAGCGGCGCCGGCGGGAACGTGTCGTGTCCGGCGCACCGGACGCTAGGCGTCGCGGCGCCAAAGATCAATCGCCGTCGGCGCGGGCCCCGAAGCGGCCGGGCGACGCTAGCTGCCGGAGGGGTGGGCCGCGCGCTGCGCGGGCGCCGGGGCCGGCACGAACATGGGATCGTCGCCGTCGCCGTCCGGGATGCGGTCGATGCCGACCATCCTGTCGATCAGCATGTTCTGGAACCGGTGCAGGGGCTCCTCGAACTTGAAGCACATGCGGCCGCCGACGTAGGCCTCGGTCGCAATGCCCTCCTGGACCCGTTCGACGATCTCGACGTCCTCGCAGTTGACGTGGTCCCAGAACGTGGCCAACATGTCGAGTGCGGGCGCAACCGCGGGATCCCCGGCGGTGTGCGCGGGCAGCCCGATCGTGGTGCGCTCGATCGTGCGGTCGTGTCCGACGGGCGTGGCGATCACTGTGAACACGTGGTTGGGAAGCACCGACAGGGCCAGGTTGGGCAGGACCCAGATGAAGCGGCCACTGACCGCGTCGTCGCCGTCGAGCCCTGGCGCCCCGGTCAGAACGGTCCACCCCGATTCGGTGTCCCGCGAGATCGGCGACGTCGACATGCCCGTGTACAGGCCGGGGCCCTGAAACCGGTAGTGGTCCTCGACCCGCGAGACCTTCACGAGCTCGGGGTGGACCCACGGCAGGTGGTAGTACTCCATGAAGTTCTCGGCGATCAGCTTCCAGTTCGCCGCGATGTCGTAGGAGCGCTCCGCCACGATCGTCGTCTCGTCGAGCCGGTAGCCCGCGAGTCTCTGCGGTAGATCACCCAGCCACGTGCGCAGCGGCAGGGGCTCCTGCTCGAGGCTGACAAAGATGACGTTGGCCCACGTCGCGACGTGCGCGGGCAGCAGCCCGTAGTCGGCCTTGTCGAACGCCGGCAGGCGGCTGGTGTCGAAGATCGCCCGCTGATCGTCGGGGATGCCCGATCCCTCGAACAGCGGAGCGCCCAGCAGCGTGCCGTCCAGCGCATAGGCCCAGCTGTGGTAGGGGCAACGGAAGCGCTTGAGCTGGCAGGTCTGCTCGGTGACGAGGCGCGAGGCCCGGTGCCGGCACACGTTGTGGAACGCACGCAGCCCACCGGCCCGATCACGCGTGAGGATGATGGACTGCCCGGCGACGGTGACCGTCCGCACGGCACCGGGACCCGGCAGGTCGGTCACGTGCGCGACGGCCACCCAGCCGGTCGAGAACACGCGCTGCCGCTCGACTTCGAAGAATGCGGCGGACCGGTAGGCCTCGGGGATCAAGGTGTTGGCGTGGTCGACCGGCGCCCTGGTCTGGGCATAGGTCTCCTCGCGTCGGTAGTCATGTGGGTCGAACCGGTCTGCGGGCATGCGTCACCTCCCGAGGCGTCCTCGTCGTTCGCAGACTAGGCGCGCGATCTGTTGAGAGAAAGACTTGCTTGCTCACGATTGATCACGATGATCGATCAATGCACCGTGGAGTCGACCAGGATGATTCGTGATGGAGCTGCGACATCTGCGCTCGTTCATCGCTGTCGCCGAGGAGCTGCACTTCAGCCGGGCCGCGCAGCGACTGCACATCGAACAGCCGGCGCTGAGCCAGCAGATCCGGCAGCTCGAGCGGGAGCTGGGAACGTCGCTGTTCGATCGGACCACGCGGCGCGTCGAGCTGACCGTGCCCGGCACGGTGCTCCTGGATCGCGCCCGCCGGGTGATCGCCGCGGCCGACCGCAGCGTCGCCGATACGCGGCGCGCGGCGCGCGGCCAACTCGGGTGGCTGACGATCGGCTTCGTCGACTCGGTGGCGTACAGTCTCCTGCCACCGATCCTGCGCGAACTCAAGCGCCGCGCGCCCGACCTGGCGCTCGACCTCCGCGAGCTGTCGACCGAGGCGCAGCTCGCGGGCCTGCGCGACGACATCGACGCGGGCATCGTACGCGACGTCGACAGCCTCGACGGTCTCGTGATCACACCGCTGTTCGCCGAGCCACTGGTCGTCGCCGTCCCCTCCTCACACGAGCTGGCGGCGCGCACCGTGCTCACACTCACCGAACTGGCGGATCAGCCGTTCATCAGCTTCCCTCGCGACCACGTGCCGATCATCCACGATCGCGTGGTCGAGATCTGCCGCACGGTCGGCCGGTTCCGCCCGCGCATCGTCCATCACGCCCTGCAGTACCCGACGATCCTCGGGCTGGTCGCGGCCGACTATGGTGTTGCGCTGGTCCCGACGTCGCTGCAGACGTTCCGGCACCCACATGTGCGCTTCGTCGCGGTCGCCGATGATCGTGTGGACAGCTGGCTCGCGGTGGCCCGAGCGGCCGGCAACGACGCACCACCGACGACGGCGTTCATCGAGATCACCCGCAGCACAGCCGCCGGGATGGCATCCTGAGCAGACGTCCGCGCTGCCCGCCGCCGACCTCAAGTAGCGGAGCGGTAGGTCGTCCATTGCACTGTTTGACCGCACCTGTGGGCGGCCGTTTCGTAATGCGCATTGAATTCGCTCCACCGATAAAGCATGGTTGCACCGTGAGCAACAACACGGAACCCCGCTCGGTCGTGCAGTCGGTCGACCGCGCGCTGACGATCCTCGAGATCCTCGAGCGGGAGGGCTGGATGGGGGTCACACGGCTCTCCCGTGAGCTCGGCATCCACAAATCGACCGCCTTCCGCCTGCTGGCCACGCTGGAACATCGCGGCCTGGTCGAACAGCACGTGGAGACCCAGAAGTACCGCCTGGGCTTCGCGCTGGTGCGTCTGGCCGGCGCTGTCCGCGCGGGGCTTGACCTGACGCGCTCGGCACGGCCGGTGTGCGAGTGGCTGAGCGAGCAGACGGGCGAGACCGTCAACATCGCGGTCCTCGAAGGCGGGGAGGTCGTGAACATCGACCAGGTCAACCTGTCCTCGTCCGTCTTGAGCGTTGACTGGCTGGGGCGCCGCACCGGCCTTCACGCGACGGCGACAGGCAAGGTCTTCATGGCGTACCTGCCCGACCGCGTGCGCGACGAGATCCTCCGCGGCACGCTGCCGCCGATGACGCCGTACACGGTCACCGACGCGCAGGTGCTGCGCCAGCAACTGGCCGACATCCGCCAGCGCGGGTGGAGCTCCACCGAGCAGGAGCTCGAGTTGGGCCTGAACGCGGTCGCGGCACCGATCCACGGCGCGGACGGCTCGGTCCTTGCGACAGTCTGCGTGTCCGGTCCGGTCTTCCGCCTGACATCCGAGCGCCTGCCCGACGTCGGCGACCTGGCCGCAGATGCGGCACAACAGATCTCCAGGCGCCTGGGCTTCCCATCGACGGAGGACAGCCTGCTCGAGGTCGGCTGACCCGACCGGCATCCACCGCTCAGTCGCCGCTGGCGGGGCTGACGCTCCTGCGGCCTCAGCGCTGCGCGCCGCGTCGGGCTCGGCACCGGCCCACAGCTAGAGGGCTGCGGTGGCTCCGCGTGCCAGGCTGGCGAAGCGGGACTGATGCCCGATGAACGACAGGTCGATGCTCTTCAGCGGACCGTTGCGGTGCTTGGCGACGATCAGCTGGGCCTGACCCTTGTTGATCGTGTCGGGGTCGTAGGCCTCGTCGCGGTAGATGAAGGCGACGATGTCGGCGTCCTGTTCGATGCTGCCGGATTCTCGCAGGTCCGACAGCTGCGGCTTCTTGTCGCCGCGGTCCTCGGGTTTGCGGGACAGCTGGGACAGCGCGACGACCGGTGTGTCGAGCTCCTTGGCCAGCACCTTCAGTCCCCGGCTGATCTCGCTGACCTCCTGCACGCGATTCTCGACACGGCGGTGGGACTGCATCAGCTGCAGATAGTCGATGATGATCAGATCAAGGCCGTGGCGCTGTTTGAGCCGCCTGCACTTCGAGCGGATCTCCATCAGGTTGATGCCCGCGGTGTCGTCGATGTAGAAGTTCGCCTCGTGAAGGCGGCCCATCGCCTGTGACAGCTTGGGCCAGTCGTCGTCACGCACCCTGCCGGTTCGGATGCGGTTGCTGTCGACGCGCGCCTGCGCGGCAAGGACCCGCTCGAGCAGCTCCATCTGCGACATCTCCAGCGAGAACATCACGACGGGCTTGCGCAGGTCGACCGCAACGTGGGTCGCGATGTTGGTCACCAGGGTCGACTTGCCCAGCCCGGGCCGGGCGGCGAGGATGATGAGGTTCGCCGGCTGCAGGCCGGCGGTCAGCTCGTCGAGGTCGTGGAAGCCCGTCGGCAGGCCGGTGATCGCCTGCTTGGTCTCCGCACGCTTCTCGATGAGCTCGAACGCCTGCGACAGCAGGTCCTTCATGGGCGAAAGTTCGCGGCCATAGCTGCGTTGCGCGACCTGGAAGACCGTCGCCTCGGCCTGATCGACGGCGTCGTCGGCCTCGGTGCCGGGATCGTAGCCGAGCCTGGTGATGTCGGTACCGGCGTCGATCAGGCGACGCCGTAGCGCGTGGTCGGCAACGATCCGAGCGTAGTAGCCGGCGTTGGCGGCCGTGGGTACCTGCGAGATCAGGTCGGTGATGGCGACGAGGCCGCCGACGCTGTCCAACGTGCCCCTGCCCTGCAGGTCGTCGGCCAGCATCACCGAGTCAACCGGTTCACCGCGGTCATACAGGTCGCGGATCGCCTCGAACATCGTGCGGTGTGCGCCGCGGTAGAAGTCCTGAGGTCCGACGAACTCCACGACCTCGGCGATGGCGTCCTTGGACAGCATCATGCTGCCGAGCACGCTGACCTCGGCGTCGAGGTTATGTGGCGGGACGCGGTCGTAGCCGGCGGGAGCCGAGGTGGAAAGGTGGACGTCAGTAGCCACGCCGGTAGCCTAACCGCTCGTCGGACGGTGGCCCTGGACGGTGGGACCGGGTCGTTTTGGCCGCGGCGGGCCGGACGCGCACCGGTCGCACGACAGCGGTCGGCTGCACCGCGCGCAATGCGCCGCCGAGGTCAGTCGCGGGCGACCACCACACGCAGGTCCGCCGTCACGTCGCGGTAGACGCGAACCCCGACCTGGTGCTCGCCGAGCTCCTTGAGCGGCTTGTCGAGCACGACCTTGCGCCGGTCGACACTGACACCGAGTTGCTCAGCGACGGCTCTGGCGATCGCTGTCGTGCCGATCGAGCCGTACAGCGTGCCGTCCTCGCCCGCCTTGGCGCTCACCGTGACCGGCCGGCGTTCGAGCTCCGTGCGTCGCTGCTGCGCCTCGGCCACGTTGCTCGCCTCGCGCTTGCGGCGGGCACGCCCGATGGCCTCCGCGTCCGCGACGGCGCCCTTGGTCACGCGCATCGCCAAGCCGCGCGGCATCAGATAGTTGTTGCCGTAGCCGTCGGCCACGTCGACGATGTCGCCGGCGTCGCCCAGGTTCTCGACGTCCTGTTTGAGTATGAGCTTCATCGCGTCGTGTACGGCAGCAGCGCCATCTCGCGGGCGTTCTTGATGGCCTGCGCCAGCATGCGTTGGTACTGCGGCCGCGTACCGGTCACCCGCGCCGACCGGATCTTGCCGCGCTCACTCATGAACCGCTTGAGGAGCTCGACGTCCTTGTAGTCGATGTAGGCGATCTTGTTCTTCGTGAAGTAGCACTCTTTGCGCTTCGGTGGACCGGGTGGTCCGCTTCGTCTTGGCATCAGAAGGGCACATCCTCTGGTTCTGGGGCACTGGCGGGAGCCGGCGCTCCCCATGACGTGTCCGACCCGCCGCCGCCGCTTCCGCCGCCGCGGGGGGTGCGCTCGACCTTGGCGGTGGCCCACCGCAGACTCGGGCAGATCTCGTCCGCCTCGATCTCGGTGACCCATCGCGTCTGGCCCTCGCGGTCCTCGTATGACCGGCTCCGCAACCGGCCGATGACCACGACGCGAGCGCCCTTGCTCAGCGAACCGGCGACGTTCTCGGCCTGGTCGCGCCAGACGTTGCAGGTGAAGAACCCGTCGAGGCGCTCGTCCCACTGGTTGGTCTCGCGGTTGTAGCGTCGCTGGTTGACGGCGACCCTGCAGCTGGTCACCGCGACGCCGTTGGGCGTGAACCGCAGCTCGGGGTCGTCCGCGAGGTTGCCGGTAATGGTGATGACGTTGTCAGAAGCCACTGGCTGGTCCTTTCATCGCGGAGCCTGGTTCCACGAAACTCGCGGGGGTCCGGATCCGCCACACAGAAACTGGCGTGCAGGTACCGGATACCGCCCGCACGGCGTTACGGGTGACGAACCCGTGCTGCGGGCTGGACCACCTTGTGGCGAACGACCGCATCCGTCAGCCGGAGCTGACGCTCCAGCTCGGGCAGCTGCTGACCGTCGATCTGGAAGTCGACGACCGTGTAGTAGCCCTCGCGCTGATGATTGATCTCGTACGCGAACTCGCGCTTGCCCCAGTGGTCGACGCGGTCGACGGAGCCGCCGAGCTGGCCGATGAGGTTGGTGAAGCGCTCGACGTTGGCAGTGACCGAGTCCTCGGACAGCGTGCCATCGCTTATGATCATCAGTTCGTAGGTACGCACGAGCGATCGTCCGATCCTGTGGTCTGGCGGCCCCCGCGTCGTCGGCTGCTGTGGCCTGCGGGAGCAGGAGGACAGTTCAACCGCGCACGGTAGCACCCAATGACAGGGCTCGCACCGTAGCACCTCCTGGCCGGGCTTCGGCGCCGGCTGTGGACATCGTCGCCGCAGCAGGGCGGGCTCAGCCCAGCGCTGGCCGCACGACGCGGTCGAGCCAGCGATCCGCGATCTCGCGTCCCATGCGGGCGTGATCATCGTCGTGCTGTGCCGCGAGCGCGATCAGATCCGAAGGCTCCCATCCGTGACTGCGCAGATATGCGCCGGGTTGGCCGGCGTTGCAGTACCTGGCAATACGTGCGGCGTCCATCTCGGGATGGAACTGGATGCCGTAGACACGCGTCCCGGCCCGCAACGCGTGGACAGGCGACTGGTCGCTCTCGGCGAGCACCGTCACACCGGAACCGGCGGTGATGAAGTCGCGGTGGGCGTTGAACGTCGGCGTGCCGTCGGCGAACCCGCGGAGCAACGGGTCGTCGCGGCCCGCCGCGGTCAACCGCACCTCGGCGAACCCGATCTCGGGCGTGTCGTGCCGCACCGAGCCGCCGGTGACCTCGCCGAGCAGCTGCGCACCCAGGCAGATGCCCAATGTCGGCGTGTCCTGCGCCACGCACGCCGCGAGCAGCTCGGACTCGCGCTGGAGGAACGGGTAGGCGTCCTTCTCGTCGGTGCACATCTGGCCACCGAGTACGATCAGCGCCTCGGGCGGATCGTCAGGGACTGGCTCGCCGGCGTAGACGTGGCGGACGTCGAGTTCGACGCCGCGTGCCCGAAGCTGCTCGCCGACGACGCCGGGACCGCCCCACGTGCCGTGCTGGAGTACCGTCACGATCATCGGTCGCGTCCTGCGCCCGCGTTGCTCGCAGCACCGTTCAACGCCGCCAACGCCGCGTCGACCGTATGCGCGTACGACCACAGGCGGTCCACCGGTGCGTGCAGCATGCCGTGATCGGCCATGTGCGCCATCTGCGCCTGCAACGGGGCCCAGAACCCGTCGGCGTCGAGGACGACGATCGGGCGGTCGTGGTACCCGAGCTGGCGCAGCGAGACCATCTCGGTGAGCTCCTCGAGCGTGCCGATGCCGCCGGGCAGTATGAGGAACGCGTCGCTGCGCTCGTCCATGATCTGCTTGCGCTCCCGCATGGTGCTCGTGCGGATCAGTTCGCTGACCTCCTCGAGCGCGAGCTCGCGGTCCACCAGCTTCTCGGGGATCACACCGACGACGTGCGCGCCCCCGGCGAGCGCGGCGCGTGCGGTGACACCCATCAGCCCGACGGACCCGCCCCCGTAGACCATGTTCCAGCCGCGGGCGGCAAGGCCGGTGCCGACAGCGCCGGCGAGCGCACGCAGGCCCTCCGACGCATGGTTGCTCGAGGAGCAGTACACACAGACCGACAGGGCGGCCGAATCCGTTGGCGCAGTCACCGCGCCGATGCTAGCTGCGCAGGTCGAGCGCACGCTCGTGCGATGCCAGGTGCGGCTGGTGTCGTTCAGCGCGGCGGCGGGAAACGGATCGCCTCGCCGTCGGGCAGTGCGGACGCGACCAAGGGCGTGATGGCTGTGTCGTCCATGCGGACCTCCCCGGTGGCGACCCACCACAGGCGTGCGACGGTGTCAGCCTCGTCGGGCAACGCGCGCAGCGACGTCAGCCAGCGGGCGGCGGCGTCGGCGTGACCGTCGCACCAGCCGCCCAGCCCCACCGCAGCGGCACACCGCCGACCCAGGGCCGCCCACGACGTCGGGCCGCAGGTCGTGACGAGTCGGGCCTCGGCACCACACCGGTCGCACTCACCGGCCTCGACGGCCTGGGGTCCCACGTCGGGATCGTCGATCCACGGGTAGCTGCGCGCGAGCGCGAGCCGTAGCTCGCGACGCCGGGTCGCGTCGAGTGGGGTCACCTGTCGACAGGCTGGTGGGGCGGGCTCAGCAGTACGTCGGGATCCGGGCAGAAGCCGCGGCGCTGCAGCTCGGCGAGGAGCGCCTGCATGGCTTCGAGCAACGCCTGCTGCTGCGCGGGCGACAGCACGCGCAGCAGCTCGGCCGCGGCCTCGACGTGCTCGTCGCCGGTCGCACCGCACATCGTGCGGCCTGCGTCGGTCAGTTTGACCAGCGTCGCCCGCCGGTCGTTGGGATGCGGCTGGCGGGCGACCAGGTTCGCGGCCTCCATGTGATCGATCAGCACAGTCACGTACCGCGGCGTGATGCCCAGGTCGTCGCCGAGCTCGCTCATGATCTGCGGACCCTTGCACTGCAGCAGGTGCAGGGCGCGTGCGTGCGTGTAGCCGATTCCCTGCTCGGACAACCTGGTCTTGGTCCAGCGCTTGTAGGCCGGCCCGAACGCCGCGAACGCATGCGCCAGCGCCTCGTCGATGGCGTGATCACCAGAACCCTGTGATTGTGTAGACATTCTGGTATCACCACGCTACTCTCGGCTGTACGTAATACTACAGGAGTTCTGCTATCTGGGAGTTCCGGTTTTCGATCGACCCGGAGTGCAGGACCAGGGGAGCGAACATGGCGATGCAGACCGCCGACCGCTACTTCGACCAGTTGGGCAAGCGAGCACTGCTGACCGCCGCGGACGAGGTGCGGCTGGCGAAGCAGATCGAGGCCGGGCGTGACGCCGCGGCGCTGCTCGAGCATGCCGACGACCGCGACCGTGCGACGCTCGAGCGCGACGTCTCCGCGGGTCAGCGGGCCTTCCAGCAGTTCGTGGAAGCCAACCTGCGACTGGTCGTGAGCATCGCGACGCAGTTCATGTCCCGTACCGATCTTGACCTCGAAGAACTGATCCAGGAGGGCAACCTCGGCCTGATGCGCGCCGTGGAGAAGTTCGACTGGCGCCGTGGCGGCAAGTTCTCGACGTACGCGACCTGGTGGATCCGCCAGGCGATCCAGCGTGGCATCGCCCGCGGGGACCGCGCGATCCGGCTGCCGGCCGGTGTCCACCAGGAGCTCGGCAAGGTTCGCGCCGCGACCGCACGCCTGCGCGACGAGACCGGCCGCGAGCCCACCACGGAGGAGGTCGCCGAGGCCACCCGCCTCACACCCGACCGCGTACAGCGCGCCCGTGGTGCCGACTACCGCGTCGACTCCTTGCAGAAGCCCCTGTCAGATGATCCGGATGCCTCGGCACGCGAGGACCTCGTCGCCATCGCCGACGACGCCCCTGACGAGGAGGTCGCCCAGCGCCTGCTCATCGAGGAGATGATGAACGCGACGCAGGCCAGCCTGGACGAGCGCAGCCAGTACATCCTGCGCCGCCGCTACGGGTTCGACGGAGGCAACGGCGCGTCGCTGCGCCAGATCGGCGACGAGCTCGGCCTGTCCCGCGAGCGTGTGCGGCGCATCGAGCTTGAGGCGCTGGCCACACTGCGCGACGAGGTGGCGCTGGCAGCCTGACCCGCCGCCGGGTGCATGGCGGCGACCCGCCATGCAGCAACTTCCCACGCTTCGATCGCAACACCAACGCCGCGGAGTCATCGCCACCGAGGGCTGGGAGGACATGGCCCCGGCCCTGACGTCGGTGCACCATCGCCGGACCTACCGGTCCAGGCTGACACTGCCGATCATCGAGCGGTCATAGCACTACAGGCACCGTTCGGTACCCCAGCCGGTGTGACCGCGGCCCTCGTAGCACCGGAACTCCCGCACACCCGTCAGCAGGCGGTGCACACCGGCGGTACCGCCCAGCACGGCCTCGTCGGCGAACGTGAACTGGTAGCGGGTCGCCTCGACCGAGTCGTCGCCCGGCGTCTCGACCGTGATGACCACAGCGGTCTCCGCCGAGCCGGCCGACGGACCGTACCGCAGCCCGAACTGCGGCTGCGGGCTCGCGCCCGTGGGATCCATGCCCACAATGGCCTGCGCGGCGGCCTCGGGATAGTGGCGGTAGCAGGGGCGTTCGGCGGCAACGAAGGTGTTGAATGCGTCGACGTTGGTCATGGCGCCGTCGTCAGCCCAGTCCGGCATCGCCGGCCACGCCACCGTGCCGGACTCGCAGCACCGGCCACGGCGTCTTCCGCGTCGCCGCCGTTTCCCCAGCAGCGCGATCAGCCCGGCGAGCCCACCGGCGGTCAGCAGGCGTCTGCTTGATTGCTCCATCCGTCGGACTCTAGCCGACGGCAACGACAGTCCGGCGACCTCGAAGCGGTCGTGGCCGACCTCGACCTTGTCGAAGCGCTGCACTGCCGCCTTTGCCTCTTCCGCGTGTTCGACCTGGCGGATCGACTGCTGCAGCGGCGCCGGCTGCGCGCCGACCGCGTCGGTGCACCCGCCTCCTTGGGTGCCTCGAGACCCGCGCATTCGCCAGCCCTCGAACGGTGTACCGGCACACCTTCCCGGACCGTTGCGAGAATCCTGCGGTGTCGGCGCCACCACCACCTGCCCGGTGAAGTCACACGCCATCGCGGCCGCCGCGAGGGATGCCGCGTGCAGTCCGCGCGACCGGCCGTCCGATACCGGTCAGAAGCGACGCGTCAGCGGTCGCGGGTGGGGTGGGATCGCGCGGCCAGCGCCGCGAGCCGGCCACCGCCGACGAGAGCGCTGGCGTCGGGGCCCGTGTCCAGCCGCCACGCGAGCGTCGAGCGTTGCAGCGGTTGTCGGGATGCCGCGAGCAGCACGTTGCCGGACTCACACAGTCGGGCGACTGCTGGAGATCCGACCGCAACGACGTGCGGCAGCGCGGTGCGGACCGTGGCGGCATGCGCCGCGAGCACCCGCCACGGCGGCCCGTCGATGAGATTGACCACGTACACGCCTCGGCGGCGCAGCACGCGGGCGACGTGCGTCACGAACTCCACGGTGGACAGCCGGCGCGGCGTCCGACGGCCGACGAAGGCGTCGCCGGCGACCGCATCGACCGACCCCGTGGCGGTGCGCTCCACGACATCGCGGGCGTCGCCTTCGATGACGCGCAGCGCCTTGGTCGACCGCAGACCAAGCTGCGACTGGGCGAGTCGGAGCACCGCAGCGGAGCGTTCGACGACCACCTGCCGCAGCTCCGGCCGGCGGACACCCAGTGCGCGCGGCAGCGCAAACGCGCCGCCGCCGAGGTGCAGGAGGTCCGCGGGGCCGGCTGGCAGCACGGCGTCGAGGAGCGTCGCGTACCGCGCGAGGTAGTCGAGCTCGAGCCGCTGTGGGTCGTGCAGATCGACGGCGCCGTACATGTGGCCGTCGACCTCGAGGAAGCGCAGCGACGACTGGCGGGCGTGCGAGCGCACCACGACGCGGCCGAGCGTGCGGTCGACAGCGGTGGAATGTGGGTACGCGGGGTCTCGTCCGCGGGTCATGCCTCCACTGTCGCGCGCGGGGTCTGCGCCCACAGCGATCGGCCCGCCGGGTCGTGGCGACGCGCGGCGGCGGACCAGCGCGGACTGGACGATCGGACAGGAACCATCACCTGTAACGATCTGGTATGAAATGCAGTTCAGTGCGCCACGGGTCATGTGGCGGCGGCGCGGGTCGGTAAGGGGGCTGGCGGGGGCATGATTTGTCAACCAATGTGGGCGTTGCCGGCGCTCGGTCCCGGCACGTGACCGAGACCGCCGTACGAAGGCCGGACCACCCGGACACCGACGGCCTACGATTGCAGCCGGCCCGCCGCAGGCTCCATGTTCCGACGCTGCTCGCCGGCGTGCTGCTGGTCGTCGGCTGCGCGCTGGCGTTCGGCGTGCTGGCACAACGCTTGGCGCACCAGCGGCCGGTCCTCGTGATGGCCCGGCCGGTGGCCAGGGGTGCGCTGCTGGCCGACGCCGATGTGGCCGTCGCCCAGGTGTCCGCCGACGCGGGCGTACGGCTGATGGACGCCGACGACCGCCAGCGACTGCTGGGGCGCACGCTGCTGCTCTCCCTGCCGGCCGGAGCGCCGCTGACCGAGGATCTCGTCGGGCCTGGCGCGGTCGACGTCGGGCCGACCGCGCGAACGGTTGGCCTCGCACTGGAGCCGGGGGAGTACCCGGTGTCGTCCCTGGCGCCCGGCGACAGCGTCAGCATCGTCGCGACCGCGGGCAACGGACGCGTGCTCGACGACGGGATCGTGCTCGCCGTCGAACCGACGATCGACGGGTCGGCGACGTTGTTGGTGTCGGTGGTCGTCGACGCATCGACCGCGGAACGCATAACGGCGGCTGCCGCACAGGACCAGATCCGGTTGGTGCTGCGCGGACCAGCGCAATGACGACCATCGCGCTGGGATCAGTCAAGGGTGCGCCGGGCGTGACCACGACAGTGCTCGCGATGGCCGCCGTGTGGCCGCAGGGCAGACCGCTCCTGGTCGTCGAGATCGACCCCGACGGAGGTGTTCTTGCGGCGCGGCGGGGCCTGGGATTCGAACCTGGGCTCGTCGGACTGGCCGCATCGACGCGACGTCACAGCGGCGACGTCTCCACGCACACCCAGCAGCTCAGCGAGTCCGTACGCGTGATCGTCGCACCGCCGACGGCAGGCCAGGTGCGCGCGTCGCTGGCCGCGGTCGGCGACCGGCTGTGGCCGGCGCTCGTCGGTGCCGGCGACGGTGACGTGGTGCTCGACTGCGGCCGCTTGTCCGCCTTGTCACCGACGGTCCCCCTCGCACGACAGGCCGACCACACGCTGCTGCTTGCGCGACCGCGTCTCGAGGATGCGGCGCTCGTCCGCGACCGGGTAGCGGCGCTGCGCCCTGAAGGTGTGTCACCGCGGATCGTGCTGATCGACGATGGCCCGTACCGCACCGACGAGGTCGCCGCAGCCGTCGCTGCGCCGGTGGTGGGCCGGCTCCCGATCGACCACCGAACAGCAGACGCGCTCAACGGGGTGGCGCCGCACCATCGGGTCGCACGGTCGCGTCTGCTGCGAAGCGTGCGGGCTCTCGTGGTCGACATGGTGGACACGCGCCGCGACGCAACCGACCTCGCAGCCTGCGGGTCGACGCCGGTGGACGACCGGTGAGCGGCACCGACGCGACCACTGTGCTCATCGCGCGGATGACCCGCGAGGTGGCGGATCTGCTGTCGGAGCGCACGGCCGCAAGCGCGGAGCGGATGCGGCCCGAAGACGAGCGCTCCTTCGCGCACGTGCTCATCAACGCCGCGCTGGAGCGGGAAGCGCAGGACCGCCTTCGCCGCGGGCTCGAGCCGCACGACGCAGACGACGAGCTGGCTTTCGCCACGGCCGTGCACGACCGGCTGTTCGGCCTCGGGCGGCTACAGCGGCTTCTCGACGACGACTCGATCAGCGACATCGCCGTCAATGGCTGCGACCGGGTCTTCATCACCTATCGGGACGGAAGCCGCGGACGCGGCGCGCCCGTCGCCGACAACGATTCCGAGCTCATCGAGCTGATCCGTCTGGCTGCCGCGCGCATGGGACGGACCGAGCGGCGGTTCGACGCCGCCGAGCCCGAGCTGAACATGCAGCTGCCCGACGGCTCGCGACTGCATGCGATCCGCGACGTCTGCGGACGGCCGGCGGTCAGCATCCGGCGCCACCGGTTCGAGCTGTCGTTCCTCGACGAGTTGGTCGAGCACGGCATGCTGTCGGTCGAGCTGGCCGAGTTCCTGCGTTGCGCCGTGCACGCCCGCAAGAACATCGTCGTCTGCGGCGCGACCGGTGCGGGCAAGACCACGCTTCTGCGGGCGCTGCTCAACGAGGTCGATCCCGTCGAGCGGCTCGTGACCGTGGAGGACAGCCTCGAGCTGCACGTCGACCGGTTCCCCGAGCTGCACCCCGACGTGGTCACGCTCGAGGCCCGGCAGCCGAACATCGAAGGGCAGGGAGGCATCGAGCTCGAGCACCTCGTCCGCATGGGACTGCGCATGAACCCCGATCGCGTGATCGTCGGCGAAGTGCGCGGTCCCGAGCTGATCCCGATGCTGCTCGCGATGACCCAGGGACGGGATGGATCGATGTGCACGATCCACGCCGCCAGTGCCCGGCATGTGTTCGATCGGGCGGTCATGTACGGCCTGCTGCCACCGTACGCGTTGCCGGTCGATGCCAGCGCACAGCTGTTCGCCGGCGCAGTCGACTTCGTGGTGTTCGTCGGGGACGATCGCTCGGGCGCCGGTGGTGGTCGCGCCCGAGCGGTACAGACCGTCCTCGAAGTCGTGGGCGCCGAGGGCCAGACGATCCGTGCCAACGAGGTGTTCGCCGCGGGAGCCGACCGTGTCGCGCGCAGCGTCCCGGGTCTTCCCCTTCGCGGCGGTACGCGCAGCGATCTCGTCCGCGCGGGCCTGCGGCCGGGCATCCTGACGGGCGCGACCCCGTGACCAGCTTCGTACTGCTGCTGGGAGCCGGCACGGGCGTCGGCCTGTTGCTGATCGTCGCGGGCGCGCGCGGCGTCACACCCGCTGTCGGGCTCCGCCGGGCGACCATCTCGCGGCCCGCGCTTCGCCGCATCCTCCTGGGCGCGATGGCAGGCCTGGCGGCGTTCGCGCTGACCGGGTGGCCCGTCCTTGCGCTGCTGACCCTGGCCGGCGCCACGACGTTGCCGCGGATGCTCAGCGGCTCGCGGCGGCGCGTGGCCGCCGCGCGCAGCGAAGCGGTCGCGCAGTGGATCGAGATGCTGCGCGACACGATGGCCGGCGCCGCCGGCCTGGAGGAGGCCATCGTCGTCAGTGCCCGGCGGCCGCCGCAGCCTATCGCTGCGGCCATCGGCAAGCTCGCCGCGCGCCTCAACCACCAGCCGCTGCCGTCGGCGCTGCGCGCGTTCGCCGCCGAGGTCGACGACCCCACCGCGGACCTGCTCGCAGCCGCACTGATCACCGCGGCGGGCAACGAGACCCGCGATCTCGGCCGTCTCCTGGCGGCACTGGTTGAAGCGACGCGCGCACAGGCCCAGATGCGGGCGAGTGTCGACGCGGGCCGCGCGCAGGTGCGCTCCGCGACCCGGCTCGTGACCGGCGTCACCGCGCTGTTCACCGTGGCGCTGCTCGTGTTCAGCCGGGGGTACCTCGCTCCATACGCGACGCTCGAGGGACAGCTGTGGCTCACGGTTGTCGGCGGTGTCTTCGCCGCGTCGCTGGTGCTGCTGGCGCGGCTCGACCGCGTGGACCGGTCGGCGGCTCCGCTGCTGGTCACCACGTCCGACGACACCAACACCGGGACTGCCGGAGGCCGTCGGTGAGCGCCGTGTTGCTGTTCGGGGCCGGCTTCGGTGCGGGGCTCGTGCTCGTCATCCGAGGCCTGCGGCCTGGACCGCCGCGGCTGGAACGGGCGTTGCAGGCGCTTCAGCAGACGCGTGCGCCCGCTGGGCAACCGGCGGGCGGCGCGCTGACCGCCCGGGCGTCGGCGTGGGCGACCGCCGTGCGCCCGAGCGATCTCGAGCTCGCTGGTCGCACCGCCCACGAGCACGCCCTGCGCAAGGTGAGCGCCGGTGCGGTGCTGGCGGCGTTGCCCACCGCGGCCGCGCTGCTTGCAGCGCTGGCGGGCGTCCGCGTCAGCGTCGGCCTCGTGCTGGCTGCGACAGGGGCGATGGCAGCGGCCGGCTTCGTCGTGCCCGATCTCGAGCTCCGCGCGATCGCCAGGGAGCGCCGCGAGCATTTCGTGCACGCCCTGTCGAGCTTCCTGGACGTGACCGCCGTACTGCTGGCCGGAGGAGCCGGCACCGAGACGGCACTGCACGCCGCGTCCGCGCTCGGCGCCAGCTGGCCGCAGCAGCAGCTTCGTGCGGCACTCGACCGGTGCCGCCTGACCGGTCAGACGCCCTGGGAGGTCCTCGCCGACCTCGGGGATCGCCTGGAGGTCGACGAGCTGTCCCAACTTGCGACGAGCCTGCAGCTCGCCGGCGAGCAGGGCGCCCGCGTCCGTCTGACGTTGACCGAGCGGGCACGGGCACTGCGCGCAAGCCAGCTCACGGCGGTCGAGGCCCGGGCGCGTGCCGTCACCGAGCAGATGAGCGTGCCTGTCGCCCTGCTCGCGGTCGCCTTCATGTTGTTCGTCGGCTTCCCCGCCGTGTGGGTCGTCGTAGGAGAGCTGTGAACGAAAGGACCGTCCATGCTCACGATGTTCTGGTTGCAGATCCAGCTGCTGGCCGTTCGTCGGCGGATCGCCGTCGAACAACGCGGCGCGCTGTCGACCGAGGCGGTCGTGATCACCGCCGCGCTGGCGGCGTTGGCGATCGTCGTGGTGGCGATCATCACCGAGAAGGTGACCGCGAAGGCGAACGGCATGAACCTCGGCGCCGGCTAGCCCCGCCGCCCAGAGCGCATGCGCACAGCGCTGCGGGTGCGACGACGACCGAGCTGGTCATCGTGTTTCCCGCTGTGCTGACGATCATCCTGCTCGCGTTCCAGTTCGGCCTGTACCTGCATGCCGCGCAGATCGCGGAGGCAGCCGCGCAGGAGGCCGTCGAGGCCGCGCAGGGTGAACGCGCCACCGCATCCGACGGTGCCACCGCGGCGCAGCGGCTGCTCGCGCAGCTGGGAGCGCTGCGCGCCCCTGAGGTCGACGTCCAACGGACGGCCACGGCCGTCACTGCACGCGTGACCGGGCGCGCGCAACAACTGGTCCCGGGCGTGCCGCTGGGCGTCGCGTCGACAGCCGAGGGACCGGTCGAGCGGTTCGTGCCGGAGCCGGCGCCATGACGTGCGAACGCGGTGGTGTGACGACCGAGCTCGCGGTCCTGACACCCGCGCTCGTGGTCCTCATGCTCTTCGTGGTGTTCGCCGGCCGCGCCGGGCAGGCGGCACAGGACGTCACGCAGGCCGCGGCCGAAGCCGCGCGCGTTGCGTCGTTGGCCCGGGACACCGAGATCAGCTCGCTCGCCCACGCGACCGCCGAGCACAACCTCACGGCCGCCGGTGTCCGGTGTCGCCAGCTCGACGTCGATGCCGACAGCAGCGACCTACGGCCCGGTGGCGCCGTGCGGGTCGATGTCACGTGCGAACTCGACATGGCGGGGGTCGCAGGGTTGGGCCTGCCCCGGCGCCAGGTCGTATCGGCCTCAGCCGTCGAGGTCGTCGACAGGTACCGCGGAGGTGCACGTGACGCGCCATGAGAACGGCTCGATCAGCGTGTTCGTCACGGTGATCGCTGTTGCGATGATGTTGGTCGCGGGCCTCGTGCTCGATGGCGGCAGGCTGCTGTCCGCGCGCCGGCAGGCCGACGACATCGCCGCCAACGCCGCGCGTGCGGGTGCGCAGGCGATCGACGAGACCAGCCTGCGCTCGGGCACCGCGGTGATCGATGCGGTCGCCGGCCCGCAGGCGGTCGCCGCGTACCTCGCCGCGACGCCGGCGACCGGCACGACGCGGGTCAGCGGTGACACCGTGACGGTTCACGTGCAGCTTGGCGTCCGCATGCTGCTGCTCGGCCTCGCCGGCGTGCCCGACACCACGGTGACCGCAAGCCGTCAGGCCCGCGCCGTGCAGGGCGTGACCGCAGGAGAGTCATGATGCGCAGATCCCGACGTGTCCGTGATCTCGTGGCAGGTGCGGCGGCCGCCGCGGGCCTGCTCGGCATCGTCGTCGGCGTGCCCCTGGCGCTGACGGCCGCCGTCGGGTGGCCGCTCGGTCGCAGCGTCCCCTCGCTCGACACGGTGGTCACGGCGCTGCGTTACGGGCAGATCGCGCCGTCAACCGTGCTGCGGCTGCTGGCGGTCGTGCTGTGGGCGACGTGGGCGATCTCGGTCATCAGCATCGCAATGGAAGCCGCCGCTGTCGCGCGCGGTTCGGTCGCCCGCGCGCTGCCGGGCCTCGGGACGCTGCAGGCGGCGGCGGGCCAGCTCGTGGCCACACTGATGCTGCTGTCTTCCATGTCCACCCGGGCGCTCGCCGCGCCACCGACCAGTGCACTGCCGTCGCCAGCGGCCTCGGCCCAGGTCATGACGGCGCAGGAGCAGCCCAGCCGGGACGCTCCCGTTGGCGACGCGCGCCGGTCACCCGAAGGGGACCGGCGGTTGTGGACGGTACGTCGCCGCGAGTCGTTGTGGACCATCGCCGAGAGGGCGCTGGGCGACGGCCGCCGCTGGAAGGACATCGCCGCCCTCAACGAAGGACGTACGCAGCCCGACGGCGGTCGCCTGCGGCCCGGCGACACGATGATCCATCCGGGCTGGCTGCTGGTGCTGCCGTCCGACGCCCAGGCGGCCGAGCCTCCGCCCAGGGTCACCGTGGCTCACGGCGACGATCTGTGGAGCATCGCCGCGGAGCACCTCGACCGCGGGGATCGCTGGCGCGAGATCTACGCACGGAACCGGGGCAGACGGCAGCCCGACGGTGGGCGACTGACCGACCCGGACCTGATACGTCCCGGCTGGGTCCTGCGCATGCCTGTCGGCCAGCAGAACGCGGCGCTCGACGAGGATCGCGATGGCCCCGCGGTCACCGACCGGACGCCGGTTCCCGACGAGACCGCCGACCGCGGCGCACCGCCCACCGACGGCCTCAACGCCCACGGCACCGAACCGATGGCGTCGCCCAGCGATGGTGAGGCCGCGGGGCGCGGTACCCAGTCGGGCGCGGCGCCAGCGGTCGCGCCTCCCGTCACCCCGTCGACGCTGATACCTGACGATCGCGTGTCCGAAGGCTTGGCCGGCGCGGCAGCGACAACGGGGCGACCCAGTGGCGACGTGGCACCGGAGATGTCACCGACGTCGCAACGCGCGCCCTCGACAGCGGTTGACCTCGGCGTCGCGACGCTCGGCGGCGCGGCGGTCCTGGCCGCCGGTCTCGTCGCCCTGATCGCCCGGCGCCGGCGTAACTGGCTGCGCCGGCGGGACGTCGGCGCGGTGCTCGATCCGGTGGACTCCGAGGCCGCAGAGCTCGAGCGCTGGCTGCGATCGATGGCCGAGCACGATCTTTACGAGCGGCTCGATCGCGTGCTGCGGATCCTGACCGCGCACTTCGCCGAGCACGACGTGGCACCTGTCGTCGCAGCGGTGGAGCTCGGCGAGCAGGTGACGCTCCATCTGGCTGAGCCGATCCCCGCGGCGCCCCCCGGCGTGACGAGCACACAGGAGGGGCGCCGTTGGGTCCTCGCACCCGAGCTGGAGATGGCACCGGCCGCCGCGCAGCGGTACGTGCCCGTGCTGGCTTCGTGCGGACGGTCACCATCAGGCGCGCTGCTGCTCGTCAACGTGCTGGCCACGGGGGTGCTGGGCATTGTCGCGTCGCCCGCGCAGGCCGCCGACGCGTTGACGTCGTGGGCCGCGGAGCTGGCGACAGGCGGCGCGTCCAGCGGGGTCGAGATCGTGGTCGTCGGAGCGCTCCATCCGCTGATCGAACAGCTGCCGCGCGTGACGATCGTCGCTGACCCCCAACAGGCACTCGAACGTGTCCGTCGCGTGACCGATGATCGGGACGGCGCAGGCTTCGCGGCACACGTCGTCGTCCTCTACGCAGCTCACGAGCAGGGCGAGATGTTCGCTGTGCTCAGCGACGCCGCCGACCACCCCGCCGTCGGCCTGGTCGTCGCCGGTGACCGCGGAGCGAAGACCTGTCTCGAGGTCGCCGGTGCGCACTCGCGGCTGGCATCGGACGGGCGCTGGCTCGACGCGCCGGAGTGGCTGACGCCACAGCACTGGAACCGGTTCGGCGACCTGCTGCGGCAGCCGTCCCGCGACCATGTGCCCCACCCGGTGCCGTCGCCACTGCTGTCGGTCGCGTCGGTCGATCCCGCCGAACCGGCGACCGACGTCCCGCTCGACGCGGACGATGCGGCCCTGACCGAGGTCGGCGTCCTCGGTCCGCTGACCTTCGATGGCGTCGCGTCAACCGTCGATGCCGACACGGCGCAGCTTCTGACCTATCTCGCCACGCACGCCACCGGCGGCCATCCCGAGGAAGTCGCAGCCGTGCTGTGGCCGGCGGATCACCAGCGCTCGGCTCGACTCGCGTGCGCCGGCGAGGCGGCTGAAGGCACGTTGGGCGACGCGCAGGACGACCCGGTGGTGGTACACACCGATGACGGTCGCATCGAGCTGTCAGCAGCGATCACCACGGACCTCCGCAGGTTCCACGACCTGCTCCGCGGGCTCGAGCTGCAGCCGCCCACGACCCAGGCGCGACGGCTGTACTCGGCGCTGGCGCTGGTCCGTGGCCAGCCGTTCGCGTCCGGTTGCGACTGGGCGCACGCCGAGGGGCTCGCGACGCGGACGGCCGGGCTGGTGACGGACGTCGCACACCGCCTGGCGATGCAGGCGCTGAGCGTGGGCGACGTCGAGCGTGCGGCGTGGGCGGTCGACCGCGGCCTTCGTGCCGCACCCGGATGCGAGCTGCTGTATCGCGACCGGATGCGGATCGCCGATGCCCGCGGTGACCAGGCGGCGCTGGATGCGTGCATGCACGAGCTGCAGACGTGCGTCGAAGCAGACGACGGCTGGGTCACGCCCCCGACGGTCGAGCTGTATCAACAACTCCGCGGGGGGCAGGCGACCCCGCCGGAGCTGCGGAAAGATGCCTCCTGAGCGCTCGGCGCGGAGCAGCATCGGCGGGGTTGCGCCCTACGGGCGCGCAGATGGGAGCCGACGGGCGCTAGGCTCCGTGCATGTCGCCTGCCACCGAAGTCGTCGAAGGCGTACACCGTTTCGGTGCCGGCGGCACCAACTTCTACATCATCGAGGCCGACCACGGCCTCACCGTCGTCGATGCCGGCCTGCCAGGCCACTGGGAGCCGTTCACGACCTGGCTGCACCGGTCCGGGTTCGCAGTGCGGGAGATCCGCGCGCTGCTGCTGACCCACCATCACGTCGACCACGTCGGGTTCGCCGACCGGGTTCAGCAGCGCAACGCGACGCTGTACGTCCATGAGCAGGATCAGAACCTGCTCACCACGCCGGGCGCTGCCGGCATCCCACAACGGTTCGTCCGCAACGCGTGGCGGCCACGCGTCATGGTGCGCCTCGCCGGCTGGGTCCGCGCCGGGGTCACGCGCGCCCCCGCACTCGACGGTGTACGCCCGTGCAGCGACGGCGAGCGCCTGGACGTCCCCGGTTCACCACAGGTGATCCACATGCCAGGCCACACCCCGGGCAGCGCCGCCTTCGTCTTCCGTGACCACGGTGTCGTGTGCACCGGCGACGCGCTCGTCACCGCGGACTCGGTGACAGGCCGACCCGGCATCGGCATCTCCCCGCGCGGCCTCAATGCCGACGACGCTCAGGCGCTGGCAGCGCTGGACCGCCTCGCGGACGTCGACGCGTCGGTACTGCTTCCGGGCCACGGCGAGCCGTACCGACACGGCCTCGCGAGCGCGCTCCACGCGGCCCGCGCCATCGGCGCCGACTGGTAGGTTCAGCTCGCGAGCAGCGCCGGAATCGGCTCGTCGGTGATCTCGATCACCACGGGCTCCCGCTCGGCGTCGAGCGCATCGAGCATTCCCTGCGCATAGCCCTGGGTCATCTCCGCCCGGATGGCCTCACGATCCATCCAGCGCAGCGAGCGGGTGTCAGACGTGATGTCCGACCCGACGCCTTTGATCCGGCATCGAACCACGACCGCCAGGCCGTCATCGACTTCGTAGACGCCCGCGACGGACAGCTCCTTGACCTCGAAGCCCGTCGTGGTCCGTACGCACTGCCGCAGCCGCAGGCCGAGCGACTCGTCCGACGCCAGCTCACCGCTGGGCAACAACCAGCGATCGCCGGCTCGCTGAATGCCGAGGACACGGTCGGTGACGTCGACAATGGCAGCGGCCACAGTCAGGCTGGATGCCGCCGCTCGCGTCTTCGCCTCAGCCGCCATGACCGCCCTTCCTCACCATCGAGGCTCATGCGGTCAGACGTCGAACCGGCCCGGGTCGGTGCGCGATCGCCACAGACCGAGCACCATGCGTAACACCGCTGTCATCGGCGTTCTACCACGCTGCGGATGCGGCCAGAGACGCGCCCAGCACCAAGCCGCGCCCGCGGTGGGCGCAGGCGGCAGCGCGACACGTTGGTCAGCCAGCGACGAGTTGCGAGCCGTTGTGGTTGCGTACCTGTGGCGGCGAGGCGGTCGGCTGGCCGCTACCACGTACGGCGTCGAGGACGCGCACGGCGAACACCCTCTGCATGGTCTGCGCTACCTCGTCCACAGGCATCCAGCGCATGTCGATCGTCTCGGCCATGTCACAGGGACCGGTGGCGCGCACGGTGCAACGGAACACCAGGGCGACGATGCCGCGGTCGACATGTTTGTAGACGCCGGTCAGCGCGACGGGGTCCACGACGAGGCCCGTTTCTTCGCGGACCTCTCGGATCAGGCCCGCCTCGATGGTCTCGCCGGGCTCGAGCACGCCTCCGGGCGGCTCCCAGTGCCCATTGTCCCTGCGCTGGATCGCCAGCACGCTGCCGGCAGCGTCGACGACTACAGCCGACACGCTCACGGAATGCGCGTTTCCAGGAGTACCATCAGTCATTGTGTCGCCACCCCCGGCTGGACCACAGTGTACGGAGGGTGCCCGCGCGCGACACGACCCGATCGTCGCGCGGAAGACTCGTCCGCTGTCGCCGCACATGGCCGATGGTACATGTCGCAACCAGCCATCACGCTGCGTCGCTGACGATCGACAGGGGATTGAGCGCTGATCCCTCAGGCGGCGAAGTCGACCGGCGGCTCGTGGCGGAGGTCGCGACGTTCGAGCAGACGCGCCGCCGGAACCGCACGGAACAGCTCATGATCGGTGCTCCGGATCGCGGTTCGAACCATGGCCCACTCGAACTCCGTCACATCGACATGGACGATGTGACGAAAGGCTCCGGTGAGACGTCTGGGCAGGGGGCCGACGTCGTACGTGGTGAACGCGGCGATCACGACCGGACTTGGTCCGTACCGCCAACGGAGGCTCTCGGCAAGCAGGTCGTTGGCCGCGCGCAGCTTGATGGAGTCACGCACGTCCGCCCCGGCGAGCACCTCGAGCTCGTCGAGCAGAAGGACGCTCGGCTGGCGATGGCAGGCCTGGTTCACGGCAGGTGCGATGATCGGTTGTGATCCACCGTTGGTTGTCGGCACGACAGCAGAGGCGAACACATGCACCAGGCGGGCGCGAAGATGCCGGGCAAGCATGTGCGCGAGGACGGCCATTCCAACCCCCGGCGGCCCATGGAGAAGGATCGCCGTCGGTGCCGACGGTCGGTGGCGCTCACTGTCGCGCTCCGTGATGACGATGTCAATCAGCGCCCAGAGCACTGCCTCCACCGCATCCACTCCGCGGAGCTCGTCGACCTGGAGCAGGTCGGCCCGCTCATAGACCTGCGCCACGACGTCCCTCGGGACTGTGCCATCCTCCGCGAGGATATCGAGCTCCGGGTACTGCGG
>JAHELV010000056.1 GCA_024644015.1 Nitriliruptorales bacterium
CGAAGGCCGCGGTCGACAAGATCCTCGGCTTCGTCGACGCGGCCCGCGCGCACGAGGGCCTCGCCGAGATCGCCGGTCGCCAGCAGCACCGTGGGCTCCAACACCAGGTAGCGCTCCTCGACCTGGTCGAACGTACGGAGGGAGCGTGAGCACGGTGGACACCGAGCTTGTCGACCTGGTGCAGCGCGCCCGCGCCGGTGAGGCGCGCGCGTGGGAGGATCTGATGTACCGGTTCGGTGGCCTGATCGCTGCGATCACGCGATCGTTCCGGATACCGGCACGTGACGCCGAAGACGTCGCGCAGACGACGTGGCTGCGCCTCTTCGAGTCGATCCACCGCGTACGCGAGCCAGAGCGCCTTGGCGCGTGGATCAGCACGACGACGCGCCGGGAGTGCCTGCGCGTCCTGCGATCGGCTGCAAGTGAACTGCCGACCGACGAGATCGAACGCGGGCAGCAGTCGCGCGCCTTCGCCGCGCCGGAGCACGAGCTGCTCAGGACGGAGCAGCGCGCAGCGTTGCGGGCTGCCGTACACGCGCTGCCGGACCGCCCCCGACGCCTGATGAACGTTCTGCTGGCGTCGCCGCGGGCGCCGTACACCACCGTGGCAGACTCGCTGGACATGCCGATCGGCAGCATTGGTCCGACGCGTGCACGGGCGCTGGACCGTCTGCGTCGCGACCCCCGGGTTCTGGCGCTGGCGAGCTGAGCGCTCGCACCCGGGGCGATCGGCTGGATCGTGCCGGGCCCTGGCGCGCCGGCGCGCGCGTGTGGTCGCGGGGATAGCATGATCGGTCGTGCGTGTCGTGGCGCCGCCCGCCGGCGCACCCATCCCCGTTCACCCGAACCACGCCGAGGTGAGATCTTCGTGTCCAGCACGCCGACGGCCGCTCCGGACCTGCGTACGGCCGCCGCGAGCCGTCGCACGTTCGCGATCATCAGCCACCCGGACGCGGGCAAGACGACGCTCACCGAGAAGTTCCTGCTGTTCGCCGGCGCGGTGCAGGAAGCCGGCGCCGTCAAGTCGCGCAGACAGGCGCGGACGACGACGAGCGACTGGATGGAGCTCGAGCAGCAGCGCGGGATCTCGATCTCGTCGACCGCACTGCACTTCACGTACGGCGGCTGGCACTTCAATCTGCTCGACACCCCCGGCCACGCCGACTTCAGCGAGGACACCTACCGCACCCTGTGCGCGGCCGACGCGGCGATCATGGTGCTGGACGGAGCCCGCGGCCTGGAGCCCCAGACGCTCAAGCTGTTCAAGGTCTGTCGCGACCGCGGGCTGCCCATCGTGACGTTTGTCAACAAGTGCGATCGCCCGGTGCTGCCGCCCCTCGCGCTGCTTGACGAGATCGTCAGCGAGATCGGCCTGCGGCCGGTGCCGATGTCGTGGCCGGTCGCCGATGGCGCCGACTTCGCAGGTATCGTCGACCGCTCGACGGCTGAGCTGGTCCGCTTCGAACGGACCGTGCATGGCGCGACCGTCGGTGCTGAGCATCGGGTCCCACTGGAGCAGGCCGATCCGGGTGCATGTCCGCCCGACCGCTGGCAGACCGCGATCGACGAGCTGACGCTGCTGGATCTGGAAGAGATCGACCTGGATCACGCGGCCTTTCTGGCTGGCGACGAGACCCCCGTGTTCTTCGGTAGCGCCCTGGCGAACTTCGGTGTCCGCATGCTGCTCGAACAGTTCGCGCGGCTGGCGCCGGCGCCGGCGGCCCAACCGGTCGCCCAGCCGGCCGGCGAGAGAGCCCGCCCGATCGACGCACCGTTCAGCGGTCTGGTCTTCAAGGTGCAGGCCAACATGGACCCGAGGCACCGCGACCGGGTTGCGTTCATCCGAGTCAACTCGGGGCGGTTCGACCGCGGCATGACGGCGACACTGGCACGGACCGGCCGGCCATTCCAGTTGAAGTACGCGCATCAGCTGTTCGCTCAGGACCGCAACACGGTCGACTCGGCGGTCCCCGGCGACATCGTCGGCGTCGTCAACGCCACGGGCCTGCAGGTGGGAGACACGCTCTACGCCGGGCCGGCAGTCACCTTCCCACCGATCCCCACCTTCGCGCCCGAGCGCTTCGCGCTGGTGCGCAACCGCGACACCGGTCGATACAAGCAGTTCCGTGCCGGACTGCAGCAGCTCGACGAGGAAGGCGTCGTCCACGTGCTGCACCGGCCCGAGTTCGGGCACCAGGAGCCCATCCTGGCCGGCGTCGGGCAGCTGCAGTTCGAGGTTGCCGAGCACCGGATGGCCAGCGAGTTCGGGTGCGCGATCGCGCTGTCACCGGCACCGTGGGCGCTCGCTCGGCGCGTCGATCCGGCCGACGCACCGAGGCTCCGCGCCCAACGCCGGGTGCAGGTCGTGGAGAACCGGCACGGCGACACCCTGGTGCTCTTCGAGTCCGAGCACGTCCTGCGGTGGGTACGCGAGGATCACCCCGACATCGCCTTGGAGGAGCTCGGGCACACGGCCGCCCGTGCGGTGCCGACGCGGTGAGGCATGGTGCGTTCGACCGTGGCGACATCCGGCGATCTCTCATGACGCGATGACGGCGCCAGACGCCGAGGGGCGCAACGACGTCGTGCTGCTCGACGAGAACGCGCGGGTTGTGGGACGGATGGACAAGCTGGCGGCGCACCAGCGGGCGATGCGACATCTCGCGTTCTCGGTCGTGCTGTTCGACGCCGACGGCGCGTTGCTGCTCCAGCGCCGGGCGCCGCACAAGTACCACTTCGCCGGGCTCTGGTCGAACTCGTGCTGCAGCCATCCCCGGCCGGGCGAAGGGGTGCGCGCCGCCGGTCAGCGGCGCGTTGGTGAGGAACTGGGCCTGCGGTGCGGCCCGCTGACGACCCACGGCGGCTTCTGGTACGAGGCGCACGATCCTGTATCCGGCTTGACCGAGCACGAGTACGACGTCGTACTCGTGGGGCAGGCCGGTGACGAGCCGAATCCCAATCCCGACGAGGTCGGCGCCGTCGCGTGGCGTGACCCGGCCGCAGTGCTGGCGTCGTGCACGGCGGAGCCTTGGCGCTACACGCCCTGGCTGCCGCAGGTGCTGGAGGTCGCCGCGTCCCGGCCACGGCCGATCGCGTTGGACCCGGGGAGCCCGTCGAACGTGGAGGGCTGAGCTCCACGCCCGGCCGAGGAGCGCGGCCCGGGCGGTCGGGGAGCCGTGGCACCGTTCTGGGGAGCGGCTTCTCCGTACCGGGGCTTGGCTCCCCGGAACTGGGGTCTGGCTCCCGGGTGGGTCAGTAGTGGTACCCGAAGCCCGACCAGTCGGGGGTGCGCTTGCTGAGGAAGGCGTCGCGACCCTCCTGCGCTTCGTCGGTCATGTAGGCCAGCCGGGTGGCTTCGCCGGCGAACAGTTGCTGGCCGACGAGGCCGTCGTCGGTGAGGTTCATCGCCAGCTTCAGCATGCGAGTGGCGGTCGGGCTCTTGCCGTTCACCTTCGCGGCCCACGTCAGAGCGGTGGTCTCCAGATCGCCGTGGTCCACCACCGCGTTGACCATGCCCATACGCTGCGCGTCGTCAGCGGAGTGGTCGTCGCCGAGGAAGAAGATCTCGCGAGCGAACTTCTGACCGACCTGTTTGGCGAGGTAGGCCGAACCGAAGCCGCCGTCGAACGACGCGACGTCGAGGTCGGTCTGCTTGAACCTTGCATGCTGACGACTGGCGATCGTGAGGTCACAGACCACGTGCAGGGAGTGGCCGCCACCGACCGCCCAACCTGGCACCACGCAGATGACCACCTTGGGCATGAAGCGGATGAGCCGCTGAACCTCGAGGATGTGCAGTCGGCCCATGCGCGCCGGATCGATCGTCTCGGCCGTCTCGCCCGCGGCGTACCGGTAGCCGTCCCGCCCTCGGATCCGCTGGTCGCCCCCGGAGCAGAACGCCCAGCCGCCGTCCCTCGCCGATGGACCGTTGCCGGTCAGCAGCACGCAGCCGACGTCGGAGGTCTGGCGGGCGTGGTCGAGCACACGATGCAACTCGTCGACCGTCTGCGGCCGGAACGCGTTGCGCACGTCCGGACGGTCGATCGCCACCCGTACGGTGCCCTGATCGACCGCGCGGTGGTAGGTCACGTCGCGCAGTCCATCAAAGCCGTCGACATCTCGCCAGCGGTCGGGGTCGAACAACTCGGACACCATCTGCACGCTCCTCGTCGACCGCGGGTCGTCGGTCCACGCTCGGCAGCAGCCTTGCGGGAGCCTGGTTCCGCGGCGCCGTAGCCTACTGCCGGTGACCGGTCGCCTTGCCGTCGCCGCTCACGTTGCGTTCGTCAGCGGGCGATGGTCGTGTGCTTGAACTCGTTGAGTGTCGCGAAGCCGTCCATCGTGTCGAGTACGCGATCGATCGTCGCGATCGTGGTGCGCACCTCGTCGCCAGGGCGGTCCATCAGCCGTACGAACACGGCCCGATCGCCGGAGATGAATGTGGGTACCCCCCACACGTTGTGTCCGCTCGCGGCAGCCTCGTGCTCCTCGCGGACCGCCTTGAGTGCCCGGCCGTCGTCGATGTGCGAGAACACCGCGGCCACGTCGACCCCGTGCCGTGTCAGCACCTCGCCGACAGCGGCTCGGTCGCGCAGATCGCCGCTGTGGTCGTGGCGCAGCGCGAACAGGTCCCAATGCACGGCGTGGAACAGCTCGGGCTGGAGATCGCGTACAGCGACGCCCGCCTGCAGCGCCAGCAGCCCTGAGTCGTCGCCCGGTCGATCCCAGATCGGCGGTTCGTCACTTGCCACGTGCACCTGACTCAAAGAGAACGGCACGAACGTGACGTCCCACTCGGCGCCGTCCGTGAGGCCAGCGATGATGTGCTCGTTGGCGTTCCGCGCGAACGGACACCGGTAGTCCCACGTGACGGAGAAGGTGCGCATACTCAGGCCAACAGTGCCCGCCCGCTGCGCATTCCCGCGTCGCACGCGGTCGCGATCGACACGACGGCCGACCCCGCGGTCCACAACCGCGAGATCGCATGCGTCGGGTACGCGCCGGTCACAGCTGGATACCCCAGGGCCCCATCCCCCGCACGCGGGTGGGAGCGACACGGATGATGAACCCGTCGGGAGGATTCGGCATCGGGGGGAACTCGACGCCGGGGCCGATGTAGCGCTGGGTCCGCCGGTTTCGGCCTCAGCCTACCGGCCGCGGATCGCGCGGGATCGCGTCGCGGGTGGCGTCAGCGGCCCCCGTCATCCTCTACGTCTTCTGCGGTGTCCATGCTCAGGCGCAGCTTGGTGACCTGCTCGTGCAGTCAGCGCAGCAGGAACCCGGTGCCGAGGGGATCGTACGGGTCCAGCCAGAACTCGTGCCTGCCGGTGCGGTAGGCGGCGCCGGCGACCTCGGTGATCACAGCCGGTCGACCGCCGACCTCGGCGTCGCCGACCACGCGGCCGGTGAACTGCTGCCCCGCGATGCCAGTCGTGATCAGCTCCGTACTTCGCGGCAACGTGCCTGCCGCGTCGAGCAGGGCCAGGCGCGCCGACACCCCGCTGCCGGTGGGGGAGCGGTCGACCTCGCCGTCGGCGAAGACCGTCACGTTGCGCTGCCGCAGCGCGCCGTCGCCGACGCCCGACTGGTCCACGAAGATCACGCCGTAGATGTCGCGCAGATGCGGTGCCGTCGGATGCACGATCGTGTGCCGCTGCTCGATCTCCGCCTTGATCGCACGGCCCCGTTCTATGAGGGTGGGCAGATCGTTCGGGGTGACGGCGCAGCCCACATCGGCGGCCGGGAGCACGGCGTAGTACGCGCCGCCGAAGCCGATGTCGACCGTCACGCCGATGCCGTCCACCGCCACGTCGGTGGCCTCGACGAACGATGCGACGTTGGTGAACCGCACGCCGGTCACGCGGCCGGCGTCGACGGTGGCGGTCGCTGTCAGCCGTCCCGACGGCGCGTCGACCGCAACGGTCGTGTGCTCGCCGTCGATCGGGACGACCCCCGACTCCAGTGCCCACGTCACCAACGCGATGGTGCCGTGCCCACAGGCGGTCGAATACCCGGCGTTGTGGAAGAACACGACGCCGAGGTCGCCCTCGGGGTCGTCGGGGGGCGTCACGAAGCACCCGTACATGTCCGCGTGGCCGCGCGGCTCGTTGACGAGCAGTTGGCGCACATGGTCGAGGTGCGTCGCCGCGTACCGGCGCCGCGCCGGTACATCGTCGCCGTCCAACGGGGGCACGCCACCGGTGACGATCCGGAAGGGCTCGCCCGCCGTGTGGTAGTCGACGGTGGTGACGGTGGGGGGATGCGACGAAGCGGTCATCGGCCGGTACCGTACCCATCGCGACCGCAGCGGTCGATGCCCACCGGGATCCGAGGAGACGCGCAATGGCCCAGCCATCGCAGCTGATCGACCGACGGTCGATCGCGACCCTGCTCGAAGATCCTTCCCGGGCCGGCGCCGCACAGGCGGCTGCGGAGCTCGTGCGGCCCGGCATGACGGTCGGGCTGGGGTCGGGTCGCGCGGTGTGGGCGGCCATGGAGCTGCTCTCCCACCGCGAGGAGCTGACCGGCCTGCAGGTCGTCAGCGCGTCGGCGGCGACGGAGCGGCTCGCGCGGTCGATGGGCTTCGAGACCGTACGGCTCGACGGTCGGCTGCGGCTCGAGCTGGCGATCGATGGTGCCGACGAGGTCGCCGCCAACCTCGACCTGATCAAGGGAAACGGGGCAGCGCTGCTGCGGGAGAAGCTCGTGGCAGTTGCTGCGCGCCGCTTCGTGATCGTCGCCGAGGCCAACAAGCGGGTGGAGCGCCTCGGCGAACGTGGTCCGTTGTCGGTCGAGGTCGTGCGTTTCGCGTGGGCCGACACGGCGCGACGCCTGCGCGAGCGGTTCGACGAGGTGGCGCTGCGGGTTGACGACGACGGGCCGCTGATCACCGACGAGGGCAACCACCTGCTCGACCTTCGCCTGCCCGCCGACGCTGGTGATCCGGCCCAGGTCGCCACCGCGCTGTCGTGCACGGTCGGCGTCGTCGAGCACGGCCTGTTCCTGGACATGGCCGACGAGGCGTTGCTCGGTGGTCCCGACGGGGCGGTCGAGGTGCTGCGCCGGGACGGCTGAGGAGCCGCTCGGACGAGAGGATGCGACCATGACCATCACCCGCGCGGTCGACGACGGCATCGCGGTCGTCACGCTGGACGACGGCAAGGTCAACGCGTTCGATGTCGACCGGTTCGCCGAGCTGGACCGAGCCCTGGACGAATGCGCCGACGATCGCGCCGTCGTCCTGTGCGGTCGAGAGGGCGTCTTCTCCGCCGGCCTCGACCTGGGCGTGCTGTCGGCGTCGCCGGATGAGGTGGTCGCGCTGGCCGTCGCGCTCACGCGGACGGCGCTGCGGGTGTGGACCGAGCCACGTCCCATGGTGGCAGCGGTGACCGGGCATGCGATCGCCGCGGGCACGATCCTGGCGCTGGCGTGCGATCATGCGGTCGCCGCCGATGGCGACTACCGCTGGGGACTGAACGAGACCGCCCTTGGTCTGGTCCTGCCGCGGTGGGTCATCGCGCTGGCCCGCAGCAACGTGCGCGCCGACCGGCTCGAACGATTGTTGTTGCCCGGTCGGCTCGTCGGGCCAGGCGAGGCGTTCGAGGCGGGTTTCGCCGACGAGGTGGCTCCGCCCGGCGAGGTGCGCGAACGCGCGCTGGCCCACGCGTCCGCTCTCGCCGGGTTGGATCGCGGGGTCTACGCGGCGAACAAGGGCAGGCTCCGCGGCGAGGCGGCCGCGGCGGCGCTGGCCGAGCTGGAGCGTGAGCCGCCGGTGCTGCAGCCGTGAGGTGGAGACCGGCGGTGTCGGTTGCTCATGCGGATTCGATGCGGTCCGGTGGGACCAGGTAGGTGTCGTCACCGGGCTGGACGACGCTCATCACGAAGCGGTTGGGACGCTCGGCCGGGTTTGCGTAGCGGTGGCTGAGCACGGCGTCGAACAGGATGCTGTCGCCGGTCGTCAGACGGTGCTCGTCATCGCCGACGGTCACAGCCAGCACTCCGTCGAGTACGTAGAGCACCTCGACGGTGCCCTCCGGGTGAGCGTCGCCGTCGAAGACGTCACCGGGTGCGAGGTGCCAGTCCCACAGTTCGACGATGTCAGGCGGATCCGTGCCCATGAGGAACAGCGCGCGGCTGCCGCTTTCGCTGGTCCACAACGCGGGTGTGTCGTCACGGCGCTTGATCCTGACCTGCGGATCCTGGCCGGGGTCGATCAGCGTGACGACGCCGACACCCAGCGCATCCGCGATGCTGCACAGCGTCGCGATGCTGGGGTTGGCCCGGGACTGCTCGACGCCGATGACCGTGCCCTTGCTGACGCCGGCGCGCTCGGCGAGCAGGTCAAGCGTCAGATCACGCCGACGCCGCAGGCGCCGGACGTTGCGGCCGATGGCGGCGGACAGCACCTCGGGATTCTGCATGACCACCTCCGCGTGGTCCGGTGAACTGATCGTTTGGTTGATTTGGTTGCACTGCGACGCTGTGCAACCTAGGATCAGCGAAGTGTACCGTGCGGTTCAACAAACTGGTCGACAGGAGGTGAGGTGGCATGGCGCTGCTGCTCGCGCTGGGCTCGGGGCTGACGTTCGGTGCTGCGGATTTCGCCGGTGGTCTCGCCGCGAAGCGCACGCCCGCCGTTTCGGTGACGCTGGTCTCACAGGCGATCGGTGTCGTGGTGCTGGTGGCGCTGATGCCGCTGCTGCCCGGCCGGCCATCGACGGCCGCGTTCGCGACGGGCGCGCTGGCCGGTCTCGCCGGTGCGCTCAGCCTCGTGGCCTACCTTCGCGCCCTCGCGCTGGGCCCGATGGGTCTCGTCGCGCCACTCGCAGCGGTCGTCGGGGTGGCGGTGCCTGTCGTGGCCGGCATCGTGCTCGGTGAGCGGCCGTCGCTGTTGGCGTCGACCGGCATCGTCCTTGGCGTCGTGGCCGTCGGCGTCATCGCGGGCCGCCCGCGCGTGGAGCACCGGGTGGCGGTGTCGGCCGGTCCGCTGCTCGCGTTGCTCGGCGGTGCCGGGTTCGGCGTCTTCTTCATCCTGCTGGACCGCACGCCGGACGGCTCGGGGCTCTGGCCTCTGATCGGGGCCCGTGGGTCGTCGCTGCTGCTGCTGGCCGTGCTGGTCGCCGTCACCCGATCGGCGCTGCCGGCACGCGAGGTGATGCCGCTGGTGGCCGCGTCGGGCGGGTTGGACATGCTGGCCAACATCCTGTTCCTGCTGGCCACGCGGACCGGCCTGCTGACGATCGCGGCGCTGCTCACGTCGCTCTATCCGGTCGTGGTGGTCATCCTGGCTCGCCATCTGCTCGCCGAGCGGCTCGGACGCCCACAGGCGTTCGCCGTCGCGCTCTCGCTGGCCGCGGTCGCGGTGATCACCGTCGGCTGACCTGCCCGATCGAGGCGGCGTCACCATCCCGTCGGTATCGGGCGACGACCTCGTCGTCCTCCATCTCCCCGGTCTCGACGAAGCCGAGCGTGCGGTACAGGTTGCGGGCGACGGTGTTGTCCGGTGCGTACGAGAGCGCGACATTGACCCGTCCGTCGGTCGTGAAGCGATCGAGCAGTGCCGCGACGGCGGCGCGGCCGACGCCCCGGCCCTGCGCGGAGCTGTCGACGACGAGGCCGCCGAGCCAGACCGCGCCGTCCTGGGGGTCGACGCCCCACATGACGTGGCCGACGACGGCGCCGCCCACCACGACCGCCAGACAATGCCACGTGCCGTCGTAGAGCGCGAGGCACAGGTAGTAGGTGACCGCGGTGACGTAGCGTTGCTGGTCCTCGCGCGGACTGACCGCCGCCACGGCACGCCAGTTCGTGGCGTCCACGGGCACGAGTCGCACAGCGGGCAGGGAGGCGGTCACGCCGTGCACCGTAGTGGATATGCGCTGGGCTCGACAGCGCCAGCCGGGTGCGTGCACGCCCGGGCGCGGCCGGCACCGCACCCGCGTGGGCAGGGCGACCCGGACGGGCACCAGTCGCGCCATCCTTGTGGGGTGACGGCGGGCGGCCCGGCACGCAGGATGGGCCCATGCGGATCCTCTTTGGCGCCGACGATCAGTCGCCGACCGTCTCGGCCGTACTCGACCGTCTGCATGCAGGCGGCCACGACGTCGTCGTGGTGGACGACGGCCTGCCGTGGCCGTCGATGGCCCATCGCGTGGCCGTGGCGGTCGCCGAGGGTGACGCCGACGTCGGCATCGTGATGTGCTGGACGGGGACGGGGACGTCGATCGCCGCCAACAAGGTCCCGGGTGTACGGGCCGCGCTCGCGTGGGAGCCGTGGATCGCGAGGAACGCGCGGCTGTGGAACGACGCGAACGTGCTCGCGATGAGCCTCAAGCGCACCGCCCCCGACGTGGCGGTCGAGATCGTCGACGCCTTCGTCGGTACGACAGAGCCGGACGCGGATGAGGCCGACAACATCGCCCAGATCGAGCAGTGGCGGGCCGGCAGTGCCCCGAGCGACGCCCGGGCCGGCGACTGACACGCCGGTGGGATGTCAGTCCGGCAGCAGGGGCACGGACGGAGCCGGGTCGCGGCCGAGCAGCACGCCTCTGGTCAGTGCGGTCGAGCCGAAACGGTCGCGGACGCCATCGACCGCCGTGTCGAGCGCGTTGGTCGGCCGGCCCGCGAACGGCAGGGTCAGCTGCACGGCGCCGTGGTTCACGAGATTGCTGATCGACACGCCGATGAGCGTGCAGCCCCGCTGCTCGAGCAGCGGGGTGGCGGTGGACAACAGCGCCAGCGCCGTGGACAGGATGGTCGCGGTCTCGGCCGTCGCGCAGGGCAGGGTGAACGACCGCGTCGCGCGTGCGAAGTCGTCGAACCGCAGGCGCAGCGTGATCGTCCGGCCGACCCGTCCAGCCGTTCGCATGCGCCGGGTGACCCTGTCGACGAGGCCGACCAGCACTGCGGCCAGATCCTCGTGCGGAACCGGGCCGCGCCCCAGGGCGCACTGCGACCCGATCGACCGTCGTCTGCGGCCGACCTGCACGGGCCGCGGATCGCGGTTGTGGGCCAACGCGTGCAGGTGGAGCCCCGACGCCCGGCCGAGCATCGACACGATGGCCGGCTCGGGCAGTCGCGCGACCTCCCCCACGGTCGTGATGCCGCGCGCGCGCAGCTTGCCCGACGTCACGGGCCCGACCCCCCACAGCCGTTCGATCGGCAGCGGATGCAGGAAGTCCAGCTCGCCGTGGGGCGGGACGACCAGCAGGCCGTCGGGCTTCGCGACGGCGCTGGCGACCTTGGCCAGGAACTTGGTCCGGGCCACGCCGACGGTGATCGGCAGGCCGACCCCGTCGAGCACGTCGCGCCGCAGCGCGGCCGCGATCTGCCTGGGGGAACCCGCGATCCTGCGCAGCCCACCGACATTGAGGAATGCCTCGTCGATCGACAGCCCCTCGACCAGAGGCGTCGTGTGCGCGAACACGTCGAACACGGCCCGGCTGGCCTCCGAGTACGCGCTCATCCGCGGTCGCACGACGACGGCCTGCGGGCAGAGCCTGCGCGCCTGCGCACCACCCATCGCGGTCAACACACCGAACGCCTTGGCCTCGTAGCTGGCGGCGAGCACGACACCGGTGCCCACGATCACCGGCCGGCCGCGCAGGGTGGCGTCGTCGCGCTGCTCGACCGACGCGTAGAACGCATCGAGGTCGGCGTGTAGGATCGGGGTCGACACGAACACATGTTCGCCCAATGGCGCCAGCTGTCAAGGGTCCGGTTCCATGTCTGCGACTTCCCGCGCGTGTGCGCAGCGCCGGTTCCGACCGGTGACTCTGCGGGTGCGTGGGGTCAGCGCCGGCGGGTGACCCGGCGGAGCAGGTCGGTCGCCGCTGGGATCAGTCCGCGGCGGAAGCCCAGGAACAGCGTCAGCAGGATCACGCCGTACACGGCGACCCGCAGCTGGCTGAAGGGCCGGAGGACCTCGTCGACGACCGTGAAGACCGCCGAGCCGATGACCGGCGCCAGCAGCGAACCGATGCCGCCGAACGCGACCATCACCAGGACGGGCACGTCGACGTTTCCCAGCTCGAACGTCGTGGGGCTGATGAACCCCTCGTAGTGGGCGTACAGAGCGCCGATCAGCCCCACCATCGCCGACCCCACGATCCCACCGACCACCTTGTACCGGGCGACGTCGATGCCCGCGAGTTCGGCAGCCAGCTCGTCGTCCCGCAACGCCCGGAACGCCCAGCCGATGTGTGACCGCTGGATCCACCGGTGTGCGGCCAGGAAGGCGACGAGCACGGCCAGGAACACGTAGAACGATGCCGTCCCGCGCCTGCCCACGACGCCTGCGTCGTACAGGATCACGAGGCCGGTCTCGCCGCCGGTCAGGTCACGTTGACCCAGGAGCAGGTTGATGAACATCAACGAGAAGGTCAACGTGATGATGCCGACGAAGATCACGTCGAGCCGCCTGCGAACGGACACCCAGCTGAACACCGCCCCGAGCAGCGCGGCGCCCGCGACGCTCAGTGGGATGGTGACCAGCATCGGCAGATCCATCTCGCTGCCGAGGATCGACGAGCCGTACGCGCCGACGCCTGCCAACGCACCCAGGCACAAGAACAGCTGGTTGGTGTTGCCGAAGATGATGTTGAACCCGACGCCGTAGCCGGCGTACGCCAGGCCCAGGACGGCCAGACCCATGAAGAAGCGCGAATCGCCGATCACCAGCGGGACACCGGCAAGGACCACGGCCGTGACCATGACCGGAAAATACGCCCACCACACCGAGTCGCGGGCACGTCGTGTCGTGTCGGCGGCGGCATCGTCGGCGTCGACGGGCAGCGGTGCCTCCGACATCACACACCCCGCCCGAGTAGTCCGGCTGGCCGGATGAGGATGGTCACCATGGCGGTCAGCAACAGGATGACCAAGGTCACGTACGTACCGATGTAGACCTGGCTCATGGTGTAGACCAGGCCCAGGAGCAGGCCGGCGAGCAGTGCGCCGGCGACGCTGCCGAGACCGCCGACCACGGTGACGATCAACGCGAGGATCGTCAGCTCCGTGCCGTCGGTGGCGCTCACCGACGACGTCAGACCCTCTGCGACGGCGGCCAGCCCCGCCAACGCGCCGCTGAGAGCGAACACTGCGGTACGCACCCGCGCGGGGTCGATGCCACACAGCTGCGCGCCCTCCTCGTCCTGGATGACCGATCGCACGGCCCTGCCGCGGCGGGTGTATCGCAGGAACACGATGAGCAGCGCGAGCGCGCTCAGTGCGAGGGCCGACGCGGCCAGGCTGCCGCGGCGCATCGGCACACCGAGGATGTCGACGGCGGGACCCGGCACGCTCAGTTTGAGCTGTGTGAACGGGTAGTTGTAGATCAGCAGGCCGTCGATCACGAACGCCAGCCCGATGGTCAGCAGCAGGCTGAGCAGGACGCGCGCCTCGCCGTCCAGCCGGTAGACCGCGCGCATGATCGTCGCGTCGGTCGCCAACGCAGCGAGCGCCGCGATGGCGAGGCCGGCGACCAGCGCAGCGGGTGTCGGCAGCCGGTCCGACAGGACTGCGATCGCGATGGCGGCCAGCACCGCGAACTGGCCGTGCGCGAGATTCAGCACGCCGCCCAGGCCGTAGATCATGGTCAGCCCGACGGCGAGCAGGCCGAGCTGCAGGCCGTAGGCCACGCCGTCGAACACGACGGCCATCAGGCGATTCCCATGTACGCGCGCCGCACGTCCGGATTGCCCTGCAGATCGCCGGCGGGTCCCTCCATCTGGATCCGGCCGTCCTCGATCACGTAGGCCCGATCGGCCAGGTCCAGCGCCAGCGGGACCTGCTGCTCGGCGACGAGCACGGTCGTCCCCTCGCCGCGCAGCACCCCCAGTGACGCGTACGCTTCTTCGGCGAGGATCGGTGCGAGCCCCGTCGTGGGCTCGTCGAGCATGAGCAGACCCGGCCTGGACATGAGTGCGCGGCCGACTGCAAGCATCTGCTGCTCGCCGCCGCTCATCGTGCCGGCCTGCTGGGACAGAAGGTCCCGCAATCGCGGGAACAGTTCGAACACCAGCTCGAGCTGGCGGCGGTCCGCGCGCAGGGGATACGCTCCGAGCTCCAGGTTCTCCTGCACCGACATCGCCGGGAACAGATGGCGTTCAGCGGGGACGTACGCCACACCCCGCCGGGCGATCCGATGGGCGGGCTCGCCGACCAGTGACTCGCTGTTGAAGGTGACTGTTCCTGCCCGCGGCCGCAGCAGCCCGCAGATCGCGCGCAGCAACGTGGTCTTGCCCGCCCCGTTGGAGCCGATGACGGCGACGGCTTCCCCTCCGTCGACGTGGAGGCTGACGGCGTGGACGGCCAAGCTCTCGCCGTAGCCGGCGTCGAGGTCTTCAACCTGCAGCATCGTGACCCGCTCCGCGGCCGAGGTAGGCCTCGATCACCGCGGGATCCGACAGCACCTCGTCGACCGTGCCCTGCGCCAGCTCCTGTCCGAAGTTGAGCACGAGGACGCGGTCCGCGAGCGCTGCGATTGCCTTCATCAGGTGCTCGACCCACACGACGGTGACGCCAAGTTCGTCGCGCACGCGTCGCACGACCCCGATGTAGGTGTCGAGCTCGGTCGGGTTGAGCCCGGCCATGACCTCGTCGAGCAGCAGGATCCTGGGCCTGCCGGCCAACGCGCGGGCCAGCTCGAGCGTGCGCTTCTCGTGCAGGTTGAGGTTGTTGACCGGGAGCCCCCGCTTCGGGCTCAGCGAGAGCATGTCGAGGACCTCGTCGGCGATCACGAGTGCGTCCCGCTCGCTGCGGCGACCGCCGGTCCCGCCGAACATCGCCCCGAGGGCGGCGTTCTCGCGCGTGGTCATGGTTCCGAACACCCGGGGCGTCTGCAGGACCTTGGCGATTCCCGTATGCCGGATGCGGTGTGGCTTGCGGCCCGTGATGTCGACGCCGTCGAACGTCACGGACCCGGCCGACGGCGTCAGGATGCCGCTGATCATCTTGAGCAGCGTGCTCTTGCCGGCGCCGTTCGGCCCGATCACGGCGAACACCTCGGCCCGCTCGACCTCCAGGTCGACGTCGTCGACGGCCGGCAGGCCACCGAAACGTTTGCCGAGTCCGCGGACCTCGAGCAGCGCCATGCGGCGGCGCCTACTCGGGCTCGTACGGCTCGAGCGGTTCGGAGACCAGCAGCACCTCCGGGTACCAGTTCGCGCCGGGGTTCACGCCCTCGGGTGGCTCCTGCTCGCGGACGACCGACACCACGGGCGTCGAGTTCGCGAGCTCGCCCCACTCGGTCCAGGTCAACTCGGATGCGTAGCCGGGGAGGTCGAAGGTCGTCTGGTGCAGGTACTCGGCGATGGCGACGGGATCGGTGCCACCGGTCTCGCCGACCGCCTGGGCCAACATGGTCACGATGCCGTAGCCTGCGACAGCGTCGTCCTCCATGAACGCGTCGAACTGCTCGTTGTAGCGGGCTGCCAGCTCCTGATAGCCCGGATCCGAGTAGTCGGAGCAGTCGAAGTCGACGAACCGGTCGAACGCGGCGTCACCCACGCCCTCCATGACCGTCGCCAGCGATGACCAGGGGCCCATGACAAGCGTGTTGATGCCAAGCTCGGCTGACTGGCTGACGATCGCGCCCGAGCCCGGCGGGTGACCGGTCGCCACGACGACGTCAGGGTCGAACTCCTGCAGCGAGCGCAGGTAGCTGGTGAAGTCGCTCTCGGGCACCGGTGCGACCTCGACCTTGGTTTCGACGCCGGTGCCGGCGAGTGCCTGGTCGAGGGCCTCGCGGACGCTCTGACCCCACTCGTAGTCGGCGATGATCGCACCGGCGCGGGTCAGCCCCTCCTGCTCGAGGTAGTCGGCGACCGGACCCATGGTCATGGCTGCGGCGGGCAGGCAGGTGCGGAACGTGTACCGGCTGTCGGCGGTGAGGATGCGGCTCGAGCCGGCCTTGACCATGAACAGTGGGACCTGCTCGGCCTCGGCGATCCGGGAGGTCGCCAGCCCGACGTCGCTGGAGATCACTCCGGCGGCGGCGATGATGCTGTCGCGATCGATCATGCCGCGCAGGGCGGTGACACCCTCCTCGGGCGCGCCCTGGGTGTCGCGCTCGATCAGCTCGAGCGGCCGACCGTCGACCCCGCCACTTCCGTTGATGTCGGCCACCGCCATCTGCATGCCGTTGCGAACCGGCACACCCCACGGCGCGAAGGGTCCGCTGAGCGACGTCAGCATCCCGATCGGAATCGGCTCCCCGTCTGCCGTGCCGGCGTCGGCCTGCTCACTTGCGCCCACCGCAGCGGCCTCGCTGCCGTCGCCCGAGGCGTCCGCGCCTGCCGTGTCCTCCGCGGCGGTGCCGCTGCACGCGCTGAGAACGATCACGAGGGCTGCCGTCAGTACGAGCCAGCGATGTCGACCGGTGTGCATGCCGCGCTCCCTCATGACAGCCGTTTGGGATGAGTGCCCGAACGTTACGCAACTGGCGGCCAGTCGAGCGCCGGCGGCTGACCGTGCTGAGACATGGGACAGTAGTACACATGTCAACCGGGCTCCGGTGCGTCGCGACAGCGTGCCGGACGGCCCGACGGTCGTCGGCACGCCCGGTCAGGTCACAGCCGTGGCGCCACGTCCTCCATCACCGCGTCGAGCATGTCCAGGTCGTCAGGGGCCTGGTGCTGCAGCAGCACGCCGGTGACTCCTGCGTCGGCGAGCCGGCCGAGGCGATCCGCAGCCTCCTCAGGTGCGCCGATGATCCACGTGTCGCGCAGATCGGTGAGCCACGTGGCGAGGTCACCGGAGCCGACCCGCGCGTGCAGGCGCTCGGCACGGGCCCGATAGTCGGCTGCGGAAGCGCCCACGATGCACCCGGTCATGAGCGTCAGCGGCAGGCTTGCAGGGTCGCGGCCCTGGTCGTCGCAGGCCGCATCCATCGCCTCGCGCATCTCGCGGCAGCCCTGAGGTGACTGGAACACCGTGTTGAGCTCGTCAGCCGATCGTGCAGCCAGTCGGGGTGTCTTGCGTCTGCCCGTCCCACCCACGATGATCCGCGGTCGCGGGGACGGCGTGGGTGCGAACTGCGCCTCGGACACCGAGACGAACTGACCGTCGAAGTCGAACGGCTGGCGCTCGGCGTCCCACAGGCCGCGGATGACCGTCAGGTGCTCGTCGAGGCGGCGGAACCGCGTTGCCAGATCTTCGAACGGGAAGCCGTGCTGGCGGTGCTCGGTCTCCAGCCAACCGGTGCCCAGGCCGAGGTGGACGCGCGGCTGACCGTCGGGCGTGCCGGCCATCTCGGCGACGGTCGCAACCACCTTCGCCAGGTTCCCGGCGGGGCGGAAGGTCACCGGCGTCACCATGGTCCCCAACGTGATCCGGCTGGTTTCGCGCGCGAGCCCCGCCAACGTCGCCCACGCGTCCGTCGAGGGCAGCCCGACGCGCGCCGCGACGCTGGAGTAGTGGTCGCTCCGGTACAGGCCGGCCAGCCCGACCTGCTCGGCGCGCTGCGCCACAGCGAGGATCTGGTCGTACGACAACCCCTCCTGCGGTTCGAGCATGACGGACAGGCGCACGGCGGGCTCCTTCGCGGCTGGGCGCGGCACGCCAACGATAGGCTGTCGCGGCCGCTGAGGTGAGCTGCCGGCACCGGTCTGCGGCACGCCAGGCGCCCCGGTCCGCGCGTCGTAGCCAGCTGCGGGCGTGGATGCCGAAACCGCCGTGAAGGTAGGATCTGCGGGTGTCCGGCCGGCGACCGATCGACGTTGGCGGCGTGATCGTCGCCGCGGGCATCGGTGCTGTCGCCGGCCTGGCGCTCGCCGGTGCCCGTCGTTGGCGCGTCGGCCTGCGGGGGGCCGCCGTGGGGGCCGCAGTCGTGGCGATCTCGGAGTTGGTGGCGCGGACGCGTCAGGGACCCGGCCAGATTCCCGCGCTGTGGCACCGCGTCCTGACCAGCGCGGCGTTGGCGGCGCCGTTGGGGTGGGCACTTGACCCCACAGGGGTCCGCCCGACACGCGTCGGCACGGCGGTCGGCGCGCTCGCGGGTGTGCTCGGCCTGCGCCCGCAGAAGGTGCTTGCCGGACCGCTCGTCGGCGCGGCCGTGGGGCGCGCGCTGGGCGGAACGGGCCGACCCGACGGTGCGATGGTGGCGGCATCGACCGTGCTCGTGTACCGGTGCCTGTCGGCCGCGGTCTTCCGCGACGCGCAGGTGACCCTGCTCGCGGAGGAAGTCGAGCCGGCCGCGTTGCCATTCGTCGTGCCACTCGAAGCGCGTGGCCGCTACGTGGGCGTGGACTACGTGCGCTCGCTGGCAGACGCCCTGGGCGGCGGGTACGTGCGCGACGCCGCCGACGTGGGCATCGTCGCCACGCTCGACGAGCTGGCGGGACCCGATTTCGACCCCGCAACCGTCGATCCGTTCGTCCGTGAGTTCTACGAGCACACGACCCGGTTCACCCTCGATATCGTCCCCGCGTGGCGGTCGTGGGTGCGCCCCGGCTACCTGCTGTACCGCACCTTGGTGGCACGGCCACTCGGGCAGGCCAACGTGCCGATGAACCAGCGCGAGGCGCAGCGCGGCGTGCACAGCCGCATCGACACCATCGACTGCGACCAGGACGGCGTGGTTGACGTCCGCGGGTGGATCCGCTCGTTCGCCGACACGCAGGAACCGATCTACGTCGGCATCTACACCACCTATCGTGATGCGGATCGGGGTTTCGTCAGTGTCGGGTTCCCGCTGCCGCAGTCCAGCTTCACCGCCACGCTGGTGCCCCGCGGGCGTCGCGCCGGAGGGCTGGTGCTGACGACCCGCAGCGGCCTCGGCCATCCCGGTCACTATCTGACGTACATCGACCCCGACTCGCGGCAGCTGACGACGCTGAAGGTTGACGGTTTCGACGAGGAGCTCGAGGTCTACGTCGAGGACGACCAGGTGCGGGCGGCACACGCGTTCTGGGTCTTCGGCCTGCCGTTCCTGGTGCTGCACTACCGGATACGGCGCAAGCCCGTCGCGCAGCGCACGGCGCTCTGACAGGCGCGCCGTCTCGCGGCCGGTCGGCGGCTATGCGCTGCTGTCGACGCGGGACGGCAGGCGGTATCTGGGACAGGTCACCGATCAGCAGGTCACCGCTCGGCCCGGCCCGCAGGTGTCGGTGAACCTCAGCTCGGCGCTCGGCGGCGACGGCGAGCTCGGCGACGCGGTGGTCACCGTCACCGTCCGCGTCGCCGCGGGTGACGGTGTGTTGCTGGCCGCTGTGGTCGATGGTTCGTTCCGGCCCCTGGACCGGCAAGCGACGTTCGATCTATGTCGGACTCGGAGATCTGCTGCCGCCGGCGGAGTCGGGGTTGCGGGGTGGGCACTACGAGCGTGTGCGGCGCCACTGGGAGGAACTGCGACAGCGCGTCGTCGTGCTCGGCTCCGATGAGGGCGCGCGGCCCTTCAGGTCGTGTTCGGTCGCCTGACGATCGACCAGCAGGCGCTCGTGCTGGGGCTCGATCCACTGCGCGATCCAGGCGACTTCGCGGCATTTTGCCGCATACGCGAAGCCGCGAGCGGCGTCGACACGACGGTGGCGGAACTGCTCAGACGCGCCGAGGAGGCTGACGACGAGCATCAGCGTATCCGCAACCTCGGCGTTCCGGCGTGGGACGTCTGGGCCACCGACACCGACACGCCAGCCGTCGAGTCGTTGCCGCCCGACCACCGTGTGGTCGTCGCCGATCTGGGTGGCATGGACTCGGCGCAGCAACGCTCGGTCCTCTCGGCCGGTCTGCTCGAGTTGCTCTGGCACCGGCGGCACGAGCGGAGGCAGCCGCAGAAGATCCACGCCACCGTGCTGTCGCAGTGCGACACCTGATCCTGCTGCGGATGAACTCGACCGTCGACACCGATCATCTGGCGCGCGTGTTCGGTTTCGTGCCGCCCGCGTTGCTGCGCCAGGCGGCGGCGTTCCAACTCGGCGAGGGCCTGGTGGCCGGCAGGATCAGCCCCCACGCGCTGCGCTACCGGGGCGCGCGGCGGTGGACACGCGAGGGCGGCGCGGATGTGCCCGCCACGTGGGCCTCACCGGGCGGATGATCCGATAGGTGTCCGCCCGGCGGGGTAGGTTCGCCACGTCACGACGCTCGGGGCACACCTGGCTGCGCTCGGGCAGAACACCGATGGAGGACCATGTGGCAACACTGACGGTACTGAAGTTCCCGACCTCGGAAGGCGCTCGCGCCGTGCTCAACGCGCTTGAGGACATGCAGCGCCAGGCGCTCATCACGGTGCACGACGCGGCCATGGTCAATTGGCCCACCGACAAGAAGAAGCCGAAGACCGAGCAGCTGCACAGCATGACCGCCGCCGGCGGCTGGAGCGGCGCGTTCTGGGGGATGCTGTTCGGCGTCCTGTTCTTCGTCCCGCTGCTCGGCGCGGCGGTTGGCGCGGCCATGGGTGCGTGGGCCGGGAGCCTGACGGACGTCGGAATCGACGACCAGTTCATCGACCAGATCCGCAGCGAGGTCACTCCGGGCACGTCCGCGCTGTTCCTGCTGACCAGCGACGCGGTGCTCGACAAGGTGCGCGACGGCCTGTCACAGTACGACTTCGAGCTCCTGACGACCAACCTGTCCGCAGAGGAAGAGCAGAAGCTCCGCGACGTGTTCGAGCACGACGACGCGTGATCGCCCGCGTGCCGGCCGGCCCCCGATCCCCGGGACGGCCGGCACGTCGCTCGGCACAGGGGGTATGCAGAACCCGCCTGCGGTGAACGCCACGCGAACCGGGCGACGACCCGGGGCCCGCACGCCCCCCTACGTGTTCCCTGCGCCAGGCTGGCGCTCGTCACGCATGGCCTCGTCGAGGAACTGCACCACCGTCTCCGGCACGCGCGGGTCGACCGTGGCGTCGATCGCGCCTGGATCCACCGCCGCGGGTTCGTTCGTGTGCAGGCAGTTCAGCGCGTGGCTGACGCAGTCCAGCTCGACGACGCGGTCGCCGTCGCCCGTGAGGGTCCGTCGCCACCGGGCGGTCTGATCGGGTCCCACGTTGGTGTCCGCCGCGCCGTTGAGGACCAGCAGCGGCTGCTCGGCCTGCTGGGCGAGCTGCGGTACTCCGTCGGCAACCCGCAGCCAGGACCGCCAGAAGCCCGCGGTGGCACCGCCGATCGTGGTCGCGTCGTCGACGTCGCCGGTGCGCAGCGCCGTCACGGAGCGCGCCAGCCGTCGCAGCTGGGTGACACCCTGGGCTGCTCCCGCCGGCGCCGGGTCGAGGTCGGCGACGATCGACGCCATCACCTCGGCCTGACCGGCGAGCAGGGCGTCGACGGAATCGAACGGAGCCGACAGCATGACGCCCGCCGCCAGACGCGGGTCGTCGAGCAGCATGCCCGGCACGAAGGACGCGCCCTGGCTGTGACCGGCGACCGCGATCGCCTCGGGACGGACCTGCCGACGCGACCGCAGATATTCCACCGCGGCGGTCGCGTCGGCGACGAACGCCTCGATCGTCAGGTCGGCCGAAGGCTCCGGGTAGCCGTTGTCCGCGCAGCCGTTGAACGGCCCGCACGTCCGCTTGTCGTAGGTGAGCACGGCGTATCCGGCCTCGCGCAATGCCATCGCCAGATCGGCCAGCACCGCCACGGGCCGGGGGAACGTCATCGCAAGCTGGCCGGGCACGACTCCGTCCCGGTCGCTGGGACCGCTGCCGTGGATCAGCACGACGCCGGGGTACGGCCCCGGGCCGTCGGGTCGCCGGAGATCCCCGGCGACGGTCAGCCCACTGCTGTCGAAGGTCACCGGCTCGGCGGCGGCTGCCTCGGTCGCACGCTCGGCCACGGTCACGTCGGCACCGGACGCGTCCGCCGACGGTCCTGACGGTGCGGTGCACGCGCACAGCACGACGAACGCGATGGCGGCGATGCCGCGCGCGGCGGGCATGCGCGCACCCTACCGGTCGCCGGGCCGGCAGCGCTGTGGTCCGCGCGCCAGGCGTCGAAGCGCCGCCCGAGCCCGCGGGCGCCGACGGCCCGTCAGGCCGCGTCCTCCGTCGCTCACTGGTGCACCATCCCCGTGGTCGACGGTCTTGAGACTGTTGATGCACCCCGGGTGCATGCCGGACCATCGCCAGCGGCGCTTGCCCTGCGAGGGCCAGCCTGAGTACCGCGAGGTCCGGCGGCCCGGGACGTGCCAAGCGGCAACAGGGCTGAGCGCCGCAGAGCGCCGATCAGTGAGCGACCGACGAGCACGTCCCAGCACCACCGGGTGCCCACCAGCTGTTGCACCAGCCAGGAGGCACGCATGCAGGATGACACGAACACGCCCACCGCGGGAGTCGACTGGGCGACCGACACCAACGAACTGTGCATCGTCGACGTCGCCGGTCGCGTCGTGACACGCCGCAACCTCGTCCATGACGCGGCAGGCATCCGCCAGCTGGTCGACGCACTCGTCACCCACGACGTGACGCGTGTGGCGATCGAGCGGCCCGACGGGCCAGTCGTCGACGCGCTGCTGGCCGCCGGCCTCGACGCGGTGGTGATCACCCCACGGCAGGTCAAGCAGCTACGCGCCCGCTACCGCGCCGCGGGCAGCAAAGACGACCGCTTCGACGCCTACGTCCTGGCCGACGTGGCCCGTACCGACGGGCACCGGCTCGTCTCGCTGACCCCCGACACACCCCAGACGCTGGCGTTGCGCTCGATCGTGCGCGCCCGCACCGACCTCGTCGAGGCCCGCGTGGCGGTCTGCAACCAGCTGCGCGCGCACCTGCGGGTCGTGTTCCCCGCCGTCGTGGGGCTGTTCGCCGACC
>JAHELV010000057.1:0-5522 GCA_024644015.1 Nitriliruptorales bacterium
ATCCCCGGTTACCCGCTTTCCGGCAATCGAAGCGGGACAACGCCGGATTCGACGTCAGGTGGACAGGGTGGTCCGGGGTTGACCCTGTGAGTGAAGCCGGTGCGGGGTGAGCCGGTCGAACACGGAGGTGATGTGGTGCGGCGGCTGCGCGAAGGGGTTGCCGTCGGCGTGGTCGCGCGCGAGTCGTTGGGTGTCGGCGACGATGGTGTTGACGGCGAGGTCGATCGACGGCCTTGGCGAGCTGCGCCTCGCATTTCCACGCGGATTGAGGCGCCGATGATCTAGACTCCAGCTAGCGGCCTGGAGTATGGTCACGCGGGAACGGCCGTGATGGGGCCTGCTCGAGCATGCGGTCGTGTGGCCCGCGCGCGGGTTCGTCCCGTGATGCGGCATCGTGCCCTACTGAGAAGGGCGCCCGAGGCGGAAAGAGTTTGGCGCGGACTGCCGGCTAGGTCCTGGAAACCGCGACATGCAATGTGGCAATTGATGCGCTGTGGCAGTATAGGTTGGCTTTACGGATCACTTGCTGGATGTAGAAGAGTAAGCCAGAAAGAATAACAATACAGGAGGAAGCGATGAATGCTCAACGAAAACTGAACAGTTGGATGCTGCTCGTTGTGCTCCTCGTCGCCGTGCTGTTGGCTGTTGCGGGGGCCGTCTTCAGTACCAGCCAGGTAGCCAAGGCAGACTCAGATGGCTATAGCGTCAGGGTGTTGCAGATACCACCCACATTGACAGGCAAATGGTGGCAGTGGGCCTACTCAATCCCTGCCGGCCAAAACCCGCTACCGGACCTTACCGGGGAATTCTGCGACCAGGGACAGCCACGCAATAATGTGTGGTTCCTCGCTGGGGCAGACACTACCAGCGAAGTCGTACGGGAGTGCGAGGTTCCTGCTCGAAAGCGGCTATTCTTCCCCATCCTAAACGTCGTATGCCTTGAACTGGACGGGGACGACCAATTTCCGTTTCCTTTCATTGAAAACCCGGAAGATTACTCTGAGGGTCTTGAAGGATGCGCGGAATGGGTAACCGACAATATGGATCCAGACACTTTCTCGCTAACCATCGCGAATGATGAGGGCGAAGTGCTCGACTTGACCTACGCTATCCAAGAGGTGAAGGACAGCAGAGCGGTCAAGCTCCATTTCCCGGATGATAACATCCGGGGATATGAGCCTCCGATTGAACCAAATCCGAGCAGGGGCTGGGCTAACGGCTACTGGGCGTACCTGGACGTACCACCCGGCGAGTACACCCTCAACTTCACCGGTGGGTTTGACCCAGATTTCGCCCCCTTTGCATTGGACATCACCTACAACCTTGACATCGAAAAGAAATAAAGCACAAATGTAAAGCTGATGGGCGTGGTGGCTCCTCATGAAGGCGTCTTGGACAATGACGATTTCATTGTCCAAGACAATAAGGTGGGTGAAGGTGACGACTTGGATTCGTCACTGCGATTGGGGGCAGCTTTGATCGAGATTCACAAACAGTAGTCGGAACGCTCCATTGGGAAATAGCGAAAGGGTGGGCCCGCTCTTCGGCTCACCCTTCTTCTGTTCCAATTCTATGACTGAGGTGTCGCGGAGGTGATCGCGGCCTCGGCAAGCGGGCGGGCGATCTATGGGCCGACCTCGAGTGGTGGTTGATGGTCGTTGTTGAGGCTCGGGTTGCGTGGTCGTGTGAACTGGGTCAGCGAGTGGTCGACGTCGGGCTGCTGGTCGGCGGCGAGAGCGTGGCCGCCGCGGCCGAGCGCATCGATCCACGCGGGGTCCCGGGTGGCGTAGATGCGGCTGGATATCCGGCCGCGGGACAGCGCGACGTGGTGCGTTCGGCCGTGGCCGACGTTGAGGGTGCGAAGAGGCGGTGGTCGACGGCGGCGCCTTGGGCGGTGTCGCGTGGATGCGCCGTACCTAGGTCGGCGACAGCCCACCGGTGCCGTTGACCCGTCCGTCGGCGAGCAGCTCGCCGTAGAGCCGGTTGAGGTGCGCGGCCGTCAGCTGCTGCGGGGTGACCCTGAGACCCCGCCGATCCGACCGATGACGTGGTTCTTGAGGTTGCGTCGCCGGTCGTCCCAGCTCTCATAGCGGACCCGTGGTGGTGTGGTCGCTGGCAACCACTCGGCGCGCAGGTACTCCGCGAGCGTGCGCGTCGACATGCGTACATACGCGCCTTGGACGACCGAGGCGGCGATCTCGGTCAATGCGCGCTCCGCCGCGCGCTTGGTCGCGACGACCGCTGACGTTCCGCCCGCACGAGTTGCAGGTGTCGGGGTCGCGTCGGGGTCGCGTCGGAGCCGCGCACACATCGGAGCCGCGTCGTGTCAAGTCCCGGTACCCGCCTGACATGTTGGCTCCGGTACGTACCTGACACCCTGTACGGGTTAGGCGGCGTTGATGCGGTTGGGACGTCCTCCGGGGTTGGCCAGGGCGCCGTGCTCGCGGGTGTGGTCGTGTTTGACCTTGTGGGTGCGGATCAGGCGGGTGCCGATCGAGATCTCCACGGTGTCACCGACGACGGCGACCTGGACCTGCCGCCGCCGGTAGGCGGCGCCGACGGGGTAGCTCGAGCCGGCGAAGCACACCGCGCCGGACGAGTCGACCTTGCGGGTCACCGACGCCGCCGACGCCGACGGCCGCGGTGCTGGCGGGCGGGTGTTGCGTCGCATGCCGGCGGTCTGCTTGCCGGGCTGACGCCGCCGGGCGTGGGTCGCGATCAGCACGCCGCGGTGGTAGATGTGCACGAGCCCGCGGTCGCAGGTGACGTCGACGGTCTGGCCGGCCAGCCACCGGCCGGCCTTGTACGGGGTCGACGCGAAGCTGATCGTGCCCTTCGCGGCGACCTTCCGCGTCGCCGACGGCCCCGCCGGCACGGTGTCGGCCGACGCCTCGACAGCCGGCTGCTCGTCGTCGGTGGAAGAGCTCGTGGCGGCGAGGCGGAACCGTTCCCATGGCGCGGCCATCCCCAGGCTCTGGTGCGGCCGGTCGCGGTTGTAGAACCCAACCCAGTCGTCCAGCTGGCTCTGCGCATCCGCGATCGAGGCGAATACCTGATCGTTGAGGAACTCGTTGCGCAGGGTCTTGTGCCACCGCTCGATCTTGCCCGTCGTCGTCGGCGACCGCGGCGCCGTCAACACGTGTTTGATGCCGCGCTCGTGGCAGATCCGGTCGAACAACACCATCCCGGTGCCGGGCCCGAACCGGCCAGTGAACACCTTGCCGTTGTCCGTGAGGATCTCCTGTGGTGCGCCGTATCCCCTCCTTCGCGAGCCGGTCGCCGATGGTGCGTGGCCCCACCCCGGATGTTCCTGCCGCAGCCCGACGATCCGCGCCTCGACCTGCGGTGGCATCTGATGTGGGCACGACAACGGCCGCGACGACCCATCGATCAGCCCCGCCAACCCGGACCTGGCGTAGCGGCGCAGCCACGCGTGCACCGTCTGGCGTGCCACCCCATAGCGGCGCGCGTCATCGGTCACCGTGGCGCCGTCGTCGAGGATCTCCTTGACCGCCGCCAGCCGCTGTTCCATCAGCCCAGCTCCACCAGCACGACCCGGCCTCCCTGCCGAAAACGACGTCGAATGACGCCACGGTAAAGAAGAGGACCCGCAGTCGACAGCGCAGGAACTGTCAGCCACGTACCGGAGCCAGTGTCAGGTACTTACCGGAACCACTGTCGCCCAGCTACCGGACCCGCGTCCCGAAACTGTCAGCCACCAACCGGAGCCACCGTGTCCAGCATGTACCGGGACCGCACATCGGAGTCGCGTCGCTTACGCACAGGCTACGCACAGGCGCCGTTGGACGCGATCGTGGCAGAACCGCAAAAACCCCTGCTGACCTGCGATTTCGTGTGGAGCGGGTGAGGGGAATCGAACCCCCATTGCGAGCTTGGGAAGCTCGTGTTCTGCCATTGAACTACACCCGCGGGTCCGGCAGATGCTACCGGGCGGCCGTGCCACACGCCAACGTCGCGTGGATCACGTCGGCTCGGACGCCGCGTTGTCGGCAAGTGCGATCGCGCCCAGAACGCCCGCGTTGTCGGCATGCGCGGGAGCCACGATGTAGCGATCGATGTCCTCGATGATCTCGCGGACGTCGAGATAGCCGTTGAGTCCCTCGACGAGGCGCGCGCGGAGCGCCTCGAGCAGACCTTCCAGCTGCATGACGCCGCCACCGAAGATCAGACGCGCCGGCGAGAGGATGTACGTCAAGGCCGCAGCCATCTGGGCGAGATAATCGGCCTCGATCACCACCGCCTGCTCGAGTTGCTCGCCCTTGAGGCTCTGCGCCGGCGTGCCCCAGCGATCCGCTATGGCGGGACCGGAGGCCATGCCCTCCAAGCAGCCGCCGTGGAACGGGCAGCGCCCGACGAAGTCGTCGTCCTGGTGCCGCACGACCGGCAAGTGGCCCATCTCCGGATGCAAGAGCCCGTGGAGCAGCTGTCCGCCGACGACCGCGCCGCCCCCGACGCCGGTGCCTACGGTCACATAGACGCATGACTCGAGGTCCGCGGCCGCACCCCATCGCGCCTCGCCAAGGGCCGCCCCGTTGACGTCGGTGTCGAAGCCGATTGGCACGTCGGCGACCTTGCGGAGCGGTCCGAGCACATCGGTGTCCGTCCACCCGGGCTTCGGCGTGGACGTGATGAACCCATAGGTCTCCGACGAGTGGTGCAGGTCCACGGGGCCGAACGACGCCACGCCGATGCCGCGAAGGTCGGCGCTGTGATCGGCCACGAACGCGCACGCGAGGTCCAGCGTCTCCTTCGGCGTGGTGGTCGGGAACGTCGTGACAGCGGTCAGGTCATCAGGTCCCGTCCCGACCGCACAGACGAACTTGGTTCCCCCCGCCTCGATCCCGGCGTACATCAGTGTCAACCATCCTCGTCGGTGGGCACATACGTAAGCATCATCATTGCGCATCGAACCGGTGGACATGCACTCGACATGCCGATCGTGGACTACGATCGGCGCTGTCGTATCTTCTACCCGCAAGGTGCGCTGCGGCGATGATCCTCTCAGACCGGTCGATCCGCGAGGAACTGGAACGCGGACGGATCGTGATCGACCCGCTCGCCGACGGCGCCGTACAGCCATCGAGCGTAGACCTGCGCGTCGACGCGAGCTTCCGTGTGTTCGCCAACCACCGGTATCCCTACATCGACGTGCGTGAGCAGCAGCCCGACCTCACGGAGCTGATCAAGGTCCCCGACGACGAGCCATTCATGCTGCATCCCGGCGAGTTCGTGCTCGGCAGCACATACGAGCGGGTCGCACTGCCGGACGACCTTGTTGCCCGGCTCGAGGGGAAGAGCTCGTTGGGACGGCTGGGACTGCTGATCCACTCGACCGCCGGCTTCGTCGACGCGGGGTGGGACGGCTGGCTGACCCTCGAGTTGTCGAACGTCGCCACGCTGCCGATCGCGATCTATCCGCGCATGAAGATCGGCCAGCTTGCGTTCTTCCGGTTGTCGACTCCTGCAGAGCATCCGTACGGCAGCGCGGAGCTGGGCAGCAA
>JAHELV010000057.1:5622-22743 GCA_024644015.1 Nitriliruptorales bacterium
CGAGTAGCCGAGCGCGGTGACCCGTGCCACGTCCTGCTTCGCTGTCAGCCCCACCGTCCCGCCGTTCGCCGATGTCGTTCTGGCGCACACAATGGCAGATCGGTCGCCGGACGTCGTCATCACCTTTGATGATCGTGACGTCCAATTTCAGCAGGGCGTTCCGACGGTGTTGGTGCTCATGCGGCCAGCGAACAGACAGGACGACTGCGCGCCCGCTGGTGCGGGCGTTGGCTTCAAGGGAGCGCTTGCGCCGTCGTGCGTACCAACGGTGCCCCGCAACTGGTCAGGTCGCCGCCGACGGATGGCGGTCGTCGCCGTTGACACTCGCAACGGGCAGAAGGGAGTCGGCAAGGATCGACGACACGTCGACCACTCGGACCTGCCCCTCCTCGAGGCCGCCGCTGCCGGTGCGATCCTGGACGGCGTCGTCGAGCATCACCAGACAGAAGGGACACGCTGTCGACACGATGTCGGGTTCGAGCGCGAGCGCCTCGTCGATCCGCTCCGTATTGATCCGCTTGCCGATCGACTCCTCCATGTAGAACCTGGCGCCCCCGGCGCCGCAGCAGAAGCCCCGGTTGCGGCACCGTGGCATCTCGACGGCCTCGAGCCCGTCGACGGCGTCGACGACCGACCGTGGCTCTTCGTAGACCTCGTTGTGCCGTCCGAGATAACACGGGTCGTGGTAGGTGACCCGCTTCGCAACTGGTGACTGCGGCGACAACCTGCCCTCGGCGATCAGGTGGGCCAGCAGCTGGGTGTGGTGGACGACCTCGAAATGACCGTCGAGGTCGGGGTACTCGTTGCGCAGCGTGTTGAAGCAGTGCGGGCACGTCGCGACGATCTTCGTGACGCCCGCCTCGTTGAGCGTCTCGATCGTCTGCTCGGCCAGCATCTGGAACAGGTACTCGACACCGAGTCGGCGGGCGGGATCGCCCGTGCAGGTCTCGGACTGGCCGAGCACCGCCCAGCGCAGGCCGGCCGCGTCGAGCAGGTCGGCCACGGTCTGTGTGGTCTTCTTCGACCGGTCCTCCAGCGCACCGGCACAGCCGACCCAGAACAGGTACTCGACCTCGTCGGGTTCGACGTCCTCCCCGAGCACCTTGATGTCGCGGCCGGCGGCCCACTCCATGCGCTTCGACGCGCCCAGCCCCCATGGGTCGCCGGAGTTCTCGAGGTTGCGCAGCATCCCACCGGCCTCCGACGGGAACGACGACTCCATCTGCGCCTGGTACTGCCGCAGGTCCATGATGTGGTCGACGTGCTCGATGTCGACCGGGCATTCCTCGACGCAGGCACCGCACGTCGTGCAGCTCCACAGGACGTCGTAGTCGATGACGGCCGCAGCGCCGGGTGCGTCGCCGACCAGCGGTGGCACCTCACCGTTGGTGGCCTCGCCCGACAGCAGGCTGGGCCCGCGGTCCCACAGGTGGTCGCGCAGATCCATGATCAACAGCTTCGGCGACAGTGGCTTGCCCGTGTTCCACGCCGGGCACTGGCTCTGGCACCGGCCGCACTCGGTGCACGAGTAGAAGTCGAGGAACCGCTTGACGCCGAACTGCTCGAGCGCGCCGACGCCGAGGATCTCGTCCTCGCCCATCTGCTCGATGTCGATTCTTTTCGTCTCGAGCTTGCCGAGTGCCTTCGGCTTGCGCGACAAGGGGATCGTGAAGGGGATCGTGAAGATGTGCAGGTGCTTGGAATGCAGCGTGTACACGGCGAACCCGGCGAACACCGCGATGTGGCACAGCAGCGCGACCACGCCGACCACGTCGAGCGTCGGCTCGCCCAGCGATGCGAGCTGGTCGCCGACCCACATCGACAGGAACGCACCGTCGGGGTACGGCAGGGTGCCCTCCGCCGCTCGGACGCCGCGCACGATCAGGACCGAGTACAGCAGCGCGAACTCGAACAGCAGCACGTACCAGCCCTGATCGAGGTTCGATCCGGCGAACCGCGAACGCCGGCCCATGCGTCCCGGCGCCTGCACCAGCCGCACGAGCACGAAGCCGACGACGGCGGCCAGGACCAGCAGCGTGAACAGGTCCTGCAGGAAGCCGAGCCACTCGCTGCTGCCGACGACCGGGATCGCGAACTGCGGATCGAAGACCTCGCCGATCGCCTCGACGGTCTGGCTCTGCAGGATGATGAAGCCCCAGAAGATGAACGCGTGGAGCACGCCGACGCCCGACCACTGCAGGATCTTGCGCTGCCCGAGCACCTCGTCGAACAGCGAGGTCCAGCGACTGCGGAGCGCGGCGACGCGTTCGGGCATCGGCTGTGCCACGCCCAGAAGTCGCACCAGGAAACCGATGCGTCGGCCTGCGAACCACGCGCCGATGCCGAGGATCGCCAGCCCGCCAACCAACCGCACGATGTCGAGCGTCTCCATGGGCATCCCTTTTTCGCGCTGCTGCGACCAGAAGCTACCCGGTGTGTACTCCCCGCTCCACACAGGCTGCCGGCGCCTACGCTGGCGCCATGGCCTCCCAGGTGCTCATGGTGATCGTCATGCTGCTGTTGACGGCGTGCGGCGCCGCCGCGTCCGCACCGTCGACCGCGGCCGGCTCCGCCGCGGCCAGCCCAGCGTCGTCACCGTCGACCGCGGCCGGCTCCACCGCGGCCAGCCCAGCGTCGTCACCGTCGGCCGCTCCCGGGATCCTGCAGCCGTCGGAGAGCTTCGCGGTGGATGAGATTGCGTTCAGCGATGGCGAGCAGCGGATCCGAATGCCGGTGCTCGTCGCCGACGATGCCGAGCTGCGGTCGGTCGGGTTGATGAACCGCGCCGACCTGCCCGACGACGCCGGGATGCTGTTCGTGTTCGAGGGCCCGGTCAGCGGCGGGTTCTGGATGAAAAACACGCTGCTGCCGTTGACCATCGCGTTCGTGGGGCAGGATGGCACCGTGCAACAGCTGATCGACATGGACCCGTGCACCGCCGATCCGTGCCCGCGGTACGAGCCAGAGCGCCCGTACCGGTACGCGGTCGAGGCCAACCGTGGATTCTTCGCGACGCATGACATTTCGCCAGGATGGACTCTCGAGGTCGATGACAGGCTCGGAGGCGGACGATGACGGTCTGGGTGATGTGGCTGGTGGCCGCACTGGTGCTGTTGCTGCCGGTCGCGCTGATGATCATCTTCAACGGCGAGGACGTCGCCGACAGTCGCGGTAGGCGGATCAGCCGGCGGTGGTTTCACCGCGACCGCGACTGACAGCGCGGCGTCCGGCTGACCCGACGGTGGGCGTGCTCGCCTTCGCCGATCAGATCGCGCTGGTGACCGGCAGCTCCAGGGGCATCGGCGCAGCGGTCGCGCTGCGGCTTGCGGAGCTCGGTGCCACGGTCGCCGTGCACTGCCGCGCCGAGCGCGCTGCCGCCCAGGCGGTCGCAGACCGGCTCCCCGGCGAAGGCCACGTCGCCGTGCAGGCCGACGTGGCCGACCCGAACGCCGTCGCGGGCATGGTTTCGCGGGTCGTCCACGCGCTCGGCGGCATCGATGTCCTGGTGAACAACGCAGGCATCTACGTCGAACATGCGCTGTCCGAGGTGTCCTACAGCGAGTGGCAGCGCGCGTGGCGTGACACCATCGCCACGAACCTGATCGGTGCCGCGAACGCCAGCTACTGCGTCGCGCGGCACATGATCGACGCCGGCCGAGCCGGACGCATCGTCAACGTGTCGTCCCGCGGGGCGTTCCGCGGCGAGCCGTCGCATCCGGCGTACGGCGCCAGCAAGGCGGCGATGAACAGCATGGCGCAGTCGCTCGCGCAGCATCTCGCGCCCCACGGGATCACCGTCACGACCGTGGCGCCCGGCTTCGTCGAGACCGACATGGCCGCGTCGCTGCTCGATGGGGCCGCCGGCGACGTGATCCGGAGCCAGAGCCCTCTGGGGCGCGTGGCCACGCCCGAGGAGATCGCTGACGTGGTCGCATTCCTCGCGTCGGAGCGGGCCGTGATCGCTACGGGGACGATCGTTGACGCCAACGGCGCGTCATACCTGCGGACCTGAGGGGCATCGGCCCGCGGTGTTCGACGGGCGACCGCACGCAGGTGCGCTGCCCGACCGCCTACCGCAGGGCAAGCGCCAACGGCAGCAGAAACTTGAGCCCAGTGTGCTAAGACTTCTTGCCACTGCAAGACGCGCTGCTATCGTGTCGGTAGCGTTCGAGTAGTCATCGCGAGAAGGAAGCTATCCATGGCACGATCAGTAGGCATCGACCTCGGGACGACGAACTCGGTCGTCGCCGCGATGGAGGGTGGGGAGTCGGCGGTCATTCCGAACGCCGAAGGTTCGCGCACGACGCCGTCGGTTGTCGGATTCTCCAAGTCGGGCGAGATCCTCGTCGGAGAGGTCGCCAAGCGGCAGGCCGTCACGAACCCCGACCGCACCATCCAGTCCGTCAAACGGCACATGGGCACCGACTGGTCCGTCGAAATCGACGGCAAGAACTACACGCCCCAGGAGATCAGCGCGCGCATCCTGCAGAAGCTCAAGCGCGACGCCGAGGCCTACCTGGGCGACGAGGTGTCACAGGCGGTCATCACGGTGCCCGCCTACTTCGGCGACGCCCAGCGTCAAGCCACCAAGGAGGCCGGCCAGATCGCCGGTCTCGAGGTGCTGCGCATCATCAACGAGCCGACCGCTGCGTCGCTGGCGTACGGCCTCGACAAGGAGGCAGAGCAGACCATCCTGGTCTACGACCTCGGTGGCGGCACCTTCGACGTGTCGGTGCTGGAGATCGCCGAAGGGGTGTTCGATGTCAAGGCCACGTCGGGTGACACCAGCCTCGGTGGCGACGACTGGGACCAGGCGGTCATCGACTGGATGGTCAAGCGCTTCAAGGACAACCACGGCGTCGACCTGTCGGCCGACCGCATGGCGTTGCAGCGCCTGAAGGAGGCTGCCGAAAAGGCCAAGCGCGAGCTGTCGACGACAACGGAAGCGTCGATCAACCTGCCGTTCATCACAGCGACAGCCGCAGGACCGCTGCACCTCGAGGAGACGCTGTCGCGGTCGCAGTTCCAGCAGATGACCTCTGGTCTGCTCGACCGCACGCGCGAGCCGTTCAACTCCGCCATCCGCGACGCGGGCATCAAGCCCGGCGACATCGATCAGGTGATCCTGGTCGGCGGCTCGACCCGCATGCCCGCGGTTGTCGACCTGGTCAAGGAGCTGACCGGCGGCAAGGAGCCGCACAAGGGAGTCAACCCCGACGAGGTCGTTGCCGTCGGCGCCGCGCTGCAGGCCGGTGTGCTCAAGGGCGACGTCAAGGACGTGCTCCTGCTCGACGTGACCCCGCTGTCGCTGGGCATCGAGACCAAGGGCGGCGTCATGACCAGGCTCATCGAGCGCAACACGACCATCCCGACCCGCAAGTCCGAGGTGTTCACGACAGCCGAGGACAACCAGCCGCAGGTCGAGATCCACGTCCTGCAGGGCGAGCGTGAGATGGCCGCCTACAACAACACGCTGGGCAAGTTCCAGCTGACGAACATCCCGCCGGCCCCGCGCGGCGTGCCGCAGATCGAGGTCACGTTCGACATCGACGCGAACGGCATCGTCAACGTCTCGGCCAAGGATCGTGGAACCGGCAAGGAGCAGTCGATGACCATCACCGGGCAGTCCGCGCTGCCCCGCGACGACATCGACCGCATGGTCCGCGAGGCCGAGCAGCACGCCGACGAGGATCACAAGCGCCGCCAGGAGGCGGAGGCCCGGAACACCGCCGACAACCTGCTGTACCAGACCGAGAAGCTCATCGCCGACAACGACGACAAGATCTCGGCCGAGCACAAGGCCAAGCTCGAACAGACCCAGGGTCAGCTGCGCGAGGCGATCAAGAGCGACGACATCCAGGCGATCCGCAATGCCAGCGACGAGCTGATGCGGGTCAGCCAGGAGGTCGGCCAGGCCATGTACGCCGCAGGCGCGGCGGACCAGGCAGGGCAGCAGAGCACGTCCGGGTTCACCGATGCCGCGGGCGGTGACGACGAGGACATCGTCGATGCCGAGGTGGTCGACGATCCCGACGACGAGGGGGTCGCGTGACCGACGCGTCCAACGACCGCCGTGACGAGGCGGCCTCGGCGGAGGCCGCATCTGCCGCGGAGGTGGCCGAGCAGCGGCCGGTGGAGGAGAAGCCGCCGGCCCCCGACGCGCCTGCCGACGAGTCGGACTCCGGGCTCGACGACATGACCGCCGCGCTCGAGGCCGCGCATCGTGAGCGCGACACCTATCTCGACCATCTGCGACGCGAACGTGCGGAGTTCGAGAACTTCCGCAAACGCAGCACGCGCGAGCGCATGGAGGCACTCGACCGCGGCGCCGAAGCGCTGATCGCAGATCTGCTCAGCGTCCTCGACAACTTCGGGTACGTGCTGGAGGCGGCCAAGGACGCCGATGACTCGGTCGCCCGTGGGGTGCGCATGGTGCACGCCGAGCTGCGCGACGTGCTCGACAAGGCCGGCCTCGAGGACGTGCCGGGCGTGGGGTCGGTGTTCGACCCGACCTGGCACGACGCGGTGATGCAGGTGGAAGGCGACACCACCGACGACGGCGAGCCGACCGTCGCGCAGGTCCTGCGCAACGGCTACCGCTTCAAGGGACGGGTGCTGCGGCCCGCGTCGGTCGCGGTGACCCAGTGAGGGTGATGCAGTGAGCCAACGCGACTACGTCGAGAAGGACTACTACCGCGCCCTCGGCGTTGACGAGAAGGCGGAGCAGGCCGACATCGCGAAGGCCTACCGCAAGCTCGCGCGTGAGCTGCACCCTGACGCAAATCCGGACGACGCCGACGCCGAGACGCGGTTCAAGGAGGTCAGCGAGGCCTACTCGGTGCTGTCGAACCCCGAGAAGCGGGCCGAGTACGACAAGGTCCGGCAGTTGGTCGGCAGCGGCGCGTTCGGTGGCGGCTTCCCGCCGCCGGGTGGTGGGTTCGGCGGCGGGGGTGGTGCGCAGACGTTCGACCTGTCTGACCTGCTCGGTGGCCTGTTCGGCCAGGGCGGAGCGCAGGGCACGACGTTCAATCGGGGACAGCAACGCCAGCCGGCCGCTGGCCGCGACCTCGAGACCGACCTGACGTTGTCGTTCGCCGACGCGATGGCCGGTGTCACGACGACACTGCGGATCACCGGCAATGCCGTGTGCTCGACCTGCGGCGGCTCGGGTGCCAGGCCGGGGACCAGTCCGCAGACCTGCCAGGTGTGCCGTGGCACCGGTGCGATCGCGCGGGACCAGGGCATGTTCAGCTTCTCCGAGCCCTGCGACAACTGTGGTGGTACAGGCCGCGTCGTCCCCGATCCGTGCCCCACGTGCGCAGGCAGCGGCGTCGAACGACGGGCACGCGAGATTCGCGCACGCATTCCCGCCGGTGTCAGGGACGGCGCGAAGATCAGGTTGAAAGGCAAAGGCGAACCCGCACCACACGGTGGCCAGGCCGGTGATCTGTTCGTGAACGTGCACGTCACTCCACACGACGTCTTCGAGCGACGCGGCGACGACCTGCTGCTGCGGGTGCCGGTCACCTTCGCCGAGGCTGCGATCGGCACGAAGGTGACGGTCCCGACGCTCGACGGTTCGGTCACGTTGAAGGTGCCCGCGGGCACCGAGCCGGGTCGCACGCTGCGGGTTCGCGGTCGTGGCGTGCCGACCCGCAAGGGCGGGCACGGAGATCTGCTCGTCACGATCGACGTCGCGGTCCCCCGTAAGCTGACCCGCACGCAGCGCAAGCTCCTCGAGGACTTCGCCGCGACCGAGGACGACGATCTGCGAGCACATCTCGACCGTCTCGTGGCCCAGGCGGGCGCATGACACCTCCAGGTGATCCGGCGTGACGCGCGAGACGGGCGTCTACATCATCTCGGTCGCCGCCGAGCTCGCGGGAGTCCATCCGCAGACGCTGCGGACCTATGAGCGTAAGGGTCTGCTGGCGCCCAAGCGGACCGCCGGTGGCACGCGCCGGTACTCCGAGCGAGACGTCGCCCGCGTGCAGCTGATCCAACAGCTCACGCAGGAGGAGGGCGTCAACCTCGCCGGCGTCCTGCGTATCCTCGAGCTCGAGGACGAGCTCGAGCGTCTGCGCCGGCGGCTCGAGCGCAGCCGGCGCGAGGTCGAGCAGGTCCGTGCCGTCTCTCAGGAGGCGCTGCGCGACGCGCAACGTCGGGCGTCCACCGAGCTGGTGTTGTACCGCCGCACGCAGATCGAACGGCACCCCAACGCCCGGCGGCGCTGAGCCTCCCACCCGGTCGCACTCGGTCATCTGTCAGATGTCGACCCCTGCAAGGGCGCAGAGGTGAGCTCACCTCGCTCCGGCATCCGCCAGACCAATAAACCACCCGCTGATCGTCCTCGTCAGCTGGCCATCCGTGTGCCTCAATCCATGCGGTAAGGACAGGACCGATCGATAGGTGCATGCGCTGATGCCGCAGAGGCAGATACCGGCCGCAACGCCGCACGCCGTTCACAGCCGTCGCCGCATCATGCCGTCCGGGCGTGCGCGTCCCCGACGCGCGCTGGCAGCGCTGCCCACGCCCTGGCTGCCGCGGCCGCGGCTGCAAGCCCAGATCGAGGCGCTGGGCCCGGGCGACATCGCCCTGTTGTCCGCGCCTGCCGGCTACGGCAAGACCGCGCTGGTAGCCGAGTGGGCGAGGTCGGTGGGACTCGCCATCGCCTGGGTGTCGTTCGACAGGCCGCGCACGTCGACGTCGCACGGACTGGCCCGGATCGCCGCCACCGTGCGGGGTGCCCTTCAAGGCCACGGACTGCGCGCGGCATCGTTGAGCGGGGCTGTGGCTTCGGATCTGTGCGCTGAGGTCGAGCGCGCCGACCTCCCCTTCGTGCTCGTGCTGGACGACGTCGACACGGTGGCAGACGAGGCGATACTCGACGTGCTGCGCGACCTCGTCTCCGGCACGGCATCGCATGCGCTGACGATCCTGCTCGCGCGGGGGGCGCCGACACGCCTGCCGCTGGCGCGCTGGCGATGGCAGGGCAGGCTCGTCGAGCTGGGTGCGGACGCGCTGGCGTTCACCGCCGATGAGGTCTCCGCGTACCTGCGGAACAGCTGGAACCTCGACCTTGACGACGCGGCGGCGGCGCGAGCGAGGCAGTGGACGGACGGATGGCCGGCAGCGCTCCGACTGCTGGCCTCGCAATCCCAGCACCAGCCCGGTGTACCGCTGGACGAGCTGTACGACCGCACGCCGACGCTGAGCGGCCAGTTCCTTGCGGCCGTGCTCGACCGTGAGTCGGCTGACGACGTGGACCTGCTGATTCGCAGTTCGGTCCTCGAAGGGCTGACTGCGGACAGCTGTGCCGAGGTCATCGGCGCAGATGTCGCTGCAGCCCGGCTTCGAGGCCTGGCCGCCAGAGGCCTGCTGCTCGAGGGTTCCGACGGCGGGTATCGCCACCGCCGGCCGCTCGGCGACCTGCTGCGCGGGGAGCTGTCCCAGCGAGGGTCAGCCGAGGTCGGCGAGCTGGAGCGACGTGCGGTGCGCGCGCTCGCAGCGCAGGGTCAGCCGGTCGCGGCTGTCAACAAGGCGCTCGAGGCGGGGCACCGGACGCTGGCGCTCGGGCTGCTCGAATCCGGCCGCGACGCGGTGCTCGAGGTCGACGGCGGCAGCACGTTCGAGCGCCTGGCGACGTGCCTCGATCCCGCCGAGGTGGCAGCTTCTTCGTCGCTGGTCTCGACGCTCGTCGATGTCGCTGTGTTGTCCCGTAGCTCCGGGACAATCAGGGAGCTGGTAGCGACACTCGGACCGTGGAGCGACGAGGGACCCGCGGGCGCGCTCCTGTACGCGCAGGCGAGCCTGGCGCGCCTGTCAGGGGCCGGCCGTGGCGAAGTCCCGCAGTGGCCGGACGACGCGGACGTACCGGCCGTGGCGCACCTGCGCGGGGTCGAGGAGGGGTGGGACGGTCGCCATGCGCAGGCCGACGCGTCGCTGCGTGCAGCGCTCGCGGACGCCGCACGCCGCAGCGACCGACTCCGGGAACTGGTGGTCCTGGCCGATCTGGTCTGGGAGCGTGCGCGATCGGGCCATGTGACCGCCGCGGAGTTGTTCATCGGACGGGCGCTGCAGCTGTCGAACGGATTGGGGCTGTCGCGGCCACCCGCCTACGTGACGCTGGCGCGCGCGCAGGTGGCGATCGACCGTGGGCAGTGGGCCGTCGCGCGAGGACACGTACAGCAGGTCGAAGCCACCATCGATGCCGTCAACGACCCGACGTTGTACCTCGACCTCGTCATGACACGGGCGAGGACCGACGCTGGAATCGCGGCAGCGGCCCAGAGCCTGCGTCGGTTGCGTGCGCTCGGTGGGAGCTGGCGCGGTCGGTGCGGGCGCGCGTTCGCGCGTCGCCGGGCCCGAGCGGACGCGATCCTGCGGCTGCGGAACGGTGACGTCAGCGGCGCCGTGGCCGCGGTCCCGCATCTGTTCGCGAACGACGATCATGGCGCGCTGCGTCCAGTGGATCGTCTGCTGTTGGCACGGCTGCTGCTGCACCGGGGCACGCCCGAGCGGGCCCGCACACTGGCCGCCTCCATCAGTGTCGATGTCAGCGGGCCGCGGCTGGCGATCGAGGCGGCGCGGATCCAGGCGCAGGCTCAGCGCAGTGGCGGTGACCGTCCCGGGGCCAACATGCCGCGCCGCGTCCGGCGAGGTGCGACCGCCGAGACGCTGGCTGCGGGCGTCCTGCGGTCCGGCGCGACGGTCGCAGGCCGCGGGACCGCAGTTGCAGGAGCCCGCAAGACCCGGACCGCGGTGTCGGATGTGCCCGAGACAGGCGCGGCAGGTGGCGGCCCCTTCGTCATGGTCGAGGCGCTCACACCGCGTGAGCGTGCCGTCCTGCGGCTGCTGCCGTCGCACCTGTCGTACGGCGAAATGGCGCGCGAACTGCACATCTCGCTGAACACCGTGAAGTCCCATCTGAAGAGCATCTACCGCAAGCTTGATGCGCCGTCGCGTCGGGACGCCGTCGACCGGGCACGCGACGTCGGCCTGATCATCCAACCGGCGGCAGCGCTGCATGGACGACTCGAACGAGCGACGATGAACGGTCTCCCAGCGTGAAATGACGGTCTCAGAGCAGTCCGACTTCTCGCGCGCGGGCAACGGCGTCGTCGCGCGAGGTGGCCTCGAGTTTGCCGTACGCCGACCGCAGATGGCTCTTGACCGTGTTGACCGACAAGTGCAGCTCACCGGCCAGCTGTCTGCGCGTGCGCCCAGAACGGATGAGCCGCAGGACTTCGACCTCGCGACTGGTCAGCCCGGTTCGTGCGCTCGACAGCATCCAGGTCGTCAGCTGCCGTTCGAGTCCGCCAAGCCGGTGCGGAAGGATGCCGGCGTCGTCGTGCAGTTCCAGCAGGGTTCTGGCCTCGGTGAGCGCCGCGGCTGCCCGTGCGCGGTGGCCTTCGAGCCATCGTACGGGGATCACGGTGAGCAACAGCTCCACAAGCGGCCATCCGTTGCCGTGCCAAGGATCCGAGCGCCGGGCCCGTAGTGCGCGTTCCAGTGTTGGCCGGGCCTCCCACAGCCGGCCGCGACTGGCCTGGACGCCGCCGACCGCTCGCAGCGTCCACGCGGACAATGCCGGCGATCCGTTCGCGGCGTCCGCGGCCGCCGTCGCTTCGTCCGCGGCGATGGTGGCCTGATCCACCAGCCCCACGTCGGTCAGGGCGATTGCGCGAACGGCCGGCCCGATCACGCGGATCGTCCCGCTCCAGTCGTCCACATCTGACAGACGGGGCGCCCCGGCCTCGGACAGGGGAGCCAGTGCGCGGCCCGGGGCTCCGGCGACCACATGTGACCACGCCAGCGCCGCGGCAGCCAGCGCGTACCACCGCGCATCGCCGGTCCGCTCGGCCCGCAGCGCCACCGCAGCCGCCCGCCGGACGCTGTGCAGGCCGCCAACGCCGAACACGGCGCGGCACAACGCCGCGCCCGACGCCACCGTCTGAAATGTCGCCGTCGATCGGTCCGGATGATCATCACAGGCGGCCAGATGCCGTGACAGGTGCTGGCCGTCGTTCGTGACGCCCGCCTGCCATGCCGCCACGAGCGCGAGCTCCGGATCGCTCCGCACGGCGGCTTGTCCCAGTCGTCGGAGCGCGGTCTCGATCAGGGCGCTGCCCAGCGGCAGTGCCGCCCACTGCTCGCACACGGAGCGGCGGATCTGCCCAGCGTCACCCAACTCGATAGCCCGCTGCACGGCCACGTCGGCCGGCACACCGGGGCTGCGGGCTACGACCATCCGCGCACCCAGTTGCTGCACGATCCCGGGCTGCTGTCGTTCGAGGACGATGCGTCCCACGGCACGGACGACGGGATCCATCCGGTAGCGTCCGCGCCCGGCGTCGACCGGCTCGAGTACGGGGTCGCTGCGGCACAGCGCCGCGAACCGCGCCGGTGTCGTGTCGTCGCCGACGACTTCGGCGAGGTCCGCGGCGCACTCGTCGAACAGCGACAGGCGCAGCAGCAGCTGCCGATCTTCGTCGTCGTAGACGTCAAACACCTCAGCGGCGACGAAGTCGACGACGTCGGGATGGACCGGGTAGGCGCGCGACGGCGGGCTCGCGCCGCCGGCTACGGCCCGTGAGGTGAGAAACAGCGCCGCCGGCCATCCTCCCGTGTGGTGGGCGACGGTCCGCACCGCGTCATCGTCGACCCCTGCGCCGTGCACGTGCTCCAGCAGCGCCGCGGTCTCGGACCGGTCGAAGCGCAGCGCGTCCGGTCCGATCTCGTCCAGCCGCCCCGCCGCGCGAATGCGGGCCAGCGACAGGTCCGGGCGGCGGCGCGTATCCAGTACCACGTGGACGCCGAACGACAGGTTGGCGACCAACGCGTCGAGGATGGCCAGCGAGTCGGTCGACGTGATGCGCTCGACCTGGCTCAACACCAGCAGCGCGTACCCTGCGCGCCGCTCGAGGTCGACGAGCAAACGCCCGACCACGTCGGCGTCGGCCGCGGGCGTCCGGGCGAGCTCGTCGCGGTGTGGCGCCGATCCGTCGCGGTGGCCGGCCGCCGCGATCGCCGCAGTGAGATCGTTCACGAACCGGCGCGGGTCGTTGTGGCTGTCGGCGACGGTCAGCCAGCAGATGGGCCACCGGGCTGCCCGGGCCGATACCCACTGGACGAGCGCCGTCGTCTTCCCGAAGCCGGCCGGCGCGGTCACGAGCACGACATCGTGCCGGACAGCCTGGTCGAGTCGATGTTCGAGTCGCTGGCGACGGATCCAGTGTGGCGCGCTCGGCGGGACGCCGACGGTCTGCGGAAACGCCGCAGACTGCCCGGGTGGGCTGCCTCCGCTGGTGATCGGCGGTCCGCTCGAGCGGGTCACGGTGCGCCTCCGACGGTGTCCTCCAACCCTGACTGTGTCAGACATGTCGTGAGGGGGGCAGTGTCATCCGGTAGGGCCTGGCTCCGTCATTGCGCGTAGGCGCCACAGGTTGCGCCCGGTGCTGATGGGAGTGCTGTTCCGCCGGGGCGCGGGCCGCCGGTGGTTGCGGCCTCCGGACGCCACACCTTCGGCGAGGGGACTATTCCTCGTGAGAGAAGAACGTGATGAGGTTGCCATCCAGGTCGCGGATCGCGAACTCGCGAGTTCCCCACGCCTCGCGATGCAAAGGCGCGTTGGGATGGACGATGTTCAGGCGCTGGCATTCGGCGTAGAGGTCGTCGATACCGTCGACCTCGACGCGGAGCATCGTGTTGCTGCGCTCCGGCGCGATTCCGCTCGGACCCCACAGGTGTAACTCGGATGGTCCTCGTCGAAGGATGCCGTACTCGGGTTCGATGTGGACGATCTCGAATCCGAGGAGGTCGCGGTAGTGCTCAGCGCTCGCGCGGATGTTTCGCGCGGGGATGATGGGAACCAACCGCCGCCAGGTCGTCATCACGGCCCCGTTGCTGTGTCCGAGTCGCGGGCCATCATGGCACGCGGACTCGCTGCGTGGCGCCCCGCGCCATGGTTCACCGACGGACCGTCAGCTCTCCTGTGGTGTGATCAGCCCGTGCTGTACCGCCATCACCGCAGCGGCCGTGCGGTTCTCGGCGCCGAGCTTCATGAGGATGTTGCTCACGTACACCCGGACCGTTCCCGGGCTGATTCCCAGTGCGCTGCCGATCTGTCCGTTGGTCAGCCCGTCGACGAGCAGCGCAAGCACGTCGCGTTCGCGCGACGTCAGGTCGTCGCCGAGTCGTTGCTCACTGGCCGGACGGAACAGCAGCGGGAGGGCCTCGGGGTCAACGGTCGCCTGACCTCTGAGGGCCGCACGGATCGCCGTCACGAGGTCGTCGCGACTGACGCTCTTGAGCAGGTAGCCGCATGCGCCCGCCTCGAGTGCGTCACGCAGCAGTTGCTCGTCAAGGAAGCTCGTGAGCACGAGCACCTGGACGTCGGGGTGGTGCGTTCGGATCAGCTCGGTGGCCTCGACGCCGCCGACACCCGGCATCGACAGGTCCATGAGTACGACGTCGGGCGCATGGCGGTCGCACAGGTCGACCACGGCCGACCCCTGCCCCGACGAGCACACCACTTCGATGTCGTCCACCTGGGACAGCAGCAGTTCCAGACCTTCCCGGACCACGCGGTGGTCGTCGACGATCATCAAACCGATGCTGCCGGCGGTCATCGGTTTCGGAGCCGCAGAGCCACCGCTGACGTTCGGCCACGGCAAACCAACGTTCCGGGGACCACAGGCATCATGCCTACACAGTATTGCGTCGCATGCACGGCGTGCCATCACGGTGGATCGGACATTGCGGCGCGCAGTCCGGGTGTGGACAGGCCGGGCCGGGCCGATCACAGTCTGATGCAACGTCTGACGAGCATCTACGAGGTTGCCCATGAGTCAGTCCCAGGCGCCGCGCCAGCAGGTCGACCGTGGGGTCCGCGGTTTCGTCGTCATCGCCGCGGGTGCGTCGACTGCCACGTTCTCGATCGCATTCGACCTGGGGGCGTTCGGCGCCGTGTTCTTCGACCGCCTGAATGCGATCTGGGTGCTCGCCACGGTCGCACTGCTGAGCAGCTTCGTCCTCGGAGATCGCTTGCCGCTGTCGAACTTGGGACGTGTCGTCCTGGCGTTTCCGACGGTCTGGCTCCTGGTCGCCCTGGTCGACGCGCGTCGCCCGGACGTGTTCGCCGACGCGGTGGTCAACGCCCTGATCGCGATCACCGTCATGTCGCTGCCCTACCTCGCCTACACGTTGGTTGCCGTCATCAGTCCTGGCTTTCTGACGCTGCCGGATCGGCGACTGCAGGCGGCTGCCGTCATCGTGGCGCTGGTCATCGCGAGCGTCGGTTTCGCCCTCGGGCGGGCCAACGACCTGTTCCTCACCTGCGGCGACTTCAAGATCAGCGGAGAAGATCAGCCGGCCAACTGCCGGAAGGGTGCGCCGACGACCCAGTTGTTCAAGCCCGGTTGAGGCCGCCGCCGCACGTCGTCATGTGCAACGCCGAAGCCGGCAGCGGCAGCGCGTCACCCGGCGCGGCCACGATGCGACGGCGGCGGGTCCTGGCGCCCGCGTCGAACGCTGCGCCGGCCCGGTCACGCGAGGCGTCGCCGATCGCCCCGGATCCGTCGTAGCGCGTCCAACAGCTCGCTCGGCGCACCGCCCTTGCGGACGACCACGTCGGCGTCGTCCACCGCGTCGTCGCCGGCTGCGAGCACGGCGATGGTGGCAGGACGTCCGAGCGGCCCAGCGCGCTTACACGACCTGATCGTGGCCGCAGTCAATGGCAGTGCGCCGTCGATCACGAACAGATCGATGGTGGAGGAACTGGACACGGCCGCCAGTCCATCGCACGCTGTCACACTGGCGATCACGTCGAAGCCGGGCTCGTTGCGCAGGGCGAACTGCAGCGCGATCGTCAGATCGGGGTTCGCGCTGGCGATGACGGTACGCATGGTTCCAACGTGGCCCCGTCGGTTCGATCGCGCATCACCTGCCGGGTGACGCGGGCTTGAGATCGTGTCATTCGGTGACGTCGACACGGACGTGAGCCTCGGGACGCACGTTCCTGCCCGGGGTCCCACCGTCTCGCGCGGCCGGCGTCGCAGCTTCGCCTGCTGGCCAGCTGACCGCGGCGCGCGTCCCGTGCCCGAGCCGGCTGGTGATCTCGAGGTGGCCGCCCACACGTGCCAGACGCTCGCGCGCGATGGCAAGGCCATGGTGATCTGCGCCCACCGCGTCGGGCGTGAAGCCCGTGCCGTCGTCGACGATCGTCACCAGGCCGCCACCGTCGTCCTGGCGTGTGAGTCGGATGCCGACCTCGGCTGCGTCGGCGTGGCGTGCGACGTTGGACAACAGCTCGCGCACGACACGTTGGATCGCGAGCTTGGTGTCGGCGGTCGCGACCGGCTCGGCGTCGACAGCGACGTCCACGTCGACGCTGAACCTGTTGGCGACCGCGTCCGCCTGATCGCGCAGTAGCGCGGGCACCGTCATCGACGCGATGCGCTGCGGACGTAGTTCGAGGAGCAACGCGCGAAGCTCGGCGAGCGCGGTGACCGACAGATCGCGGATCTGCCGCGCTGCCTGCCGCGCCGGACCCATGTCGTCGTCGTCCAACGTCTGCGGCAGGGCCTCTGCAAGCATGCTGACCGCGTACATCGTCTGGGTGACAGAGTCGTGCATATCGCGTGCGATGCGACGACGTTCGTCGATGGTGGCGGCATCGCGCAGCGCGGCGAGCAACTCGTGACGCAGGACGAGCTCGGCCATGTCGGCGGCGACCGTCTCCGCGACCGCGCACTCGTCGGTGGTGAACGGAGAGCTGGAGCGTTCGACGGTCATCGATCCGTACGCTCCTTGGGTCGATCGCAACGGTAGATGGATGACGTGTCGACCAGCACGGTCCACCCCAGGTGACGGTGGGTCATCGTCCGGCGCGGGTCGGCCGCTGATCGTCGAGTCCTCACCGTGGTCGGTTCGTGGGCGTTCGTCGTCAGCCCGGCGCCGCCAGCGCGGGCGCATCTCCGGATGACGTTCTGCGTCCCGGATCACGAACTCGACGGCGTCCGCGCCCAGCAGCCTGCCAATGGGTCCCAGGACGGTCGTCAGTGACGTCTGCAGCTCGTCTGGCGTCGCGGAGATCCGCGCGATCTCGCGGAGCCGGTCGAG
>JAHELV010000106.1:0-2394 GCA_024644015.1 Nitriliruptorales bacterium
CCGCAGCTCGCGCGGCGACGGGAACTGTCCCGGCACGCCGCGCTCGGGAGCGTGCATGGGGGTGCTCGCCACGTAGCAGATGTGCGTGGTGCCGCCACGCGGTACGTAGGCGCGCTCGGCGATGTCCACGATTCCGCGTTCGGTGATGCCAGGTCGCAGGCCGGCGGCGAGCGCGCCGATCGCCTGGTCGCTCAGCCACGCCCCGGCGCGCAGCCAGTCGAGCTCCTCGGCCGACTTGACGAGGCGCAACGCCGTGTAGGCGGAATCCAGTGACACCAACGGACCGGTCGTGTCGGCGAGCCGCGCCGCGTGGTGGTGGGACAGTGGGCCGATCACGCCGACGGGTCGACCCCTGCGGCCGCGCGCCGTCACCTCGGCCGCGACGCTGTCGAGCGTCGACCCGCCGCCCCACCGCACCGTCACCTGTGGGTCGGCCAGCTCGCGCGCCTGGGGGACGTGGTTGCGGAACTGGACGTACAGGACGTCGGGCGCGCCGTCGCTGACGACAACCGCCGCCTCCCGCGTGGTCGGCCACCCGGTGAGCCAGCCCACCGCCGAGCCCGTGCGGTTGGCGCCGTAGACGACGAGTTGACCGAGGTCGTGCTCGGCGAGCAGGGCGAGCAGCGCAGCGCGGCGCCGCTGCATCTCGCGCCGAGAGAACCGGGCGGGGTACCGGCCCAGCAGGACCGGTTCGTCGATCGTGGTCGCCGCCCGGTGCCGCATCGTCACCGCCATGTGCAATCGTTTGCTTGTCACCGTCATACTAGAGCCCGGCCGGCGTGGCAGAGATGGACAGGACGCACGCGGTGCTTGCTAGCATGTGATCACATGCTGGGACGTCGGGTTACGTTGCGTGATGTCGCTGAGCAGGCGGGGGTCCACCCCTCCACGGCATCACGTGCCATCAACGAGCGGACGCGCTCGCTCGTCGACGACCAGACCGTGGATCGCGTCCTGCAGGCCGCGGACCGCCTGGGCTACCGGCCGGACACGCTTGCGCGGGGCCTCAAGACGAACCGCACGTTCACCGTGGGGATGCTGCTGCCCGACCTGACCAACCCGCTGTTCCCGCCGATCGTCCGCGGCATCGAGGACGGTCTCGAGAGAGCGGAGTACACGGTCATCCTGGCCAACACCGACAACGACTCCGACAAGGAACGTACGGTGCTCCGCGCCCTGCTGGGGCGGCGGATCGACGGGCTGATCCTCGCGACCGCGCAGCGCGAGCCGCCGCCCGCGATCCGCGAGCTGATCGCCGCCCGGCTGCCGATGGTGCTGGTCAACCGAACGATGGACGACCAGTCGGTGTCCTCGGTGAGCGGCGACGACCGGCACGGTATCCGCCTGGCGGTCGAGCACCTCGTCGGCCTCGGCCACACGCGGATCGCGCATGTCGGTGGGCCGCAGCGGACGTCCACCGGCCTGACGCGCCACGACAGCTTCGTCGAGTCGATGTCGCGTTGCGGCCTCGACGTCGATGCCGACCTGATCGAGTTCGCCCACTGGTTCCGCGAGGCGCCCGGGGCCGAGGCGTTCCACCGGCTGCTCACCCGGCGTCCGGATGTGACGGCGGTCGTCGCGGCCAACGATCTGATCGCCCTCGGCTGCTACGACGTGCTCGTGGAGCGCGACCTGACGGTCGGCACGGACGTATCGGTCGTGGGCTACAACGACATGCTCTTCGCGGACAAGCTGTGTCCGCCGCTCACGACGGTCCGCGTGCCCCACTACCAGATCGGCCTGCGCGCCGCCCAGTTGGTGCTCGACGAGATCGGGGAGCGCAGCACCGAGGCGGTTCAGCTTCGCCTCCCCGCTTCGCTGGTCGAACGGGCGTCGACGGGCCTGCCGCGAGACGCCCGGTGACCGGGGTCATGTCCGCGTCTCGGGAACGCTGACCGCACACCAGGCGGCCGAGCCGAGCAGCAGCGCCACGACCACCAGCGTCGTTGGGGTCCTGCCTACCATCTCGAACAGCTGGCCGGCCAGCAGCGGCCCGCTGATCAGCCCGATGTCGCCGACGAAGCGGAAGCTTCCCAGTCGCCGGCCCAGACCGCCGTGCGGCGCGAGGTCCGCCAGGATGGCGGCGGCGGTCGAGATGCTCCACGAGGCCAGCGACATCACGACGATGGCGGCCAGCCACCATCCCACCCCGCCGCCGATCAGCAGTCCGACTCCCAGCGCCTGCAGCGCCAGCCCCGGCAGCAGCGCCGCGCGACGCGACACCCGGTCGGCGATGGTCCCGCCGATGAAGCCGCCGATGAGCCGGCACCCCCCGCCGATGCCGACCGCCAGTCCGATCGTCGCGACACCGAGGCCGAGCTCGGAGGCGCCGATCACCGGGATCAGCGTCTGCGGCATCGCGCCGAGCGAGAAGAACATGGCGAACGACACCGC
>JAHELV010000106.1:2494-5720 GCA_024644015.1 Nitriliruptorales bacterium
GATCGGCCGGGTCGACGGTGGGGTCGGCCGGGTCGACGGCGGGATCGGCCGAGTCGACGGTGGGATCGGGCTCCGGGGCCTGCGCGGTCTCGCCGCCCGCAACCTGGGTGCTCGACTGCAGCCGTCGCCACAGCGCCAGCAACGCCAGTGCGAGCACGAGACCGATGAGCCCGGCGACCACCTCGGCGACCCGCCACGAGCTGACCGACGCGATGCCGCCGCCGATCAGCGGCCCCAAGGCCTGGCCGCCGAGCAGCGCGGTCGTGTACACGGCCAGCGCGGTGCCCCGCCGGCGAGCCGGCACTCCAACCGAGAACGCGTGCATTCCGGTCGCGTTGGTCACGGCCGACGAGATGCCGAGTGTGAACGCGGCCGCATACACGGCGCCCGGCGCCGGGGCGGCCGCAAGTGCCAGGCTGCCGATGAACATCAGCATCGCAGCCCCCGACAGCAGGGTCGTCGGCGCGATCCGGTCGAGCAGCCGGCCCGCGGGCAGGTCGGTCAGCAGCCGCCCGACCGCGAACATGCTGGTGATGACGCCGAGCTGTCCGGCCGACATGGACAGCTCGCTGCCGATCTCTGGCAGCAGGGGCACACGGAAGAAGGCCGTGGTCGACAGGACGAGCACGGCGAGCCCGACGCCGGTCAGCAGCCGGCGCGTCGATCGTTCCAGTTCGCTGGTGCCGCGGCGCATGCCCACCTACGCTACAGACCCTTGCAGCACGAAAGGGCCGACGGATGACCTACGACGTGCACGCCCACTGCATCCCGGCCGCGGTGGTCGACGCGCTGAAGACGCGCGGCGCCGACCTGCGCGTCGAGATCGTCACCATCGAATCCCAGCGCCGCTTGGTCATCGCGGGCTCGTTGGTCCGCATCCCGCTGCACCCCGGGTTGACGGATCTCGATGCGCGGCTGGTCGCGATGGACAAGGCGGGCGTGACCGTGCAGCTGCTGTCGAGCTGGATCGATCTGACGTCGTACGCGCTGCCGACCGGGCTGGGCACCCGCGTGGCGCGACTGTTCAACGACTCGCTGGCCGAGATGGTCGCCGACACCCCCGACCGGTTCCACGGGTTGTGCACGGTGCCGCTGCAGGCGCCCGCCCAGGCCGCGACCGAGTTGCGACGGGCCGTGACCGACCTGGGGATGGTCGGCGTCGAGATCGCGACGACCGTCGACGGTCGCGAGCTGGATGACCGCGACCTCGACCCCTTCTGGGCCGCGGCCGCGGAGCTGCGCTGCCTGGTGCTGCTGCACCCGCTCGACTCGCTCGCCGGGCGCGGGGTGCGCCGGCACTTCCTGCCCAACGTGGTCGGCAACCCCGCCGAGACGACGATCGCGGTGGGGCACATGGTCTACGGCGGTGTGCTCGAGCGGTACCCCGACCTGCGGGTGTGCGTCGTGCACGGCGGCGGCTTCGTGCCGTACCAGGCGGGGCGGATGGCGCGCGGCTACGTGGCGAAGCCTGACCTGACGGGCACCATGCTGTCGACGCCGCCGCGCGAGTCGCTGGACCGGCTGTACTTCGACACGGTGCTGCACGATCCGCAGGCGCTGGCCGCCCTGATCGCGTTCGCCGGCGTCGAACGGGTGGTGCTCGGCAGCGACTATCCGTTCGAGATGGGTGACCCTGACCCCGTTGCGACGGTGTCGGCGATCCCCGGGCTCGTCGACGCGGACCGTGATCTGATCATGCGGGGCAACATTGAGCGGCTGCTCGGCGAGATCGTGCGGTAGCCATGGCGCCCTGGGACGTCGTCGTCGCCGGTGCGGGCCACAACAGCCTGGTCGCGACGGCGTACCTGGCGCGGGCGGGCCTGCGGTGCCTGGTGCTCGAGGCCCGCGAGACGATCGGCGGCAACACCGCCACCGAGGAGTTGACGCTGCCCGGCTTCCGCCACGACTCGTGCTCGACCGCCCACAACCTGCTGCAGTCCAGCCCCACCATCCGCGACGACGAGCTGCGGCTGCTGGCCGACTACGGATTGACGTACATCCGGCCCGATCCGGTGGTGCACGTGCCGTTCCCGGACGGATCGGCGCTCACGATGTGGCGCGACCTCGGCGCGACCTGCGAGCAGTTCGCGCGGTTCTCGGCCGCCGACGCCACCGCCTACCGTCGCATGATCGCCGACTACGACCGCGTCAAGCAGGCGTTCGGGGGCTACCGCTACACCCCGATCGGGTACGGCCCGGGGCTCGACGACCGGCTCGCCGCGGTACCCGAGGGCGCGCGGTGGCGGCGGACCATCCACCGCAGCGCGTGGGAGCTGATCCGCGAGACGTTCGCCGATCCGCGCAGCCGGGCGTTCATGGCGTTCATGGCGTTCCTGACGATGCAGCCGGTCGACCGCGCCGGCACCGCGCCGCTGGCGTACTCGCTGCCATTCGGGCGCCAGCAGCACTCGTGGATCCTGCCGCGGGGCGGGTCGGGCGCGCTGCCGGCCGCGCTGGCGCGGTGCATCGTCGACCACGGCGGACACATCGTGACCGACAGTCGGGTGACCGAACTGGTGCTGTCCGGCGGGCGCTGCGTGGGCGTGCGCACCGAAGACGGTGCCGAACATCGGGCACGGCGGGCGGTGCTGTCGACCGTGCACGTCAAGCACCTGCTCGACATGGCGCCGCGGTCGGCGTGGGACGACGACTTCGTCGAGGGTGTCGGATCGTGGCAGCCCGGCGTGGCGATGTTCGTCACGCACTACGCGACGACCGAGCCGCCGCGGTTCGCCACCGACGACGGCGATGTGACGCCGGTCGCCGTCGGCATCCCGGTGTCGGCAGAGCGCATGATCGCAGCCGGCGCGCAGGTGGCGCGGGGCGAGGCGACCGTCGACGACCCCCCGTTGCTGGTGCTGTGCCCGTCGGTCGCCGACCCGGCACGTGCGCCCGATGGCAACCACACGTTGAAGGTGATCGGCTTCCAGCCCTACGAGCTGCCCGGCGGTGCGCAGCGCTGGGACCACATCGGTCCCGACGTCAGCGCGGCCAACCTCGCGCAGCTGCGCCGCTACGCGCCGAACCTGTCCGACGACGTGCTGCTGGACGCGGCCATCAAGACGCCGCTGGACCTCGAGCGCATGAACGCGCACAACTGGCACGGCACCTGCCACGGCGGCGACATGGGACCGGCGCAGTCCGGCGCGCTGCGGCCCGCTGCGGGCTGGGCCCAGCACCGCATGCCGATCCCCGGGCTGTACCAGACCGGCGCGACGACGCACCC
>JAHELV010000107.1 GCA_024644015.1 Nitriliruptorales bacterium
CGGCCGGGTCCGCGTCGAGGACGGACCCAAACGCGTACGCGTGCTGTTCGCCGGTGCGTACGTCGCCGACACGACCGGCGTCAAGCTGGTGTGGGAGCACCCCTACTACCCGGCCTACTACATTCCGCTGGACGACGTGCGAGACGACGTCCTCGAGGACACCGGCACGACCGATCACTCCCCCAGCCGCGGTGATGCGGCGGTCCACCACGTCATCGTCGGCGACCGGCGGGCCGAGCGGGCGGCGCTGGTCTACCGCGACGCCGAGATCGACGGCCTTGTAGGCATGGTGCGGTTCGACTGGGAGGCGATGGATGCCTGGTTCGAGGAGGACGAGCAGGTCTACGTCCACCCTCGCGACCCGTACAAACGAGTCGACGTCCTAGCCAGTTCGCGTCACGTCCGCGTCGAGGTCGACGGGGTCACGGTCGCCGACAGCCATCGGCCACGGCTGCTGTTCGAGACCGGCCTACCGACCCGCTACTACCTGCCCAAGACCGATGTGCGGATGGACCTGCTGACGCCCACGCCGCACACGACACACTGCCCGTACAAGGGCACCGCCGAGTATTACTCGGTGACCGTCGACGGCGCCATATACGACAACGCCGTGTGGTGGTACCGCAACCCGGCGCTGGAGAGCGTCGAGATCGCCGGGTACGTCTGCTTCTACAACGAGCGCGTCGACCTCTACGTCGACGGCGAGCGGCAGGAGCGGCCGAGGACGCCGTTCAGCTGACGCCCGGCTCCGGCATCGCACGACGGTCCGGCACCGCACGACCCCGTGCGGCCGAGGACGCCGTTCAGCTGACGCCCGGGTCAGGCGCCGCACGACGGTCCGGCACCGCACGACGGTGCTCGGTTCCTGACCGCAACGTGATCAGCGTTGGGCTTCGCGCAGGCGGCGCTGCACCGGCACGGCGGTCTTCGAGTTCGACGGTACGACCAGCCCGCCGAGCAGCGTGGAGGTCGCGTCGGCGATTTCGCGGACGGCCTCCTCGAAGACGGCGGCATTCGCCTGCGACGGCACGCGATACCCACTGATCTTGCGTACGTACTGCAGCGCGGCGTCGTGGATCTCCGACGCGGTCGCCGGCGGCTCGGCGCCACGTAGCTGCTGGATGCTCCGGCACATACGCGCTCCTATCCGGCTGCTGAGGCCAGCGCCTCGGCGATCGGTGTGTCGCCGCTGACGACCTCGACGATGTGCCCCGCCGAGCGCTCGTCGTCAAGTGCCGCGGCGACGACCGACGCGACGTCCTCGCGAGGGATCCGCCCGCGGGCCACGTGGCGTGCGAGGGTCACCCTGCCGGTCCCGGCGTCGTCGGTCAGCCGACCCGGTCGCACGATCGTCCACGCCAGATCGCTGTCCATCACCGCATGATCGGCGCGCGCCTTGGCGCGCAGGTACACCGCGAACACGTCGTCGCCGCCGGGCGGGTGGTCGGTGCCCATCGCGCTGATCATGATGTAACGACCGACACCGGCACGCTGTGCCGCGTCGCGCAGCTTGACCGCCGCCTCGTAGTCGACCGACTCCTTGCGCGCGGCGCCGCTACCGGGCCCGGCACCGGCGGCGAACACGACAGCGTCCGCGCCGCTGACGGCGTCGACCAGTTCGGCGACCGGGGTCCGCTCGAGGTCGAGCACAACCGCGCGGGCACCGACCTCGTCGAGGTCGTGGCGCTGTGCCTCGGACCGGATGATGCCGCGCGCCGTGTCGCCGCGCTCGGACAGCAGACGACTCAGGTGCAGCGCGATCTGTCCATGCCCACCGGCGATCACGACGTCCATCTGATGCTCCCTCTGATGCTCCCCCGCTGCGTGACGGATCCCCCGCACGATACCCGGGCACGATAGCCGCAAGTGTGGCACCGTCGCTCGTCCGCGTTACGCTGCGACCGAGCCTGCCGGAGGCGCCGTGACGGACCCAGCGGACAGCGATCGTCGAATCGACGAGCTGTTCACGCTCGCTCCGGAGAAGTTCACGGCGGCGCGCAACTCGCTGGTGCGCGACCTGCGCGGCGCCGGCGAGCGAGATCTCGCGGCCGCAGTGGCCAAGCTGCGCCGTCCCACGGTCGGCGCATGGGCGATCAACCAGACGGTCCGCGCACACCGACGCGACTTCGACGAACTGATCGACACCGGCGATCAGGTACGCCGCGAACAACGCCGGGCGTTGTCCGGGGTGCGGGCGAGCGGAATGCGCGACGCGACGCGGGCGCGGCGCTCACAGATCGAGCAGCTCGCGCAGCTGGCGACGGACTTCCTCGTCGAGCGCGGCATCGCCGCCGACAGCCACCGGGGCGACATCGTCGCGACGTTCGACGCCGCCTCGGCCGACGAGGACGCCGCCGCGACCGTCGGCCGGGCGCGACTGTCCCAGATGCTGCCAGTCTCGTCCAGCTTCGGGGCCCTCGAGGGTCTGACCGTCTTTGCAGCCGACGCCGACGCGGAGGCTGCGCCGGAGAAGGCGTCTGTCGACGGCGATGACCGCAGGGAGCGGGCGGCGGTCGCCCGCCGCACCGCGATGCGGGCGGTTGCCGACGCACGCCGTCGGTTGACGGACGCGCAGGCGACCGCGGCGCGTGCGGCGGCCGAAGCAACCAGGGCCGCCGCCAGAGCGGCGGGCGCAGAGCAGACCGCGCAGGTCGCTGAGGACACGGCGCGACGGCTGCGGGCAGAGGCCGACGAGCTCGCGGCGCGGGCCGACCAGGCCCGGGCCCGATCCGCCGACACCGATCGCGAGGCCAAGGCCCTCGGCGACGAACTGCGTGCCCAGGAGCACGAACTGCAGGCGCTCGAGGAGTGACGAAGCGGGCATCGGCCCGCCACCAGACGTCCCAGCTCGCGGACCCGCCGAAGAAGGCTCGCCAAATCCCCTATCAGATCGCGCCCGCGTCGCTCTGGTGATGCATCAGAGCACGGGCGGTCACGCCGCCCGAGCCACCGGCTCACACGAGAGCGTGATCGAGATGAGTGCCACCAAGCGACTGCCGGCTGTCCAGCTCACACGCTGCCCGCAGTGCGGCGCCGCGGCGGAGATCGAGCGCCGCGCGGTTCTCGAAAGCACCGATGGTCCTATTGAGCATGCCACTGTCCGCTGCGTCGCACGGCACTGGTTCATGCTCCCGACCGCCGAGCTCGAGCACCGCATCCGGGCGGCATCGCAGCCAGTCGCACCGACCGGCCACAGGACGTGACGGCAGGGACCCACCCGGGCGGCGCACGCGCCGTCCGGGGCGCGGTCCGCCGTCGTGCCACCGTCAGCGCTCGTCGGCCGGTGGTGCCCGGACGGCGGTCGGTGCAGGCGGCACCGGTCCGTCGAACCGCAAGTTGACCGGGCCCGCGTCATCACCGCGTTCGATGACGATGTCGAGAACGCTGTCCGCCCACCGGCAGACCAGACGGTCGTCGGTCCCGTCGACGTCGGCACCCAGCAGCGTCCACAGTGCTCGCGCCGCGGACAGGTCGGGATGGGCGAGCGTGGGGCCCAGCAGTCGTGGCGCGAAAGCCGCCGGGGGTTGCGGCACGAGACCGAGCCGGCGTGCCCAGCCGTCGTCGTTCTCGGCGGTCCACGCGACCTGCACGATCAGACCGCCGACCTGGCTGGGCCGCAGGAAGCCCTCGCGCCAGTAGGCGCCGGCGGTGTGGACGTCCACGACGTCGTACCCGCCGGCACGCACCGTGTCGATCGCCTCACCGATGTCGGGCACCGTCAGCGTCACATGGTGGATCACGGGACCGAAGCGCTCGAGGAACCGCTCGACGAACCCGCGTTCAGCCGCCCCTGCGGGTGCGGCCAGCACCTCCAGCTTGCCACCACCGGCGAATCGGACCTGCGCGCTGTCGAAGCTGTCGTTGGACTCCCGGGCGACGAATCCCCCGCCGACCGTGTCGCCCCAGTACGCCAACGCGCGATCGAGGTCGTCGACGGCGACCGCAACATGGTCCAGCTGCGCCTGCAGCGTTGCGGCGATCATCGTCGGCGGTCCTTCAGCGGGGCAGTGCGACGCTACCCGCAACGCGACGGCGCCTATCCATCACCAGCCGCGCGGGAGCGCGTGGCCCTCGCTGAACCCCGAGCGGGTCTGGACGCCGATGACCGCACGGTCGTACAACTGCTCGAGCGTGGCGGCTCCCGCATAGGAGCACGCACTCCGCACGCCCGCGGCGATCGCGTCGATCAGGCCCTCGACACCGGGCTGCTGCGGGTCCAGGTACATGCGGGCCGACGAGATGCCCTCGTCGAAGAACTGTTTGCGCGCCCGCTGCAGAGGGTCCTCGCCGACCGTTCGGCGCTCGACCGCGCGGGCCGACGCCATGCCGAAGCTGAGCTTGTACGGACGTCCGTCGGGATCGTGCTCGAGATCCCCGGGCGACTCGTGCGTGCCGACGAACCAGGAGCCGATCATCACATTGCTCGCGCCGGCAGCCAGCGCGAGCGCGACGTCACGAGGCGTGCGCACGCCACCGTCAGCCCAGATGTGCGCGCCCAGCCGCCGGGCCTCGGCCGCGCACTCGGCGATGGCCGAGAACTGCGGGCGGCCGACACCGGTGGTCACCCGTGTCGTGCACATGGCGCCGGGGCCCACGCCGACCTTCACGATGTCGGCGCCCGCCGAACGCAGGTCGCGGACGCCTGCGACGGTCACGACATTGCCGGCGACGACCGGAACCCGCGGGTCCATGCTGCGCACCTCGGCGAGGATCGCCAGCATCCGCTCCTGGTGACCGTGCGCAGTGTCGATCACCAGGACATCGACACCGGCGTCGAGCAGCACCTTCGCCCGCTCAGCCGTCCCGTCGCTGATCCCCGTCGCCGCCGCCACCCGCAGCCGCCCGTCACTGTCGAGCGCGGGGGTGTACAGGGTCGACCGCACGGCGCCGGCGCGGGTCATGATCCCAACCAGCCGGCCGGTGGCGTCGACGACCGGCGCCACACGACGGCGGGCGTCATCAAGGACGCGGAAGGCCTCCGCGGGCTCGATGGTGTCCGGCAGCGTCACGACGTTCGTCGACATCACCGTGCCGAGCTGCGTGAACCGGTCGACGTCGCGACAGTCGGCGTCCGTCACGACACCGACCGGAGCGCCGGCCTCGGTCACGATGACTGCGCCGTGCGCGCGTTTGGGCAGCAGCGCGAGCGCCGCCCCGACGGTGTCGTGGCGCTCCAGCGTGATCGGGGTGTCGTACACGGGGTGGCGTCGCTTGAGCGACGCGACGACGTCGGTGACGACCTCGCCGGGGATGTCCTGCGGGATGACCGCCAACGCACCGCGCCGCGCGACGGTCTCCGCCATCCGCCGCCCCGACACCGCGGTCATGTTGGCGGCCACCAGCGGGAGCGTCGTGCCGCTGCCGTCGACGGTGGACAGATCGACGTCCAGACGAGAGCTCACCGCCGAGCGGTTCGGCAGCAGGAACACGTCATCGAACGTCAAATCGTGTTGCGGGCTGTGCCCTTCCAGAAAGCGCACCGTTCCTCGATTCGTGCAGCCTGAGCCTGCCGACGCACATCCTCGCACGGCCGTTAGCCGATGTATGCAGCGTTGTCCATGGGGGTGTGACCTCGCCAGCCGTACAGGTGCCGGTGCTGCCCGTGCGGCGGGCGCACTCTAGTGTTGTTTCTGATGCGATCGACGTCGTTTGTCATGCGCGCAGCAGGGGTGTTCAT
>JAHELV010000058.1:0-4932 GCA_024644015.1 Nitriliruptorales bacterium
ACAGCGGCAGCCGCCGCTTCGACGAGATGACCCCAGCGGAAGATCGATGATGTCCGGTGGCTCGGGGAGGTCGTGCAGTGTCGGGTAGCAGCGCAGGCCGAGCCGCGCCAGGACTTGACCTGGTACATCCTGCCACTGCCGGTGGCGCCGAAGCGCTTCTGCATGTGGAGAGAAGTGCGGAATACAAATTCTATTGGAAAGGTGCCCAAGTTTAGACTAGGAAAGGGGCATATCGGAAAGAGCGAAACCTTCGATGACTCTGGCACCGATCGGCTCCGGATTGTCCTTGAACTGAACAAATTCCATAGACATTTGTTCAATCTTCTCGCCCGTTTGCTTGTTCGTGATGAAGACATTGTAGCGAATCGCGCACCAGTCGTCTTGAACAAGCATGTTGTAGAATTCGCCCAGTTCGATATCGAAGGCCTGGAAGAATTGGCCCATCATATCCTTGTACTCTTGAAGAGTTAGACGCTTGAGGCCGTCCTTCATGCCGATGTTATAGATAGCATCCGGCTCATAGAGCGTCTCACACCATTCCAGCCAAGCGTCATAACCACTGTTCCATTCAGCAAATCCTGATTGAAGGCGGTCTCTGATTGCCTCTTGGAAACTTCTGTGACTCATTGTTTAACCTCGCTTGTCCTTACGTTCACCGTTCATGAGTTACTTCCATTAACCTTGTGTTCCTCGCCCACCGGCCCGGGCGAGCATTGAAAAAAACCATTAGCTGGTGGCCGGCCAGCTGTCAGCGCCATGAGCGTCCAGCGGAGCCGGGGCTACTCGGCGACGACCTCTCCAAACTCCTCCTCGAAGGCCTTCTGGACATCCTCGTCGTCGGCGAGTTCCTCGGCCTTCCTGAGCGCTTCGCCGCGGAGCTCGGCATAGAGCAGCTCGGCGTCGAAGGTGCTCCCGACCTCGCGGACGACGTCCCAGTCGATCGGGTCCTCGAGCATGAGGGCGATCGCCGACTGCTCGAGCCCGAGCTTGGTGTTGATCCTGTCGCGGAGCTCGCGCCGTTCGTTCCCACGCAGGTACCCGATCGCCGCACCGGCTGCGGCGAACCCGAGGGGTCCCCCCAAGAGGATGCCGACGCCGAGCCCGATCGCCCCGCCTTTCCAGCCGGCGACGTAGCCCTTGTTGTTGAGCCTGATCTTGCCGTAGTCGTCGCGTGCGAACGTCGCCGCCTCCTTGACGTGGAACGCTCCACGGCTCTCATGGGACTTCATCATGTCGAAGAACTCGTCAGCCTTCCCCCGTCCGTCCATCACCGCGACGATCAGGTCGTAGTCCTTGTCGGTTGTGTACGTGCCCATCGCGTGACTCCTGTCCGGTGCAGGACGTGAGCTGCATGATCTTCTCGGCGTCACGGGCGACGATACGCCCGTCACCGCCACCACAACATCACCCAAAGCGGGTGATGCTGTGGTGGCGTGTTTGATGTCCGCAACGAGATGCGTGGAAGCCAGTGAGCGACCGCTATCTCCATTGCGGTCATCTACGATCCCCAACAACAATGATCAGCGGGGTGCGGACGAGCGTGATCCGCGACAGCACATAGCCTTGCTGATCATGGGCGACGTCGCCCGTCGTTGGGACCGGCGTAGCCTCGCCCACGCAGGCTGCCACCTGTGTTGGTAACCCGCCGATGGCGGCAGCGCAGGTGGGGTCCATCCCTGAAGGGACGGGGCCGGTCAAGGGGATGTTGGGATTCTTCGGTAGCTGCTGAGACGCGACGGAGCGCCGGCGGGTCGAGTTCGAGCGCCCACAGCCGCGGGGGTGTGCGGCGAGGACGTACGAGCTTGACGTCGTCGGTCGGGACGGCGCGATGATCTTGGGTGCGAAGAAGAGTGTTCGGTCGGCGGTCTCCACGAGGTACTGGCCGACCTTCTGGGGTCGTCGCCGAGGCTGCGGCCCTCCTCCAGCGCGAGCTCGTGGTACAGACGCCACCGGACTGCACCAACGACCGGTGCAGACCCACGGAGCGGCGATGGTATGCGCCAAAGACCGCACCGCCGAGCCTGTGGCGGTGCAGTCCCTCGGGCTAGCCATCTGGATTGTCGAGTTCCCGGCAGGGGCCGTACCCGCGCACGGAGATCGGCCACGGCAGCGGGATTCTCGAGCGCGCGCGATCGGGGGCTACGCGGCCAAGCGTGGGTGGCTCACCCCACAACACCGCAGTTCCCAGGATCAGGAGAATGCGGCGACGGCCCTGACTGGTGTACCGGGTGGGTTGGCGCCGAGGCTGCCGTGGAAGGGTGCGGTGGAGAAGTCGAAGATCCCATCATCGGCGCCGACATGAGGTAGCACGTCGCGTCGGCGCCGGAGTCGGCCGACGCGACAGCGACGGCTTGGTCAGTACTTGACCGGTTGAGCGTCCGTCTCCTCGACGGGGAGTGGCGCCTCCTCTGCGAGCGACGTCCTTCGGATCGCCTCGATGCCAACGACCACGAGGATCAGGACGATCACGACCGTCAGCCAGTTGCCAGCTGCGGAGAAGGGCGACCAAACGAGCACGGTGAGGGACAACACGGCGAGACCGATCCACATCGCCACCGGGGCGCGCCGGAAGCCCTTCGCGGTGTACTGACGCACCCATCTGGCGTATCGGGCTGGCCCGACGAGCGACGCGACCAGGGCGATCAGCAGGCCGATCAGGACCTCTGACCACGCAAGCTGCCGCAGAAGTGCCGTGCCGATCGTGACGATGGAGTCGGTTGCGGCGCGGCCCCCCGGTGTGTCGGGGAGGTTGGCGATGAAGCCGATGCCCCATCGGAGCGCGACCAGGACGACGAAGCCGCCCAACGCGGTCGCGAACCCGACGTTGCGGAAGGCTGAGCGCCGCCAGTTGCGGGCAAGGTAGATTGCTCCGCCGTAGAGGAGGAGGACCAGGACGAAGGTCACGGCGCTCAGGAGCTTGATCGCTCTCACCGCGTTCTGGGCTGCCGCCAACCGGTCGGAGTCGACGACCTCGAACACGCCGGCGTCTTCGGGGATGGCGTCGAGCGCGGTCTCAGGGAGGCCGATCTGCTCGCCGACCTGTTGCAGCAGCGCGCCGAGATCGATCACGACCTTGCCCTCGGAGGTACTCAGATTCTGGCCGACGTCGTCTTCGAGGATCGCCACGACCCCCGCGTGTGCGGTTCGATTGGCCTCCTTCCAGACCGCCCGCGCCGGCCCGCTCTCGAGCAATGTGTCGGCGCTGTCGACCAACGGGCCACGCAGCACACCGGACAGCGGGCCACCGAGACCCTGCAGCTGCTCGGGAAGCCTCTCGTCGATCGCCATCCCGACATCGACGTTCTCGTAGAGCGCGTTGACCAGCCGGACCGACAACTCGTGGCGCACGTCGTCGTCATCGAGCAGCGCAGTGCTCGTCTCGACCCAGGTGTCGGTGTCGAGCAACCGGCGCTCGACCCAGGTGTTGAGCGTGCTCAGGACCATCACGACCGTGCCGAGGACGATCAACAGCCACACCACGATCGGGTGCGAACGCCGCTCGTCGATCTCGGCGACGGCACCGGCCACATCGTAAGGAGTCTCGTCCGACATCGTCCCTGTCTCCTTGCTCGGCGTCGATGATGAGCCGCCGAACGCAGCTGCAGATCGGCCCGTGGCGCTCAAGCTACGGGAGAAACGCCGGACCCGTCCTCACCCGATCTGGGGGAGGACGGGTCCTGCGTTGCTCCCTAGGATCAGCCCCGGTCGGACCCGGAAGCCCGGTCGGACCCGGAAGCATCGAGAAGGGAAGATCAGGGGGCAGATGGACGACGCGTGGAACGAAGTAGGGGAGCAGTTCGGGGCCCTCGGATCGCTGTTCAAGCAGCACTTCTAGGAGCAGGCAGCCGACGAGGACGAGGCAGATCCCGCAGTCACGCAGGAGCAGCTCGACGCCGCAGTGAGCAAGCTCAAGCAGAGCCTCGAAACGGTCGTGGGATCCGCCAAGGACCCCCGCCTCAAGGAACGCGCACGTGCGAGTGCGACATCGGTCATCGATGCCATCGGCGCGACCTTTTCCGAGGTCGGCGGAGAGATCTCCAACCGGAAGGGAGAGGGCGGAGAGGGGGATGCCACGGCGTAACCGCCGGCGGACACCGCCTCGGGGGCCACACCGCCTTGAGGGCTGAGAGACTTCCGAGGAGGTCGTCGTAGCGGTCGTCGACCAGTTCGAGTGGGCTGGTCGACGACCGCTACGACGTCAGGCGATGCCGCGCTCCTCCTGTTCGGCCTCCTCCTTCTTCCGGTACTTGCGAGATGCCGGGCCGTCGTAGGGCGCGCCTTTGCCAGGGTCGTTGTACTCGCCGCACACCTGGCACTTCATCTTCTTCTTCGTTATCAACGAGCCGACTCCGAGGCCCAGCACCTTCGATCGAAACGTCCGCTTCTGCGTGAACCCCTTCGATCCGCATTTCCAGCAACGCGGGCTGCCATCTACGTCGAAGCGGATGTTCTTCATGAGAGGTCACCGTCCTTGTCGCTTGGGTACGCACGCATCGATCGACTCCTCTCTGGCCACAGGACCGTCACGACACGGCGTTCAATCGATCCTCACCAAGTCTGATGCCGGGAACCCTATACGGCCGAGGGCGAGATCGAACCACCCGAAAAGGGTGAAGCCGCCGGGTAGCACCCTGTCGCGTCGAGCCCCTACTGCCCGGCCTCCCAGTGCTTCTGGTCGGCGTGAGATGCGGGCCGTCGATGGACCTGGCAAAGGCCACCGCCGTCGGACCGTTCGGTCGGTCGCAGCAACCCCACATGCTCCGGAGACCTTGGAGAGAGCGAACCCGAAGGTGTCGGCAACTCGAGACATGGCTGCTGAAGGCATCAGCGTGCTGCCGGCGTTCGCCGGACATCCTGGTCCGGTCAGGGCGATGGCGGTCACCCCCGACGGCGACGAGGACATCACCGGCGGCGGCGATGGGACGGCACGCG
>JAHELV010000058.1:5032-11328 GCA_024644015.1 Nitriliruptorales bacterium
GTGGCTGCTGACACAATCTCCCGCCGGCCTGGTCCTCCCCCGGAGCGGGTGATGTGGCTTGCTCGGCGCTCGCCGTACTGTTGATTGCACGGAGACCTCGGACGTTGGAGAGGGGAGAATGAGCGACACCACACCGAAGGTCACGCAGCAGAGCGAGGAGGAGTTTCAGGCCGCGCTGCCGGTCTCGGGGACCGTCGAGACGTTCTTCGGACCGTTCGAGCTCGACCACAGCTTTCCGACGAAGGAAGCGGCGGACCGGATCTACGACCTGATGGACCATCAGCGGGCGGCGCAGCTGTACCTGTGGGGTGTCCCGCTGGTGGGGATGACGCGGTGGCGGGTGGCCTACGAGTCGAACTACCCGAGCTTCGGCGACAACGTGTTGGTGTCGGTGACGACGTTCAACGCCCGGCGCGGGATCCTCACGGCGAACGAGTCGACCGACTACTTCTTCGGTTTGTCCGATACCCGCGACGCGGCGACCGTGTTGGTGATCCCGGAGGGGTTGATGGTCGGGATGATTGTCGACATGTGGCAGCAGAGCCCCAGCGACGTCGGCATCTTCGGTCCGAACGCCGGCCGCGGGGGCACCCACGTCATCGTCGGTCCCAACACGCCGGCGGCCGCGATTCCCGGGCCGGCCGATGATCAGCTCGTGCATCACATCGCGTCCGACCGGGTGTTCTTCGTGCTGCGGGCCCTCGGTGACGACGAGGAGGTGGCCGAGCTCGTCAGCCGAATCCAGCTCTACAACCACGGCGGTGAGCCGACGCTCACGATCATCGACGGCGGGGACCTGTTCACCGCCCAGTACCAGCCTCGCGGCCTGGCGTTCTGGGAGATGCTGCACCGAGGCATCAACGACGAGGTCGTCGCCGAGCGGGACCGGCTGTTCATGTACTGGCTTCGCACGCTGGGCATTGAGAAGGGCCAACCGTTCGCACCGAGCGACCGTCAACGGGCGATCCTCGAGGACGGCGCCAGGGTCGGTGAGCTGATGGCCAAGACCCTCGTCTACGCCGAACGCCTCGGAGGGGTCCTGCGGCAGAACAACTGGCGGCTGATCCTCGGCGGCGACTGGGGCGACGGCATGAAGAGCGCTCAGCGGATGGGCCACTACGACATCTTCGATCCCCGCGCCCGCTACTGCTACGAGGCGGTCACGACCTCGCCGGCGATGACCATCCCCACCCCCGGCAAGGCCCAGGCCTACATCGGCAAGTTCGAAGACGAAGACGGCGTCCGGCTGCACGGCGGCGACAGCTACGTGATCCGCATCAACGGCCCGGTGCCGGCCGAGCTGTTCTGGTCGGTCGTCATCTATGACGCCGACACGCGCTGCGTGATCGACAACCGCGACGGGGCAGCCGGTGGCAAGGCGACCGTCGGCAGCCGCACCCCCGGCCTGCGCACCAACGACGACGGCTCGTACTGGATGCTCCTCAGCCCCGAACCACCGCCAAGCGGATGGGAGGCCAACCACGTCCAGACCATCCCCGGCCGCGGCTGGTTCCCATACTTCCGCGCCTACGGGGCGGCCGCGTCCTTCTTCGACGGCACCTACACCTATCCCACCGTCAACCGTGTAGCCGACTTCGACGACGTCGCCGGCTGAGCAGCGAAAGCAGTCACCACTATGCCCTCAGCAGAGACGAACACGATCGTCACCGTTCCGGAGGCCTACACGGTGCGGCTGGTCGAGCGGCCGTACCCGTGCGTGAAGCCCGGCTCGGTGCTGGTGAAGACGGAGATCGCGGCGGTCTGTGTCGACGATCGGATGTACACCGATCACGTCCACGAGTGGTTCGACTCGCCGTTGTACGGGATGGGCCATGAGGGGGTGGGGACGGTCCTCGAGGCACCGGAGTCGCGCATCTACCGGCCCGGTGATCGGGTGCTGATCTCCCACGGGGCATACTGCGGCCGCTGCTACGCCTGCCAGAACGGGCTCTCCCAGGCACACTGCGCGAGCCTGTCGGGCGGGGTCCGCGCCGGATCGAGTACGACCGTCCCCGAGTTCTTCGTCGAGGGTCTGGCGCCGGTCGAGCGCAAGAACGACTCGCAGTCGGGCTGGGCCGCGTTCGGGCAGTACCGGCTGGCCGACGAGGGGATCTGCACCTTGCTCCCCGACGATCTCGACTTCCGCTACGCGATCGCCGCCGAGTGCTCGATCGGCATGGCCTACTGCGCGCAGGAGTTCATGGAGGTCGCCGCCGGAGATCGCGTCCTGCTCGTGGGCACCGGTCAACGCCAGTTCTCGCTCTCGCACGTCATCGTCGGGCTGTTCCGCGGCGCGCAGATGATCGTCGCTGCCGACGACGACTTCCACTTCGAGACGGTTCGCAAGATCGGCGAAGCCAGAGGCGGCACCCCGGACCTGCACGTGGTCGACATGCGCGACCGGTCGTGGACCGACCGCGTCTTCGAGCTCACCGACGGGATCGGGCCGGACAAGATCGCCGACTTCACGAGCCGGGAGGAGATCCTCAACATTGAGATCGACCTGGTTCGCCACGACGGTGTGCTCTACATCCAGGAGAACCTGCGCAACCCCGACCGCAATCTGCGAGTCGATCCGTACGTCTCGATCGCCGAGAAGAACCTCCGGATCACAGGGACCATCGACTCACGCCGAAAGGACCGTCCGGGGATCATCCGGATGCTGCGCAACCGGGAGGTCCAGCAGATGTGGGACGTCGTCGTGACGCACGAATTCCCGATGTCAGAGGTCGAAGCGGCCCTGAAGGTCTCGGCCACCCAGCAGTGCGGCAAGATCCTGCTGTACCCCCACCGCAACTGACGTGCCGATCGACCCCGACGACATCGCGATGTCCTCACCTTGCATAGGTGACGTTCGTGGTTGCGCGACGCTGTAGGCCGTTTGCGAGCGAGGAGAGTTCGATGTCAGATGATTCCAGCGGCAAGGTCGGCGTGGACACGTCCGGATCGCGCGATGCTCGCCGAGTCGTTCTACCGATTCCGGAGCGACAGCGCCGAGCGACCGCGATGCTAGACGCTCACGATCCGGACTCGACGTTTCCGAGCATCGATCCGATACGTCCGCCTGCGGGCGCCCCGAACGTGTTGCTCGTGCTCCTCGACGATGTCGGGTTCGGGGCCTCGCAGACGTTCGGCGGCCTGATCGACACGCCGACCGCCGATCGCCTCGCTGATTCGGGACTGCGCTACACGCGCTTCCACACGACGGCGTTGTGCGCTCCGACGCGCGCCGCGCTGCTGACAGGCCGGAACCACCACACGGTCAACATGGGTGCGATCACCGAGCTCGCGACAAGCGCACCTGGTCAGACCTCGGTGCGTCCTCAGGATTGTGCCCCGCTCGCCGAGACGCTGCGTCTCAATGGGTACTCGACCGCCCAGTTCGGAAAGTGTCACGAGGTGCCGCCCTGGGAGAGCTCGCCGATGGGACCGCACGACCGGTGGCCGACCGGTTCGGGCTTCGAACACTTCTATGGCTTCATCGGTGGTGAGACGAACCAGTACGCGCCGGCGATCTATCACGACACGGTTCCGGTCGAACCGGAGAAGACTCCCGAGGAGGGGTATCACTTCACCGAGGACATGACGGACCGGTCGATCGGCTGGGTCCGACAGCAGAAGGCGCTGATGCCCGACAAGCCGTTCTTCATGTACTGGGCGCCGGGAGCGACGCACGCCCCGCACCACGTCCCGCCCGAGTGGTCGGACAAGTACGCGGGCCTGTTCGACCAGGGGTGGGACGCGACACGCGAGGCGATCTTCGCCCGCCAGCAGGAACTGGGGGTCGTCGGACCCGACGCCGTGTTGACCGACCGACCCGACGCGATCCCGGCGTGGGACGACATGGACGACGACCTCAAGCCGATCCTGGCCCGACAGATGGAGGTGTATGCAGGGTTCCTCGAACACACCGACCACCATCTCGGTCGGCTCATCGATGCCCTCGAGGAGATGGAGGTGCTCGACGACACGTTGATCTTCTACCTGGTGGGTGACAACGGCGCCTCGGCCGAGGGAACGCTGCGCGGCACGTTCAACGAGATGCTGGTGCTCAACGGCGTCCCCGAGCTCGAGACGACCGACTTCATGCGCGAACAGATCGACCGGTTCGGGACCCCCGACGCGTTCAACCACTACGCGGTCGGTTGGGCGCACGCGATGTGCACGCCGTACCAGTGGACCAAGCAGGTCGCGTCGCACTGGGGCGGGACCCGCAACGGCACCATCGTCCACTGGCCCAACGGCATCGGTGCTGCGAACGAGATCCGGCACCAGTTCGGTCACGTCATCGACATCGCGCCGACGGTGCTTCGCGCGGCCGGCATTCCCGAACCGGTCGCGGTCAACGGTTTCGACCAGCATCCGTACGAGGGGTACGCGCTCAACGACACCTTCGACGATGCCGGGCACGCCGAGATCCACGAGACCCAGTACTTCGAGATGTTCGTGAACCGCGGCGTCTACCACAAGGGATGGACCGCGGTCACCCGGCACAGCACCCCATGGGACATGTCGACACCGAACCCCGATGTCCACGACGACGTGTGGGAGCTGTACGCGCCCGGCGACTGGACCCAGTCGAACGACATCTCCGCGGAGAACCCCGACCAGTTGCGGCGTCTCCAGGAGCTGTTCCTGATCGAGGCCGCCCGCCACAACGCGCTGCCACTCGATGACCGCCGGGCCGAACGGTTCGATCCCGACCGCGCGGGCCGTCCGCAGCTCATCCGCGGCCGAACCCAGCTGCTATACGGCGGGATGGGTCGACTCAGCGAGAGCAGCGTCGTCAACATCAAGAACAAGTCCCACGCGGTGACCTGCCAGGTCGACGTGCCAGCGGGCGGTGGCTCCGGTGTTTTGATCGCACAAGGCGGGCGCTACGGCGGCTGGACGGTGTACCTCACGACCGACGGACTCCCTGCCTACTGCTACAACCTCTTCGGCCTCGAACGCTTCAAGATGATCGGCGCAGAGCCCGTCCCCGAGGGCGAGCATCAAGTCCGCATGGAGTTCGACTACGAGGGAGGCGGCCCGGGCAAAGGCGGCACCGTGACCCTCTACGTCGATGGCGCCGAGGTCGCCGGCGGCACCGTCACAGCGACGGTGCCGGGGGTCTTCTCCGCAGACGAGACGACCGACATCGGGACCGACACCGCGACCGGGGTCACCGACGACCTCGACCGCTCCACGGTCACCTTCGACGGCACGGTGCGGTGGGTGCAGATCGACCTCGGTGACGCCGCCCAGGACTTCGACCACATGGTCACGGCCGAGGAGCGCTACCGCATCGCCATGGCCCGGCAGTAGCCGGCCGGAGTCGTTGCCAGGGGCACGACCTCTGGTCCGACCAGCGTCCCCCATGACCCCCACCGCCCGCCGAAGCGGCGGGTGTCAGCCGATCACGAGTTGGAGCGAGGCCCGCTCGGGGTCGTAGAGCGCCCTGAAGACCGTTTGGCGCTGCGGGGACGTCGCGAACTGGGCGATCAGCCCGCTGCTGACCGGTCGCTGATGATGAACCCGTTGAGCCCGACCATGTCGGCGAGGGTGGCGCGGTCGGCGTCGAGCGAGTTCGCCGCCGAGAGCTCGCTCTTCACCAGCGCCAGATCGAGCAGCGTGCGACCGTCGGCCGCGTCGCGCCGACGTCGTCGGGGGTAGGCAAGCAGGATGATCGAGGAGAACCGCGCGTCGCGGAGCGGCTCGGTCGGGTCGGAACCCTTGCGAATCGTCATGGTCGAAGTGACTGGTCGCGGGTGCATGCACGCCGTCGAGCGCGAGGACGGTGTCGTCGACCAAGACGAGCACCGTCGATCCGTCGGCCGCGAAACGATCGAACCCGGCGAGCAACGCCGGCCAGCCGGTTCCACCCGACGAACAACAGCCGCATCGGTGTCGGCACGATCCCGAGGTCGATCGGCTCACCGCGATTCGGGACCGCCCGCGCCGGCGCCGGAACGAGGTCGCTCGCCGCACCGGCGATCGCCACGAGTTGGTCGCTGGCGCTGATCGTCGTGGCCGGCGACGGGTTGAGCCGGAGCGCGCCGTCGGGTCCGATCACGCCGATCGGGCGGGCGTAATCGAATCCGAACACGGTGTCGGCACGGCTGCTCGCTCATCTGTTGCAGACCGCGCCACCGCCGACCGAGGGCGTCTCCACGTGGTGGGCCACCGCCGAGCAGGATCCGTGGGACGCGACGCTGCGGTGCCTTCCCCAGCTGTCAGATGTCCGGGTGTCCGGTGACACCGCGGCGGATCTGTACGCCCCGTGGCGACGACCGGCACTGTCGATCATCTACGCG
>JAHELV010000058.1:11428-17834 GCA_024644015.1 Nitriliruptorales bacterium
CCGCGGAGTGACTGTGCCGCTGGCAGATCCCATCGTCGTGCTGCGCGACGTCCAGGCGGGCCCGGGCCCGGACGCTGGGGAAGCGGCTGCCGCGCTCGAGGCGGCGCTGCGACCCCGGCATCCGCAGATATCCGGGTTGCCGAACGTTATGTGCAGCGTCGGCGCGTGAAGTCATTGACGTGAGAGGCGACGAATGCCGCGGCGTCCCGTGACACGACAGCCAGATTCAACAGTTGATGGGGGCAACACTTAGCCCTTGTTGACAGATGGCGGGTCAAGGTGGGACAGTTCGAAGTAGATGACAAGGTGCCCTCATGACCGTTAGACAGCTGAGCATCGCAGCCACCGTGCTCGGCGTCGTCGCCGTGATCCTGTTCGTTCTCGGACGGTCAACCCTTGGCGTGGTGTTCATCCTCCTGTCGGGCGGAGCATGGGCGCTGACGCAGTATGGCAGAGGTCCCAGCGGACGCGACGACGACAAGCCTTAAGCGCACTGGTCGCCCCGACGAGCGGTGCACTGCATCGTCGGAGGCCGGGACGGAGCCACGGTACGGCCCGGAGGCAAGCCGCAATTGCCGAGCCGCGCCCGCGCGCACAACCTCCGACCACGGTACGGGGGGGCGCGTGACAACGGCGCATCGCCCTGTTCGGGCGGCGCCAGGCCACGCCGGCCAGTTCAGGGCTGACCGCCCGGGCCGACGAACGGGGATCCGGTAAGCCCGCACCTCGCGGGCGACTCAGCCGTCCGCGACGGTCGTGTGCACCTCGATCTGGCCTTCCAGCGTGCGGTGCACTGGGCATCGGTCGGCGATGTCGGTCAGCTTCGTGCGCTGCTCGTCGTCGAGGTCGCCGGTGATGCGCAGCGTGCGCTCGAACCGGTCGATGCGCCCCTCGACGTGCTCGCAGTTCGCGCAGTCGTCGGCATGGATGCGGTCGTGGGTGACGGTCGCTTCGACCGACGACAGCGGCCAGTCCTTGCGGGAGGCGTACATGCGCAAGGTCATCGCCGTGCACGCCGCGAGTCCGGCGCTGAGGTAGTCGTAGGGCGTCGGCCCCCGTTCGGTTCCGCCGACGCTCGACGGCTCGTCGGCCAGCATGGTGAAGCCGCGGGTGCTGATCGCGGTCCGTAGTCCGCCGTGGTTGGTCGCGGTCACCGCGGCGTCGTCGTAGCTGTCGGCGTCGCCCTGCCCGAGGTCGCCATCGGTGAGATCGCCATCGGTGATGTACCGGCTGGCCCACGCCGCGGTGACCGCGGCGATGTAGACGGCGTCGCGTTGGTCGGTGACGAGGTGGTCGGCACGGTCGAGTGACACGAAGCTCTTGGGGTGACGGGCGGCGCGGTACAGGTCCTCCGCATTATCGATCGTCACAAGGTCGTCGGCGGGTGAGTGGAACAACAGGAGAGCGCCATCGAACCGTCCCAGCTGCACGCGCGGCTGCTGGCGGTCGAGATCCTCGAGGAACGACCGGCGCACCGTGAAGGCGCGGCCAGCGATCGTGACGGTGGCCGAGCCCTCCTGACGGATGCGGTCGGCGTCATCGAGCAGGTGCTCCACGTGCGCCGGATCGGCCGGCGCGGCGATGGTCGCGACCGCTCGCACGCCGTCGATGTCCGGCGCAGCACTGATCACAGCGGCCCCGCCCAAGGAGTGGCCAACGAGCAGCGCCGGTGCCGTCACGGTGTTCGCGAGGTATCCGGCGGCGGCTCGCAGATCGGCGACGTCGCACGAGAAGCTCGCGTCGGCGAAGTCACCACCGCTGCGGCCGAGTCCCGCGAAGTCGAAGGACAGCACCGCGATGCCCCGATCGGTCAGGGCGCGGGTGATCTGACGCTCGACCCGCAGATCCTTCGAGCACGTGAAGCAGTGGGCGAACAAAGCGGTCGCGATGGGTGTCCCGTCGGGCCGATCCAGTCGGGCGGACAGCTCCTGTCCTCGAGCGTTGGTGAACATGCAGGTGTCCGACGTCGCCACCACGGCCTCCTCTAATCGCTGTCGACAGCAGCGTAGGCGCCTTTGGCACCGACACGCTGAGATGCCCGTCAACGACGTAGTAGCTGCCGGCCACCTCGTAGAGCTCGATCTGCTCGCAGCCGCGCAGGCCATGGGGCCGGACAGCTCGACGTCCCCGGCACATCCAGCCCTTCCGTCCGTCGCTGATCAGGCACTGGCAGCCCCCTGCCCACATCTCACAGGTCCTTTGTGAACCAGCGCTGCGCGTAGGGGTTGTCGTTGTACCGTTCGATCGGGCGGTAGCCGGCGCGTTCGTACATGGCGATCGCCTCGACCAGTGTCGCGTTGGTGTCGAGCACGACACACGTGTAGCCAAGCTCACGGGCGGTGTTCTCGAGGCCCGTCAGCAGCCGTGCGCCGAGCCCGAGTCGGCGCCAGTCGGGGCTGATCCACATCCGCTTGATCTCACCCGTGACCTCGTCGATGCGCTGCACGCCGCCGCACCCGAACGCCACACCATCGCTGTGCATGATGACGAATGCGCCGCCGGGTGCCCGCAGCACGGTGGATGCTGCGCCGTCGTCGCCGGGATCGAATCCGTTGGGGAAGCGATCGTCGAGTTCGCCGAAGTACTGGGCGAGGGCCGAACGCGCCTGGGGGGATCGGGGATCGACGATGTCGACGTCGACGGTGGCGGCACGCAGGAGCCGTTCGGCCGTCGTGAGCGCCGTGGCCAGTTCCGTTTGCCGGCGCTCTGACAGCGAACCGACAAGGCGTCGACCGGACTCCTCGGACTTGCGGTCGAGGTGGTGTCGTTCGTGGCGGCCCGCGGGCGTGAGGTGGACCACCCGTTGGCGCCCGTCGGTCGGATCGGGTGTGACCGTGACGAGTCCCTCGTGCTGCAGTCGGCGCAGCAGCCGGCTGAGGTAGCCCGAGTCCAGGCCCAACCGTCGTCGCATGTCGGCGACCCGGACGCCGTCCGGGCCGACCTCGAACAGCACACGCGATGGACCGAGTGGACGGCCGGTGTCGAGGTGCGGCTCGACGAGGACACCGATGCATCGGGCGTAGAAGCGGTTGAACTTGCGCATGACAACCGCTGCGTCCACGGTCGCTGACCTTAGTCAGCGACCGGTCGGGTGTCAACGGTCACGGCGCTCCCCATCGGGCGCCCTACGACGGTCGGGGCCGGCGACCAGGCTGCCCCTATTCGTTCGGAGAAGGCTGTCGGAGATTGTGGTTCGCCGATCTATGAGAGCTCCCAGAAAGCCGCTACTGTCTGGGCATGGATCTCCCCGCCGGATACGAGCTCCGAGCGCCTCTCCCGGCCGAGCTCGATGCGGTGGCCGACGTGCTCGTCGCCGATGATCTCGACGCTGCGGGGCAGGCCGTCCTGGGCGCCGACTTCCTCCGGGAACAGTGGAATCATGCGGGCTTCGACCTCGCCACCGACGCCTGGGTTGTCGTCGACGGTACAGGGGTGATCGTCGCGTACGGGCAGGCGCAGCGCGGGGCGCCAAACATCGTCGAGTCGTGGGGGGTCGTCCACCCCGACCATCGGGGTCGAGGCATTGGCTCCACCATCCTGGACCGGGTCGAGGAGCGGACCTCCGAGCTGATGGCCGGGCCGTCCTCCGCTCGGTTCCGCCACGTCATCAACTCGAGCGACCGGGCCGCGGCAACGATGCTCCACGTCCGCGGTCTCCGACCGGTCCGTCACTTCTGGCACATGCAGATCGACTTCCTCGGACCGGTCGAGCCGGGCCTGGTGCCGGAGGGAATCGAGATCACAGGAATCGATCTGTCCCACGATCTGCCAGCCGTCCACGCCGTGATGACCGAGGCGTTCGCCGACGAGTGGGAGTACCGCCCGGAGCCGTTCGACCGCTGGGCCGAGCAGCTGACAAGCAGCCCGACCTTCGACCCGACGCTGTGGCTGCTGGCGAGAGCGGAAGCAAGGCCGATCGGCGCGTTGACGACGAACGTCTGGGGCGACCGCGGCTGGGTGAACGAGATCGGGGTTCTGGCTGCCTACCGGGGCCGCGGGATCGGAGAGGCCCTCCTCCGTGGCTCCTTCGCCGCCTTCTCAGGTCGCGGACTCAGACGCGTGCTGCTGAACGTCGATGCAGCGAACCCCACCGGGGCGACGGCGCTCTACGAGAGGGCGGGGATGCGCGTCGTCAGGCGATGGGAACTGTGGGAGCGACGCGTGGATCTGCGGGGCCGCGTCCAGAGCGGGGTGTGAGGCTGCGACGACCCTGGCGGTGACGCCGTTGGCGAGCGTCTTGGTCTCACTGGTGACGGTCACCACAACCTTCTGTCGGTTGCCCTCCTCGTCGGTCTCGCGGTAGGTCCAGCGCGTGCCCGGCGCCATCGGCCAGTACGGGTTGTCGATGTCGGTGGTGAAGTCGGCAGGGTTCAAGTCGACCGGTTCGTCGCCCTGCGGCAACGCCGTCGACGGCTCTGCCGCTGCCGGTTCAGCGGTCACAATGCGCGACGCGGACGGCTCCGAGGCCTGCACTGCCGAGTCCTGCTCAGGGCACGAGTCGCTTGACCATCGTGCTGGCGCCGTCGCGACGAGAGACCGTGCGGAACCCGTCGTTGACGTACAACCGTGCGGCGGGATTGTCGTTCTGGACGCTCAGACTTACGCGCCTGATCCCGTGCCTGGCGGCAGTTCGGGTGATCTCGCGCAACAGCGCACGACCGACTCCCCGCCCCCGCCACGGCCGCAGCACCGCCATCGCAAGCTCTGGAACGTCCGCGTCGACGAACCCGTAGCCCGGTTGCATGGCGTCGAAGAAACGCAGCCATGCAGCGCCGATACGTTCGCCGTCAGCCTCGGCGACCACACCGAGGTCGCTGGCGCGCTGCCACCCCACCACATAGCGTGCCAGGTGCGGGTCTGCGAGCAACTCGCGCCTGCCGACCGGGTGCCGGCCGGACCAGTTGACGGCAGCGACCAGCATCGCCGTCAGGAAGTCGCTGTCGCCGGCCGTCGCCGGCCGGATCGCGTACGCCCCACCCACCCGGCCTCCGTCCGCAGCCGTTCCGTCGGGGTCGCGTTTTCGTGGCGCACAGTCGACACCGTCCCCGTCTGACGCACCAGTGTTGGAGCACTTGGCGCAGGATCTCGCGAGCATACGCTGATCGTGCTGGCGCCAAAGACCTGAGAAACGAGATCTGATGCTCGCGGACACGCGCCGTGAACCGCAATCACTTCGTTGGACCCTCGGATTGGCCACCGTTGCGGTCGTGGTGGCCATCATGGTGCTGCTCGAGGCGCCGGAGCTGTCATCGCTTCGTTGGATCGTGGCTGTCATGACTGTGCTGGCCGTGGGCGGGCTCGTGCTGTTGACGCATGATTCCCGCTGGAGGGTCGGCCTGACGATCGTGTTGATGGTGTTCGCGGCTCTGCTGTCGGCGGCGGCGATGCTCAATGTCGCGGACTCGTATGTGCACGCGATCTCCGCCCTGCTGGCAGCGACCGTCTTCGTCGGGACGCTGACCGCGGTCACAGCCTCCGGCGTGCTGCTCGCTGCAACGAGGTGGAGCTTTCGCGTCGTTCCCGTGCTGCGTTTCGTGTTGACCGTTGTTGCCGGGACGCTGGCGTACTTCGCGTTGACACCGTGGGCGTGCGACGACTCGATGGCACCCGGTTGCTCGTCAGCGTTCGGAGTCGGGTTGCCGTACGACAGCCCGCTGCCGGCGGTCTTGGGAGGCGTCGGTGTCGGTGCCGCCGTCTGGCTGCTGACGTCTCGCCGGCGGTCCACGTACCCTGAGCCGATGGGAGATGAGTCGGCGCGAGTGGCCGATGCCGACCTTGCTGTGCTGGGTCGGTTCGAAGAGGCGATGTGGCGGTCCGAGACGCGAGGTGACCGTGACTGGATGGACCGACGGCTTGCTCCGACCTTTACAGAGTTCGGTCGGTCGGGGCACCGCTACACCCGTGACGACATCCTTGCCCTCGACGTCAGCGAGCTCGACGCGGCGGGGCCGCTCCGAGATCTGCAGTTCCGCGTACTCAGTGCCGATGTTGTGCTCGTGACCTACCAGTCCGAGATCGCTGGCGAACGGGCGAATCGCAGTTCGGTCTGGCGGCTCACCGATAGCGGCTGGCAGATGGAGTTCCATCAGGGCACGCCGGCACAGCGCACGTGACGCCGCTGGGTCAGCCGTCTCGATGGTCGCCGGTCGCGCCGTCGATGAGTTCACGGACGATGTCCATGTGCCCGGCGTGCCGCGCGGTCTCCTCGATCATGTGAATGAGTATCCAGCGCAGCGATACCTGGTCACCGAACCAGGCGGTGCCGAGATCGTCGACGTCGTACTGGTCGATGACGTCGTCCGCAGCGGCTCTGGCGCGACCGTAGAAGGCAACGATGTCAGCCGTGGATTCGCCAGGGTCGACCCGAAGGTCGGCGTCGGGGTCATCGTCGTCGAACGGAAGGGGC
>JAHELV010000058.1:17934-22123 GCA_024644015.1 Nitriliruptorales bacterium
GGCGCGGAGTCCGACGGCATATCCGTCTGCGCACATGCCGGCTGTTATCGTTGCGGTCTGTGACTGGGTCGCATCTCCATGAGGCCGAGCGAAGACCGATCGCAGGATCTGTCGGGACCAGGAATCATTCAGTGATACGCAGCGTGCGAGCGGGGTTCGTCGTCGTCGCCACGTTGCTGGCGGCCTGCACCCCGACGCAGTCGGGGACAGCGGGTGGCGACTCGTTGCCGGCCGCCGCGTCCTCATCGGCAGCACGGACCGCCAGCGAATGGCCCGCCGCTCAACGCCCGTCCGAGGACACGATCACCTTGCCGTCGGTGGCGGCTCTGGAGTCCGAGTCGGCAACGCGCGACACCGCGACGGACGACGACGAGGTGGCCGCAGCCGACGCTGCTGCCGGTGGCGTCACGGCGCCCGACGCCGCCGCGCGCGCGGCCGCCGCTGCAGAGGTCAATCGAGCAGCCGCCACACAGCGCGGAGCCGGACTGGTTGCTGTCGGGAGCGGTGCGCGGGGCACGGAAGTCGAGGCACTCCAGAAACGCCTCGACTCGCTCGGGTTCGCACCGGGACCCGCCGACGGCGCCTACGGACCACGTACCGAAGCGGCGGTGAAGGCGTTCCAGCAGATCACCGGACTGAAGAAGACCGGTCGGGCGAACGCGCGGACCATCGCGGTCCTGCGCGAATACGAGTCCGACGTCGAGATTCTCGAGGCCGGCGACAAAGGCAACGCCGTCAAGCGGCTGCAACGGCGGCTGGCGAAAGGCCCACTGGATCCTGGCCCGGTCGACGGGTCGTACGGACCACAGACCGTCCAGGCGGTGTGGGCGCTCGAGAAGCTGGCGGGCGTGCCGGTCGACGGCAACTGGGGTCCGTTGGACGACGACGCGATGCAGCGACTGGAGCGGGGAGAGCTCGCCAAGCCGAGCGCGAAGCATGGCAAACGGTGGGTCGAGTTCGATCTGTCGCGTCAGGTGATGACGGTCTACGATCCCGGCCGGTCCGAGCCGGTGCTGATCAGTCACGGGTCCAGTGGCAGCGGCATCCCATGGAAGAACGAAGAGCACAGCGGCAGCTCGATCACGCCGCCGGGCGACTTCGTGATCAGCCGGCGGATCTCGGGTTGGCGCGAATCGAGTCTGGACATCGGGCGGCTGTACAACCCGCTCTACTTCAACGGTGGGATCGCGTTCCACGGGGCACAGTCCGTGCCGCTGTATCCCGCCAGCCACGGCTGCGTGCGCCTGCCGATGCACATCGCCGAGTACCTGCCGCAGGAGCTGCCGAACGGCACACCCGTCCACGTCGTGCCGTGAGTTCGCCGCGGTAGTAACGACGATTACGGTGCCGTGCGGGTCATCTTGCGATGGCGTCGCCGGACTGCGTGGCCGCCTCGTGTGCCCGCACCATGCGGTCCCGCCCTTCCGCCTTCGCGGTGTACAGCGCCATGTCGGCCCGAACCTGCAGATCTCGGGCGCTCTCCTCGCCGTTCCACAGCGCCACTCCGGACGAGAACGTCTCGTCGCGCGGCGTCGCGGTGCGTAGTCGCTTGAGGACAGCTTCGGCTCGGTCGAGCGGGCAGTTCGGCAGGGCGAGGGCGAACTCGTCGCCACCGACGCGGGCAAGAATGTCGGTGGCACGCAGCTGCGTGTACCAGGCCTCGGCGCAGTCGCGAAGCAACAGGTCGCCCGCGTAGTGGCCATGCGCGTCGTTGAACCGCTTGAAGTGGTCGAGGTCCATCATTGCGACGCAGACCGGGCCGCCGGCGCGGGTGGCGAGCGCCAGCAGGCGCTCGATCTCGTCGTCCCAGCGGCGACGGTTCGGCAGGCCGGTCAGCGGATCCGCTGCCGCGAGCAGTGCGACCTCGGCGGCTTTCGCCTCGACCTGGTGGACGAGCCCGAGGATGCGTGCCACCACCAGGAGGAACAGCAGCGCGGAGCCGACGGCGATCACGAACAGATCGATGTTGCGCCCTTGCACCGCATGCCACGCGAGCACGCCGGGCGCCATCAGCGAGGCGAGGAGCAGCAGGGGCAGACGGATGCCCCGAAGCCGCACATTTTCCACGGCGGGGTCGTCATCGGATCCCACCGTCTCCGGCTCGGGCGCCAGCGCGGCCGCGCCAAGCAGCACGTACATGGCCAGCCACAGGAACTCGGGAACAGCATGCCATTCGTACCCGACCGTCAACTCGATGACGCCGAGATAGATGTCGGCTATCAGCAGCGCGATCAGGCTGAGGCCCACGAGGATGTCGCTGGCGTGAAGCCCTCCGTGGGTGAAGCCAAGACGGGAGACGACGGCGACGAGCAGGATGCCCATCAGCGGGTACGCCGACGAGACCGCGCGTTCGACAAGCATCAGGTCGGTGTCGCGGGCGTACGGCGCGATCAGAAACACCCACGCGAGGACCCCGCAACCCGTCGCGATGATCGTCGCGTCGATGAGACCGGGGCGCTCACTGCCACGGTCACGACCCCGCAGCATCCGCAGCAGACCCATGGCGATCAACGGATAGCCGGGTAGGTACAGCGCATCGGCCAGCGACGGGAAGGGGTCGACGTCAGCGACGACGTCGTACCAGATCCACAGCACGTCGCCGGCGACCATCAACGAAGCGCCGACGAGTACCAGTGTCCACGCCTCCGCCCGCGCGCGTCTGCGCACGCCAACCACCATCGCGACGAGTCCTGAGACGGCGATCGCGAGAAACGCAAACGAGCTGGCTGGGCGGTTGGACGGCAGGAGCAGGTGGGCGGCGGCGAACGTCAGGCCCGCCACGAGATAGATGCGCCACGCGCGGCCGTCTGGCTCCATACCGTTACAGTCGGCGGACCGCGCGGAGCCTCAAGGCCGCCAGAAATCGACGAAAACGGCTGCGGCGGCAGCGATCCCGTGACGGGCACGGCGAAAACGAGCCGCGTGCGACGGCCTCGAGCGTGTTGGCAGGCGCCACGGGCGCAGCACGACGCCGGGATGCGCATGGGGCCAGCCGACGACGGGTAGGCCGAGTGCCATGGATAACAACAAAGACGCGATCCGGCTCAACTACTTCTCGCAGGAGGATCTGCTCGAGGCGGGATGCCTCGACTTCCGGATGGCGATCGATGTCGTCGAGTCGGTGTTGCTCGCCTACCGCCATGGCGACGTGTTGTTTCCCGAAAAGATCGTGCAGATCTTCGACGAGCAGACGCAGGAGCGCATCAACTGCCTGCCTGCGACTCTGCTCAAGGAGAAGATCTGCGGGGTCAAATGGGTTTCCGTGTTTCCGCCGAACGTGCCGAGGTTCGGCATCCAGAACCTGAGCGCGGTGTTCGTGTTGTCCGAGATCGACCGTGGCTTTCCGATCGCCGTGCTCGAAGGGACGCTCGCGTCGAACATGCGGGTCGGTGCGATGGGCGCGTTGGCTGCGAAGCACCTGGCTCCCGAGCAGGCTCGGTCAATCGGATTCATCGGCAGCGGCGAACAGGCCAGGATGCATCTGCTGGCGATGAAGTCGGTGCGCCCGTCGCTGCGTGAGTGCCGGGTGTCGGCGAAGTTGCCGGAGGAGGAGCAGGACTTCATTGCAGAGCTTGCACCGCTCCTGCCGGACATGGAGTTCGTCGCGACGGCGTCGGACGGCGAGCGCGCGATGGAAGGCGCCGACATCCTCGTGACCGCCACCAGCGCCCAGGCCCCGCTGCTGAAGGCCGCATGGATGAAGCCGGGTTCCTTCTACAGCCACGTCGGTGGCTGGGAAGACGAGTACGCCGTGGCGTTGCAGTGCGACAAGATCGTGTGCGACGACTGGGACACTGTCAAACATCGCACGCAGACGCTGAGCCGCATGTACAAGGACGGCGAGTTGAGCGACGACGACATCCACGCGGACCTCGTCGACATCGTCGCCGGCGATCGGCCGGGACGGGAATCCGACACCGAGCGCGCGTACTTCAATGCTGTCGGGCTCGCGTATGTGGACGTCGCGCTCGCGCTCGCGATGTATCGGCGTGCGTTGGACGCGGGGAAGGGTACCGAGCTCACGATGCAGGAGACGACGGTCTTCAAGCACCCCGACATGGCGGAGCACATCCGGCTGTGACGGCGCGGCTGCGACGATCGGCGATCGTCCTCATCGCCGGATCGGCCAGGTGCGTGTGCGACCCGCATGCACCGACGGTCCCGGGGGCGCCGGTACGGTAGGGCCGCC
>JAHELV010000108.1 GCA_024644015.1 Nitriliruptorales bacterium
CGGTTGCGGTGCCTCCTGGTCCTCCATGGCCTTGCGGGCAGCCATCATCACTTTGCCGGTCTCGGTCTGGTCGTAGAACCAGCGGGTGCCGGCCCACGCCGCCGGGGCGTGGTCGACCATCGACAGCGCCGCGGTTTCGTAGTAGCTGCGGATGTCGTGGCCGACCCGCATCGGCATCCCGGGAATGCCGGCTTCCTTCCAGTCGGTGCCGTCGGCGATGCGGATGAAGGCCTCGATGGCGGCCGGGATGTCGTCGGCCTCGACGACGCGGCCTGCCCCGAACCGGCCGTCGCACATCTTCGCACCGCGGTCGTAGGCGGCACGGAGTCCGCGGGCCTCGTCGATGGCGGGGTGGGCGTCGGGGTCGTGGCGCGGGGGGAGCGGGCAGGCGAGCATCTCGTCGCCGCCGTCGGGGATCGACTCGTCGAACTCGGCCAGTACCGGCTCGGGGGAATCCAACAGGGCGAACGCGGCCTCCAGCACGCGGTGCTGGAACTCCGGATCGCCTGGTTTGCCGAGGGGTCGGCCGAGCGGGAAGTCACACCACAGGCCGCGGGGCGGGGCCGCGCTCTCGATCTGCTTGCGGATCGAACCGAGGGCGACGGTGGCCATTCCCTCGGCTTCGAAGACGTGGGCGAGCGTACTCACGGTACGCGTGCACAGCGGTCAAACCGGTGTGAGCAAGACGACGTCGACACCCTGCTCGCGCAGCCACTTGGCCCCGGCTGGGCCCGAGTCCATGCGGATCGTCGACAGGTCGAACTGGTTGCCGGCGTAGGCCATGTGCTGGTCGGCGACCCGGCCGATCACACCGCGTTCGGCCAACTCGTCGAGCCGGTCGAGCGGGAACACCGTGTTCATGTCGTAGGCGAAGCCGGCCCCGTCGAAGTTGGGGCTCCAGTGGCCGGTGACGTAGTCGCGTCGGCTGCCGTCGAGGATGCGATAGCTCGTGTCCATCACCTCGAAGTCGTCCTGCTCGGGGTGATGGAGCGACGCCGACGTCACGATCGCCACCGTCGCCTCCGAGAGCGGTGGAGGCGTCGTGAACGCCGTCGTCTCGAAGCTCTCGCCGGGGAGCGCTTCGGTCAGCGCCTTGATGTCAGAATCAGCCATGAGAGTGAGACTATCACTATCGCGATGATCCGGTGTACGGTCAGCGAGGAACCCCACCACGGAGGAGCGAACATGTCGCACGACGGCAAATGGAACATCAACCTCACGGGCCCGCAGGGATCACGCGAGGCAACGCTCGACCTGCGTACCGACGACAACGGCTTGGCCGGGACCATGACGGGAGAACAAGGTCAGCAGGAGTTCGAGGGCGGGACCATCGACGGCAGCGATCTCGCATGGAGCATCGACATCACGACGCCCATGGCGCTCACGCTCGAGTTCGCGGCGACGGTCGACGGCGATCAGATCGAGGGCAGGGTCAAGATCGGCGCGCTGGGTGAGGGGACGTTCTCGGGAAGCCGGGCCTGAGCAGCATGGCCGGAGCACTGGAAGGACGGGTTGCGATCGTCACGGGCGCGGCCCGTGGATTGGGGCGTGAGCACGCACTGCTGTTCGCGCGCGAGGGCGCGAAGGTGGTCGTCAACGACCTCGGTGGTGCCAGGGACGGCTCGGGCGCCGACGTCGGACCGGCCGATGCCGTGGTCGAGGAGATCCGAGCCGAGGGCGGCGAGGCGATCGCCAACGGGGCGGGAGTGTCGGATTGGACGGCGGCCGGTGAGCTGGTGGCTCAGGCAGTCGACACCTACGGCCGACTCGACGTCTTGGTGAACAACGCCGGGATCCTGCGCGACCGGATGCTGTTCAACATGAACGAGGACGAATGGGACGCCGTGGTCGACGTCCACCTGAAGGGTCATGCAGCGATGCTCCACCACGCCGCTGTGCACTGGCGGGCCCGGGCCAAGCAGGGTGAGAGCTTCGACGCATCGGTGGTGAACACCTCGTCGACCTCGGGACTGCTGTCGAACGTGGGTCAGACCAACTACGGCGCGGCGAAGACCGGGATAGCGACGCTGACGGAGATCGCAGCCAAGGAGCTCGGCCGCTACGGGGTGCGGGTCAACGCGATCTGTCCTGCGGCGCTCACCCGGCTGACGGCTGACCTGAGAGGTCGCGACGGCAGCGTCGACTTGCCCGACGATTGGTCGCCGCAGGACCCCGCGAACGTCGCGCCCTGGGTCGCGCATCTCGCCTCGTCGGCCTGCCGGATCAGCGGCAAGGCGTTCTTCGTGCGGGGTGGCAACGTCAGTCTGTTCCAGCCCTACACGGCGGTGGATCACGTGGCCAAGGACGGACGTTGGACCGTCGACGAACTGGCCGAGGCCACTGCCCACTGGGCTGACCTCGAGTTCGACCAGGGTCGCGAGCACCTGGGCTTCTGAATGATGAAAGACGCACGATCACTCGACGGCAAGGTGGCGCTGATCACCGGCGCGAGCCGAGGGATCGGCACGGCGATCGCCGAGCGGTTCACCGCCGATGGGGCGGCGGTTGCGCTGTCGGCCCGGACGAGGGCCGAGGGCGACCATCCGCTGCCGGGCAGCGTGGAGTCGGCCGTCGCCGGCATCACGGGCCGGGGTGGTACGGCCATCGGCGTGATCGCCGACCTGGCCGACCCCGCCGACCGGGCCCGCCTGATCACCGAGGTGACTTCGGAGCTCGGCCGGATCGACGTGCTCGTGAACAACGCCGCGATCACCTACTTCGAGCCGGTCGAGCAGTTCAGCCAGAAGCACTACGACACGATGTTCGAGGTCCAGGTGCGGGCCCCGTTCGAACTCGTGCAGGCCGTGGTCGGCGGCATGCGCGAAGCCGGTGAAGGCTGGATCCTCAACATCTCCTCCGGCGCGGCCCGCCACCCACAGGGCCCGCCCTATGGCCGGGGCATGAACGGCGGCACCGTCTACGGCATGTGCAAGGCCGCCCTCGAACGCTTCACCACCGGGCTCGCGGCGGAGCTCCACCCCGACGGCATCGCGGTCAACGTTCTCTCTCCTTCCGGCCTGGTCGCCACGCCTGGCGTGATCCACCACGGCCTCACCCGCAACGTGCCCGATGAGATGCTCGAGCCCATCGAGTACATGGCCGAGGCCGCCCACGCGCTGTGCACCGGCGACCCGGCCGAACGCACCGGCAAGGTCACCTATGCCAAACGTCTACTCGAGGAGCTCGACATCCCTCTCCCGCCGACCGCGCCCGTGGAGACCGGCCGGTGACCGGGCTCCGTGCTGCCACCGCGATCGTGGGCATCGCCGAGGCGGTGTCGCCAACCGGCGAACTCGACCAACGCGGTCTCGCCCTCGAGGCGCGCATGATCCGAGAGGCGCTCGCCGATGCTGGGCTCGGCATCGGCGACGTCGACGGCCTCTGCTACGGCGGCAATCCCTCGGGCATGGCCGAGTTCCTCGGCATTCATCCGCGATTCCTGGACGGCACCGCGGTGGGTGGATCGAGCTACGAACTCCACGTGGAGCACGCCGCGGCCGCGATCGCCGCCGGACTGTGTGAGGTGGTGGTCGGCGTCTACGCGGCCACGCCCCGCAGCGACCGAAAGCGCTCATCGGGCAACAACGGCCCCCGCCGCTTCGGGCCGCCGCCACCCGGGATGGAGTGGGAGATGCCCTACGGCCTGCGTGGCCCGATCGGCTCGTATGCGCTGTCGGCCAGCCGGCACATGGCCGAATACGGGACGACCTCCGAGCAGCTCGCCCAGATCGCCGTCGACACTCGGCGGTGGGCGGCGCTCAACCCGTCCGCCCGCCACCGCGACCTGATCACGATCGACGACGTGGTGGGCTCGCCGATGCAGGCGTCGCCCTTGCACCTGCTCGACTGTTGCTTGGTGACCGACGGCGCTGGTGCTTTCGTGCTCACGTCCGCCGAGCGAGCCGCCGATCTGGCCCGGCCGCCCGTCTACGTGCTCGGTGCCGCCTCGGCGAGCGACCACGGCTCGTCGATGACGCAGATGCCCGACCTCACCACCACTGCCGGCGCAGTGTCGGGGCCCGCCGCCTTCTCCACCGCCGGCGTGACCCCGCCCGAGGTCGACCTCCTCATGGGCTACGACAGCTTCACGATCACCGCACTCCTGCACCTCGAAGACCTCGGCTTCTGCGCCAAGGGCGAGGGTGGGGAGTTCGCCGCCGACGGCAAGCTCGGCCCGGGCGGGTCGCTGCCCATGAACACCAACGGCGGCGGCCTGTCGTGTACCCACCCCGGCCAGTACGGCATGTTCCTCATCGTCGAGGCGGTCCGCCAGCTGCGGGGCGAGGCCGGCGACCGGCAACTTGACGGCCCGGAGGTCGCGGTCGCCCACGGCTCCGGCGGCGTTCTCTCGACCATGGGCACGGTCGTGCTCGGCACGGAGGCGACGCGATGAAGCTGATGGAGCCTCGCGACGACGAGCGGCACGAACCGTTCTGGACGGCTACCCGCGAGGGCATTCTGATGCTGCCGTGGTGCAACGAGTGCGACGCCGCCTTCTGGTATCCCCGGCCGGTGTGCCCCCGTTGTCTGGGCGACGACCTCGGCTGGCGGGCGGCCGAAGGTACCGGCGTGGTGTACGCGGTGAGCGTGCAGCACCGCCCGGGCACGGGCCGCGACGTCGACGACGGCCCCTACGCGGTGGCCGTTGTCAGCCTGCCCGAGGGCGTGCGGATGCTCACCAACGTGATCGGCTGCGACCCCGGCGATGTGGTGGTCGACATGGCGGTGACGGTGGCGTGGCATGAGCTGTCCGACGGGCGACAGCTCCCGATGTTCGAACCGGGCAGTCAGCCGACAACCCGGGAGTAGAGGAGAGGACACAGAGCATGGCGATGGAACTCGACCTCGGTCCCCAGGCGGCGGCCTTTCGTGACGAGCTGCGTCAGTGGCTCGAAGGCAACCGGCCCGAGGGCTTCGACCCGGAGGTCGACGATCAGGTCACCCTCGCCGCCGGCGGCCCACTGCTGAAGCAGTGGACCGACACGCTCCACGCGGCCGGCTACCTGTGTGTGAGCTGGCCGAAGGAGTTCGGCGGCCGCGGCCTCACCGGCGTCGAAGTGGCGGTGATGAACGAAGAGTTCGCGCGAGCGGGGGTTCCCCGCGTGACCCGCGGCATGGGGGAGTGGCTGGTGGGCCCGTCGATCATCGTGCATGGCAGCGACGAGCAGAAGGCGAGGTTTCTCCCCCGGATCATCGACGGCACCGACCGCTACTGCCAAGGATTCTCCGAGCCCGACGCCGGCTCCGATCTCGCCGGTCTCCAGACGAGGGGCGTGGTCGACGGCGACGAGGTAGTGATCACCGGTCAGAAGGTGTGGACGTCCGGGGCGACGCTCGCCAACATGATGTTCTGTCTCTGCCGCACCGACCCCGATGCGCCGAAGCACCGCGGCATCTCCTATGTCCTGTTGCCGATGAAAGACGACGACGGTGGGTCCAACGGCATCGAACTACGGCCCATCCGCCAGATCACCGGGGCCAGCGGGTTCAGCGAGTCCTTCCTGAACGAGGCGCGGGCTCCCGTCGAC
>JAHELV010000017.1:0-4939 GCA_024644015.1 Nitriliruptorales bacterium
TGCGCCCGCGACAGGAATCGAACCTGTGGCCTTCTGCTCCGGAGGCAGACGCTCTATCCCCTGAGCTACGCGGGCGGGGACTCGCACACTTGTCACCGGCAGCCTAGCATCGGGTGCACTTGATCTCGGCCTGTCGACGATCATCCTCACCGTCGCCGGTCGGCCTCCCTATCAACACGTGATTGAAAGGCATCCCCGTGGCTCGTGTACTGGTCGTCGAGGACGACCATGTCATACGCGAACTGCTCGTGGTCAACCTCAAGATGGAAGGCCACGAGGCCGTCACCGCTGTGGATGGCACCGAGGCGCTGGCGGCCGTCGACGACGATGTCCCCGACGTGGTTCTGCTCGACATGATGTTGCCCGGCGTCGACGGGTGGGAGGTGACCGCGCGCCTCAAGGGTGCCGACGCGACACGCGACATCCCCATCGTCGCGCTGTCCGCGCGCGCGATGCAGGCCGACATCGAACGCGGAAGGGAGCTCGGGGTCGACCACTACGTCACCAAGCCGTTCGATCCGATCGAGCTGATGCAGCTGCTCAACACGATGCTCGACGAAGGGGGCTCCCGATGATCACGTGCCGAAGCCTCGGTTCGGCGAACCCACGGGACCTCACGAGGGCTCATCATCTACGGATCGAGTGCAGCAGGATGTGGCAGTGATCGGACCAGAGCAGCTTGCGCCAGCCGTCCGCGCTGCGCTGGCGCGCGCGAACCTGCCCGCCCGCGAACCGACGTTCGAACGTCCTCGCCAGCGTGAACATGGTGACTGGTCCACCAACGTCGCGCTGACCCTGGCCAAGGTCGCCAGGCGGTCGCCGCGGGACGTCGCGCAGGCGATCATCGATCAGCTGGGCGATGTCGACGGGATCGACGACATCGAGGTCGCTGGTCCGGGGTTCATCAACTTCCGCGTCAGCCAGGATGCGTTGGGCGACGCCGTCCGACAGATCGTGTCAGCCGGCGACCAGTGGGGTCGCGGCGATCGGGCCACCGGCACGGTCAATGTCGAGTTCGTCTCCGCCAACCCCACAGGACCGCTGCACATGGGTCACGGGCGCCAGGCGGCGGTTGGCGACGCGCTGGCGAACCTGCTGGAGGCCGTGGGCTGGGACGTGACACGCGAGTACTACTTCAACGATGCCGGTCGCCAGATGCGGTTGTTCAGCGACAGCGTTGCGGCCGTCGCCAGAGGCGAGGATCCGCCGGAGGACGGCTACCACGGCGCATACATCTCGGATGTCGTCGACGAGATCGGGCGGGCGGCTGACACCGATGACCTCGGCGAGGCGGCCTACGAGCGCATCCTCGGGCGGATCACCGGGACGCTCGACGCCATGGGAGTGCACTTCGATGTCTTCTTCGGCGAGCGCTCACTGCATCCCGACGGCGTGGCGAAGGCGATCGTGGCGTTCGGCGACCACGTCTACACGGCCGACGGGGCGACCTGGCTGCGTACCACGTCGTTCGGCGACGACAAGGACCGGGTGTTGATCCGCGCTGACGGCGAGCCGACGTACTTCGCCGCCGACTGCGCGTACATGGCGGACAAGTTCTCGCGAGGCTTCGACCGGCTGATCTACGTGCTCGGCTCGGACCACCACGGCTACATCAAGCGACTCGCGGCGGTCGCCGATGCGCTCGGTTTCGACCGTGACCGCGTCGAGATCGTCATGCACCAGTTCGTCAACCTGTACCGCGGCGGCGCGCCCGTGCGCATGAGCAAGCGCACGGGGGAGATGGTCACGTTCGACGAACTGCTCGACGAGGTCGGGCCCGACGCTGCCCGGTACACCCTCCTGAGGTACTCCAGGGATGTCCCGATCGATTTCGACCTTGAAGCGGTCGTCCAGGCCGACCGCGCCAATCCCGTGTACTACGTGCAGTACTCCAGTGCGCGGATCGCGGGGATCATGCGCACCGCCCACGAGGCCGGGCTGCGCCCCGAGTCTGTGGCCGACGCCGATCTTGCGCTGCTCGACACCGACGCCGAGCAGGCGTTGATCCGGGTGCTGTCTGAGTATCCTGATGTGGTGGTCGTCGCGGCCGATGAGCGCGCTCCGCAGCGGGTCGCCCGATACGCTGAACGCCTGGCCGAGCAGTTTCACCGCTTCTACACGGAGTGCCAGGTCGTCGGATCGGACGAGGACCTGAGCGTCGCGCGCTACTGGCTGGTCGTCGCCGCGCGGCAGACGCTGGTCAACGCGCTGGGTCTGCTGGGCGTGACCGCGCCTGAGAGGATGTGACACGTGGACGCGCAGACCGACCGCTGGCGTCGGATCGTCGAGGGCGTCTTGGGCGTGCCTGCGACGACGGGCAACAAGGTCGACGTCCTACGCAACGGGGTCGAGATCTTCCCCGCGATGTTGGACGCCATCCGCAAGGCTGAGCACACCGTCGACATGCTCACGTACGTCTACTGGACCGGCGACATCGCACGACAGTTCGCCGCGTTGATGTGTGAGCGCGCCCGCGCCGGTGTGCGTGTACGGATCTTGCTGGACGCCATCGGTGCCGCCGCCATGGACCGCGCCCTGGTCGACGACATGAAGGAGGCCGGCTGCGACTGCGAATGGTTCCGGCCGCCGACGACCTGGAAGGTCTGGGAGAACGATCACCGCACCCATCGCAAGGTGCTCGTCTGCGACGGCACCGTCGCGTTCACCGGCGGCGTAGGCATCGCGGAGGAGTGGGAGGGTGACGCACGTCACCCCGGTGAGTGGCGCGACACACATGTGCGCGTCATGGGGCCGGCGGTCGACGGTCTGCGCGCAGCGTTCATCACCAACTGGCGTGAGACGAGCCGCCCGCTGTTCGACGACCGTGACCGTTTCCTCGAGCACGAGCGCCCGGGCGATGCGACCGTGACGGTGCTGCGGTGTCCGGCCCAGATCGGCTGGACGGACCTGCACACGATGTTCGGTGTGCTGATCGAGTACGCGCAGCAGTCGATCAATCTCACCACCGCGTACTTCGTGCCCGACGATCAGACCGTCCAACGCCTGGTCGCGGCGGCCGAACGCGGCGTCGAGATCACGCTGCTGCTGCCCGGCGAGCATGCGGACAAGCGTGTCGTGCAGCTTGCCGGTGAGAAGGAGTACGAACCGATGATGGCCGCCGGCATCGACATCTGGCGCTACCAGAAGTCGATGTTGCACGCCAAGGTGATGACGGTCGACGGTGTCGTGGCGACCCTGGGGTCGGGCAACCTCGACGAACGGTCGATGCGGCTCAACGACGAGTGCAATGTCATCCTGTTCGACCGGGACCTGACGGCCCGACTCGACGCGCACCTCGCTGACGACATGGCCGTCTCGGAACGGGTCGACCCCGAGCGCTGGCAGGACCGCGACGTCGTGCAACGCGCCGCAGAGGCCGCGACCAACGTGGTCGACCACAAACTGTGACATGACCGTACGCCTCGGGCGGGCCGGCGGCGCGCGACACCCCAGCAAGGAACTCGACATGGCAGTCCACCCCACTGATGCCGCCGACGCCGCAGCGAGCCCGCGGGTCGCGCGGGTGTTTCCGCGTACCGCGCGGTTCGTGGATGGCTGGCTGACCGCGATCGGCGGCGTCGATGTCGCCGATCTCGCCGCTCGGTATGACACCCCGCTGTACGTGCTCGACGGCGACGAGCTGGTCGCTCGGATGCGGGCGTTTCGCACTGCCTTCGACGGCTGGGAGGTCGCCTACGCCTCCAAGGCGCTGTGCGTGACCGGCGTGGTTCAGATCGCCGCCGCCGAGGGTCTGGCCGTCGACGTCGCGAGTGCCGGCGAGCTGGCAACCGCGCTGCGTGCCGGGGTGCGTGGGCAGCGGTTGATCTTCCACGGCAACAACAAGTCGACTGCCGAGCTGAACCTGGCAGCGCAAGCGGGCGTCGGTCGCATTGTGGTCGACAGCTTCGACGAGCTCGAACGCCTGCGGCAGGTGGGCGAGCGCAGAGGCCACGTCTTCGACGTGCTGCTGCGGGTCACGCCGGGTGTCGATACCAGTACCCACGCGTTCATCCGGACCGGCCATGACGACTCGAAGTTCGGCTTCACCCTGTCGACCGGAATGGCCGCCGAAGCGGTCGAGGCCGCGATGGCGCTCGACGGTGTGCGGGTGCACGGCCTGCACTGCCACCTCGGATCCCAGCTGCTGTCCAGCGAGGTGTACGAGCGCGCTGCGGGCATCATGACCGCGTTCCTGGCCGAGATCAGCAACCTGCAGGGACTGCAACTCGACGAGCTGAACCTGGGCGGCGGCTTCGGCATCACGTACACCGACGAGGACCCGGTGCCCGTCGTCGAGCACGCAGCGGTCCTGCGTGAGGCCGTCGCCGCCGGATGTCGCCGCTACGGTCTGCCCCCGCTGCATATGACCGTCGAGCCTGGCCGGTCGATCGTGGGTCCCGCCGGCATCACACTGTACGAGGTGGGTACCGTCAAGGCGCTCGACGGCGGCCGCATCTACCTCAGCGTCGACGGCGGCATGAGCGACAACCTGAGGCCGGCCCTGTACGGCGCGCGTCACACGTTCGCGCCAGCGGGTGTCCCCCGGCCAGGACATGCGCAGCGCGTCGACGTGGTCGGCAAGCACTGCGAGTCGGGCGACTTTCTGGGTCGCGACGTCGAGCTACCGGTGCCGCTGGAGGCCGGTGACCTGCTCGCGGTGGCCGCGACCGGCGCGTACACCCACACCATGGCCAGCAACTACAACCGGCTGCCTCGTCCCGCGATGGTCCTCGTGGCAGACGGTCGCGCGCAGCTCCTGGTCCGCCGGGAGACCGTCGATCACGTCCTCGCCCGCGACCAGCTGCTCACGCTGGAGCCATACACTCGGTGACCGCCGGCCCGTCCTGCGGGCGCTGGCGGGCGGTCCCAGCGTCCTGCCGTCCGCACCGACAAAGGCAACGTGCATGACCTCAAGTAGCGAAGCGGTAGGTCGTCTGTC
>JAHELV010000017.1:5039-25926 GCA_024644015.1 Nitriliruptorales bacterium
TGACCTCAAGTAGCGAAGCGGTAGGTCGTCTGTCGTGACCTCAAGTAGCGAAGCGGTAGGTCGTCTGTCATGACCTCAAGTAGCGACCGCGACCCACCCGAGCGGGTGGTGGTCGGCATGCTCGGTTGTGGGACGGTGGGCACCGGCGTCGCGCGCCTTCTGCTCGACAACCGCGATCGCATCGCCGACCGAGTTGGCGTGCCGGTCATTCTCGGTCCCGTCGCGGTCCGCAACCTGTCGCGCCGGCGTGACGTGGAGATCGAACGACTGACCAGCGATCCGCATGAGGTGACCACCGACCCGGACGTCGACATCGTCATCGAGGTGATGGGCGGTATCGAGCCCGCCAGGTCGCTGATCGTCGAGGCTCTCGAGGCCGGCAAGTCCGTCGTCACGGCGAACAAGGAGCTCGTGTCCACGTTGGGCGAGGAGCTGCTGCAGCTGGCGCACGGCAAAGGCGCACGGCTCGAGTACGAGGCCGCCGTCGCCGGTGGCATCCCCATCATCAAGCCGTTGCGGGAGTCGTTGGCGGGGGACCGGGTGCGGCGGGTGCTGGGCATCCTCAACGGGACGACCAACTACATCCTGACGCAGATGACCGAGCACGGGATGGCCTTCGGCGAGGCGTTGGCCGCCGCGCAACGCCTCGGCTTTGCCGAAGCGGATCCGACCGCCGACGTGGAAGGCAACGATGCGGCGGCCAAGGCGGCGATCCTGGCGTCACTGGCGTTCGACACGCGCATCGTCGCCGGCGACGTGTACCGGGAGGGGATCTCGCGGGTGACGGCGAGTGACATCGCGTTCGCCCGCCGGATGGGCTACGTGATCAAGCTGCTCGCGATCGCCGATGACGACGGCAGCCGGATCGGCGCGCGGGTGCACCCATGCCTCATCCCGTCTGACCATCCGCTGGCCAGCGTCCGGGACTCGTTCAATGCGGTGTTCGTCGAGGCGGACGCCGTCGACGATCTGATGCTCTACGGCCGCGGAGCGGGGGCGCTGCCGACGGGCAGCGCCGTCGTCGGTGATGTGGTGTCTGCCGCGCGAGGCTTGTTGTCGGGAGAGCAACCGCCGGCGCATGGCACCCGTCACTCCAAGCCGATCCGGCCGTTCGACGAACTGGTCGCGCAGTACTCGGTGCGCCTGTCGGTGGCTGACCGACCGGGGGTGCTTGCCGAGATCGCATCGGTCTTCGGGGCGCAGGAGGTGTCGATCAAGAGCGTGTGGCAGGAGGACACGGGTGAGACGGCCCAACTGGTGTTCATCACCCACGCCGCCCGTGAGCGTGACGTGCAGCGCACCGTCGAGCAGCTGCGGTCGCTGGCATCGGTGCGCGACATCACCAGCGTCCTGCGGGTCGAGGGCGGCGAGGTATGACCGCACGATGGCGCGGTGTTCTGGAGGAGTACCGCGAGTGGCTGCCGGTGCCCGAGGGCACGCCGGTGGTCACGTTGCGCGAGGGCGGAACTCCACTCATCCACTCGGAGTCGCTGTCGGAACGTACGGGCTGCGACGTCTGGCTGAAGTTCGAGGGCGCCAACCCGACCGGCTCGTTCAAGGACCGCGGCATGACGGTCGCGATCTCGGTTGCCAAAGGACAGGGCGCCCACGCGGTGATCTGCGCATCGACCGGCAACACGTCGGCCGCGGCCGCCGCCTACGCCGCCAAGGCCGGCATGGTGTGCGGGGTCGTCATCCCCAACGGCAAGGTGGCACTCGGCAAGCTCGCGCAGGCGCTGGTGCACGGCGCCGTCGTCGTTCAGCTCGACGGCAACTTCGACGCGGCGCTGCAGATCTGTCGCCAGCTCGCCGATAGCTACCCGATCGAGCTGGTCAACTCGGTCAACCCCTGTCGGATCGAGGGCCAGAAGACGGCTGCGTTCGAGGTTTGCGACTACTTGGGTGTCGCGCCTGACGTGCACGTGCTTCCGGTCGGCAACGCGGGCAACATCACCGCCTACTGGCAGGGCTACCGCGAGTACGAGAAGGCGGGGCGGGTGCCGGCGACGCCACGGATGTGTGGCTTTCAGGCCGCCGGCGCGGCGCCGATCGTGCGAGGCAAGCCAGTCGACGACCCGTCGACCATCGCCACGGCCATCAGGATCGGCAACCCGGCGTCGTGGGAGCGCGCTGTCGCTGCCGCTGCCGACAGCGGCGGGCTGATACGCGCCGTAACCGACCGCGACATACTGCGCGCCTATCGCGGCCTCGCACGTGAGGGTGTGTTCGCCGAAATGGCGTCGGCCGCGAGCGTCGCGGGTCTGCTCCAGCTCGCCGACGAGGGCGAACTGCCGGTCGGTGGCACGGTCGTCTGCACGCTGACCGGACATGGGCTCAAGGACCCGGACTGGGCGATCGCCGGTGCCGCCAGGCCCGACGTGTTACCCGTGGACGTGGGAGCCGTCGCGGCCAAGTTGGGTCTGACGTGACGGCCACCGGTGTCGCCCGGGCCGGCGTGCGGGTGCCGGCGAGCAGCGCGAACCTCGGACCCGGGTTCGACGTGCTTGCTGTGGCGCTCGACCTCCCGTTGACCGTCCGCGCCGAGCCGTACGACGGCCGTCGCGTCGTGACCACCGGCGAGGGTGCGGCCGACCTGCCTGCCGACGACGCCAATCTGATCTGGCGGGCCGTGCAGGCCTTCTGCGCTGCGTACGAGACGCCGGTGCCCGACGTCACGATCCGCTGCGACAACGAGATCCCACTCGAGCGTGGGTTGGGTTCGTCTGCCGCTGCTGCGGTGGCCGGCATCGCACTTGCGCGGCAGTTGACTGGCGTCGCGGTCGCCGACCAGGACCTCGTCGACCTCGCGACGCGCATGGAGGGTCACCCGGACAACGCCGCGGCGGCCGTCCTGGGCGGACTGGTGGTCGCAGGACCTACGGGCCGCGCACGTCGCTTCGACCCCGCACGCAACCTGCGGCCGATCGCGTGCATCCCCAGGCAGCGGTCGTCCACGACCGTGGCACGAGGGCTGGTGCCACGCAGCGTCCCGTTGGCGACGATGGTCGACACCGTTCGTCACACCGCGCTGGTGCTGGCCGGACTGTCGGGAATGGCGGCGTGGGACCCGACGACGATGACCGACGCGGTCCACGAGCCGCCCCGCCTGGCCGAGTTGCCCGGATCGCGCCGGCTGGTCGACGCCGCGCGGCAGGCCGGCCACGGCGCCTGTCTGTCGGGGGCCGGGCCTTCGGTGCTGGTGGTGATCTCCGGTGACGACCACGAAACACTGGAGTGGCTCGGCACAGTCGCGGGCGACGGCTGGCGCGTCGTGCCGCTGCGCTGGGATCGTGCCGGCGCGCGTCTCGACAACTCCGTCGCAACCCCGTCGTAGCCGGACGCCGGCCGACAGGCTGATGCGGGAGCCGAACCGACACCCGTGCCGCTGCGCTCGCGAGCGATCGCTGTTGAGTGACCGTCGGTCGGCCCCGTGTGAGACGTCGGGCCGGTTGGCCCCATCTCGCTCGGACCATCCAACGTGTTTGTCGTCCGTGCCGCACCGGGCTACACTTCCTGGCGATCACCCGATCGATCAGGCAAATCGATACCGGCGATCAACCCCCGTAGGCAGGTTAAGTTCCTGGTCAAATGTGCGACGGGGAGTCTCGAGGGCCGTGCTTCACATCGAAGCAGGCCTGATCACTCTGACGTATCCGTCGCGGCGTCTCTACAGTCCTGCGGTGTGTCGGCTCCGCACCGCCCGCGGTCGGCGACTTCGCACCGTGCTGAACCGGGCTGACGCTGGCCGAGGAGTCGCACGCGACCCTGCGTCGGCCTCAAGCCGGAACATCATCGAGCCGACATCCTCGCTGTCCCACCGACAGGAGCCACAGGGATGGACCCGAACGTCCTCGCCCGCAAGCAATTGCCAGAGCTGCGCACGATGGCGGCCGAGTTGCGGATGCGCGGGTATCAGCGCCTGCGCAAAGCGGACCTCATCGAGGCGATCGTGAAGGAGGCCAACCGTCAGGCCGACCCCAACCAGCGCTCGGACGCCGGCAACGGCGCCGCGCCAGGCGGCGAGGAGCGTGGGTCTGGCGACGTCGGCGAGGATCATGACGCCACAGCGGACACCAGTGAGAACGGCGAGCAGTTGCGCCTGGAACGGGACGAGGACGCAGTCGAGGTCGCCGCGCCGGCGTCCGACGACGAAACGAGCGACGACGGCGCCGCACGTCAGCGGGCGGATGACGATGAGGGCGACGAGGGCTCGAGGCGCCGTCGGCGCAGCCGCCGCGAGCGGCGTCGCAACCGCACAGGTGGGGGCGCCGTCGCCGCGGAACCGAGAGCGCAGCAGCAGTCACGTGACGACGATGCGTCGAGCGAGCCGGGAGAGACCCGCACCGGCGTGCTTGACGTGCTGCCCGAAGGCTACGGGTTCCTCAGGGCCACCGGATACCTGCCCGGGGAACGCGACGCCTACGTGTCGCAGAGCACCATCCGCAAGATGGGCCTGCGACGTGGGGACATCGTTTCAGGGCCGATACGCCAGCACAAGGCCAGCGACAAGGTCCCGGCGCTCGCGTACGTCCAGACGGTGAACAACGTCGACGTCAGCGATGGTGGTCGTCTGCCGCCGCGTCCCGACTTCAAGGACATGACGCCGCTGTTTCCCGACGAGCGCCTGCACCTGGAAACGCCGGGCGGGCCGATATCGATGCGCATCATCGACCTCATGTCACCGATCGGCAAAGGCCAGCGCGGTTTGATCGTGTCGCCTCCGAAGGCCGGCAAGACAATCATCCTCAAGGAGCTCGGGCAGGCGATCGTGGCCAACAACCCGGAGTGCCATCTGATGGTGGTCCTCGTCGACGAGCGCCCCGAAGAGGTCACCGACATGCAACGGTCGGTCAAGGGCGAGATCGTCGCGTCGACGTTCGACCGTCCGGCCGACGACCACACCCAGATCGCCGAGCTCGCAATGGAGCGGGCCAAACGGCTGGTCGAACAGGGTCAGGACGTGGTCGTGCTGCTCGACTCGATCACCCGGCTGGCGCGCGCCTACAACCTGTCGGCGCCCGCGTCGGGCCGGATCATGTCCGGCGGTGTCGACTCGACCGCGCTGTACCCACCCAAGCGTTTCTTCGGCGCCGCCCGCAACATCGAGGAAGGCGGCAGCCTGACGATCATTGCCACCGCGCTCATCGAGACCGGCTCGAAGATGGACGAGGTCATCTTCGAGGAGTTCAAAGGCACCGGCAACATGGAGCTGCGTCTCGATCGCCGCATGGAACAGAAGCGCATCTTCCCGGCGATCGACATCGACGCCAGTGGAACACGCAAGGAAGAGCTGCTGTTGGACCGCGAGGAGCTGGCGATCGTCTGGAAGCTGCGCCGCGTGCTCGCAGCGCTTGACGGTCCGGCCGCGCTCGAACTGCTGATCGACAAGATGCGGTCGACGCGGTCGAACAACCAGTTCCTGACCCAGATCCAGAACTCGAACCTGCAGACCTAGACGCGGAGCGGGACCGCGCGCCAGCAGCTGGCTACGCGGGTAGTGTTGCATCTCGCGTCGGTCGGCAATCGGCGCAACGAACCAGGAGTCGTGCATGAAGGCAGACATCCACCCCGACTACGTGTTGGCGACCGTGCGGTGCTCGTGCGGCAACGAGTTCACGACCCGCAGCACCGCGTCCGAGATCCGTGTGGAGCTGTGCAACCAGTGCCATCCCTTCTACACCGGCAAGCAGAAGCTCGTCGACGCGGGCGGCCGTGTGGAGCGGTACCGCCAGCGCTATGCCAAGTCGCAGGCCAAGCAGGCCGCGGCGGCCAAGCGCACTGAGGCCAAGGGCAAGTAGGCGGAGGCACTACGCGAGGTCGCGCATCCATGGCATCCGACGAATCCCTGGCCTACTACGGTGGCCAGGCCGTCATCGAAGGTGTGATGATGCGTGGCACCGACTCGTGGGCTGTCGCGGTGCGCCGTCCGTCGGGTGAGATCTATCTCGAGCGGCACGCGACCAGCGACCTGCCCAAGCGCGTACGCGTGTGGCGTCTGCCGCTGCTGCGCGGCATGTTCGCGCTCGTCGACGCGCTGCGGGTCGGTACGCGGGCACTGACGATCTCAGCCAACCAGTCCGTCGAGGACGACGAGCAGCTGTCGACCCGGGAGTTCGGCGGTGGGCTGCTGCTCGCGCTGGCGGCGTTCATCGGCGTGTTCGTGGTGCTGCCGAATCTGGGACTGGCGCCGCTGCGGGTCGCTGTTGGCGATGGTGTCGTGTACCACCTGATCGAGGGCATCATCAGGGTGGCGATCTTCCTCGGCTATCTGGCGGCCATCGCGAGGATCAGTGACATCCGTCGCACGTTCTCCTACCACGGCGCCGAGCACCAGACCATCGCCGCCTGGGAGCACGGCGACACGCTGGACCCCTCGGTCATCGGTCGGTACTCCACCAAACATGTCCGGTGTGGCACCAACTTCCTCGTCATGGTCATGCTGATCGCGATCGTGGTCTACTCGGTCGCCGGAGCGCTGCTGCCACCGCCCAGCGACGGCATGTTGGCCGGTATCGCCTACCACGTGGCGTTGCGGATCGCGCTGCTTCCGCTCGTCGCCGGACTCGCCTACGAGGGGTTGCGTCTCGGCGCGGGTCGCGACAACCGGTTGGTCCGAGGCCTGATGAAGCCTGGCCTGTGGCTGCAGTACATCACGACGCGCCCCTCCGAGCCGAACATGGTCGAGGTCGCCATCCGCGCGTTCGAGGCGGTGGCGCCGGCCGACCAGCTCGCCGGGCGCGTGCCGAGCGACCTCGGGTCACCGGTGGTCTGGGGTCCCGACGACAGCGTCGCTTCGCGGACCATGGATCGACCGGTCGAGACCACCTCAGATCCGGCACGGGAGCCAACGAGCGGCGCGTAGCCGCTGTGGCCGCCCGCCACACCGCCGTTCCCGCTATCCCGGAGCCTTGCCACCATGTTCGACCGCTTGTTCGCGCGACTCGAAGAACTCGAGCGCGACCACCAGGAGCTCACCGCCTCGCTGGGTGATCCGGAGATCTTCTCCGATCCGGCGCGCTATGCCGACATCGCGAAGCGCCAGGCGGATCTGTCCGAGGTCGTCGCGACCTACCGCACCTATCAGAGCGTGACCGGCGACGCGGAGGCCGCGCGCGAGCTCGCGAAGGAGGCCGGGCCCGACGATCAGGCGGCGTTTCGCCGGGAGGCAGAAGAGCTCGATCAGCGTGCCGCCGGGCTCATCGAGCGGCTGCGGGTGCAGCTGCTGCCGCGTGACCCGCACGATGACCGCAACGTCATCGTCGAGATCCGTGCCGGCGCCGGCGGCGATGAGGCGGGGCTCTTCGCCGGTGAGCTGTACCGCATGTACACCCGCTTCGCAGAGCGTGCCGGCTGGAAGATCGAACAGATCAGCGTCTCGGAGCAGGGGATCGGCGGCGTCAAAGAGGTCATCTTCCAGGTGACCGGCGCAGGTGCGTACTCGCAGCTCAAGCACGAGTCGGGTGTGCACCGGGTGCAGCGCGTGCCGCAGACCGAGTCGGGTGGGCGGATCCACACGTCGACGGCGTCGGTCGCGGTGATGCCCGAAGCCGAGGACGTCGACGTGACCATCGACCCCGGCGATCTGCGTGTCGACGTCTATCGCTCGTCGGGGCCGGGCGGGCAGTCCGTCAACACGACCGACTCGGCGGTGCGCATCACCCACGAGCCGACCGGACTCGTGGTGTCGTGCCAGGACGAGAAGTCCCAGCTGCAGAACCGCGAGAAGGCGCTGCGCATCCTGCGCGCCCGGCTGCTCCAACTCGAGCAGGACCGTGCCGCCCGCGAGCGGGCGCAGGCTCGGCAGTCACAGATCGGTACCGGAGACCGCTCCGAGAAGATCCGGACCTACAACTTCCCGCAGAGCCGGGTCACTGACCACCGCATCGGCCTGTCTGTGCACAACCTGTCCGACGTGATGGACGGGGCGCTCGACGAGCTGCTCGCGGGACTGATCGCCGAGGAGCAGCGCCGTGGGCTCGAGGCGCTGGCACTGGCCGAATGAGCGCGCCGAACGCGGGCGTCACGGCAGGCGAGCTCATCGCCGCGGTCGCCGGCCGTCTGGCGGGTGCCGGGATCCCCACACCGGAGGCCGACGCACGGTGGCTGGTGCGGCATGCGCTGGGATGGTCGGCGGCCGACGTGGCGCTCGCCGGGTCCCGTGCGCTGACCGCCGATCAGATCGACGCCGTCGGGCGGCTGACCGATCGTCGCGCCACACGGGAGCCGTTGCAGCTGGTGCTGGAGGGCACCGAGTTCCGCGGTCACCACATCGAGCTGGTCGCCGGCGTGTTCATCCCGCGGCCCGAGACCGAGCTGCTGGTCGAGCACGCGCTCGAGTGCCTGCCCGACGGGGGCGTCGCGGTCGAGGTGTGCACCGGCAGCGGTGCTGTGGCGTGCGCGCTGGCCGTCGAGCGCCCGTCCGCGCGGGTCATCGCCACCGACCGGGACGCTTCGGCGGTGGCGCTGGCCGCGCGGAACGCGGCGCGACTCGGCGCTGCCGTCGAGCTCGGCCACGGCTCGTTGCTCGATCCCGTCCCACACGACCTGCGCGGCGGCGTCGACGTGCTGGTCGCGAACCCGCCCTACCTGGCAACCGCCGAGTTGGCAGAGCTGCCCGAGGAGGTCGCCGCGTGGGATCCGGTGGGCGCGCTGGTGGCCGGACCGAGCGGGCACGAGGTCTCGGATCAGCTGATCGCCGCCGCAGGCACGTGGCTGGCACCTGGCGGATGGCTGCTGTTGGAGCTCGACGAGCGCCGGGTGGCCGCGGCGGCACAGCGCGCGGCCGGTGCGGGTCTGGTCGGCGTGCGGACGCGACGGGATCTCGCAGGTCGCCCGCGGTTCGTGGCGGCCCGCCGCCACAGCTGACACGGTCCGTTGCGTTAACCACCGCCGTTCGCGGCCGACAGCGGCGACGAGGCGAAAACCGCAGAGGTGTTCGCGTGGCTTGACAGAGGCGGAGCCGTTCGCGACGTGCGCACGACCGGACTCGACCACGCCGGCCGCGCGCCGGATGTCGGTGAGATGAACCGGCTGGCGGCCCGCCTCCGCACGCGCAGCCCCACCGGCTACGAACGCCTCGTCAAACCCGTGGCCGACCGGGTGCTCGCCGCGCTGATCGTCGTTGTGCTCTGCCCGCTGCTGATCGCCGTCGCGGTCGTGGTGCTCGTCGCCCTCGGCCGACCGGTATTCATCGGCCAGACGCGGGCTGGTCGGGACGGCCGGCCGTTCACCATGGTGAAGTTCCGCACGATGCTGCCCGATCGGCGACTCCTCGCCGGTGATCGTCGATGGCGGGGTGACCGCCGGCGACACCTCCGATGGTCGGCCGGAGACGGCGGTGACCATCGTGCGGTGGACCGACGCGTCACGCACAAGACGCTGGAGGACCCCCGTCACACCCGTACAGGTCTGCTGCTGCGCAGGCTCAGCCTTGACGAGCTGCCGCAGCTGTTCAACGTCCTGCGCGGTGACATGAGCCTGGTCGGACCACGACCGGAACTGCTCGAGCTGACGAACGAGTTCGCGTCGTGGCAGCACAGCCGGCACCTCGTCAGACCCGGGATCACCGGGTTGTGGCAGACGACCGGGCGCGGGGACGGGCTGTGGTTGCACGAGTGCGTCGACCTCGACCTGTACTACATCGCCGACCTGTCGTTGCGCACTGACGTTGCGATCCTGCTACGAACGCCGCTGGCTCTGCTGCGCAGCAACGGGGTCATCTGAAACCACCGCGGCGGCCGTGGTCCGAATGACCGTCCGGTTCAGCGTCGCCGGTCACGGTGATGCCGGCGGCTCTGGCCACACGGCGGTAGGCGGCGGCCAGGCTCGTGACCGTCTCGTGTGCATTGAGGCCGCTGGGGTTCGGCACGATCCACAACTCAGCGCCGGACAACGTCTCCGGCTGCCGTCCGCTCTGCGCTCGGGGCTTGTCGAATGCGACGCGATACGCCGTGATGCCGGCGATCGCCACGACACGGGGCCGCCATCCCGCGATGCGCCGGACCAGGTCCCGAGCACCGACGCGCAGCTCGTCGCGCGTCAGCTCCGACGCCCGGCCGGTCGCTCTCGGTGCGATGTTCGTGATACCGATCCCCAGGTCGAGCAGGTGCTGGCGTTCGTCGTCGTCCATGCCGGAAGCGGGGTCGATCGGACGGCGGATCACGCCGCCGCGCAGCAGCGCGGGGTAGAAGCGGTTGCCCGGATGGGCGAAATGCGTACCGGTTGCCGCGGTCCACAGCCCGGGGTTGATGCCGACGAACAGCAGCCGTGGGTCGGGCCCCACGAGGTCCGGCACTGTCGTGTTGCGAAAGCTCTCGAGCTGCTCCCGGCTGAAGTGGCGCCTGCGCTGGCTCACGCCGGCGCCCCCTGTCGTGACCTCACGCGCTCCGTCGTGCTGTCGCCGCCCCGCACAGCGCCGCGTTGCATCGGCTGTCAGCGCCTACGACTGCGGGGGGAGCGGGCGACCCCGCTCCTCGGCCCAGAGGCGGTAGTCGGGCACGTCCATCTTCCACGTGTACTGCGCCCAGTACGCGCCGAACTCGCCGATGTAGCTGAAGTGCTTGCAGAGGGCGCGCTCGCGGGCGTCGTAGTCGCCGACAGCGGACAGCCATGCAGCGAAACCGCCGTGGCGGTCCGCCAGCTCCACGAAGGTCCGGGCGTTGACCGGGATCGCCGCCAGCTTGCCGCGGCTCTGGATCAACTGGTCATCGGCGATGAGGCGGGCGACGTCGTGCTCGTCGTAGCCGGCGACCGTATGGGGGTCGAAGCCGTCGAACGCAGCGGCGATCGCCGACCAGTGGGCCTGGACCACCCGCCACGACATGCCGGCGTTGAACACGGCACGGGTCAGGACCTCGAAGTAGTCGGCGGGTGACGTCGGCGCGATCTGGCGGGGTGCCCCGGACTCGTGTGGCGTGAAGTCGTGCATGCCATCTCCTCTCGTGGGTCCCGCAGTATGGGCCGAACCGTACCGGTCGGGGACCGGCCTGTGGACAGCCAGCGGCGGCGGTCGGAGCGGCGCGACGGAAACGGGCCCCGGACACGCGCGAGGTCACGCAGGTCAATGGCGCCGGTGGATGGCCCGCACCGCGTCGAGCGTGTCGGCCTGATCGGCTGTCTTGTCGTCGCGGTAGCGTCTGACCCGTGCGAACCGCAACGCGACGCCACCCGGGTAGCGGCTGCTGGACTGCACGCCGTCGATCGCGATCTCGACGACCTGTGACGGTTCGACATACACCACGTGCCCGGACCGGTGGATCTCGAGGTCGAGGAACCGGCGTGTCTGCCACGCGAGCATCTCGTCGGTCAGGCCCTTGAAGGTCTTGCCGAGCATCACGAACCCGCCATCGGGATCGCGAGCCCCCAGGTGGAGGTTGGACAGCCACCCGCGGCGCCGGCCGGAGCCCCACTCGACGGCGAGGACCACGAGGTCCAGCGTCCACGACGGCTTCACCTTGCGCCACGCGGCACCGCGGCGGCCCGCCTCGTATGCGGCGTCGAGCGATTTGACGACAACACCCTCGAACCCGTCCCGCACCATGTCATCGAAGAACCTGCTGGCCTCGTCGATCGTTGTGACCTGACACCTGCGCACCAGCTGATCCGCGGGCACGACGGCGTCGAGCGCCTCGAGGCGGGTTCGCAGCGGCTCGTCGATCAGGTCGACGCCGTCCCGGTGCAAGCAGTCGAAGAAGCGCACGGCGGTGCCGCCACGGTCGCCCCCGGCTTCGGTGCCAAGGCGCTGCATGGTGACCTGGAACGGCTCGGGACGGCCGTCGGCGCGCAGCGACACGGCCTCCCCGTCGAGGATGACCGACCCGGCCGCCAGCGTGCGCGCCGCCGCCACGATGCCTGGCACCTCTGCGGTGATGTCGCGCAGACTGCGGCTGTACACGGCAACGCGGGCGCCGGCGCGATGCAGCTGGACCCGGGCGCCGTCGATCTTGGCATCGGCGACGACCTCCCGTTCGCCGTGCATCGCCGCAGCGACGTCGGCAGCAGTCGACGCCAGCATCGGCTGAACGGGCCGCAGCACCTCGAGGCGGAAGCCGGCCAGCGCGCGCTCGCCGCCGGCCAGCGCCGCCTCGGTTACGGCAGCGAGGTCGTCGCTCAGCATGTACGCCCGGCGGACGGACGCCAGCTCGACGCCGCCTGCGTGAGCGACCGCCGCCACCATCACGCCGTCGAGGGCGCCATGGCGCATCTCGCCCAGCACCAGCCGTCCCAGGAAGGCCTGTTCGGGCGCCGTCGCGCGTTCGTACAGGGTTGTCAGCGTGGCGTCGCGGCGCTGTCGCGATCCACTTCCGGTGGTGGCCGCCAACGCCGCCAGGCAGGCGTCGACGTCCTGTAGCCGCAGGCTCGGCGTGGAAGCTGCGGGTACGTCGATCGCGCCGATCGCCGCGTAGCCGATGCCGATCCGGCCCTGCGGCACCGCGCCGGTCAGGTAGGCGACCGCCAGCGCCCGGTCGGCGGGTCCGAGCGCGCGGATCATGTCCGACAGCACGGCGATCTTGCGCGCGCGGGACCGTGTCGCCGCGACCGCATCCGACGTGGCGACCAGTTCCTGCAGCTGCATGACGACCTCGACGACCCGGCGGCGACGTCCATTGTGGACCGCCGCCGCCACGACGCGGGTGCGGCTGCGGCCGGATGCGGTCGGTGGTGCACCCGCTTCGGCGGGCGACGTGCGAGTCTGGAGGGCGATGAGCACCGTGCGGACACTTGACGATCGCGCGGCTGTCCTGTCCGAGACAATCTCGACGCTGCGGCTACCCGAGCTGGTCGTCCTGCCCACCGACACCGTGTACGGCGTGACGGCCGACGCATTCGACGCGGGCGCGACAGCCGCACTGCGAACCGCGAAGGGCCTGCCGCCGACCGCGCCGCTCACCGTGCTGATCCGCAACCCGCGGCAGGTCGTCGGCATCGCGTCGGAGATCCCCGAGGCGGCAGACCGCCTGATGGCGTCGTACTGGCCGGGCCCGCTGACCATCGTGCTACCGGCGACCGACGGTCTCACCTGGGACATCGGCACGCCTTCGGTGGTGGCGCTGCGCATGCCGACCGACGACCTGCTGCTCGACGTGATCGCCGACGTCGGCCCGCTGGTGTGCTCGGCGGCGGCCCGTCATGCCGATCCGCTGCCCCGCACGGTCGACGACGCCCGCACCTCGCTGGGCGACGCGGTCGTGCTGTACGTCGACGGGGGACCGCGCACCGGTGAGGTGTCGACGATCGTCGACCTCACGCGGGAACACGCAACGGTGCTGCGGGAGGGCGCGGTTCCCGCCGCCGCGGTCGAGTTGGTCGCAGCGGGTCGGGTGGGCTGGGGCGAGACGCCTGACTGATCGCCCGCGGCGGGGTGGTCATGCGGCCGCGGCGGCGGCTATCGTTCGTGGCTGCATCCGACACTCCGTCCGAAAGACACCATCATGACCGACGTGGATACCCGCCGTCAGTGGGGCCCCGACTACGATGCGCTGCGGCACGTCGACCCAGAGATCGCCGCGGCCATCTCTGACGAGATCACGCGCAAGCAGGAGAGCCTGCAGCTCATCGCGAGTGAGAACTTCACGTCCCCCGCAGTGCTCGCGGCGCAGGGCAGCGTCATGACCGACAAGTACGCCGAGGGGTATCCCGGCAGGCGCTACTACGGGGGCTGCGAGTTCGTCGATGTCGCCGAACGCCTGGCCATCGAGCGTGCGAAGGAGCTCTTCGGCGCCGACCACGCGAACGTCCAGCCGCACTCGGGTGCTCAGGCCAACATGGCCGCCTACTACGCGCTCGGGGTCACAAATGGCGACACGGTCATGGCGATGTCGCTGGCGCACGGCGGTCACCTGACCCACGGATCGCCGGTGAACTTCAGTGGCAAGTGGTTCGACATCGTCGGGTACGGGGTTCGCAAGGACGATGAGCTCGTCGACATGGACGAGGTGCGCAAGCTGGCGCATGAGCACCAGCCCACGGTCATCGTGGCGGGCTACACCGCCTACCCGCGTCATGTCGACTTCGCCTTGTTCCGCGAGATCGCCGACGAGGTCGGCGCCCGGCTGCTGGTCGATGCCGCGCACATCGCGGGTCTGATCGCCGGTGGCGTGCATCCGTCGCCGGTGCCGCACGCCGACGCAGTGACGTTCACCACCCACAAGACCATGCGCGGGCCGCGGGGTGGCACGATCCTGTGCTCGGCCGAGCACGCCAGAGCTGTCGACAAGGCGGTGTTCCCAATGCTGCAGGGCGGGCCACAGATGCATGCGATCGCAGGCAAGGCGGTCGCCTTCCGCGAAGCGCAGCAGCCCGGGTACGCGGACTACACCCAACGCGTCGTCGACAACGCCACGGCGCTGGCCCGGGCACTGGCCGCCGAGGGGCTGCGCATCGTCTCGGGCGGTACGGACATCCACTACCTGCTGGCCGACGTCACGCCGCTGGACCTGACCGGCGCGGAGGCCGAGCAGCGGTGCGAACAGGCGGGCATCGCACTGAACAAGAACGCCATTCCGTACGACCAGAACCCGCCGATGGTGGCCAGCGGGATCCGAGTCGGCACGCCGTCGGTGACCACGCAGGGGATGGACGCCGACGACATGCGCACCGTCGCCGAGTTGATCGGTCGTGCGCTGCGCGGCGACGATGCCGCGGCTGTCCGCGGCACCGTGCGGGAGCTGGCAACGGCCCACCCGATCTACGGCCTGGCATCCGCCTAGGACAGGCCTTGTGAGTGAATTCACAAAGTGCTAGGTTGCTGTTCGCCGGACCGTACGACCATCGACGAGAGCCAGAGCCGTACGTGACGACACACGAGGGAGCGGTCTCGACCCAGCCTGATGCGGGAGGGCTGGACGTCATCGCGACCATCGCCATCCAGGTCGTGGTGGCCATCTCGGTCTGGGGACTGGTGGGGCTGCTCGTCGACCTGTTGCTGGGCACAGGGCCGTGGGTGCAGTTCGGCGGGCTGCTGTTGGGTACGATGATCGCTCTCGTGCTTTCACAGCGGCGCGCAACGTCCCTCGCCGAATCGGAGCCATCGGATGGCTGAACGTCGCTCGTCGGCGAGTCGGTTGACGACGGGCGATGACGATGCGCGTGAACCACGCCACGTCGACCGTGACGACGGATGGACCCTCGCGGCGGAACTGCTGACTGCGACGTTCTTCTGGGGTGGCGTCGGCTGGCTGCTGGACCGTTGGCTGGGGACCGGTCCAGTGCTGATGGCGATCGGTTTCGTCATCGGCAACGGCCTGGGCATCTATCTGCTCTGGATCCGATCGCAGGACCGCTTCGTCAAGGAGCAACAGGAACTGCTCGCCCACCGTGGGGCGCGCACTCGTGGCGTCCCGGCCACGTCGGCGGCCGAAGACCGCGCGCCACGGACGGGCGGCGACGGGGATGACGTTGCCTGACGCGACCGTACGCGGTCCGTCCCCGGTGACGCCGGACGAGCCGATCGAGTGGCGCCTGGCGCTCAGCGGTGCAGGGATCACGCTGGCGCTTGGGGCCGTGTTCGTCGCCGGCGGCGCCATGTCGATGGGCTCCGATGGCGTGCTGAGCACTGGCATCGCCGTTGCGGTCGTCGTGGGGACGCAGTTGCTCTCCGGTGCCATGATGTCGCTCGCCGCCAGGTTCGGACCGTCGGCGTTGCTGGCGGCCGCGCTCGGCGGCTATCTGTTGAAACTGCTGATCTTCGCGCTGCTGATCGTCCTGCTGGACGACGTCGCCGCCATCCACGGTCCAAGCCTTGCGGTCACGGCCGCTATCCTGCTGGTGGTCGCGCTTGTCTGGCAGACACGCCTGGTGCTGCGCGATCAACGCCTGTTCTGGGTCGTCGACGCGGATCCCCGGCGCACCGGGAAGGCCACGGACGGTGTGGTATACACATCCGGTCGGGAACCCACTCGTCGCTCTTCCGATCCCCAGAGCACCGAAAGGACGTCTGCGTGACGACGCCGCTTGCTGCCGTTGAGTACGGCGGGCCGTGGGAAGTGCCGCCGGTCAGCGAACTGTTCACGTTCGAGGCGTTCGCATTCGAGGGCACGATCTTCGCGTTCAACCGCGTGGCGCTGCTCGTGCTGTTCGCGTCGGTGGTCGCGATGGCGATTCTGTGGATCGGACTGGTCAACCCCAAGCTGGTCCCTGGCAAGTTCCAGGTCGCCTGTGAGTCGTTGGTCGAGTTCATCCGCGAGCAGATCGCGATCCAGGTGATCGGTGCAGACGGTGTGCGCTGGGTTCCCCTCCTGCTCACCATCTTCATGTTCGTCTGGATCAACAACCTCTTCGAGATCATCCCCCTCATCAACTTCCCGCCGACCTCACGCATCGCGATCCCGTTCTTCTTGGCCGTGATGGTCTGGGTGCTCTACATCTACCTGGGCATCCGCACGCAGGGCGCCGGCCGGTACTTCAAGGAGTCGATCTTCCCACCGTCCGCACCGAAGGCGCTGTGGCCGTTGATCGGGCCGATCGAGCTGATCTCGAACTTCATCACCCGTCCCATCACACTGACCGTCCGGTTGTTCGCCAACATGATGGCCGGCCACATCCTGCTGACGCTGCTGTTCATCACCGCCCACGCGTTCATGGTGTGGGGACGGGGCCTGCCAGTGGGAATCGTCGGCTTCGTCGCCTCACCGGTGCTGATCGGCTTCGAGTTCGTCGTCGGCCTGCTGCAGGCGTACATCTTCACCATCCTCACCGCCGTCTACATCGGAAGTTCGCTGCACCCCGAGCACTAGCCGGGTGCGGCCGGCGGCAGGTGCGCCCCCGGGCGTCCGGACCGGACGCCGCAACCCCAAGGAGGAAGTGGAATGACAGGCGACATTGGATCTATCGGGGCCGGCCTCGTGTTCGGGCTCGGTGCGATCGGGCCGGGCATCGGCCTAGGGTTCCTCATCGGCAAGGCGATCGAATCGATGGCTCGGCAGCCCGAGGCTGCGGGCATGGTGCGGACAACGATGTTCCTCGGTATCGCGTTCGTCGAGGCGTTGGCACTGTTCGGGTTCGTGCTGGCCTTCATCGTCTGACGCGGCTCGACACGAGGTAGGAGACGTACATGGACGCGGTGACCACGTTGGTCCTGCTGGCGACTGAAGAGGGCGAGGCGTCAGGTCTGGAACTGGTGCTGCCCGACACCGCCGAGCTCGTCTGGGGGCTCATCGGGTTCGCGGTCCTGATGGCCTTTGTGTTCTGGAAGGTCTGGCCCTCGATCATCCAGCTGCTCGAGGAGCGCCAGCAGGCGATCCAGGGCAAGCTCACCGAGGCCGAGGAGATCCGTGTCGAGGCGGAGGAGCTGCGGCGGCAGTACGCAGAGCAGCTGCATGACGCGCGCACGCGGGCCAACGAGATCGTCGAGGAGGCCAGGTCGGACGCCGAACGGGTTCGCGAACAGAAGGTCGCCGACGCTGAGCAGGAGGCACAGGCGATCCGGGAACGCGCGCGGGAGGACGCCGTGGCGGAGCGTGCCCGGCTCGTGCAGCAGCTTCGCAGCCAGGTCGCGACGATGTCGGTCGATCTTGCCGGTCGGATCGTGCATCGGGAGCTCGACGAGGAGCAACACCGTTCGCTGGTCGACGACTACATCGACCGGCTGTCGAGCATGAATTGACGAGGTCGATGCGCAACCACGGGTCGCATCGTCCCTCCGGAGGCGCATGCAAGGGAGCGGTTGGATGACGACGAACTCGACCGAGATGGTCCGCGACTACGCACACGGCCTGCTGTCGATCGCGCAGGCGGAAGGTGCGGCCGAGCGCGTCGAGGACGAGCTGTACCGCTTCGCGCAGGCGCTCGAACGCAACAACGAGCTACGCGAGGCGCTCGCCGACCCGCAGGTGCCGGTCGAGCAACGGCTCGGTGTCGTCGACGACCTGCTCGGCGGAAGGGCCGACCCGCAGACGATCGCCGCGGTCGCCCACGTCATCCAGTCGGGTCGCGGCCGGCTGCTGATCGACATCATCGAAGCGTTCACCCGCGCGGCCGCGAGCCAGCGCGATCGTGCGGTCGCCGAGGTGCGCACGGCGGTGGACCTCACCGAGGCCCAGCGCGAACGGCTGCGCGTCGCGCTCGGCCGCGCCACCGGTCGTGACGTCGAGCTCAAGGTCGTCGTCGACGCGGACGTCGTCGGCGGCGTGCTCGCCACCGTCGGAGACACGGTGATCGACGGGACCGTGTCGCGCCAGCTGGCGCAGATCCGCTCGCAGCTCGCGAGCGCCTGAGCCGTGCGCAGCCCCGCCGAGTCCGTCGAGCAAGCGAAGGAACCGACATGACCGATCTGTCGATCTCCACCGAAGACATCACCAGTGTCCTGCGTGCACGGATCGGCGACTTCGAGACGTCGCTGCAGCGCGAGCAGGTGGGCGAGGTCATCGAGTCCGGGGACGGCATCGCCAGGGTCTCCGGCCTACCCGGCGTGATGGCCAACGAACTGCTCGAGCTCGGCACCGACTCCGAGGGGCAGGCGCTGTACGGCATCGCCCTGAACCTCGAGCGCGACGTGGTCGGTGCCGTCATCCTCGGCGAAGGCGCTGTGGTCGAGGAGGGTCAGGAGGTCAAAGCGACCGGCGACGTGCTGAGCGTCCCGGTCGGCGACGCCTACCTGGGCCGCGTGGTCGACCCGCTCGGTCGGCCCATCGACGGCAAGGGGCCGCTGGATCCGGACAAGCTGGCGGGTCGGCGCGGCCTGGAGGTGCAGGCAGCGAGCGTGGTGGAGCGCCAGCCGGTGAAGGAGCCGTTGCAGACCGGCATCAAGGCGATCGACGCGATGATCCCGATCGGTCGCGGCCAGCGCGAGCTCATCATCGGCGACCGCCAGGTCGGCAAGACCGCGGTCGCAGTCGACACCATCATCAACCAGCGCGGGTTGTGGGGCACCGACCGGCAGGTCAAGTGCATCTACGTCGCGATCGGTCAGAAGGGTTCGACGGTCGCCGAGATCGTCGCTCGACTCGAGGCCAACGGTGCCATGGAGTACACGACCGTCGTCAACGCACCCGCGTCGTCGGCCGCGCCGTTCCAGTACATCGCGCCGTACTCGGGGTGCGCGATCGGCTCGTACTGGATGTACAACGGCGAGCACGCGCTGATCATCTACGACGATCTGTCCAAGCAGGCGGACGCGTACCGCCAGCTGTCGCTGCTGTTGCGCCGGCCGCCCGGACGCGAGGCGTACCCCGGTGACGTGTTCTACCTGCACTCGCGGCTGCTGGAGCGGGCCGCCAAGCTGTCGGATGAGATGGGTGCGGGCTCGCTGACGGCGCTGCCGATCATCGAGACGAAGGGCGGTGACGTCTCGGCATTCATCCCGACCAATGTGATCTCGATCACCGACGGGCAGATCTACCTCGAGACCGACCTGTTCTTCCAGGGCGTCCGTCCGGCCATCAACGCCGGCATCTCGGTGTCGCGCGTCGGCGGTGACGCGCAGATCAAGGCGATGAAGAAGGTGTCGGGCACCATGCGGCTGGACCTGGCCCAGTACCGCGACCTCGAGGCGTTCGCGTCGTTCGGTTCCGAACTCGACCAGGCGTCGCAGAATCAGCTCGACCGCGGAGAGCGCACGGTCGAGGTGCTCAAGCAGCCGCAGTACCAGCCGGTACCCGTCGAGGAGCAGGTGGTCGTCGTCTGGGCGGTCACGAATGGCCGCCTCGATGACGTGCCGGTCAGCGAGGTCCAGCGGTTCAACGACGAGCTGCGTGACCACTTCCGCAACCGCCACAGCGACATCCTCGACCATCTCCGCGACGAGGGGACGTTGGGCGACGACGTCGCGGGCAGGATCGCCACGGCCGTCGACGACTTCCTCGGGTCCTTTGCGACCGGCGCCGATGACGACTCCCGGCCTGCACAGCCTGACCGGACCACGGCGGCGACAGCGGAGATGTCCGCCGACCAAGACGATGACAGGTAGGTAGGAACGCGTGCCAGGTACCGCCGAGCTGCGGGCGCTGCGACGCCGGATACGCACAGTCCAGAACACGCAGAAGATCACCAGCGCGATGGAGCTCATCGCCGCGAGCCGCATCGCCCGTGCGCGACAGGCGGTGGAGCGCGCTCGACCGTTCGCGGAGGGCATCACCCAGGTCATCCGCGACCTGTCGACCGCTGCCGACCTGTCGGAGCATCCGCTGCTGGTGAGTCGGGATCCGGTGAAGACCGTCGGGGTCGTCGTGATCACGTCCGATCGCGGCCTGGCCGGCGCGTACAACTCCAATGCCCTGCGGCGGGCCGAGCGGCTCATCCGAGCGTTGCGGTCGGAGGGTCGCGAAATCGCCCTCTACCAGATCGGGCGCAAGGGAGACAGCTACTTCCGCTACCGTGACGAGTCGTTCGCCGCCACCTGGTTCGGCGTCACGGACAAGCCGACCTACGACGACGCGGTGGACATCGGTGAGCGGATCGTGGCCGACTACTCGGGCGAGAGGATCGACGAGGTCCACCTGGTCTACACCGACTTCCGGTCGAGCTTGGCCCAGGTACCGACGGCCGTCCGGCTGCTGCCGATCGAGCCCAGGCAGATCTCGGGCGGGCAGGCCTACCCGCCGCAGTTCGTCTTCGAGCCGAACCCCGACGAGATACTCGAGCGGCTGCTGCCGCGGTACGTTGAACACCGGATCTTCGCCGGTCTACTCGAGTCGGCCGCCAGCGAGCACGCGAGCCGGCAGCGTGCCATGAAGGCCGCCAGCGACAACGCTGAGGAGATCGTCGACGATCTGACGCGCGAGGCGAACCGCGCCCGTCAGGCGGCGATCACGACCGAGATCAACGAGATCGTCGGCGGGTCGGAGGCACTGGCCGAAGGTTGAGCTTGACACGACGAGCGTCGATGCGGAACCAGGCTCTGCATCGCCTCTTGACACGACGAGCGTCGATGCGGAACCAGGCTCTGCATCGC
>JAHELV010000017.1:26026-38898 GCA_024644015.1 Nitriliruptorales bacterium
CTTGACACGACGAGCGTCGATGCGGAACCAGGCTCTGCATCGCCTCTTGACACGACGAGCGTCGATGCGGAACCAGGCTCTGCATCGCTCTTGAAAAGGAACCAAGCATGAGCGACACCGCGACGACGGCGTCCGAGGGGCGCATACTCTCGGTCATCGGCCCTGTCATCGACGTCGAGTTCCCGCCGGACGGGATGCCCGACATCCACTACGCGCTGCGGTTCGAGCGCTCGCGGGACATCGGCGGGCAGACCGGTACGCTGACGGCCGAGGTTGCGCAGCACATCGGTGACAGCGTCGTCCGCGCCATCGTCATGCAACCGACCGACGGGGTCGTGCGTGGCACGAAGGTGGCCAACACGGGCGCGCCGATCTCGGTGCCGGTCGGACCCGGCACACTCGGCCACGTCTACAACGTGCTCGGTGTGCCGCTCGATACCGACATCGACGACATCGACGCCACGACCTACTGGCAGATCCACCGCGAGCCTCCGCCGTTCGACGAACTCGAGCCGCAGGCAAAGGTGTTCGAGACGGGCATCAAGGTGATCGATCTGGTCGAGCCGTACGTCGAGGGCGGCAAGATCGGCATGTTCGGCGGCGCCGGCGTCGGCAAGACCGTGGTCATTCAGGAGATGATCAACCGCGTCGCCGAGCAGCACGGCGGTGTCAGCGTGTTCGCGGGGGTGGGCGAGCGCACACGTGAGGGCAACGACCTGATGCGTGAGATGGAAGAGGCCGGCGTGCTGCCGAAGGTGGCCCTCGTCTTTGGCCAGATGGACGAGCCGCCGGGAGTGCGGCTGCGCGTCGCGTTGTCGGCGCTGACCATGGCGGAGTACTTCCGCGACGTGGAGCGTCAGGACGTCCTGCTCTTCATCGACAACATCTTCCGGTTCGTCCAGGCTGGCTCCGAGGTCTCGACCCTGCTGGGTCGTATGCCGTCAGCGGTCGGCTACCAACCGACGCTCGCCAACGAGATGGGTACGCTGCAGGAGCGAATCACGTCGACCAAGGGCCGGTCGGTCACGTCGCTCCAGGCGGTGTACGTCCCGGCCGACGACATCACAGACCCGGCACCGCATGCCACCTTCGCGCATCTCGACGCGCAGACGGTGCTGTCGCGTGGCATCTCAGAACTGGGTATCTACCCGGCTGTGGACCCGCTGGACTCGACGTCGACGATCCTCGATGCCAACGTGGTGGGTGAACGCCACTATCGTGTCGCGACCCGGGTGCAGGAGATCCTCCAACGCTACAAGGACCTCCAGGACATCATCGCGATCCTGGGCATGGACGAGCTTGCCGAGGAGGACAAGGTCACCGTGCAACGGGCCCGCAAGATCCAGCGGTTCTTCTCTCAGCCCTTCTATGTGGCCGAGCAGTTCACAGGCCTCGCGGGGATCACCGTCCCGGTGGAGGAGACGGTCGAGTCGTTCGAGGCGCTGATCGACGGCGACGCCGACGATCTGCCAGAGCAGGCGTTCTTCAACGTCGGGAACCTGGAGGATGCTCGCGCGAAGGCCAAGCGGTTGAAGGAGAGCTGATCGGACCGGCCTGATCGCGCGGGAAGCAGGAGCTGGTATGGCACAGATGCAGGTGCTCGTCGTGAGCGCGACGCGCGAGTTGTACCGCGGTGACGCAAGCGCAGTGTTCGCGCGTTCGCCCGAAGGCGAGATCGGTATTCTGCCGGGGCACCAGCCGGCATTGCTGGCGCTGGAGATCTCGTCGGTACGCGTGCAGGAAACCGACGGTGACATCATCACGTGGGCGGTCCACGCGGGTTTCCTCGAGTACCGCGACGATCAGTTGACGGTCCTGGCCGACGTTGCGGAGCGTCCGGAAGAGATCGACGTGTCACGAGCAGAGGCCGCGCTCGACCGCGCACGGCAGCATCTGGAGGACCCCAACTACGAAGGCAATGCCCGCGCGGAGCTGCGGCGGGCCGAGATCCGGCTCCGGCTCGCCGGCGCGTGAGGCGTCGCGGTGGGAGGTGGACCGGCTCCGCCGGACCGAAACTCGTGGTGGACCGGCTCCGCCGGACACGGAACACGTGGTGGACCGGCTGCGCCGGACATCGGACCTGGTTCTGGATCGCTACCGGTGAGTAAGCTCCAACCTGACATGGATGCCTTTGTGGTGCGCGGTGGCTGCCGCCTCAGCGGTGAGGTCGTCGTCAGCGGTGCGAAGAACTCGGCGCTGAAGCTGCTCGCGGCGGCGTTGCTGGCCGAGGGCACTTCACGCATCCGCAACGTGCCCGACATCGTCGACGTGCACACGATGCTGGCCATGCTCGAGCACCTGGGCGCGGCCGTCGCCGTGCGCGAAGACGCTGATGTGCTGATCGGTGTGCCCGCCGAGATCGGTCAGGAGACCTCGTCGGATCTGGCCGCGCGGCTCCGTGCGTCACTTGTCCTGCTTGGACCGCTCGTGGCGCGGACAGGACGCGCCCGGCTGGCCCAGCCCGGAGGATGCAACCTTGGCAACCGCAGCATCGACATGCATCTGTCGGGGCTGGCGGGGATGGGCGCCGACATCCAGATGGGTCCGGACTGGATCGAGGTGCGGGCTGCGCGGCTCCACGGCACGGACATCGATCTGGAGTACGCCAGCGTCGGGGCGACCGAGAACCTGATGCTGGCGGCGGTGCTGGCGAGCGGGAGGACGACGATCCGGAACGCAGCCCGCGAACCCGAGATCGAGGATCTGGCGATCTTCCTCCAGAAGATGGGTGCGGAGATCGATGGAGCGGGCACGCCGGAAGTCGTCATCAGTGGTGTCGACTCGCTTCGCCCGGTCGACCACTGGGTGATCGGCGACCGGATCGAGGCGGGTACCTTCGCTGTGGCCGCGGCGGTGACGAACGGCGACCTCGCCATCCGCGGGGTCGATCCCGCGTTCCTGCAACTGCCGCTCTCCAAACTGATCGCCACCGGTGTCGACGTCCGTGAGCGAGCCGACGGCTTCGTCGTGCGCGGCGGGGGGGAGCTCGTGGCCACCGACGTCGCGACCCTGCCGTTCCCGGGCTGCCCCACCGATCTGCAGCCCCACTTCATCCTCCTGCTGTCGCAGGCCCACGGCACCTCGATGGTCACCGAGAACGTCTATGACGGTCGTTTTGGGATCGTCAGACAGCTGCGTGCGATGGGCGCTGAGATCGAGGTGACCGGGCACCACGCGATCGTGCGGGGCCCGCGGCCGTTGCGTGGCAACCGCGTGATGGCTACCGATCTGCGAGCCGGGGCCGCGCTGGTCGTCGCCGGCCTGGTCGCGAGCGGCACGACCATCGTCACGGAACCGCGGCACATCGACCGCGGCTATGCGCACTTCGCCGAGCGCTTGCGGGCGCTGGGAGCAGACGTCGAGCGCGTCACGACTCGCGCGCTCGCGGTCTAGGACGCCGGTGACCGCGCACCCTGCAGCGGCCGGTCCCGAGCCTCGCGACGGATCGCCGGCGGTGCCGTGGTCGGGCGGTCGGGCGCTGCTCGACGTCGTGGTCATCTACATCGTCGCGCTCGTCGCGGCGCAGCTGCTCGTCGTGACCGCCGTGCTGCTCCGCGGAGGAGACGGGCAGGTTCCGCTCGTCGTGCTGCTGATCTCTTCGCCCATCGTGCTGCTGGTGGCTGCGCTGGCATGGCTGCGCATCCGGTACGGCAGCAAGCTGGCGCTCGTCGCGGGTCGAGCGCGCTGGCGGCCGTCAGACCTCGGGGTGGGCTTCGCGCTGGGGTTGGCATGCTTCGTCGGTCAGCAGCTGCTGCTGAGCGCGATCGTCTGGGTGCTGTCACAGTTCGGCGCCGACACGCCGCCTGTACAGGACACGTTCCGGGCGATCGCTGAAGACCCCGCTACTGCGCCTGCACTCGTGGTGACGGCGGTGCTGCTGGCACCTGCCGGCGAGGAGTTGCTGTTTCGCGGTGTGCTCTTCCAAGGCCTCCGCGCGCGCTGGGGGTTCTGGGCGGCGGCGTTCGGGTCGGCCGGGCTCTTCACGCTGGCCCATCTGGGTGACGCCAGCGGCGCGCTCGCGGACGCGATCATCGTGGCCGGCATCATGCCGTTGGGTTTGATCTTCGCCGCGCTGATGGAGCGCAGGGGCAGCCTGCTGGCGTGCGTGGTCGCCCATGCCACGTACAACGCGGGCGGCGTCGGCCTGCTGATCACCGCCGCCGCCGCGACACAGTAGGCCGTCCGCAGGCGACGAGGCGTCGCACCAGGGAATGCAGCTCGGACGTCTCCCGCTGCGTCGAAACGGCGCCGCCCATCCTCCACATGAGGTAATCACGTGCCACAGAAGGCCGCAGCTACGCCTTTTCGCCAATCTTGTCGAGGCGCTGCACAACTGTGACGGGAACAGTAGGGGCTACCAACAGGGTCACTACGGGCTGATTGGCCGAACACTGCACGTAATTCGTAGCGGTGTCGGATCGTATGGGCACGGGGGGATCCGGGAGACACGAGTTCCGGCGAAGCAAGAAGGGCGGAGGACCACGATGGTGGGACAGAGCGGGGCGGCCATGCAGCCGCCGCGGGCAACCAATGACAACCGGGCGTACGCACCGAGGGTTGTCAGTCACGCACGATTCAACGACTCATCCAGTGCGGATCCATCGGCCAAGCGGCAGCTCGGCCAATCCCACGATCTACATGCCCGGCACGCCGTGGTGTGGGATCGTGATCCCCGCACTGCGATGCGCATCGGCAACGCACTTCGGCGACAGGCCCATACGGTCCATGTGGTGCACGAACCAGCGGCGCTGCACCGCTGCCTGCGTCACGACGAGCCTGACGTGGTCATCGTCGACCTCGACGAGATCGGCGCGGTGCCATCGGAGGTCTTCGACACCGATGCGCCGCCCATCGTCGGCTTCACCACGGCGTCCGACCCCATGGTCCGCACGCGGTACCTTGATCTGGGCGTCGATGATGTCGTGCCTGCGCCACTGTCGATCCCCGAGCTCGAGGCGCGTGTGCGCGCGGTGCTCTCACGGACGCGCGGAGACACCGAGAGCACGCCGGCGACCTTGACCTGCGGCAGCCTCGAGCTCGATTCGTCGACATCGAGGGTGTGGGTTCGCAGCGAGTGGGTCGACCTGACTGCGCTCGAGCTCAAGCTGCTGTCGTTTCTCATGCAGCATCCCGCGCGCGCCTTCTCACGCGAGGCGTTGCTGGAGAAGGTGTGGGGCTTCTCGCTCGGCGACACGTCGACCGTGTCCGTTCACATCCGCAGGCTCCGTCTGAAGCTCGAGGCAGAGCCTGCCAGGCCCGTCATCATTCGGACCGTGTGGGGCGTCGGCTACTATCTCGAGCCGCCTGTCGAGTGAACCTGCCGCATGCGCGCTGTCGGGTCGGCCAGCTACAATCGCGGCATAGTCGGCTGGCCGCCCACACGCTGATGCGGGCGCAGGGGTCACGACGGTGCCCGTGTTGGTTCCGCACTGAAGGGCTATGAGATGGCGCGACCGGGGTCGACTTCTTCACGGGTGGCCCCACACGTCGCGGCGTCGGCGCCCGCCGACCGGGCGTCAGCGCCGTCGCCGGTCGAGGACGTCGGACGCACACAGCGGATCGCGCGGTGGACGCACGGGATGAGGACCCCCGACCAGTTCGGCGTCGTTGGCGCTGGCCGGGTCCCTGCGGGGCCCGATCGCGGCGCCCTGCGGGCGAGCCCGGTGTCGGGCGAGATGGACGATCACGGCGTCGTGATCTCGAGACGGAGCCAATCGTTGCGTGCAGCGGGGCCGCCTGATGGACCGTCTGTCGACGGGCGAGGACTTCGGAAGGACAACGCGTGAGCAAAGGAAGCCGCAGGAAGCGTGCGACCCGACCCTGGCAGAACCCCAGCGCGCTGCGTGACGTCAGCGACCTCGTCACGAAGTCGCGTTTCGACGATGATCTCGAGTTGCCGGGGTACGAGGTTCGAGAGATCGACGGCGCTGACGCCGCCAAGGAGTACACGTGCCCTGACTGCGGCAACGCCGTCGCCGAGGGCGAGGCGCATGTCGTCGTATGGCCGGTCGGTGACAGCGATCTGCGCCGGCACTGGCACCGCCACTGCTGGCGCATGGAGGTCCGGCGCAGCGACGGCGCGGCGAGCTGACCTGAACCGTCCGCGGCACGAGGGGTGCCGTTACGCTTGTCTGCATGCGATCGCCACCGCGGCGACCCACATGATCGCGTCGGTGTGGTCACGCGACGCGCAACCTTCTCAGATCCCGAACCGAGAGTGACGTGGCGAACCGCAAGCAGACCAAACGTGAACTGAAAGCGAGCAAGCGTGCCGCACGCGAGGCGGCACGGCGCGCCGAACGCCGGCGCGCCATGGCCACCGCCGGCATCGTCGCCACGGTTGTCGTCGTCGGCGCCAGCCTGATCGGCTACACGATGATCCAGGAGCGCAGCGCCGCGGCCGCGCAGCAGCGCGAAGCGCAGGAGGCGGCCAGCGAGGCGGCACGTCAGGCCAGCGAAGCCGCCGAGGAGATCGCCAGTCGTGACGTCGCGTGTGGCGCGGACGCGCCGCCGGACGCTGGCGGGGAGCGGGCCACGTACGATGCCGCCGACGACGTACTCGACGACAAAGTGGACTACCGCGCGATCATCGACACGTCCTGCGGCGAGGTTGTCATCGATCTCGCCGCTGAGGACGCACCCGAGACCGTCAACAGCTTCGTGTTCCTTGCGCAGCAGGGGTTCTACAACGGTCTTGAGATCTTCCGCAACGCGTCGTCGATCGGTGCCCTTCAGACCGGTGCGGGCACGAACGATTCGAGCTGGCAGATCGGCTACACACTGCCCGACGAGCTCGGTCTCGCCGAGGCGGAGGGATATCCGGCCGGCGCCGTGGCCATGGCCAACGCCGGGCCCGACACCAGTGGCAGCCAGTTCTTCTTCGTGTACAACGACGACTTCGCGCTGGATCCGACGTTCACCCGGTTCGCCACGGTCAGCAAGGGTCTCGACGTGCTGCAAGCCATCGGTGACATCTCGACCATCGGGCCAACCGGCGAGACACCAGGCGAGGTCGTCTACATCAACAGCGTCGAGCTCGTCGAACGCCCGTCCGCGAGCGACGCGGGCGCCGCCGACCGCGACGCTTCGGCGGGCGAATCGACAAGCGAGGAGTAGTCATGAACGTTGCATGTGACGGACAGGTCCCTGAGGGATACGGCGCGCCGAAACCGGCGTTCACCGGCCCCGAGCAGGTGTTGGACGGGGGCGACAAGACGGCGCGGATCAAGACGTCGTGCGGGGACATCGAGATCGAACTCCTGGCCGACGACGCGCCGGTGACCGCGAACAACTTCGCGTTCCTCGCCAGCAAGCAGTTCTACGATGCGACCATCGTGCATCGGGTGGTGCCCGGCTTCGTGGTCCAGATGGGCGACCCGACCGGTACCGGCACGGGTGGTCCCGGATACCGTTTCGACGACGAGCTGGGCCTGGCGCGGCGCCAGGGCTATCTTCGCGGAACGATCGCCATGGCCAACGCCGGGCCCGACACCAATGGCAGCCAGTTCTTCATCTGCCTGGACGACGTCGGACTGCCGCCGCAGTACTCGGTGTTCGGCCGGGTCACCGCGGGCATGGACGTCGTCGACGCCATCGCCGACATCCCGACCCGTGAGGAGAACCCGACCGAGACCGTGTTCGTCGAGACGATCGCGCTGCAGTGAACCTGGCTGCGTGCGCCTAGGCCGTCCACACGGCGGTCAACGGTGTGGAACCTGATTTGAGCTCGATGCTCCATGCGCGGCCACACGCCGGACAGCGGATTTCCTGCTGACGGCCACCGCGTCCATGGAGGCGCACGCTCACGGGGCGCAGATGGCAGGGGGTCTGACTGGAGAAGCCGTCGTCCTCGAGTCGAGCAGGCACGTCGTAGGTGTTGCCCCAGGGAAACAGGCCAGTGCGTGAGTACGGTGATGCGACCCGTCCACGACGAGCGGCTCCGTCACCCATCAACGGTTCTCCCGTCCTAGTAGCTTCGAACTATTACCTACATATTTCGGGCTAGGCGATCGCGCGCAGTCGATTTATGCGACACTGCTTCGATATTGCGATTTGCGTAAGCTTCACCTAGCCGTTTGTAATACCCATACCACTCATCCCATACAGGTGTCCATCTTGACGGAGAGAACAGTTCGAGTCAAGTTGTCCTGCTCATCAGCTCCACGCGCCGCGGGTGGGGGTGGCGGTCGTGTCTCTGGATGAGCGGAACAGTCGGCCGCTGTATCGGCAGGTCGCCGATGAGCTGCGCGTCCAGATCCAGCAGCGTGATCTGCCGCCAGGTCGCCAGCTACCGACCGAGGCGGGGCTGATGGACCGTTATGGCGTCTCCCGCAACACCATCCGGCTCGCGCTGGGCGTTCTGCGGACCGAGGGTCTCGTGATCACGGGGCAAGGCCGTGGATCGTTCGTCGCGGAGGTCCCGGTACGGCGGGAGCAGCCGCGCGCGACGGCTGTCCGGCAGTCGATCGTCGAAGACGGCGGCGATGCGCTGGGGGCCGAGCTCAGCGATCACGGTGACGGCGGGCACGTGGAGGTCAGCGTGTCGACGCATCCCGCGCCCCCGCACGTGGCCGACCGCCTGGGGCTTCGCACGGGCGACCGGGTCGTTGCCCGGCATCGCCTGTTGTACCGCGACGCGACACCGAGCCATTGCACCGACGCCTTCATGTCGGCGGCACTTGTCGCCGACACCGACCTCGGCAGGCCAGAGCCACTACGGGTCGGCCTTGCGCGACTGCTCGCCGAGATCGGCCACCCGATCGGTCGTGTCACCGACGAGATCGCTGTGCGCATGCCATCGCCGACCGAGGCCCAGGAGCTGCAGATCGCCTCGGGTGTCCCGCTGCTGTCGGTACAGCGTACGGCCTTCGACGACAGCGATTCGCCCGTGTTGACGGTGATGGCGCTGTTGCCCGGCGATCGGCACGCCCTGCGATACGAGGTGGCGCTGGCGACTGTCGCTGAGGGCCTGATCTCAGACGACTGACCCGGTGGGTCCGTCGCTCACCCGCCCTCGAAGTGGTGCGAGGTGGCTGCGTGGTGATCCTGCCCGTCGTGGTCGCACGGGTTGATGTGGATCGTGGCACGGCGGAGGCGATGCACCTCGTGGAGCAGCTCGTGGTGGCCGTTCTGGGCGATCGCGTGCGCCTGGGTCACGGTCAGACTGCAATCGGTGACCACCTCGACCTCCGCATGCAGCTCGTGACCGATCCACCGGATGCGGACCGTGTCGACAGCCTCGATGCCAGGCACCGTCGCGAGGACCGTGGCCACCCGTTCGACCAGGTCGGGATCAACGCTGTCCATGAGCCGCCGGTAGACGTCGCGCGACGCCTGAACGAGCACCACGAGGATCGCGGCGGTGATGAGCAGTCCTACAATCGGGTCCGCCATCGGTGCGCCTGCGGCGACGCCGAGGGCGCTGACCACGACACCCAGCGACGTGATCCCGTCAGTGCGCGCGTGCAACCCGTCGGCGACGAGCGCCGCGGAGCCGATCCTGCGACCCACGCGGATGCGGTACACGGCGACGATCTCGTTGCCGACGAACCCGATGACCCCGGCGGCGAGCACCCAACCGACGTTGCGGACCGGTGCGGGGTTCAGCAGGCGCTGGATCGCCTCCCAGCCGGCGACCGCGGCTGACAGCGCGATCATCGCGACGATGAACAGACCGGCGATGTCCTCGGCGCGACCGTACCCGTATGTGTAACGGTCGGTCGGTGGTCGCCGGGCCAGCCAGAACGCGACGGCCAGGGGAACTGCGGTCAATGCGTCCGCGACGTTGTGGATCGTGTCGGCGAGCAGCGCGACCGACCCGCTGATAGCGACGACGGCCAACTGCAGTGCGGCCGTGATCGCCAGGCCGACGAGCGACAGCTTCAGTGCGCGCATGCCTTCGGCGCTGGCCTCGAGCGCGCGGTCGACCGATTCGCCCGGATCGTGGCTGTGCGGCGCGAACACCGACCGCAGCACACCGCGGATGCCACCGGGATGCGCATGCGCATCCCCGTGACCGCCGTGGTCGTGTCCGTGATCGGTCATGACACCCTGCCTGCGTCGTCCCCACGGTCCTGGGCACAGTAGAGCATGACGTTGCCTTCGCGGCGTGTTCGGACGAACGGGCGAGCCGGAGCGTAACCCGGGCGGCCAAGCAGCAGCCGCTACTGCTCCTCGCGGTCGTCGATCGTGTCGAGCGGAGGCAGGTCGTCGAGGCTGATGCCCGGGGATCGCATACCCCGGTCGTACTCGCGCATGCGGCGGGGATATCCGACGATACGGGCATCATAGAGCGGCACGCCGTGCTTGCGAGTCAGTGCTCGCGCGTGCCGGTCGTCCTTCACCGGCCTCCGCATGTACTCGCCGTCGGCGGCGACCACGACCATCGTCATCGAGTAGATCGACGTCGGCGGCTCGGCGTAGGCCTCGACCCCGAGGCGTGTCGACATGAACTCTTCGAGCTCGGCTGCCGTCTGTGCGGTGGGACCACCGCTCGCCGGCTTCTTGCCGCGGCGTCGAAAGCGGTCGAAGAGACTCACAGGTCGAGTGTAGCGGCGTGTCCCGTCAGCGTGGGTCTTCGACGAGCTCGACCAGGACACCCATCGCCGACGACGGGTGCAGGAACGCGATCGTGCAGCCTCGGGATCCGCGTCTGGGGTGATCGTCCACCAGCCGGACGCCCTTTGTGCGCAGATGTGCGAGTGTCTCGGCGACGTCAGCGACGCCATAGCCGACGTGGTGGATGCCCGGCCCGCCGTTGTGCTCCATGAACCGCGCGACCGGCGAGTCAGCGGTCAGCGGCTCCAACAGTTGGATGTAGCTCCCGCCGACCGCGAGCAGTGCCTCGGACACGCCGTCGGCCTCCATGCGCTCGCGGTGCAGCACCGTCAGGTCGTACAGATCGCGGTGATAGGCGATCGCCTCTTCGAGGTCGTCGACCGCGTAGCCGACGTGGTCGATCCGATCCAAGCGCATGGGGTGCTCCGGCGTCTGGGCCTTTCCGCCCGGTAACCGTAGTCGCCCGGACCGACCGCTGCCTATCGCACTCGCCCGCCGCCGGTGTCGTCGATCCGTACGAACTGCACGGAGCGCCCCCGGCACTGCCTAGACTCGAGTCGCTCGGACGACCTGATGCGAGCCCACCGGAGGACCTGCCGTGATCCAAGAGTTCCGTGACTTCATCAACAAGGGCAACTTCGTCGACCTCGCGGTCGCGTTCGTCATGGGCGTCGCGTTCAGCGCGGTCGTCACCGCGTTCACCGAACGGGTCGTGATGCCCCTGGTCGCGTTGATCGTCAACCTCGACGGCATCGAACAGCTTGGAGCGTTCGGGGACAACGGCAGCGTCGGGGCGTTCCTGCAGGCGTTCATCAACTTCCTGATCGTCGGCTTCGTGATGTTCCTGGTCGTCAAGGCCTACAACCGCTTCCGGGAGCCCGACGAGCCGGCAGGTCCCGCCGACGACATCGTCCTGCTGCGTGAGATCCGCGACGAGCTGCGCAACTCGCAGGTGGGGTGACGATCCGCGTGCCCGCGTCGGGCGCGGGGAACACTCGCTGCCTGCCGGAGCGACGAGGAGACACCAGTGAACGACGTGGTCATCGTTGGGTATGCACGGACACCGTTCGGTCGGCTGATGGGCGGGCTGAGCCCGCTGACGGCGATGCAGCTCGGCGGCGCTGCGATCACGGCCGCGCTCGAGCGCAGCGGTGTCGCAGCCGATCAGGTCGACCAGGTGCTGATGGGCCACGTCATACAGGCAGGTCAGGGGCAGATCACGGCACGTCAGGCGGCGCTGGCGGCAGGCATCGGCATGGACGTGCCGGCGACCACCATCAACAAGGTCTGCCTGTCGGGCACCAGCGCGGTGGCGCTGGCCAATCAGCAGATCCAGCTCGGCGAAGCCGACGTCGTTGTCGCCGGCGGCATGGAGTCGATGAGCAACGGCCCGTATCTGGCCCTCAGGGCGCGCGGTGGCTATCGCATGGGCGACGGCACGCTGGTCGACGCCACTGTGCATGACGGACTGTGGTGCGCGCTCGACGATGAGCACATGGGCGCGGGTAGTGATCGGATGAATGACCGGTACGGCATCAACCGGCGCCGGCAGGACGAGTGGGCAGCGCGTTCGCACCAGCGCGCGGCCGACGCATGGAAGAACGGTCGATTCGACGCCGAGGTGACGCCCGTCCCCGTGGCCCAACGTAGGGGCGATCCTGTCACGGTCGACACCGACGAGGGTGTACGGGCCGACTCGACGGTCGAGGGCCTCGGCCGGCTGCGACCAGCGTTCAGCTCGGACGGCACCGTGACCGCCGGCAACGCCAGCCAGGTCTCGGACGGCGCTGCCGCGCTGGTGCTGGTCAGCCGGCCCCGAGCCGAGGATCTGGGGCTCGAACCTCTCGGCAGGATCCTCGCATACGGCAGCGTCGCCGGACCTGACCCGTCGTTGCATCACCAGCCCGCGGAGGCGATCCGACGAGCGGCTGTCAAAGCCGACGTCGATCCCGCCGGGCTCGACGTGTACGAGATCAACGAGGCATTCGCCGCAGTCGCGATCCACTCGACGGATCTGCTGGGGGTCGACGACGCGAACGTCAATCCGAACGGCGGAGCGGTCGCGCTCGGACACCCGATCGGCTGCACCGGCGCCCGGCTCGTCGGCACGACCCTGCTCGAGCTGCGGCGGCGCGGTGGTGGTCGCGGCGTCGCGAGCCTGTGCGGCGGCGGCGGCCAGGGCGACGCCGTGATCATCGAGGCTGCGGCATAGCGCCCGCACCCCGCCGCGGCGCGCCGGACTCGCTAGGCTGCCTTGCCCATGGCCTCAAGTAGCGAAGCGGTAGGCCGTCGTGTGGCCTCAAGTAGCGAAGCGG
>JAHELV010000017.1:38998-48009 GCA_024644015.1 Nitriliruptorales bacterium
AGTAGCGAAGCGGCGCGCTCGGCCCGCGACACCGCCGCCCTGGTAGAGGGGCTGCTGGCCGGAGACCGCCGTGCGCTCGCACGTGTGCTCACACGGATCGAGGACGGTCCGGCCGACGTCGTCCGCGAGATCGTCAGCGCCCTGCACCCGCACACCGGGCGTGGGGCGCTGGTGGGTGTCACCGGCGCGCCGGGAGCCGGCAAGTCGACGCTCGTCAACGCGCTGATCGGCTCGTGGCGTGCGCTGGACCGCACGGTCGGCGTGCTCGCGATCGACCCGAGTTCGCCGTTCTCGGGAGGCGCCCTGCTGGGGGATCGGGTGCGCATGCAGGACCATGTCCTCGACGACGGCGTCTTCATCCGTTCCATGGCCAGCCGGGGCCAGCTCGGGGGGCTGAGCTGGTCGACGCCCCAGGCACTGCTTGCGATGGATGCTGCGGGCTTCGACGTGGTCGTTGTCGAGACGGTCGGTGTCGGTCAGGCCGAGGTCGAGGTCGCCGCACTGGCCGACACGACCGTGGTCGTCGTCGCACCCGGTATGGGCGATGCCGTGCAGGCCGCGAAGGCGGGCATCCTCGAGGTGGCCGACGTGTTCTGTGTCAACAAGGCGGATCGCCCTGGAGCGTCGCGGACGGCCCGCGAACTGCGGGAACTGCAGGCCCTCGGCGACAGCGGCGGCATCCAGATTCCCGTCCTGCTCACGACCGCGACCGCGGGCGAGGGGATCGACGAGCTGAGCGAAGCCATCACCGACCACCGGCGCGCGTTGGAGGCCGGCGCCGAGCTCGATGCGCGTCGGCGAGCACGCGCGCGCATGCAGATCAGTGAGCTCGCGTTGGCCGCCGTGCGTGAGCGCGCCGCCGCGGTGAGGGGCGCGGCGGGCCTCGACGAACTGGCGCGTGCCGTCGCGTGCCGTGATCTCGACCCGTACGGCGCAGCCGACCGTCTGTTGGCCGCGCTCGCCGATCGCTGAGCCGGCCCGCCGCGCGGTCACTCGCTTGGCTGCGGGTCCTCCGCGCTCGGCGGCGCTGTCGGCTGGGCCTCGGCCGGGGGCGGGGGATCGGCCTGACCCTCGGGCTGTGCGTCCACGGCGGGTGCCTCCTGAGCGGGCGCGTCGCCGGCTCCGGCCGGCTGACCGGCGCCTTCCGACGGATCCTGCGCCTGCGCCGTCGGCTCGGCGGTCGGCGCGGAGGGCTGCGTCAGCACCTGGGTGGCGAGCACCCCGAGGACCGCGAGCAGCGCCAGGACGACGACCCACCGCAGCAGCCGTGGCGACCGCCGACCAGGCGCGGCCGGGGTGGCCGGCGGCGCATCTCGCTGCGGCACGACCTGGGTACTGGCGTCGGGGCCGGGCAGTACATGCGTGCCCGACGCGACCGGTTGGCTGCGCAGCAGCGCTTCCCGCATCTCGACGGCGTCGGCGGGTCGGTCTGCTGGATCCTTCGACAGCGCCTGGTGCACCAGCGTGACCAGGTTGCGGTCGAGGCCGGAGCGGATCTCGTCGAGCGGTGGCGGCTCGTCCTCGCGATGGGCCAGCGCGAGCCCAACCGCGCTGTCGTGTTCGAACGGCGGATGCCCGGCGAGCATCTCGTACAGCACCACCGCGGTCGCGTAGAGGTCCGATTGCGGCGTCGCCCGCTGGCCTCTGACCTGTTCGGGCGACAGGTACCGCGGCGTGCCGATGACCTGGCCGGCCATGGTCAGCCCGACCGTGGCCTCGTGCGTCGCCTTGGCGATGCCGAAGTCCGCCAGCTTCACCCCTGGTAGCTCATCGGGCCTCGAGGGCACCACGCCGTCCGGCAGCAGGATGTTGGCAGGCTTGACGTCGCGGTGCACCAGACCGCGCCGGTGCGCAGCGTGCAGCGCGGCCAGCACCTGGCTGCCGACCGCCACGACCTGGGCGGTCGACAGCCGACCTTGTCCATCGATCACGTGCTCGAGCGTTGTGCCCCGGACGAGTTCCATGACGATGTACGGGCGTTCCTCGCTGGTGCTGACGTCATAGACCGCGACGGCGTGCGGATGGGTCAGGCTGGCCGCGGCACGCGCCTCGGCGGCAAAGCGCCGTCGCGCGGTCGCATCGCCGTCGACCCGCAGCAACTTCACGGCGACCGCTCGGTCGAGCAGTTTGTCGCGCGCCTCGTAGACCGTCGCCATTCCGCCCCGGCCGAGCTGTCGACCCAGCTCGTAACGGTCGGCGAGCACAGTGGATGCCACGGGCATGATCTTAGTCGTCCGACCGCCGACCGACGTGCAGCGGCCCGAGATCCGCACGCACTACGAGGTCGTCGGGTCAAGTGCAGCAAGCGCACGCAGCTCCGCCGGGCTGAGCAGGCCCGGGATCAGTGTGCGGTCGTAGGAGATCATCGGGACACCGCCGACGCCGTCGCGACGGTGCGCTGCGAAGCGCTGCCGGATCGACAGCAGCGCGACGCGGTCGTCGAGGGTGCGCTCGATCTCGTCTGCCGGCACTCCGACATCGACCGCGAGATCCCGGAGCACCTGATGATCCGAGATGTCGGTCTGATCGGTCCAGAAGGCCCGGTAGCAGCTCGTGCGCCATGCGGTGTCGACGCCATGGTCACGAGCGACGTCCTCGGCCAGGTGCGCGGCCGCGGTCGGCGGCAGGTTCTTGGGACGGCGCAGCATCAGCCCTTCCGCCTCGGCCTGCCCGGCGACCGAGCCCAGCTCGGCCAGAACCTCGACGGTGACCGGCAGCGTGGTCGCGACGCCGAGCGCTTCGGTTCCCACTATCAGGCAGTGCACGCCGTCGGCCCGCAGTCGTTCGACGCGCGCCACCGCAACTGCCGACGCGGGCGACGTGTAGTCGTGGAACAGCGTGAGCATTCGCCATCACATCCTGTGGCCCGCGTCGGGTACGCCGGATCACCGTCGGGGTGTCCCGTTCCTCACAGCCGGTCGACGAGCCGGTCGACGTCGGCGTCGTCGTGATAGACGCCGAACCCGAGGCGCACCCGCGAGCCGCGATGATCCACGATCACGTTGCGGCGTGCCAGCTCGGTTTCCACCTCGGAAGCGTGTGGCACCTCAAAGGCGAGCAGGTGTCCGTGCCTTCCGCCCGCGGTCGGTGCCACCACCGGAACGCCGGAGCCCAGAGTCATTGGGCTGCGGCCGTCGGCGAGCGCGGCCAGGAAGCGCAGCTGCAGGCGGCGCACATGTTCGTGGATGACATCGACGTCGACGGACTCGGCGTCCAGCCACCGCTGGACGGCGTTGAAGCGGTACAGCGCCGTCGGGTCGAACGTCGCGCCCATGAACCGCTGTCCTCGTGGGCCGTAGCGGATCCTCGCGTCGGGGAAGTCGCCGAGCGCTGAGAAGTCTGCATACCAGCCGGTGTCGCGCGGCCGCGGGCCGTACTCCGGGGGGCAGTGGGCGAAGCAGATGCCCTCGCCGGACATCGCGTACTTGTAGCCGCCGGCCAGGTAGAAGGCGCGGTCGGCAAGCCCGCTCAGATCGGTCGGGACCGCCATGAACCCGTGATAGCCGTCGATCACGATGAACGGCCGCTCGTCCGGCACGGCGCCGACAACGCTCGCGACGTCGACGACGACACCGGAGTCGAACAGCACATGGCTGAAGAACAGCAGGTCGTAGTCCCCGACCTTGGCCGCTTCGGCGAGGCGGGCGGTCAACGTCGCGGTCGGCGTCACCGGGATGCGGCGGACCTCGACGAGGTCGTCCTCGGCGAGCCGCCGCACCTGCCGCTCGAAACTTGTGAACTCACCCCCGGTCGTCAGGATGCGCACAGGTGGATCGAGACACGACAGGATCCGCATCACCAGCTCGTGGGTGTTGGGCGCGACCACGATGTCGGCGGGCTCGGGCAGGACCAGCCTCCGAGCGATCCACGCCTGGGTTTCGGGGAGCACGGCACCCAGTACGCGCTCCCACTTGCGGTCCATCATGGTGGCCGCGTCGCACCAGGCCTCCTGCTGCGCGGCGAAGCTCGTATCGGGCCACGGGTGGTGGCTGTGTGCCGCCACGTGGAGCCGGTCGGGGTCCGCCTCGAGGAAGCGCGAGAAGCTCGACTTCAGAGGCGGGCGCGTCATCCGACCACACCCTGCTCCCAGCGGAACCCGAGCTGTCGGCGCACCGCCTCCGGAAGTCGTGGCAACGCCGAGCGTGGGATGCAGAACGTCGGCAGCGAGAACAGATCGGCGAACGCGCGATGCCGCTCGGCGGCCTTCTGGAGGTAGACGTGCCCCGACGTTCCTCCGGTGCCGACTTTGTCGCCGATCATGCGCCGCACCAGCAGCGCGTGCCGGTACCGCCAGGCGGTGAAGCCCTCGTCGATGTCGGTCAATGCCACGAGCAGCTGGAACGGCAGATGAAAGATGGGCTCGTCGCGGTAGAGGGTGATGAGCAACGCCGCGATGAAGGCGTCGTAGGACAGGTGCCGCTGGCCACGGTCGAGCAGCTGGTGATAGCGCGGACGGTCGAACAGCGCGCCGAAGCTGTCGACGGTGTCGTCGTGACTGGCCAGCTGCTCGGCGCGAGCGCGATCGTCCAGGTTCGGGTTGCGTTCGATGATCGTCCGCTCACGGTCGAGCATCTCGTCGACGGCCGAACGGTACGCGGTCCAGAAATCGAACTCGCCGAAGCGCAGGAACGGCGTCCGTGCGAGCCAGCGGTCGAGGTGGACGCGCAGCGACGGCTCACGCTCGGTCTCCAGCACGCGCGTGCGATCGCCGCCGGTCAGGTGCGCGTGATACGGCGCGCCCTTGATGCGCAACCGGGTGGTGGGCTCGACTCCCAGACGGTTCTCGATCATCCGGAACTGCGCGCTCTGGAACCCAGATGCCGGCACCAGCTCGTCGCGGAAGTCGAGGAAGTCCAGCGGCGTCATGGTCTCGAGCACCTCGAGTTGGCGGTGCAGCAGCGGCTGGATCGCGCTCACGCGCCGTAGCCGAGCGACCGTGCGGCTGAGCTCACTGGCCGGCACGACGTCGCCGGACATGGTCGCGGTGACCGCGTCGAGCTCCCACAGGATCTGCTTGAACCACAACTCGAACGCCTGGTGCACGATGATGAACAGCATCTCGTCGTGCGCGGGCGAACCGTCGAGCGAGCTGACCGGCTGCTGGGCGGTGAGCAGACGGTCGAGATGGAGATAGTCGCCGTAGTAGCGCGCGTCCGCCAGGGTATCCACCTCCGTGAGGTGCTCTCGATGTCGGATCGCCGATGCTACCGGCCGGGCCGCGGCCGGTCGCCGCCCGCCGGTCACCCTGGGATACTCCTGGGTTGTGCACCCCTTTCTTCAAGCGCCGCCGCCGCTCGCGATCGCCCATCGCGGCGGAGCGGTGGACGGCATCGAGAACACGCTCGCGTCATTCTCGCGTGCGGTCGACCTCGGATACCGGTATCTGGAGACCGATGTCCGGTTGACGGCGGACGGCGAGCTGGTTGTGTTCCACGACAGCACGGTTGATCGCGTCACCGGCGGGCGGGGTCGCATCTGTGACCTGACGTGGCGGGAGCTGGCGGCGCTGCGCGTGGGTGGGCGCGAGCCGGTGCCGCGGTTCGCCGAGATGCTCGAGGCCTTCCCCGACGCCCGCGTACTCGTCGACCCCAAATGCGACGCTGCGGTCGACCCCCTGATCAGCGTGCTCCGTGATCACGACGTTGTCGACCGCGTGTGTGTCGGCTCGTTCTCCGATCAGCGTCTGGAACGGGTGCGCGCGGCGTTCGGCACCGCCCTGTGCACCTCGATGGGTCCCGGCGAGCTGCTGCGACTTCGTGTGGCGGCGTGGCGCCTGGCGCCGTCGTCGGTGGTCCCGCCCGGGCCCGCGTGCGTTCAGATGCCGGTGCGCTACGGCCTCGTCGTCTTCGCCGAGCCACGCTGCATCGCCTACGCCCAGGCGCTCGGCCTGCCGGTGCACGTGTGGACCGTGAACGATCGCGCGGCCATGCGCCGGCTGCTCGACCTCGGCGTCGACGGGTTGATCACCGACGAGATCGAAGGCCTTCGAGACGAGCTGGACGCCCGCGGCCAGTGGCATGGCTGACGTCACCCGTCCGTATCGCACGGCGCTCACGGCCGCGGTCACGGTCACGGGTTCGGACGTCCGCAGCGCCGCCGCCGAAACCGGCGATCCGCCGCCCGCCCGCGTATGACGATCGCGGTCGGGCTCGACGGAACACGCGACGGGTGGGTCGCCGTCGTCCTCCGGAACGATCGCGTGACCGATGTGCTGCGGACGCCCGACCTGGCGTCGGTCGCCAGTCGGTTCGGTGCCGTACCGACCGCGGTCGACATGCCGATCGGGCTGCTGGACGGGCCGCGCCGCGCCGCCGACGTGGCGGCGCGGGCGCAACTGCCCGGCCGCGCGTCGTCGGTCTTTCCCGCCCCGTGTCGTTCGGTCGTCGATGCCTACCGCGCCGGCGCCGTCATGGACCACCAGGCGGCAAACGCGCTCTCGCGACGCGTGACCGGTGCCGGCCTGTCGCGACAGACTTGGGCGCTCATGCCCAAGATCGCCGAAGCCGACGCGCAGGTCGAGCACGGCGCCGGGCTCTTGGAGGTCCACCCGGAGCTTGCGTTCCACCGGCTGGCCGGGCACCGGTTGGCCGGCAAGCGCAGCTGGAACGGCGTGATGGCGCGACTGGCGCTCCTACGGGACGTCGGCGTTGTGCTGCCGACAGCCGTACCCGGAGGCGACCGTCTGGCGCCCGACGACGTGTTCGACGCCGCGATCGTTGCGTGGACCGCCGCAGGCGTGCACCATGCTGCGGGGCTGCGCAGCCACCCCGCTGAGACGACCGAGTACGACCGGGACCGACCGGTGGCCATCTGGACCCGCACGTGACCGGCGGCGCCGGTCCGGCGGTCGCTGCCGCATCGTCAGCTGCTGGTGAGGCGCTGCCGCCGACGCTGCCGGTATCGACGGATTCGTGACGCGACGGTGATCACGATCGCTACGCCCGCGGCCAGAAGGACGGCCGCGATGCCCGCGGCGACCCACGGCGCCACGACGGCGAGGCTGATGACCCCGGCCACGGTGACGTCCTCGGCGACGCTGAGCGCAATGTTGCTGGCTGGCTCCGGCGAGGTGTTGACCGCCGCACGCACGCCGGCCTTGACCGCATGGCTGGCCAGTGCGCTCAGACCGCCGGCCGTGGCGGCGAGCGCCTGTGCGACCGTGGTCGCGTCGCCGGCCAGCAGCAGGCCGATCGCTGCACCCAGCGCCGGACGGATCGCCGTGTGCACGGCGTCCCATGTCGAGTCGAGCCACGGGATCTTGTCCACCACGAACTCGAGGCAGTACAGGACCGCCGCTCCCAGCAGGACATCGGTGCGCTGCAGCGCTGCCGGGACCGCGTCGACGCCCGCGAACCGTCCGAGCACCCCGAGTACGACGACGACCGCATAGGCGTTGACCCCGCTCGCCCAACCGGACGTGAAGACCCAGGGGACCAGGTCCACCATCCGTCGCTCCTTGTCCCAGGTCAGGGACCCCGAGATCAGACCGGTGACCCTCCCGATAGCCGTCGGCCGTGATCGCTCCGAGACTGATCTCAGATCTTCCAGAACGATCTCGAGGAGTTGTTCAACATGATGACTGACATCGACGGCGACCGCAGCGATATGTCAATCGGCACACCGGCCGACAGCGTCGACAGCGGCCCGACGACCGCGACGCCGTCGACCGACAGCCGCAACCTGGGTGTCGTCGCCCACCTGTCGGCGCTGGTCGCACTGGCCGGTGTCCCATCGTTCATCGGTCCGCTCGTGGTCTGGGTGCTGCAGCGCGATCGCGATCCCTTCGTGGCCGAGCAGGCCCGTGAGGCGCTCAACTTCAACCTGTCGCTGTTGGTGTACGCCGGAGCTGCCGTGGCCGTCAGCATCCTCACGATCGGGCTCGGGTTGCTGGTCGTCATCCCGGCGGCGATCGTTGCCGCGTTGGCATGGCTGGTTCTGACGGTTCTGGCCGCGGTCCGGGCCGCTGAGGGCAAGACGTACCGCTACCCGTTGACGCTGCGCCTCGTCGCGTAGCGATCCGCCTGTTGCGACGGGCCGCGCGACACGATCGCGCGGCCCGCCGCATCTGTGCGTGGGTCACCTGCAACAGCCGGGGCGGGACGATCCCGCTCGCAGGCTCCAAGTGCCCTGGTCACCTCGTCCACGAGGAGAGCGGGCTGCGGCGTTCGCCACCGCGTTCGGAGGTCGGTTTGCGCGACCCGGCCCGGACCTGCTAGGAGCGCAGGTATCAGGTACATGGTGACGACCGGGGACGCACATGGCGCAGCAGCCGACGCTGGAGGTCAACGACGACGACGCGATCCGCTACATGCGCGACAAGGTTGGCCCCGGATGGGGCGTTCCGATGGCCGCGCAGCATCGCAACCTGGCCGAGCTCGGCGATTTTCTGCGCGAAGAACAGGCGGCGGGCAGGCGCTTCCTGCCATCCGCCGGGCGCATCCTGGCCGCGTTCCAGCAGCCATTCGACGATGTGCGCGTGCTGCTGGTCGGCCAGGATCCGTATCCGACGCCCGGTCATCCGATCGGCCTGTGCTTCAGCGTGGCGCCCGACGTGCGTCCGTTCCCCAAGAGCCTGCAGAACATCTTCACCGAGTACCAGTCAGATCTGGGTCTTCCGCACCCTGCGACCGGTGACCTGACGCAGTGGACAACGCGCGGGGTCATGCTGCTCAACCGCGTACTGACGGTTCGTGCGGGCACGCCGGCGTCCCACCGCGGTAAGGGCTGGGAGGCGTTCACCGAGCAGGCGATCCGGGCGCTTGTCGCTCGCGACCAGCCGCTGGTCGCAATCCTGTGGGGCCGTGACGCCCGCAGCCTGAGGCCGATGCTCGGCGACACGCCGGTGATCGAGAGTGCGCACCCCAGCCCGCTGTCGGCAGCCCGAGGCTTCTTCGGATCCCGACCGTTCAGTCGGACCAACACGCTGCTCGAGCGGCTCGGCGCCGACCCGATCGACTGGCGCCTTCCCTGACCACCCCGCGTTGTACCGACCACCCCGCGTTGTACCGACC
>JAHELV010000017.1:48109-65302 GCA_024644015.1 Nitriliruptorales bacterium
CGCGTTGTACCGACCGCCTTGTGCGCGTTGTGCGGGGTGGCCGTCGCTGTGCGGGGTGGTCGGTGTTTGGTGTCGCTGTGACGTGTTGTTGCGACCACCCAGCGTTGTACCGACCACCGTGCGTGGCACCGACCGCCTTGTGCGCGTTGTGCGGGGTGGTCGTCGCTGTGCGGGGTGGTCGTCGTGCCGGCTGCCGTAATCGCCGGTCCGCCCGGCTACGTGCAGAGGGTCGCGAGGATCGCGTCGGCGCCCTGGCACCACCCCACGGGCCCGATGCCGTCGAGGTGCGTCACGCCGCTGACATCGAGATCGGCCCACGTGCCGTCGGGTCGTTGTACCAGCATGGGCACGTCGACCGCCGCGAGCATCGCCGCGTCGTTGTAGGTGTCGCCGAGACCGTACAGCAACGGTCTCCCATGTCGCTCGTTGGTGAGCAGCTCCCGCAGCACCGCGACCGCCGTGCCTTTGTCGTGCCGGCCGCTGGCCGTCCAGAACCGCGCGCCCCGCTGCAGATCGAGATCGACTGCGTCCAGCGCCGACCGCAGCACCGTTTCGTCGAGGTCGAGATCGTCGACCACGAACGGCTCGGTGTGCTCGCGTTCCTTCGCCCTGCCGGCGGCATCCACGGACAGCAGCGTGCGGTCGGCGACCTCCAGGACGTCCATGTCGCCGAAGCCCCGCAGCGTCAACCCCAGCTGCGTGGCGGCTGAACGCAGCCGGGCACGCACGTCGCGGTACGTCAGCCCGAGCACGCGGACGGGTCCATCGTCGTCGTGCACGGCTGCACCGTTCTCGATCACGAACAGGCCCGCGATTCCAAGGTCGCGGCGGTGCACCTGCTGCTCGGCCCGCGTCTTGGCCGAACAACAGACGACACGCGCGCCGGCGTCCTGCAGTGCGGTGACCTTGACGGCGGCGGGCCCCGCCGCGTAGGTGTCGTTGTCCAGCAGGGTTCCGTCGAGATCGGTGACCACGACGATCGGTGCGGTGGCTCCCATCGTGTGGTTGTTCCCCGCCGACGCCCGTCCCACCGCAACGGACCGACTCGGTAGCCTTGGCCCATGGGGTCTGAGGTACGGCCGGTTTCTGCGTGGTCGCCCGCGGACGCGGGCGACGAGCGGGAATCGCTGGTCGTCGCGCGCGGTCTGACCAAGCGGTTCGACGGGTTCACCGCTGTCAACGGCATCGCCTTCGACGTGAGCGCCGGTGAGGTGTTCGGGTTCCTCGGCCCGAACGGCGCGGGCAAGACGTCGACGATGCGCATGGTCGCGGCGGTCTCACCGGTGACCGAGGGTTCGTTGCGGGTCCTTGATCGCGACCCGGCGAGCGACGGCGCCGGGATCCGTGCGCAGCTCGGCGTCGTACCGCAGGAGAACAACCTCGACGAGGAGCTGTCGGTCGCCGACAACCTCTACGTCTACGGCCGCTACTTCGGCATGCGCCGATCGCAGGTGCGCGACCGGATCCCGGATCTGCTCGAGTTCGCGCAGCTGACGGATCGCGGCGACGACAAGGTGACCGTGCTGTCCGGCGGGATGAAGCGCCGACTGGTGATAGCCCGCGCGCTGATCAACACCCCGTCCATGGTGCTGCTCGACGAACCGACGACCGGACTCGACCCGCAGGCACGACACCTGGTGTGGGACCGGCTGCGTGAGCTGACACGGCAGGGCGTGACGCTCCTGCTGACCACCCACTACATGGACGAGGCCGAACAGCTGTGCGATCGCCTCGTGGTGATGAGCGACGGCGGCATCGTCGCCGAGGGGTCCCCGCGTCAGCTGATCGCCGAGTACGCGGGGCGGGAGGTGCTCGAGGTGCGGTTCCTGCCAGGCGATCGCGATGCCGTGCTCACCGGGCTGGACGGTGTCGGCTCACGTCAGGAGGTGCTGTCCGATCGGGCCATCATCTACGGAGAGGATGCGGAGCAGTTGACGACCGCGGTGAGCCGCCGCGGCGTCGAGGCCGCCAGTGTGCTGGTGCGGCGGGCGTCCCTCGAGGACGTGTTCCTGCGCCTCACCGGCCGCGGTCTGATCGAGTGATTGCACAGGGGGGCGTGTGCTGCGGCCCACCATCGGCGTGCCGGGACACAGCGGACGTTGAACGGGCGACAGCGTGAGCGCCGGTGTGCTCCGGGTGCTCGAGGGCGAGCTCGTCTCCTATCGGCGGACATGGCGTGGCAGCGTCATCTCGACCTTCCTCAACCCGGTGCTGTTCCTGTCCGCGATGGGGCTCGGCCTCGGCTCCCTGGTCGACCGCGGCGACCAGCTGGGCCCTGTCCCGTACCTGGCCTTCTACGCGTCGGGCCTGCTGGCAGCGCAGGCGATGCAGACCGGTGTCGGCGACGCGGCCTATCCGGTCATGGCCGGCATCAAATGGCTGAAGACCTATCACGCGGCCCTGGCGACGCCGTTGACGATCCGCGACCTGGTGTTCGGCCACGCGACCTTCATCCTGCTGCGCGTCACGCTCGCCAGCGTCGCCTTCGCGATCATCGCCTCGCTGTTCGGCGCATTCGGCTTGGGAGCGGGCCTGGCTGCCGTGCCGGTGGCGCTGCTCTGCGGGCTGGCGTACGCGCTGCCGGTGATGGCCTACACCGGGATGCTCGAGCGCGACACGGCGCTGGCCGGGCTGTTCCGGTTCGGGCTGGTGCCGATGTTCCTGCTGTCGGGCACCTTCTTCCCGATTGACCAGCTCCCGGCGGTGCTCCAGGCGCTCGCCCGCGCGGTGCCGCTGTGGCATGCGATCGAGCTGGTACGGGCGATCACGTTGGCCGTACCGACGACATGGCCCTGGTGGGCACACGTCGGATTCCTGGTCGCGTGTGGCCTGGTCGGCGGTTTCCTGGCAACGTGGTCGTTCCGCCGGCGGCTGATCGCATGAGCCACAGCGGAACCAGGCTTCTCAGAGGCTCCGGCAAGAGCAGCGTTGGTGGCGTGCCGACGCACGCGCTCGGCGCATCGCGGATCGTCGAGCGCAATCTGCGGCTCGCGCGCAACAGCTGGGTGGTGTTCCTGTCAGGCGTCGTCGAACCCGTGATCTATCTGTTCGCCATCGACGTGGGACTCGGACGGCTGGTCGGTGACGTCGTCGGACCCGACGGCACGCCGGTCAGCTACGCGGCGTTCGCCGCGCCGGCACTTCTTGCCGCGTCCGCGATGAACGGCGCCGTGTACGAGTCGACGTTCAACATCTTCTTCAAGCTGCGCTACGGCAAGCTGTACGACGCGATGCTGGCGACGCCCTTGACGCCGTCCGACGTCGCACTCGGTGAGATCGGCTGGTCGCAGCTGCGCGGCCTGGCGTACGCCTGCGCGTTCATGGTGGTCATGGGCGTGATGGGCCTGATCGCTTCGCCGTGGGCGGTGCTCGCGATCCCCGCGGCGATCCTCATGGGATTTGCGTTCGGCGCGGTGGGCATGGCCGTCGTCACGTTCATGCGCAGCTGGGTCGACCTGGACATGGTCAACCTCGCGCTCCTGCCGCTGTTCCTGTTCTCGGCGACCTTCTACCCGCTCGACGTATACCCGCGGGCGTTGCAGCTGCTCACCCAGTTGTCACCGCTGTACCACGGTGTCGCGTTGATCCGTGGCCTGACCCTCGGCGCCGTCGGCTGGGGGCTGCTCGGGCACGTCGCCTTCCTGGCCGTGATGGCGGTGCTGGGGGGAGTGGTCGCCGCCCGGCGGCTGGCTCGCCGGCTGCTCCCGTGAGCGCGGGGTTCGCCCGCTCCGGCCGGCGCGGGCGAACCTAGCATGGTGGCGTCGCCGCCGCGCAAGGAGACGCCGATGTTGTTCGCTCGCAGGAAGACGTCGATGGTCGAGGAGTCCGAGGCGCTCGTCGGTCGTGACCGGCCCGTGCCGACGGCCGAGACGCACCACGTCAACGGGCAGCCGCTTCACCCGCCGTTCGCCGAGGGCACTCAGCAGGTGGTCTTCGGCATGGGCTGCTTCTGGGGCGCCGAACGGCTGTTCTGGCAGACCGACGGAGTGGTCACCACGGCGGCCGGATACGCCGGCGGCTACACGAAGAACCCGACGTATGAGGAAGTCTGCTCCGGTCAGACCGGCCACACCGAGGTCGTGCTGGTGGTCTACGACCCCACCGCGGTCGACCTCGACGTACTGCTGAAGGTCTTCTGGGAGAACCACGACCCGACGCAGGGCATGCGGCAGGGCAACGACACCGGCACCCAGTACCGCTCCGCGATCTACGTGACCAGCGCCAGCCAGCGTGAGCGGGCCGAGCAGTCGCGCGCGACCTACCAGGCGGCGTTGACCGCCGCCGGGTTCGGGCAGATCACCACTGAGATCGCGGAAGCCGGCCCGTTCTACTACGCCGAGGACTATCACCAGCAGTATCTGGCCAAGCACCCGTTCGGCTACTGCAACCACGGCTTCTGTCAGGTGGCCTACGACCCCGAGCAGGCACCGACGAAGGTCGAGCTGCCCGAGCTGTGACACTGCGGGCCGGCTGCCGGGCAGACGCACCGAAGCCGAGCTCTGTCAGCCGTCACGGACGTCCCACCAGGCGGTGACGACCGTCCGCTCGGCCGGCACACCGAGGCGGGCGACCAGCTCGGTGACCTGCGCCCGGCGGTCGGCGCCCACCGCCAGGCGCTGGCTGACGAAATCGACCTGTCGGTCCACATCGTCGGCGTACAGGCTGACCGGGCGTTGCCACTGCTCGTGCTCGGGCGTGACGCCGAGCCCGGCGAACACCGCCAGGGCGTCGTCGGACGTCGGCCCGAGGGGACGGTCGACGCCGTGGACCGCCTGCCAGTAGGGGCGCAGCCACTCCAGCGGATGAAGCGTCGGGAACTCCAGCACCACGCGCCGGCGAGCGTGGGTCGTCAACGCCCGCGCGAAGGACTCGAGCGCCGCGACGTTGTAGATGACATGCAGGCACACGACGACGTCGGCGACAGGGGTGCGGGAGGCGGCGTCGGGCCAGGTGCCCTCCACGGTCTCGACGTCGATGCCGAGCTCGCCGGCTGCGTCAACGAAGGCGGTGAGCATGCCCGCACTCTGATCGGTCCCGATCACCAGCCCCGCCTGCTCGGCGAGCGGCAGGCTGCCTGCGCCCCCGCCACAGCCGACGTCGAGCACGCTTCCGCCGTCGGGCAGTCGTTCGGCTGCGCGTCGATGCGTGATTGTCAACGGCTGGCGTCGCGCCTGCGCCGCGAGGTCTGCGAAGCGGCCGACCGAGAAGACGTGCGGATCGGCGGGCGCCGCTGCCAGGATGCGGTCGGGGATCGCCCACAGCGCCAATGCGCTGCGCCAGCGCTCCGCCGCTGTCGGCCCCGTCACGATCGTGTCGTTGTGCGGGTGACGGTGCGCGCCCGACCGGCGCGCAGGATGTCGGCTGTGATCGTGCGGACACTCATAGGTGTCAGCGCTCCCTTCCCGAAGGCCAGGTCGGCCAGCAGATCCGAGGTCGCGGGCGACCGCGCCGCCGCGTTGACCATATGGTCGAGCACCGACCCGGTCTGCGCCAGCCGCGCCAGCCAGCGGGTGCTGCGGATGTGGCTGCCCAACTCCGTTCGCAACATGGCACGGTACGACACGAGCGCCTCGTCCGGCGACCGCATCGCCGCCTGCGCGGCGAGCCGGCCGCTGAGCAACGCATAGTAGATGCCCTCGCCGGTGACCGGGTTGATCAGCGACGCGGCGTCGCCGGTCAGCTGCACGCGTCCGCGCCCGAGCCTGACACCTCCCGAGGACAGGGGGAGCCGGTGACCGCGGATGCTGTCGGGATCGGCCTCGGTCGCGTGCGGCAACAACGCTTCGAGACGGCGGACCAGCATGCCGCGGGTGGGTCGCGCGGTGCCTGCGAACACTCCGTACCCGACATTGCAGCGCGCCTCATCGATCGGGAACGACCACGCATACGCCAGCCCTCGGAGCTGCTCCCAGATCAGGGCCATCTCGGGGACGCCGGCCGGCGCAGGCGCGTAGGCGCGGACGGCCACGCCGGTGTGGTCGCCGTGGCCTCGTGCGCCGGTCAGCCGGCGCCCGATGGCCGAGTTCGCACCGTCGGCGCCGATCACGTTCCGCCCCCACACGACGCCATCGCTCGTGTGCACGCATGCCGCGTGGCCATGGTCCTCGACGCCGCGGACGGTGGCATGCACCCACCGCGATGCGACGTGGCGCGCCGAACGCGCCAGCCGATCGTCGAAGATCAGGCGCGGGATCACATAGCCCGCCGCCGGCGGTCGCCCGATGACCTGACGGCCCGCCGGTGCCCGCAGCCGCACCTGGCCGACCGGTGCGAATCCGTCGACCGTGCGGCTGGCTCCGAGTCGCGCGAGCTCGGCGACCGCGTCACCGCTCAGCGCGTCACCGCACGGCTTGTCGCGCGGGAACGTGGCGCGATCGATGACGACGATGCTCGCGTCTGGCGCGACGCGTCGCGCCGTCAGCGCCGCGGCAGCGCCGGCCGGACCCGCGCCGGCGATCACCACGTCATGGATCGGCATCGTCATGGCACCAGCGTGACATCGGATCGGACGCCCAGGCCCTAGCATGCCGCAACGTGACCGCATTCGACCCCGCCTGCGCCTTCTGCCGCATCGTGGCGGACGACGACCCCGACATCCTCGTGTACCGCAGTGAGCACGTGGTCGGCTTCCTCGACACCCGCCCGGTGTTCCACGGCCACTGCCTGCTGGTTCCCCGCGAGCACCACGAGACGCTCGACGAGTTGCCCGCGGAACTGGCCGTGCCGCTGCTGACCGCGACGCAGGTGACGATGCGCGCGCTGCGTGCCGCCGTCGACGCACAGGGGACGTTCGTAGCGAGCAACAACGTCGTCAGCCAGAGCGTCCCACACCTGCACGTGCATGTCGTGCCCCGCCGCCGCCGGGATGGGCTGCGCGGGTTCTTCTGGCCGCGCCACCCATACGCCGACGACGCAGCGCTGCAACAGATGCGGGACCGCGTACGCGCTGCGATCCGCAAGGTCCTGCCGCCGGCGGGCTGAGCTGTCCCAGTCGCTATGGACGGGTATCGGACGACGGGTGCGCGGTACGCCGCAGATGCCGCCAGAGCAGTGCGTGCGCGGCCACGCCAACCATCAGGACCAGAGCTGCCGACCAGATGCCGACGGCGGCACAGATGACGGCGGCGATCACCGCTCCCGCGACAAGGATCGCGCGCAGCGCGTTGACCTGCTCCATCGCGTGCTCCTCTTGCCGTCGGTCAAAGACATGGTAGGTCGCACGAGCATGAGTGCCGCCACCGTCGCCGGCGCCTCCGGGTGCTCACGGACGGCTACGAACAACAGCAGCAGCGCTGCCGCCAGGAGTACCAGCAGGGCCGCCCCCCACAGCAGGGCGCGGCGCACCTGGCGTTTCTCCTCGTCGGCGTGCGGGCCGGGAGCCGTGGGCGACCTGCGCCGGCCGCCGCCCGTTCGCGGCACGGCCGGGTGCACCGGAGCACCACCGTTGCGGGCCGGTGGAGTGTCGTTGGCTGCGTCGGCGCCGGTGGCGCACGGTGGTGGCGCGATGGCCAGGCCCTCGGCCGCGACGTCGAGCGCCGCGGCGACCTCGTCCGCGGCGGGCCGGGCGGCGGGGTCTTTGACCAACAGCGCCTCGATGACCGGCTCGAGGGGACCGAGCTGGCGGCCGGGGCGGTGCGGCTGGTCGCGGACCGCATGGGTCGTCTGCACCGAGCCGTGGTCGGCGAACGGTGCGCAACCTTCCAACGCGAAGTAGAGGGTCGCGCCGAGGCCGTACAGATCGGCGGCGGGGCCGACGCGTTCGCCGCGCGCCTGCTCGGGCGCCATGTAGGCCGGTGTACCCAACACGCTGCCGGACGCGGTCACTGTGTGGTCGTCCTCGAGCAGCGCGATCCCGAAGTCGGTCAGGTGCACCGCAGTGTCGTCGACGAGCACGTTGCTCGGCTTGACGTCGCGGTGCACGATGCCCGCGTCGTGGACCGCCAGCAGAGCAGCGAGCATCGACCGCCCGATCTGCGCCACACGCACGGGGTCCAGCGGCGCGGTGCGGCGCACCAGCCGTGACAGGCTCGGCGCCTCGATCAGCTCCATGACGAGGTAGACCTGTCCGCCGTCGTCATGGACGTCATAGAGTCGCACGACTCCGGGTGCGCGAAGCTTCGCGACCGCCTGCGCCTCCCGCATCGCTCGTGTGCGGCTGCGAGTGCTGCGATGATCGCCGAGAACGATCTGCTTGACCGCGACCGCTCGTCGCAGCCGTCGGTCGTCGGCGCGCCACACCGCGCCAGACCCGCCGCGGCCGATGAGGGACCGCAGCGCATAGCGACCAGCGATCAGCTGCAAGCCGGACTGCGTATCCTTCACGTGGGTCTCCACCGGCACCGATGTGGGGCTGCCCGAGGGCCGAGTAGTCACTTGGATACGACACAGCAGACTGACGTGCCCCAGGTGACGGTAGCGTAGCGGAGCGCATGGCCCGAGGGAATGGTCGGATGTCTGCAGCACCAGAAGTCGCGGTCGTCACCGGCGCGTCGAGTGGTGTCGGTGCGCTGTTGTGGGGCATCACCCAGCGCTCCGACCACCGCGTGTGCGGCGGGCAATGATCGACCCGGCCTCCGTCTTCGCCTGGGGTGTCGCGTCCGGCGATCCCGCGCCCGATGGCGCGGTCCTGTGGACACGGGTGCCGTCGTCGCCGACCGCGCCGATCGCGGTGCACTGGCAGGTCGCCACCGATGCGGCGATGCGCGACGTCGTTGCTGGCGGTCGGACCTCTGCCGGAGCAGCTTCGGACTGGACCGTCAAGGTCCGCCTGCGCGACGAGGCGTTGCGGCCGTTCACGACGTACTGGTATCGGTTCAGCGCCCTCGGCGCCACCAGTCGCGTAGGCCGCTTCAAGACCCTGCCGGACCCCGCGTCGCCGTTGCGGCGCCTGCGGCTCGGGTACCTGTCGTGCCAGGACTACACATCGGGCCGTTTCAACGCGTTGCGGGACCTGGCCGACGCCGACGTCGACTACGTGATCCATCTGGGGGACTACATCTACGAAACCGTGCGCGACCCACGGTTCCAGGGCATCGGCCCGCCAGGTCGGCGACTGCAGCTGCCGGGTGGCCGCGAGCAGGCCGAGACGCTCGACGACTACCGCTGGCTGTACCGGACATACCGCCGTGACCCGGACCTGCAGCGCTTGCACGAGCGGCACGCGGTCATCGCCGTCTGGGACGATCACGAATTCGCGAACGACGGCTACGGCGTGCACGACACCGACACCTCGGACGAGGCGGCGAACGCCGATCCACGGCGGCGCAGCGCAGCGTCGCGGGCGTGGAGCGAGTACCTGCCCGCCGACGTCTCGTTCGATCCAGACGCTGATCCGCTCGATCAGATCAAGATCTACCGACGCTTCGTGTTCGGCGACCTCGCCGAGCTGGTACTCACCGACGAACGGCTGTACCGCGATGGTCCGCCGTGCGGGCTCGACCGTGCGCAACGTTACGCGACCGTAGGTTGTGCCGCGCAGTTCGATCGGCACAGGACCATGCTCGGCCGTGAGCAGCGGAGGTGGTTGATCGATCATCTGACCACCTCGACGCGTCGCTGGAAGCTATGGGCCAACGAGACGATGGTCATGCCGTTCAAGCTGCCCGGCTGGCTGGCCCGGCAGCTGCACCCCCACGCCGGGGACGTTCCGATGATGACCGACGTTCATGTCAGCCTCGATCAGTGGGACGGCTTCCACGCCGAGCGGTCGGTGGTGGCTGACGCCCTGGCGGATGTCGAGGGTGTGGTCGTGCTGACCGGCGATCTGCATTCGTTCATCGCCGGCACGCTGTGTGCGGACGACGGCCGTGCTGTCGCGACGTGTCTGATGGTCGGCTCGGCGACGTCGGCCAACCTGGCGGAGATGATCGCCCGGCGCACGCTGCCGAGCCTGCCGTTGCCATTGACTCGTCTGGTTGCCTCTGCCAACCCGCACCTGGACTACGTCAACTCGAGCGCACACGGCTTCAACGTGCTCGACATCGACCGTGACCGGCTGCGTTGCGAGATGATGGTTGTCAGTGGCGTCCGCGCGCCGGTGCACTTCAACTGGCGGCTGCACACCGTCGAGGTGCGCGCGCCGGCGCGGTGACGGTCGCGGATGCTCGACTTTCGATGTCGGATGCGGCATCGTCCGTCCATGGGAATAGCGATCAGCCGCCCCGCCGTGCGGGACGTGGCGGCACTGCCGAAGGTCCATCTGCACCTCCACCTGATCGGCTCGATGCGCCCGAGCACGCTGGCCGATCTCGCGCACCGCAACGGTGAGCGTCTGCCTGCCGAGCTCTCGGCGCTGACATGCCGCGTGGGGTCGTTGCCGACGACGTACCACGGCGTGCGGCCGACGGAGGCGGACGTCCGCGGCTTCGCCCGCTTCGACGCGTTCTACGTTGCCGCGAAACGCCAGGTCCGAGGTCTGGCGGACCTGGTTCGGCTGGTCTACGAGCTGGCGGTCGACGAGGCGGCCGCCGGGTCACGCTGGGTCGAGGTGACCGCGAACCCGAGCTTGTACCACGGCCGGTTGGGTCCCGACGAGGCCGTGCTCGAGGCGTTGCTCGACGCAGGCCGTCGGGCGCAGGCGGCGACCGGTGTCGGTGTCGGGTGGGTGGTCAGCGCCGACCGTCGGTTCCCCGACCAGGCGCCCGCGTTGGCCAAGCTCGCGGTCCGCTACGCCGGCGACGGCGTGGTCGGGTTCGGACTCGCGAATGACGAGGCGGCAAACCCGAGTGCTGCCTTCGGTCCGGCGTTCGACATCGCGCACGACGGTGGCCTGCTCGCGGTGCCCCATGCCGGTGAGCTGACCGACGCGTCGGACATCGCGGGTGCGATCGACCGGCTGGGAGCCCACCGCATCGGCCATGGCATCCGCGCGATCACCGATCGACGTGTGCTCGACCGCCTGGTCGAGCAGCAGGTGTGCCTGGAGGTGTGTCCCGCGTCGAACGTGGCGCTCGGCGCGATCGACCATCTGGGCGACCACCCGCTGCCGCGTCTGCGCGCCGCCGGCTGCGCCGTCACGCTCGCGGCCGACGACCCGCTGCTGTTCGGCGCAGACCTTGCTGACCAGTACGTGATCGCGCGGCGGGTGTTCGGCTTCGACGACCTGGAGTTGGCCGAGCTCGCGCGGTGCGGCATCCTTGCGGCCGGCTGTCCGTGGGAGCTTCGAGACGAACTGCTCGCGGACGTCGACGCGTGGCTGGCCGACGAGCCGGCCGGCGCCGCGGCCTGACGGCGGCGTCAGTCGTCGAGCAGTGCGCGCGCGGCCGAGAAGACGTCGTCGAGCATCTCGGGTGTCAGCCGACCGGTGAACGTGTTCTGCTGACTCGGGTGGTAGCTGCCGAGCATCGTGTAGCTGCCAATGACGGTCTGTGCGCCGTGACCGAAGCGTGGTCGGGGGCGGACCGGGCCGAGTGTGGCTGCCAGCGCGTTCCATGCGAAGCCTCCGAGGGCGACCACCAGGCGCGCCGGCAGCGCGTCGAGCTCCCGTTCGAGCCACGGCCGGCAGCGCTCCCGTTCGGCGGCGTTCGGCCGGTTGCCCGGGGGAGCGCACCGCACCGCCGCAGTGATCCAGCAGTCGGTCATGCGCAGCCCGTCGCTCCGGTCACGCGACGTCGGCTGTGACGCGAACCCCGTGCGATGGAGGCTGGCGTACAGAAAGTCACCCGACCGGTCACCGGTGAACATGCGCCCGGTCCGGTTGGCGCCGTGGGCGGCAGGAGCGAGGCCGACGATCACGAGCCGGGCGCCGGCGTCCCCGAAGCCGGGGACCGGACGCGCCCAGTAGCTCCAATCCACATAGGCGGCCCGCTTCTCGCGACCGATCTGCTCGCGCCACGCCACCAGTCGCGGACAGGCACGGCACGTCGCCACCTCGGCGACCAGCGTGGTGAGCGCGTCCGCCGAAGTCATTCGATGACGATGCCGTCGAGGTCGGGATCGGCGTCGGGACGTCGCAGGTCCATGTCCTGCAGCGTCGTGACCAGCAACCGGGCGACGATCGCGTCGCGTACCCACTTGCGGTCCGCAGGTACCACGTGCCACGGCGCCCACTCGGTCGACGTCTCGGCGATCGCCTCGTCGTACGCCGCGATGAAGTCGTCCCAGCGGGCGCGCATGTCGAGGTCGGCCCGGTTGAACTTCCACCGCTTCGCCGGGTCGTCGAGCCGGGCCTGCAGACGCTCGCGTTGCTCGTCGCGTGAGATGTGCAGGAACACCTTCACGATGACGGTGCCCTCGTCGGTGAGCAGACGCTCGAAATCATTGATGTGGCGGTAGCGAGCGCGCCAGCGCTCCGCCGGCACGAGGTCGAGCACCCGAACGACGCCGACATCCTCATAGTGCGAGCGGTTGAATATGCCGAGCTCGCCGCGCCGCGGCACCACCTGGTGCACCCGCCAGAGGTAGTCGCGGTCCAACTCGTTGCTGGTCGGCGCCGTGAACCCGGCGACCCGTACGCCCTGCGGGTTGACGCCGGTGAACACCCGCCGGATGGTGCCGTCCTTGCCGGCGGTGTCCATGCCCTGCAGCACCAGCAGCAGCGCCCGGCGGTCCTCGGCCCACAGCTTCGCCTGCAGATCGCGCAGTTCGGCGAGCAGGGTGTCGCGCAGACGCCTGCCGTGCGCCTTGTCGGTGAGCCCGAGCGTGTCTGCGGCGTCGCGGGCGGCGAGGTCGGGAGCCAATCCCGGCGCGACACGTACGGGGGTCACCAGATCGACGGTCATGGCGTGATCATATTCGCCGGCGTGTGGATGCCCGACGACGTCCCGTGTCAGCCCAGCGTCTCCCAGATGCGCTCGCGGAGCAGCAACTCGTAGCCGACCCACTCCTGAGCGAGTCGCAGGCCACCGACCAAGAGTTTCGTGGCCTGGTCGCTGACCGACGCAGGGAGCCAGGCGGTGAGCTGGCGTGCGCGCTCGACCGCCAGCGGCTTGGTCGCCGACGGCATGCCGTGCGCCAGCAGCAGCTCGAACAGCGGTACCGCCGGCTCCACCGGCGGCAGCTCTGCCGCGACCGACCGGTGATCGGCCCGCTGCGCGGTCGCCAGATCCTCCACGTCCAGGTCGCCGTAGTACAGGATCCGGTCGACCGCGCGGTCGAGCGTGCGCGCGAACAGCACCGACGAGCTGAAGTAGTCGCCGGCGCCGTGCGCGACGATGCCGACCCGCGTCGACGGCGCCTCGACCAGCACGCGGCGCGAGCTCGCGAACGTCTCGTGACCGGAGATGACCAGCATCGTGCCGCCGGGGCCAACAGCGCTCCACACGAACGGTGGCGGTACAGGCGCGCAGTTCAGCAGCTCCCAGGTCAGACGACGCGCGCCGAACAGCTCCGACGCGGCCAGCTCGTGCAGACGGTCCTCGTACCCGGCGCCGAACAGCTGCAGTGAACGCTCTCGCGGCGGCACGATCACGGCGTCGGCGGCGTCCTCGGCCAGCCACTGGTTGATTCGCAGCAGGTCGGCGAGCTGGCTCGGGGTGAGATCCACCGCCGAAGCCCACGCGAGCTGGGGACACCACGCTTCGGACCGCGAGATGCCCAGACGGCGTGCGCGTTCGGAGGCGGGCAGCACCTCGACGCTGCGCGGCAGTGGGGGATCGCGCCGATCGTAGGCGTTGAGATCGTCGGGCAACGCCAGCCAGTTCGCCGTCGCCAGCTCGTCCAGCGTGCGGCGAAGCAGGTGCCGCCGCTGCGGATCGGAGACCAGCTCGGGAGCGACGCTGATGAGGCAGCTCCACACCTCGGCGAGCTGGATGCGATCCCGCTCGAGCGACAACAGACAGCGGCGCAACCGCCAGGCCAGCGGGCTGAGTTCGGTCACGGCCCTCCGGGCGCCGGCACCACCGAGTCCGCACGCCTCCACATGTGCGTCGCGTCGACGATGCCGTGATCGTCGTCGCCATCGTGCGGCGGCACACGTTCGACGTGCAAGTTGCCGGAGCGGGCGTCACGGCGCTCGTTTCGCAGTCGGATCCAGTGCGGCAGCACGCCGACCGCCTCGCGGTCGTCCACCGCGGTGGTGTAGACCAGCTGGACGCCCATCGCGTCGGCGACCCGGCGCTGCAGCTGCAGCAACGTCACGTTGGATGACTTCCCGATGGGGTTGTCCAGGGTCAGCACACCGGCGGCGGTCGTGGTCCGGCGCGACTGTGCCCGGAGCCGGGCAAGCGTGCAGTAGAGCAGGATCGCGGCCGTGAGCTGCTCACCACCGGAGAACGTCGCCAGCTCGGTCACCGGCACGCGCTGCGGTTGCAACGCCGGATTCGGCTTGAGGATGTTGACTTCGAACCCCTGCCCTCCGACGGCGGCATGCACAGCACGTTGCAGCAGCGGCAGCCCAGCCGGGCGGATGCCCTCGTCGACGAGTCGCTCAACCATCGCCTCGAGCCGTTCGACCAGGTCGTCGTCGATCGCGGGCGCCGCGAACCGGATGTGGAGAAAGCGTTGTTCGGACCACTCGCCAAAGCCCGCCGGCAGCGATGACACCTGGTCAGCCTGCCGCAGCAGCCACAGGCCGCGCTGGGTGTCGGCAGCGATCTCACGCACCAGCAGGCGCCGGTGTGCGGTCAGCTCGTCGAGCTTCTGCTCGCACTGTGCGAGCCGGATCCGCAGCTGGTCGCTGACGTTCTCGTCGTCGCGGACGACGGTGACCGGGTCAGCCGTCAGCCGCGACCGGATGGGACCGTCGAGCGCCGCGAACCGGTCGTCGCTGACGAACCGGCGGATCTCGGCGGCGGCGCTCGAGAGCTGGCGTACGGCACGCTCCGCCTGCGCGGCGCACTCGCCGATCCTGGCCCGCAGGTCGTCGACCGTCGCGCGAGCGCGTCCGGGGTCGTCGCCGAACTCGTACATGCGGCTCGCGGTGGCCGCATCCGCGTCGCGCACGGCGGTCGGTCGTGCGCGCAGTTCGAGGGTCAGCAACTCGGCCAGGTGAGCGAAGTGGTCGGACTGCTGCCGGTGCCCGGCCGCGCGCTGCTCGGCGGCGGCCGCCAGTGCGCGTTCGTTCGCGGCGGCCGCCTGGGCCCGGTCGGCGGCCGCCAGCAGCTCGGCTGCGCGCTCCTGCGCCGTGATGGCCGACGTCACACCGTCGCCGATGTCCGGTTCGGACGCGTCGTCGTCGGCCGGCAGCCGGCCGAGGGCGACGCGGGCGGCCCGCAACCGCTCGGCGGCCTCGGCGCGCGCGGCGAGTGCGGTGTCACGCTGCCGCTCGGCCTGCTGCGCAACAGCGGCGCGCGCACGGCGGTCGCGACCGGCCGCTGCCGCCAGTAGCCCGGATGCCGCCCGGAGGGCGGTGTCGTCGGCACCGGCGAGCTCGCGGTCGAGCTCACCGCGCCGCTCGAGCAGCAACCGGCGGCGTTCGCCGAGTGCGTGACCGGTGCGTTGGGCATCGACGCCGGTCTGAAGAACCCGCACCCGTTGGCGCAGGGTCTCGAGCGTCTCGACCGGTCCACCGTCGTCGGGTGCGGCGCCGCTGTCGGCGTCGTCCGGTTCGATGCCGGCTGCCAGCTCGGCCAGCTCGTCGTGCAGCCGGTCGCAGTCGTCGGCATCCCGCTGGGCGGCCACCAGGTGCTGCGCGGCGGCGCGTCGCAGATCGTCCACGCGGCGGGCGGCGTCGACGGCGCGGTTGTGGGCAGCGGTCGCGTCGCGGGCGAGCTGGTCGGGATCGCGCTCGTCGGCGTGCGCAGCCTGAAGGGCGGTGAGGTCGGTCAGGGCCTCGGCGTGACGTGCGAGTCCGTCGTCAGGCGTCGTAGCGGTGGCGGCGCGCTGGGTCTCCAGCCGCTCGATGGTGGCGGTCACGGTGTCGCGTTCGACCCGCAGCCTGTCGCAGTCCCGGCGCGCCAGCTCGGCGGCCTCGTCGATCTGCACCCGGCGCTCCTCGGGATAGGAGCGCAGAAGACGACGGAGGCGATCGGCGAGCGCGGCGTCGCGGTCGCGCGCCGAGATCACCGCGGCCCGGCGTTGATCCGCAGTGGTCACGCGCGCATGCAGGCGGGACCGAGCCTGGTCGGCCCGCGACCGGTCGTACAGCGCGGGATCAACGGGCGCGACGACGTCCGTCGCGTCACCGGCCGGCGCTGTGACCCCGATCACCACCACCGAACGCAGCGGCTCGCTCAGGTCGCCGAGCGCCTCGCGAGCCGCATCCAGGGCCCCGGCGTCCGCGACGACCACGCCGTCGGCCAGCGCGGGCTCGGCGGCCACGACGCTGTCGCGTTCCGCGCTCGGCACGCGCTCCGCGACGTAGCGCCAGCCGGGCATCGCAGCGACACCGTGGTCGCTGAGCAACTCCACGACGGCGGCGACGTCGGCGCGGGGTGGCAGGAGGCCGTCTGTCTGCAGCGCGACCATGGCCGCGCGGTCGGCGGCGGCGGCGACAGCCTCGTCGGCCAGGGCGCGGTCGGCCTCGGCGACGATGCCGTCGAGCCGTTCGGCCAGCAGGGCCGCGTTGTGCCACAGGTCGATGTCGCTGGTCTCGGCGAGCGCCCGTAGTCGCGGATCACCTGCGAGCGCCGCCGCCGCGACGTGCATCTGGCGCTGTTCGTGCTCGTGGGTCCCGGCCCGGGCTCGGGCGTCGCCGAGTTGCCCGTCGAGTGTGGACACGCGCGCGTACGCAGCCCGGACATCGGTGTCGAGCGTCTCGACGCGCCGGGCGCGCTCCACGCGGGCACGCTCCGCCGCGGCACGGTCGGCGCGGGTCCGGTCGAGCGCCGCGGTCACATCCTCGTCGTCGCGAACGGTGCCTTGTCGCCGCAGCTCGTCGAGGCGACGTCGCCGGGCCGCGCGCCGCTCGAGCGCTGTCGCGTGGGCCTGTTCGAGGCGGCCGCTGTCGGTCGTCGCGCGTTGCGCATCGGCGGCGGCTCGTTCGGCCTCGTCCTGGCACGCGGCGGCGCGGCGGCGGTGCTCGTCGCCGGCCGCCGCGCCGCGCGCCAGGTCGGCGCGCAGTCGCGTCGCGAGCAGGTCTCGAGCGCGACGCAGCTGTCGTGCCGCCGTCGACTGGTCGGTGCCGAAGTGTGCGTCGAGCGCAGCGATCTCTGCGTCGAGCTGCAGCTTGCGCGCCATCGGTTCGAGCAGCGCGGTCGCCGCGAGCTGGGCCTCGGCGGCCGCCAGTGCGGCGGCGGTCTCGTCGTCGCGCTGCTGCGCGGTCGCGACCTCCAGCTGGACAGCCAGTCGCTGCAGGGCGCGGGCCTGTGTGCCGAG
>JAHELV010000109.1 GCA_024644015.1 Nitriliruptorales bacterium
ATCGCGGGCCCGTCGGGCGTCGGCCAGGAGCCCGGCATCCACCGTCGTACTGATCCGAGCTCTCGTCATGCCACGATCATGCTACAGATGTGGCATACACACAACGCTGCGAACCCTGGAGTCGCATGCACCCCACATGGCGGTGCATGCGGTCCAGGGTTCGATCTCGCGGAGGTGGACGGGAATCCGCAATCCTGCGCGTCTGCCCAGCGTGTGGAGTCGGACGAGCATCCATCTGACCGATTGAGAGTAACCCTGAGAGTAACGGCGTGGACCTCTTGACCGGAGAACGCCGGACGGGTGACCGGCCAACCGCGTCCCAGTGCGGGTAGTGCTTGTAGGCCGAGGCCGATATGCGTATAGTTAGGCGTATGCCGCGACTCCAGGTGTACCTCCCCGACGACCTCCACGACGAGCTGAAGAAGCGCGGCCTACCGGCGTCCGAACTCCTCCAGATCGCGCTGCGCGCCGAACTCGAACGCCAAGACGCGCTCGACGAGACGACCCGCTACCTCGAAGAGCTCGTGGCAGAGGTGGGCGAACCGAGCACGCGACAGCAATCGCAGGCCGACGCCATCGCACGACGCATCCGTGATCGATCACTCGATCGAGTCAGCTGAAGGTGCTCGTTCTCGACAGCGGTGGACTCTCGCGCCTCACAGCCCGCACGAAGGCGTCCGTCTCGCTCATCCGGGCTTTGACGGCGCAGGACTTGTGGCCACCGCTTGTGCCGACGATGGTGCTCGTCGAGTCGCTGCACGGAAACGCCGGTCGCGATGCCAACACCCACCGCTTTCTGAAGGCATGCATCATCGAATCGACCGTCAGCGTGGACGTCGCCCGCCGAGCAGCTGAACTCCGCCGACTCGCCCGCACCGGCTCGGCCGTCGATGCGCTCGTGGTGGCGATCGCCGAGCCAGGCGGCACAGTCCTCACCGGCGACCGAGCCGACATCGAAGCTCTTGCCGCTCACGCTGATCGCGTCAGCGTGGAGGTCATCTGACACGGCGCCGCCGCGTACTTGAGCAGATGCGTTCGCCCCTCGGCGCGGGCCCAGGAAGTTCGGCGCACCGACCGACGACCGTGATCATGCGTTGTGTCTCCGAGGTTCAACACAGCCGCATCGCGCCGGCGGTGCGGCGCGGACTGGAGCGTTCTGGTCGCGATAACTGGGTGGGCGCGAGTAGGCCTCGACCGATCGGAAGTGCCGTTCAGGGCGGCTCGCATGCTGTAGTCGGCGGAGTGATATGCGCTGGCCGGGAACGGATCGAACGATCAGCGCGGCGCAGAGTCGAACAATGCCAACTCGGCGGCATCGGGAGCCTGGAAGGCGGCATGCCACTCCTCGAGGTGGGCGCGGGTGATCGGTTCACTCTCCCACGGCGGCGCCGAGTTCCGAGCGTCGATGCGCTGCCACAGCTCGTCGAGCGGGACGTCGAGGTAGTGCAGTTCGACCCCGACCCGGAGGTTACGAGCCGCCGTGCGGAACTCGTCGCGCTCGACTCGTGCCCAGAGCCCGAAGTCGAGCACGACGCTGAGCCCCAGCCGCAGGATCTCCTGCGCCAACCGCCACAGCTCCTGTTCGATCCTCTCGCCGACGTCGCGGTCCCACGGGCTCGACCCGAGGGCCCGTTGCCACGCGTCCTTTGTAAGACGGATGGCGCCACGCTCGGCCGCGAGCTCTTTGGCGAGCGTTGTCTTGCCGGCCCCGGGCAACCCACAGGTGAGAATCAGTCGGACCTCGTTCATACAGTGACATTCCAGCCGTCCTGCGGGCGGCTCGGCAACCGCAGTGCATCGGCGGGCCACAGAGAGCCGTATCGACCACTCCCACGGATCGGTGCCGGTGCTACCCGCCGACCACCGCGCATACGGAGCGGATCGGCGTCAAGAGCGCTCCGCTGACGTGCCGTTCTCGCGCTGGTCCAAGCGTCCTCGAGCGGCGTGATTATCGAGTGGCCTCCGTCGGTCTGAAGACGTGCGACTTCGCATGGAACTCATGCGCGGATCGGGCGTTCCGTCCCGCGATTGTCGCTCGGCGCGAAGGCAGCTTCGGCCGATCGATAGGTACCGGTCCGATCGCTTCGAGGGGCCTCCGCCAACGCGGAAGATGAGCGGTTGTTCGCCGGGCCAACGTGCGCCGTCATCCCGGTTCGAAGGTGCGGTGTGGCGAGGTCGTTGTCCACGGCTGTGTCCGGCGTGGCTGATGATGTCGCTAGGGCTGTGTGGTTGTCGCTTCAACGTGTGGTGGGAGGCGGTGCACGATCTGGTCGTTGGTCGTGGTGGAGAAGGGTGAGGACGGCGGTGACGCGTTTGTGGGTTTGGGTGTCGTCGTTGTGGAAGCCGAGCTTGTGGAAGATGGTGGTGGTGTACTTCTCGACCGAGGATTGTGAGAGGTGGAGGGTGTCGGCGATCCCGGCGTTGGTCTTGCCTTGTGCCATGCCGCGGAGGATGTCAAGTTCTCGTTCGGTGAGTTGTGCGAGTGGGCTGTCGGCTGCGCGGCTGGTTCGTTCGACGAGGGTGGCGACCACGTTGCTGTCGATGACCGAGCCGCCGGCGGCGACGGTTCGGACGGCGTCGATGAGTTGGTCGGGGTCGCCGATACGTTCCTTGAGGAGGTACGCGATGCCCTCGGTTCCGTCCCGGAGAAGTTCCATGGTGTAGGTGGCGTCGACGTATTGGGAGATCACGACGACTCCGAGGTCGGGTCGCTCGGCTCGCAGTGCGAGGGCGGCGTCGATGCCATCGGTGTGGTTGCCGGGGGGCATCCGGATGTCAGTGACGACGACGTCGGGTTCGGCGGCGAGGACCAAGGCGATGAGTTCGGTCGCGTCGGAAGCTGTTCCGACGATGTCGATGTCGTCGGCTTCTTCGAGGGCGCGACGGATTCCGGCGCGGACGAGGTAGTGGTCTTCCGCGATGACGACCGACACTCTGGTCATGATGCGGAGTGGTTGAGGTCGAGGCCGGCGTTCACGGTGGTGCCGTGGCCGGGGCGGCTGGTGATCTGGAGTTGTCCGCCGAGTGCGGCGACGCGTTCGGACAGGTTGGCGAGTCCGTTGCCTGACGTCGGGGCGGGCTCGAAGCCGTCGCCGTCGTCTCGGACGCGGATCGACAGAGTTCCGTTGCTACGGGCAATGTCGATCGTCATTTGGGTGGCATTGGCGTGCTTGAGACTGTTGGCCAGAGATTCGGCGACGACGTAGTAGCCGGCACCTTCGATCTCGATCGGCAGTCGACCGACCCGGAGTTCGCGAGGGGCGCTGACGGTGACCGGGATCGGATGTCGAGCGGCAAGCCCTTCGACGGCGGTGACGAGTCCCCGGTCGCGGAGCAGGGTGGGGTGGATGCCGGCGGCGAGTTCACGCACCTCATCGAGGACGCGCTGCAGACCGTTGCGTATTTCGTCGGCCTCGCTTGCGACGTCGTCTGGGAGCGCAGTGATGCTACGTCGTAGCCGCCGTTGGAGCAGGCCTGCGTGCCCGATCAGGGCGACGAGATCCTGCTGGACACCGTCGTGGATGTTCTGTTCTATCCGGCGTCGTTCCTCGTCCTGGGCGCGCACGAGACGCGCTCGAGACGCGGCGAGCTCGGCATTGCGTTCATCGACGAGCGCCTTCAATCGGGCGTTGCGAACAGCGAGGGCGGCCTGGGTAGCCAAGCTGGTGAGGACCGCCACGTCATCGGCGTCAAGTCGACCGGTTCGTTTCGGGCCGCACTCGATGGTGCCGAGCTCATCGCCGTCGAGCCTGATCGGCACCGACACGGCAGGCATGAGGCCGCGACGATCGTCGTCGATGACGCGTACCCGAGCCCAGGTCAGGTCGAGACCTTCCACGAGCACGGCGGCGATCTCCTCCAACACCGTCTCGACGTCGTAGGTGTCCGCCAACCGGTCCCCGAGGCGGAGCACGGCCGCGCGGGGATCTGGTGGTGTGCCGAACAGCCAGCGTCGCGCCGCCCGCTCGAGCGTCGTCCGAACCGGCTGCAGGACGATCATGACGACCACGGTGATGCCGATCGCCCACCCGACCGAGATGCCGCCACCGACCGACCACCCGATGACGGCCGAGACACCCGCATAGAGGGCAGCGACAGCCACGACCAGCACGGCGTACACCAGCGAGCGACGCAGCGCGTCGTCGACATCGATCCCGGCCGGTCGCACAAGACCGAGCGTGATCGCCACGCCGAGCGCCACGACCACCGCCAACGTGCCCAGTCCCACAACGACACTGGGGAGATCCACCAACAGCGTCAACACGGCCACAACGGCGCCGGTGATCACCGGTAGCAGCAACCAACGGATCGAACGCCGCCGTTCCAGCTCGACTCGTCGATACCGGCGCACCAGCAGCCCGGCACCGATCACCATCATCAGGTTCTGCAGCTGCAGCAATGGCTCGATTGCGCCCGGATCGACCGACAGTCCCGGCATGGCAACCGGATTGGCGACCAAGTCGTCGCTGATGAACACAGGCAACGGGAGCTGCGGTGCGAAAAACGCCACCATCGCCGGCACCAACACCAGCATCCAAGATGCGCGGAGGACACCACGATCGATCCGGCCGAGGTACCTCGCATCCGGGAACAGCACGATCACGCGCAACGCGCAGATCGTGGTCAAGGCGTTGGTCAGGTGCCACCCGAGCAGCAACCCGACAAGCGACGCATCCGAAGCGCCACGATCCAATCCTGCCCCGAGCAGATCGGACAGCAGGAATCCCACCGGCACCAAGCCGGCTGTGACCGCGAACCACGCGCCTACCGCATGTGCCGGCCGACGCCGACAGATCACCCCGGCCACACTCAACAACGCGGCCGCCGCCGCGAACCACAGGATCGAATCAGCGTCGCCGGACACCAGCATCACGGCGAGTCCGCCCGCGACCGCCGACCAACCAGCGACCAGTCCCGCCACCGGCAGCCACGCAGGACGCACCCGAGCGACGTCGGGTTCGACCGCAGCGGTCGATGGCGCGAGGTGACTCACCCATTCCATCGCACCATCTTCGCCGACGAACCCGAGCTGGGAAATGGGGAACGCCCTATCCGCCGGTGCGGCCAGCCCTACCCACATCTCCGGCAGGTGGGATGGCGGCCATCAGACCCGCTCCCTACCGTCGACCTGTACCCGCAGACGCCATCAACGACACGACCGAACGAGGTGATACCGATGTCGACCCCCACGATCCCTCCACGAGCCAAATGGATCACATGGGGACTCGCAGCGATGCTCGCCGGCGCCGTCATCTCCTTCATCGCGTTCGACACGAACAGCTTCGGCCTTCTGGACAC
>JAHELV010000110.1 GCA_024644015.1 Nitriliruptorales bacterium
CGGCCAGTCCGCACACGCAACTCACGTTCGCTATGCTGTTCGGGCACGGGCGATTAGCTCAGGGGGAGAGCGCTTCCTTGACGCGGAAGAGGTCAGAGGTTCAAATCCTCTATCGCCCACCCCGATTCTGAACCATTTCAGGCCCCTGACCAGCGGAAACGCGGTCAGGGGCCACTTCTTTGCCGTAGCACAGCGCTTCGACAGTGGATATCCACGATCTCGCGATCACCGAGCGGTTCGCCCAGCTCGACGGCGAAGGGGGTAGGCGGGTTGCCGGCTGTGTGTCTGTCGTGGGACGCTGGTAACCGTGGCGAACGATTACCGTGATCTCCCCTCTTGACCTGTCGAGGTCGTCCGCGACGACGTCGTGCTTCGCGGTGTCGAGTGGCCGGGCGCTGATCCGACGGTCGACTGCGATCTGCCGGGCCATCAAGCGGCCGACAACGACGCCTCAAGGTCGATCGCCTCGCGCAGCGCGTCCGAGTCCTCGCCGGGGTACAGCTCTCGGATCTCCGCCAGGGTGAATCCCCGCCGAGCTAGCCCCGCCACATCCCGCGTTGTCAACCGCGAGTGCGCCAAGTGCGGCTCACCGGCGACCTTGCCGGGGACGATGCGTAGCCGTGCCCTCGGGACACGAAGGTCCGGCGCCGTGTCGAACGGGGCGAACAGATCGAACGCGTCACCCTCGAACACCCGCCGGCCCGACAGCGCCTCTGCAGGACCTGCTGCCTTGATCACCTCGCCGGACCTGGTCACCTTGATCGTTGGCACGTCGCGACCCCGCTGGTCGATCATCCACAGCTCGTCGCCGAGTTCGTCGAGCATGCGGCGTACTTGCGTCATCGTCGTGCGTACGCCTCAGGCTTGTCGGTGCGAAGCCATCGCACGAGCCGAAGCGTCAACAGGTCGCGATAGGACCACAGCTTCTCCCTCGTCGCCGACACCGACGGGGGCACCAGTTCCTCGCGAGCCCAGTGGTACAGGGTGCTCAGCGGCACGCCAGCGAGCGCAGCGGCGCGAGACGCCTCGTACGCTCCGAGATCGAGCCTGCTCACGACCACCACGCCGCCATCCTCTGCTGGCCCTCGGCGGGAATCACGTCAGTGTAGTCGAGCGGCGGTCACACGCCGAGCACCGTCCACAGCGCAGGCGGCCAGCGCCACGACCGGCACGAGCGATTCGTAGACTCACGGGCATGAGCGACCGCGACGCCTACCAGGCTGCCGCCGATGACGGCGCGGAGTTGCGCCGTCACCTGAGTCTCTCGCTGGCATCCCTGCGGCGGCGGCACGCACGCCGGATCCACTGCCGGACATGAGCACAGCACTCGACCGACTTCACGCCGCGTGACGGGCGGTAGGGATTCCCGACCTCGACGATGACGAGGGCATAGCGCTCGGCGTCCGGCTGGCTCGCCAAGCGCGCGACAAGGCCGCCGTTTCGACCTTCGGCACCCGCACGACGGTCGCTAGCGTAGTACACTACGTACTACGAAATGGAGGATGCGGAAGTGGATGAGGCAACAGCCGAGCTGTTCGACGCGATCCAACGGCTTCACGACGAGGACGCCACGGTCGTGACGTCTGTGCGGTTGTCAGCCTCGCTGCGAGAGGCCGTGAAGGCGGCGGTCAAGGCCGGGATGGACGACAATCCGAACGACGCGATGCTCAACGCGGTCCGTGACCGGCTCGCGGCGTTCGCGCAGCGCCTGGCGCTCGACCTGCACTACGAGCGCTTCCCCGACACCCGCCCGTCCTTGGCCCAGATTGCGACCGCAGCGGCACAGCTCGACGGCAACCCGCTCGCGCACGAGCCCGACCTGCTGCGTCGGGCGGCCGACGAACTCGTCCGACTCAAGCCGGACGCCGACGCCGATGACGTCCTCGTCTACGCCGCCGCCCTGCACGCAGAACAGGACCCCGACACGACGCGTTCCGCGGCCGCTGCGTCGTGAGCGCCGCGCCGCGCAGCATCGTGCTCGACAACGAAGCGGTGCAGGCGCTGTTCGACCCGACCCACCGCAAGCACCGCGCTGTGCTGGCCCACCTCGAGGTTCGCAACCAGCGTCAACGCAGACGACAGGTCGTGGTCCAGGTGCTCGTGCCCGTCGCCGTCCGCGTCGAGGCCGGCTGGGACCGAACCGCCCCGACCGCGGCCGACATCAACCGCATCTCCGCGGCCGTCGACATCGATCTGCGACACGCGGGCGCCGACCGCGCCGTCCAGCTCCGTCAGGCCACAAGCGTCTCCGTGGTCGACGCGACGGTCGGGCAGGCAGCAGAGGCAGCCCCGCAGCCAGCAGTCGTCCTCACCTCCGACACCGGCGACATGACGCGACTCGCAGCAGCGCTGGAAGGCGACGTGCGCGTCGTCGGCATCTAGCTGCCGACCCGGAACGACCGCGCGAACGACTGGAGATACCTCCGACGCGCGCCCCGGTCGGAGGATGCGCTGAGCTGCGTCCTCAGGGCGCGAAGGCGGCCAGGAAGGTGTCGACGATGCGTTGGAGGTCGGACGGTTCGATCGGGCGGCCGTCGAACAGGTACTGATACAACGCAGGCCCGACCGTGTGGGCGGCGACGACCTCTTCGGTCAGCGAGGGATCGAGCGCACCCCGCTCTATCGCAACGGCCGCAACCGCCCAGACCGGCGCTCGGCTGATGTTGGTCATCGAATCGTGCATCGCCTGGATGCGGGGATCGGTGGGCGCACGGTCGATCGCGGTCACGAGGATCTCGGACAGCTTGCTGGACTGCAGCGGATCGACGAAGGTCGCCAGCGCAGCGATCAGGTCGGCCCGCAGGTCGCCGGTCGGCTCCGGCGCCTCGAGGGGGGCCTGACAGGCAACGAGGACGTCGGTCAGCAGGTCTTCCACGGTCGGCCAGTGGCGGTACAGCGTGGCCCGACCGACGCCAGACTCTTCGGCGACCCTGAGGTGGGTGACGGCGTTCCAGCCGTCGGTGAACAGCAACCGCGCACCAGCGTCGAGCACCGCCGCCCGCGTGCGGACCACCCGGCGATCGGCCAGTTCGTGGCGGCGCTCGATGACCGGATCGATGTCGTGCTCTGCCATGTCTACAGCCTAGGCGCGACGTGAGACGAGTTGCCTCACCGCACGATGTGAGGCATAGTGTCTCACGTTATGAGTCATGGTGTCTCACCGAGAACTGGGAGATCGAGCATGGACGACGACGCACTCTTCGGCCACGCCCGGGACGGCAACCTGATCAAACTCGGCCAACTGGTGAAGCAAGCGGACCTCAGCGCCACCGACGGCGATGGCATGACGGCGTTGATGCATGCCGCTGCCCACGGCCACTACAAGGTGTCGGGTCTCCTGGTCGGCACGGACGCCTCCAACATCAACGCAGCATACGACGCCGGCAAGACCGCACTGATGCACGCAGCCGCAGCGGGCAGCCAGAGGATCGTGAAGCTGCTGCTGCAGAAGGGTGCCGACCCGTCAATCACCGACAACGACGGCAGGACCGCCGCGGACCACGCGGCGGCCAACGGCGACACCAGGACCCTGAACCGGCTGCGCGCGTCTTCCTGACCGGGGGTCCCACAGATGCACGACAACAGCCAACCGAACATCCAAGCCCTCACGGTCGCCGTCCTCGGCGCTACGGGGAAGCTGGGCGGCAAGTACGCCCAGGCCGCCCTCGACGCCGGTCACTCGCTGCGAGCGCTGGCTCGGAACGTGTCCGAGCTGGACATCGCCGACCACCCGTCGGTCACTCCGGTCCAGGGTGACGCCGCCGTTCCCGACGACGTCGCCGAGCTCGTGGCCGGGGCCGACGTCGTGGTGAGCTGCGTCGGCAACCCCAGCAAGTCGCTGCACATCATGGAAGCAACAGCCAACAACGTCCTGGCCGCCGCGGCCCGACAGCCGACCCCGCCACGATGCATCTTCATCTCGAGCATCGGTGTCGGAGGCACCTCGTGGTTCATCGGAGCGCTGCTCCGAATGATCGGGAGGGACGCTGCGGGATTCGCCGACTACGAAGCAGCCGACCTCCGCATCCGCAGCGAGCCGAACGTGCCGGCGCTGGCGGTCCGGCCCTACGCCCTGACCGACAAGCCGGGCACGGGCCGCTACAAGACCACAACCAAGTCCCCGGTCCACTTCGCCAGGTCCATCGCCCGGGCCGACGTCGCCGCATTCCTCCTCGACGTCACCACCGACCCGCGATGGGACAGCACGAGCGGCGTACAGGTCACCGGCGCCTGATCCGCGCCCCAGGCGGTGACCGGCCATGCGACCGATAGCCCGGACGCACGCCCCGGCACGGCGCGCCGAGCGGGGGCGCGTCCCCTGCCACCGTCCAACGCCGAAGTCATCCCGGGGCGTCGCGCTGGGGACGTTGTACGCCTCGCGGTACGATCCTCGTACGGAGGACCGCTCGTGACCCGCGACTACCACATCAACGTCTTCTCCAGCCAGGACGACGGCGGCTACATCGCCGACATCCCGGACCTCGACGCCTGCTCGGCGTTTGGGACCAGCCCGCAGACGGCGCTGGAAGAGGTGCTCCAAGCGAAGGACGCATGGCTGGCGGCGGCCCGGGAACGTGGCATCGCCATCCCGACACCACGGTACCGACCCGCGCTGTACTCCTGACCACAGGGAGCGCCCTGACAACGGCGAACGACAGACGATTAGATCGGCTCTTCCGCTCGCGCGTCACCGGCGGAAACGCGGCTCGGCACTGCGCCCCGCCCGCGATGCGAGGTTCAAATCCTCTATCGCCCACCACGTTCTTGACTGGATCGCTGGCCGGCGCAGCCGGTCCACCGCGTGTTTCGCGGAACCAGGCTCCGCGAAGTTCTGGCCCCTGACCAGCGCAGATGCGGGTCGGGGGCCGTTTTCTTGCGGTAGCACAGCGCTCCGAACAGTGGACAAGTTCCGAGGCCTCTCAGCGGTCGCCGTACGCTCATCTGACCCGACTTGGCACGCAGCGGGCGGTCTCGACGGACGAACACCAGCCAGTACACCGCGAGGATGAACAACGCGCCGCCGAAGCCGCCCGCGAAGCTCTCCAGAGGGTCGGCGTACCATGCGCCTGCCGTGCGTTCGTACACGACCTCGGCACGGCCGGGGCAAAGGAAGACCTGATCGACCTCCCACCCGACCGCGGTGCCCACGAGCGCGTGGCTGACCTCGTGGACGTTTGCAGCTTGCGACGAAGATCAACGTTCCGGCAACGGCCGTGGCCGCGGCT
>JAHELV010000018.1:0-23780 GCA_024644015.1 Nitriliruptorales bacterium
CTCCGAGCACCAGGTCCACCGAGGAGCAGCGACGCAGCCACCCGCCCCAGCACGCCGCCACGATGAGCGCCAGGTCCACCGAGGAGCAGTGAGGCGACGAACGATCCACACCCTTGCATTCAGATGGAATGCCACGATCCGCAGTCCGACCAACACACCGGATGGGCCACCGGCACGGCGCGATGAACGACCACGACAACGGCGCTCGTGACCGGTCATTGGCCCCACCCGATCCCTAGCCGCCACCGCCGAAGCACAGCGTCAGCGGCCCGGTGACCGCGGCTGTGGGCGGCCGCCCGTTGTGCGCGAGCGCGCACGACATCTCGCGCCTGACGATCGGGCGCGCCGGCCGTAGGCGCTCGGCCATCGAGCGCCTGATCAACACGCGCGGCGTCGAGCTCAGCGACGACCTGCTCGGACCGAGCAACGTCGAGGCACGGACGCGCCGCGGCATCCAGCACCCGTCGCGCGGTGACGTTGGACGGTTCATCGCAGGCGATGCCGTCGAGGGCGTCGCGCAGGTTCGTGGCGGCGTCGGCGTCAACGTCAAGTCGATCGCGTCGGGCCTGGAACCACGCCTCCAGCCCGGCGATCGCACCGTCTCTTTCGCGTCGTGACGGCCGGCAGGGATCTCGAGGGTTGGTGGGCATCGCGGGGCCTCCGCTCGCTCGACGCGCGTCGTCGCACGCGTCTCCGGGCGGTCAGTAAGCCGACGGTCCTTGCACAGCCCTTGCAGATCTCCTTGCACGCCTACTTGCAGAGCACTGCGACGCCCGCCGCGACCCCGGAATCGCGCGCCATCGACCGCCGTCTGCCGCTGGCGATCTGCCGGCACGCGGTATGCGCGACACGCATACTCCTTGCGCCAACTGTGGCCACCACTGGCGACCAGTGGCAACGCGATGCAAGGAGACCTGCAAGGTCGGCCGCAACCTTGCGCGGTTATCCACAAGTCCGCGGCCCGGCAAGTTTCGCGAAGCCAGCACAGATGCAAGGGTCGCGCAATGTCGATCCGTTACATGTGCCCCGACGTGAACCGGCGATGGGCCCATCGCAGATTGCGACGCGAGGGGTCCGGTGGAGGATGGCGCGTGGATCGACTGCTACTGACCCCCGAGGACGCCGCCGAGGCGATCGGGGTGGGCCGCACCAAGCTGTACGAGCTGCTGCGCATCGGCGCGATCGAGTCGGTGCGCATCGGCCGCGCCCGCCGCGTCCCCGCCGACGCACTCCACGACTACGTCACCCGGCTCCGTGAGAACGCGTCCGGCTACGGGGCCGTCTACCGTGCGCCCTGACCCCGAACGTCGCAGCCACGGCGAAGGCTCCGTCACCTGGGACGCCTCCGTCGAACGGTGGGTCGGGCGGCTGCCACGCGACGAGCACGGTCGCCGCGCGAAGGTCACCGGCACCACCCGCCGGCAGGTCGAACGCAAACTCGAGCGCCTGCTCGTCGAACGCGAACAGGGCATCACCGGCGCCGGACGCATGACCATCAAGGCGTTCCTCGAGCAGTGGATTTGCGACACCGTCATGGTCAGCGACCGCGCACCGGCGACCAAGGCGAAGCACGAGATCGCCGTCCGCGTCCACCTCGTCCCCGGCTTGGGCCGCGTCCAGCTGGCGAAGCTGACGCCGATGCGGGTGCAGCGGTTCCTCCGCGAGGAGCTCGCCGCCGGCAAGGGCCGACCGACGGTCAAACAGTCGCTGGTCACGCTGCGGATGGCGCTCAAACAGGCCGTCGTGTGGGGGCTGATACCACGCAACGCCGCCGCCCTGGTCGACGGCATCGCCGACAAGCCCACCGAGCGGCGGCCATTCACCCCCGACGAGCAACGCCGCATCCTCGACGCCGCCCGCGACGACCGGCTCTACGTCATGGTCGTCCTCGCCCACGCCACCGGGCTGCGCCAGTCCGAACTGCTCGGCGTCCGCTGGACCGACCTCGACCTCACCGCCCGCGTGCTGCGGTTCACGACGCAGTACGGCCGCGACGGCATCCTGCGCGAACCAAAAACCACCGCCGGCCTCCGGGTCCTGCCGCTCCCCCAGTCCACCATCGACGTGCTACGCGCCCACCGCGAACAGCAGGAGCGCGAACGCGCGACCGCAGTCGAGTGGGAGGACTGGGGGCTGGTCATCGCCACCCGCACCGGCCGACCCGTCAACCACGCCAACGCCCGACGGTCATGGAACCGCATCCTCCGCAGCGCAGCCGTCGACCACCGTGGGATCCATCACCTGCGCCACGCATACGTCACGATGCTCGCTGAGCAAGGCGTGCACGAACGCGTCGCCCAGCAGCTCGCCGGCCACGCCGACGCACGCATGACCCGCGAGATCTACACCCACGTCACCGCGCCCATGTTCGAGGCCGCCGCCAGCGCCATCTCCCACGCGGTCGACGGCACCTTCGTGTCCAGCGCCGACGCGAATGGGGCCAATGGGTCCAGCGATCCGGCAATTGGGTCCAAGAATGGGTCCAAGGCGACAAAGGCGCCCGCTCCCGGAGACGACCCGCCGCCCGCTACAAGCCGCTGACCAGGGGATTCGTGTTGTGGAGCTAAGGGGAATCGAACCCCTGACCTCTTCCATGCCATGGAAGCGCTCTACCAACTGAGCTATAGCCCCGGAGTTGGGCCAGCCTAGCACTGACCGGTCCACAATCCTGGTGGTCACGTACTGCGCTGCCTGGGGTGGCACCTGAAGCCGTGCAACAAACGCAGTGCGACCGCCGCAAGACGTTCCCCGCCCAGACTGCGTCCGCGCCGAAGCGATACGCTCTCTCACCGTCGTGCGCCGGTCATGATTGGCTGATGCCGACCGCCGAGTCGTGATGGCGCGCTCATGTAGGCGGCCCATGACCTGATCAGAACGTAGGACCGATGGCGGAACAACGATGTCCGGCGTGCGGTGTATCCAAGATCGAGTTCGCCCGCAACGCGCACAGCGCTATGAGCACAGAACGGGTCGGCGACGACGTGCTGGAGCTGATTGCCCGGAACGAGCCCGCCACGCGTCGGATGACGCCAGATCGCGATGCCGCCGACCGGATTGCGAGGTTTGTCGCATCGTGGGCCTTTCCACTCGCCGTGCTCACACTCATCGTCGTCTGGCTGCTCGTCAATGTCACATTGCGCCCATTCGAGCCGTTTCCGATCCTGTTCCTGGCGGTGGTGAGCGCGACACTGGCTTCGCTCGGGGCATTGCAGGGGCCGATCATCCTGCGGGTCCAGCGACGGCAGCGGCAACGTGACCACGACCGTGACGAGACCGACCACCGGGTGAACCTGAGGGCAGAGCTCGAGATCCGCTGGCTCGACCACAAGCTCGACCACCTGCTCGAGCTCCACGACAGCGCCGCACGAGCCAGTGGCGCCGACCGACGGCCAGCACCGGATGAGCGGTGAGCCAGCAGCCGTTAGCTCGGGAGCACGATCTCGTGCGTCGAGCCACGCTCCCACAGCCCCGCCTGGTACGGCGCGGCGCGCCTGCCGATCATGTCGAGCCACGAGGTGAGTTGCTCGGCGGGGATCGGGCGGCACAAGTAGTAGCCCTGGGCGAGCTGGCACCCCAGATGCGCCAGGCGCTGCCAGACCTGCTCGGTCTCGACGCCCTCGGCCACGACGCGCAGGCCGAGGCTGCGAGCCAGATCGATCGTCGTCCGCACGATCAGATCGTCGGCGTGGCGCTCGAGGTTCGCCACGAACGAGCGGTCGATCTTCAGCACGTCGATCGGTAGATGCGGAAGGTGCGCGAGTGAGGTTGTACCGGTGCCGAAGTCGTCGATGGCCAGGCTGATCCCCATCGACCGGAACTGGGCGAGCATCGCACGGGCGCGGTCGACGTCGGACATCAGCGAGTGCTCGCTTATCTCCAGCTCGAGCCACATCGGGTCGAGCTGAGCGGTCTCCAGCAGCTCGGCGACGGTGGCGGGCAACTCGCGGTCCTGCAGATCGCGGGCCGACAGGTTGACGGCCACGCGTAGCGGCAGACCGTTGTCGCGCCATACGCCGGCCTGCTGCACCGCGCCCCGCAGCACGTGGCGGGTCAGCTGGTGGATCAGGTCGCTGTGCTCGGCGATCGGTATGAACTCGTTCGGTGGTACCAGCCGGCCGTCGCGACGCCAACGGACCAGGGCCTCGGCACCCACGAGCTCACCTGTGGACAGCGATGCCTGCGGCTGGAAGTGGACCTCGAGCTCGTTGTTCTGGAGCCCGCCGCGTAGCCGCGCAAGCAGCTGCATACGGTTCACGCCGCCACGGGCCGACGACGCATACAGCCGGTAGCCGCCCCGCTGGCGTTTGGCGCGCTGCATCGCCGACTCCGCGCAGCGCAGCACGGCGTCGGCCGAGCCACCGTGATCGGGCCACAGCGCGGCACCGACGGACAACTCGACAGCGAGAGGCACACCGGCGATCACCGTCGGGATCGCCAACGCCCGCCGCAGGTTGTCGGCCACGACCTCGACATCGTCACGGTTTCGCACCCCGTGCAGCACGATGGCGAACTCGTCGGCGCCGATCCGTGCGACCGTGTCGACACCGCGTAGCGTGCGCACCAGCTGCGTGGCGATCTGCTGCAGCAGCACATCACCGCACGCGCGGCCCAGGCTGTCGTTGACCTCCCCGAAACCGGTCACGTCGAGGACCATGACCGCGGTCTTGTCGCCGTGCCGTCGGGCGAGCGCGATCGCCTGATCGATCCTGTCGGCGAGCAGCTGACGGTTGGGAAGACCGGTCAGGTCGTCGTGCAGCACCTTGTGGTCCCGCCCGGCGGCGATGGCGATGCTGCGCGAGACCGCGACGGCGGGCAGCGCGAAGAGCGCCAGCAGCAGTGCGTGGCGCTCGGCGGCGAGTGCGACAACCGGCGCAAGTGACAACAGCAACCCCGCGTACCGGCTGCGGCCCGACAGCTCCCGCCGCAGCCAGACCAGCAGCGGGCGCGCCGCCTGCGGGCCGTAGGTGTCCCGCGCGGTGAAGGCGGTGGCGAGGGACGTGACCAGCAGGCTTACGCCGACGAAGGCGGCGCATGCGAGAACCACGGGAACCAGCGTGTTCCAGTCGATCCGAACGGGCGCGCCGAACGGCGCGGAGCCGGCGAGCCATAACACGACGGCACCGGCGACGACGCTGAGGATCCTCTGCGCGACCGCAAACAATACGGCGGTGGCAGGCTGGCGACGAACCACGCCGGAGATGAGCGAGGCGGCCACCGAGGCCACGACCGCGGGCGCAACACCGACGCGCAGGAGCATCGCCAGTGCGTACAGCGGCGACACGGGGACGAGTCCGTCGCGGTTGCGCCGCGCCGCCAACAGCGGTGTGAGGTCACCCAACACCACGGCGGCGAGCAGGACGATGAACACCACTCCACGGTCGGGCAGCCGCCACCCGTACCCGACGACGTGGACCAGCACGAGGCCGCAGAAGCCGGCGAGCGTCACCGCTCGGACGTAGCGTCGCAGCCGCTTCGACACTGCCTCCCCTTGCTTGCCGGTATGTTCCTCTTAGTAGTTCTAGAAGCACGGAAAGTAGCATGGGCCCGCCGCACTCTCGGGCAACTCGCTCCCGATCGACAATGGATGGCGCCGTACGGTCCCCCGTGACCGGGCATGCCCGTCCGAGGAGTGCGCGGAGCGTCAGATCTCGGCGGCGTTGACCCGCAGGTAGACGCGAAGACGGCGGCGCACCACGACGCAGGCGGTGATCGCCATGAGCCCCAACGTCGCGCAGGCCACTGGAAGCGGTGAGGCCGGAGCGTCGACGCGCGCGGCGTGAAACGCGATCGATCCCCAGAACAGGGTCCACAGCCCATACAGCACGATGAGGAAGCGGACGTGCCGACGCCACCGTCGCGCCAGCTCCAACGCAACCAGCAGGTCGAAGTGGGTATCGGGGTGACGACGGTGCCACACGGTCATTGCGATGTTGTGGCGCTCGACATGGGTGAGGTTGCGTTCCCAGACGTTCATCCAGAGTCGGTCATCGAACTTCACGACTGGCTCCCCGACCAGATCGGCGCTCGATCAACCGTAGCGCCCCGGCACGCCGGGCTCAGCCGCCGATCAGATGGGCGGTCTCGTTGTAGCAGCGCAGTCGTGGCCGGTCAGTCCCGTAGAGCACGACCGTGCGCGAGCAGTTGCCCGGCCCTGCCAGCGTCTGTTCCTGCGCGATCGACAGGCCAAGCACGGCACCAACGATCGATCGGACCGGACCGCCGTGGCAGAAGACCAGCATGGTTCCACCGTCGCATGCGGCGACCAGATCGGTCACGGCGGTCATCACCCGATCGCGCAGCTGACGAGCGGTCTCGGCGCCGCCACGCGGCAGATCCCTGCCAGCGCGGATCGCGTCGATGCTGTGCGGATCGCGTCGCCGCACCTCCGCGCTGGTCAGGCCACTCCACCAACCCACGTCGATCTCTCGGAGCCGCACATCGGTGCGCGCGCGCACGCCGAAGGCATCCGCGGCCGGTCCGGCGGTCTCGGTCGCGCGTGGCAGGTCGCTGGACACCAGCATCCGCACGTCATGTTCGAGGGATGCCAGGAACGCCGCGGTGGTCTCGGCCTGGCGGCGACCCCGTGGGGACAAGCCGGGCCCGCCGTGACCCTGCCAGAGAGCGGTGGCGTTCCAGTGCGACTCGCCATGACGGATCAGCACCACGCGTTCGGCGGGCACGACCGCGCGGGCTAGCGTGCGGGAGCGCCGACCTCGACACGCGGCGCGTCCGCCCAGAGTCGTTCGAGGTCGTAGTACTCCCGCTGCGTGTCGGTGAACACGTGGATCACGACGTCGCCATAGTCGAGCACCATCCAGCCATCGAACGTGTCGCCCTCGCGGCTCAGTGGCGCCCGCCCACCCGCTTTGCAGACGGCGTGGACCTCGTCCATGACGGTGTTCAGCTGGCGGGGGTTGGTGGTGGAGACGATGACGAAGAACTCGGTGATGCCGATCAGGTCGCCCACGCTGAGGATGGTGACGTCGGTGGCCTTCTTGTTCTCAGCCGCCCGCGCGGCGTCGAGGGCCAGGGATCGTGATCGGGTGATGTCGACTGCGACCAGTGTCGATTCTCCATGTTGCTGCGCTCGGACACCACCCACTCTACGCCGCATCGGACCCGTCGCGATACAGGCGGTACTTGCGCGCGAACTGCTCCACCTCCAGCGGGATGAGGTAGCGAACCGGCCGGTCATCGGCGAACCTCTTGCGGACGTCCGACGACGAGATCGCCAGCGCGGGAACATCGAGGATCCGGACGTGCTCCCGCAGCCCCTCGGATTCGAGCCGGTGCAGGTCATAGCCCGGTCGGGTCGCCGCGACGAACTCCGCGAGCTCCAGGCACTCCTTCGCATCCTTCCAGGTGAGGATGTTCAGGATCGCATCGGCACCGGTGATGAAGAACAGCTGATCGTTGGGACGGCTCTGGCGCATCGACCGCAGCGTATCGACGGTGTAGGTCGGTCCCTCCCGGTCGATCTCGAGCCGGCTGACCGAGAATGCGGGATTGGCCGCCGTGGCCAGCACGGTCATCAGATAGCGCAACTCGGATGGCGTCGTGTGCTGTGGCTTCTGGGGCTGCGAGCCCGCGGGCACGAACACGACCTCGTCGAGCCCAAGATCTGCACGCGCCTGCTCTGCGGTCACCAGGTGACCCAGGTGAATGGGATCGAAGCTGCCGCCCATGATGCCGACAGCGCCCGACCCCTCACGCAGCTGCATGGCGGCGCTACACGCGAACCTGACCGTCGCCCTCGACGACGTACTTCGTCGTGGTGAGCTCGGCCAGGCCCATTGGTCCCCGCGCATGCAACTTCTGCGTCGAGATGCCGATCTCGGCACCGAACCCGAACTCGCCACCGTCGGTGAAACGCGTTGACGCGTTGACCATGACGGCCGCGGCATCGACGCCCGCGACGAACCGGCGTGCCGCAGTCCGGTCACTGGTGACGATCGCTTCGGTGTGGTGCGTTCCGTGCCTGTCGATGTGGGCGAGTGCAGCGTCGAGGTCGTCGACGACAGCCACTGCGAGCACAAGATCGAGGTACTCGGTGTCCCAGTCCTCGCTGCTGGCAGGCTCGGCGTCGATACGGGCTCTGGTCGCCTCGTCGCCCCGCAGTGCAACACCGGCGTCACGGAGCCGTTGAGCGATCAATGGCAGAAACGAATCCGCGACCTCGCGGTGGACCAGGAGCGTCTCGGCCGCGTTGCACACGCTCGGCCGGTGGGTCTTGGCGTTGGTGACGATGCGTGCGGCCATCGGCAGGTCCGCGGCGCGGTCGACGTAGACGTGACAGTTACCGACGCCCGTCTCGATCACGGGGACCTGCGAGTCCGAGATCACCGCCTGGATCAAACCCGCGCCACCCCGCGGGATGAGCAGATCGACCAGGCCTCGGGCCCGACCGAGCTGCTTGACCGAGTCGCGGCTCGTGTCGGCGATCAGGCACACGCAGTCCGCTGGCAGCTGCCTGGCGGTCAGCGCCTCGCGGAGCAGACGTGCCAGCGCGGTGTTCGAGTTGATCGCCGACGACGACCCGCGCAGCACACACGCGTTGCCGCTCTTCATGGCGAGGCCGGCGGCATCGACGGTGACGTTGGGTCGGCCTTCGTAGACCATCGCTATGACGCCGAGCGGCACGGTCACCTGTCGGACATCGAGTCCGTTGGGCAGCGTGAACCCCCGGCTCACCCGTCCAATGGGATCGGGCGCGTCGACAAGCGCATGCAGACCGGCGGTGATGTCGGCCAGGCGCGTGGAGTCCAGTCGCAGCCGATCCTGCATCGCGGTTGACAGGCCGGCGGCGGCGCCGGCATCGAGGTCCTCGGCGTTGGCGGCCAGTATCGCGTCATGGGCGCCGTCAATGCGTTCCGCCATCTCGGCGAGCACCGCATTACGCTGCGACGTCGAGGTGCGGGCGAGCGTCGGCGACGCCGACTGCGCGGCGGCGCAGGTGGCGAGCACATCGGACACCAGTGCCTCCTCAAGATCGCGCGGTCACGATCGCGCGGCCACAATCGACCCCGCCTGCTGCCAGCATGGTACCGAGTGGACAGATGGCGCGGGGACGCAGCCAGAGAGGAACCCAGCGATGACCGACTTCGAGGAGAACCTGCGGGCCCGCCTCGCGCGAAACGCCGAGCTGGCCGCCGAGCGCGCCCGTGCCGAGGAGGAGATGGACCTGGCAAGACAGCGCGCGGAGGAACAGGAGCGCCAACGCCAGGCCGAGCTGGCGAAGGACCGCAGCAAGCGTCACGCCACGCTCGCAACGTCGTGCCAGGAACTGGTCGATCAGCTCAAGGCGACGGCGCCTGACCAGTTCGTGGTCCGGACCGGTTGGACCTCGACCGGGGAGGAGTACATCGCCAAGATCTCGACACGCCAGCTTTCGCCCGCCCGCACGCTGTTCATCGAGCTCGACCGCGACGACGACGAGGTGCTCGCGCGGTGGACGACCGACGTCGGCAACACCATCGAGCTGTGGCGCCTACTGGAGGTCACGCCCGAGATGCTGGGCGAGATGCTCCTGCAGATCGCGGACCAGGAGCTGTGGGACACTGCGACCGCGCCACCGCCGTACCCGCCGGCGTCTGATGAGCGACCGACAATATCAGAATGATATCATCATGATATTGCCGCAGAATCCGAGCGAACCGAGGTAGCGGCCATGAGCACGGTGATCGACAACCAGGCCCTGACCGTTACCGAGCGTCGGGGACAGGCGGTGGAAGGCATGTTCCCCGCCGTGCTGGTCATCCTGGGCGGTCTGTTCGGAGGATTGTTGCTGTTCCGCGCGAGCGACACTCTCAACGGCGCGCTGTTCACCGTTGCGGCGCTGGTCCTGACCGCCGTGGTCGCAGGCGCGTTCGGCCTGTACATGCTGCAGCCCAATCAGGCGGGTGTGCTGATGCTGTTCGGGGACTACCGCGGGACCGATCGCGTACCAGGGCTGCGATGGACCAACCCGCTCTACCGTCGCCGCAAGGTGTCGCTCCGCATCCGCAACTTCAACACCAGCACGTCGAAGGTCAACGACGCCAACGGCAACCCCATCATGGTCGCCGCGGTGGTCGTCTGGCAGGTGGTCGACACCGCCCACGCCGTCTTCGAGGTCGACGACTTCGTGCACTACGTGATGATCCAGGCCGAAGCTGCCGTACGGCACCTCGCTCGCAGCTATCCATACGACGCGTTCGAGGACAGTCACGTCGTCACGCTGATCGGCGAGGTCGACGAGGTCAACCGCAGCCTGACGATCGAGTTGCAGGAGCGCCTCGGGGCTGCCGGCGTCAACGTGCTCGAGGCACGACTGACCGACCTTTCGTATGCGCCCGAGATCGCGGAGTCAATGTTGCGGCGCCAGCAGGCCGCCGCGGTCGTCGCCGCGCGCCGCAAGATCGTCGAGGGGGCGGTCCTCATGGTCCGCGAGGCCGTCACCCAACTCGAGCTAGGGGCGACCGATCAGGACGCGATCCCGCTGGATGCGGACCGGCGAGCCACCTTCGCAGCCAACCTGATGACCGTCATCGCATCGGACGCGCCGACCAGCCCCGTCGTCAACGTCGGGACGCTGGCCCGGTAGTGGCACGCAACCGCAAGCAGTTTCCGCTGCGGATCTCACCGGATCTCTACACGGTGTACGAGACGTGGGCAGCCGACGAGTTCCGCTCCGTCAACGCGCAGATCGAGGCCGTGCTCATGGACGGCGCGCGCCGCGCCGGCCGACTACGGCGTAGGTCACCCGTGAATGGCGAAACCGCGAACGAGGGACGCCAGGCCGATACCTGACGTTCGCCTACCGGCGCCAGTTGTTCTATGGTCGTCGAGCGCATGCTGCACGGGTTTCGCGGCGCGGGCCGCGACACGCCGCTCGTGGCAACCGCTGCGCAACGAGTCGTTGGTCGCATGTGCAAGGCAGGGGTGTCAACCGCAGGGCAAACCGATGCAGGAACTCGAGGCGACGTTCGCTGGCTACCAGCTGCACGACGCCCTCAGTCAGGACGCGGTCTCCACGGTGTACCGTGCGACGACCCGATCCTTCGACGCAACGCGTCCCGGTGGACCGCGGACCGTGGCGTTGCTGATCAGTGAACCACTGATCTCCGAGACCGACCGCAGGCAGGCGCGGGTGTTTCAGCGCAAGGCGACTGCCGCGATGGACGTGAACCACCCTGGCGTCGCCCTCGTGCTCGACGTCGGCACGTCAGACGACCGGGTGTACATGGCCACTGCGTGGCGTGAGTCGGTGACGCTCGAGCAGATGCTCAGCAGCCGCTGGCAGCTCCCGCCCGACGACGCCATCGCCCTGCTCGAGCTGCTCGCCGAGGGTCTCGACATCGCCCACGACGCGGGCCTGCTACATGGTGCGCTGAGCACAAAAACCATCCGCGTGCGGACCGGTGAGATGGGTGGCAGTCGCGACGCCTTCGTGACCGGCTTCGGCATCGACGCGCTGCTGGCGCAGCGGTTGGGCTCGAAGCGGCAGCGTGACAGCAGCCCCGTGCTCGACGACCTGCTGTACGTCGCACCCGAGCAGTTGCGTGGTGACATGCTCGATCCCGCAACCGATCAGTACGCCCTCGCGTGCGCGCTGTACCACTGCGTGTCCGGCCAGCCGCCATTCGTGCGCGACACCGCCTCGGCACTGTTCGGCGCCCACCTCTTCGCTCGGCCGCGCGTTGCCGACGTGCTCGCCGCGGACTCCAATCATGCGCTGCGTTCGGCGCTGGCGACCGGCCTCGCAAAGCGCCCGGAGGACCGGCACGGTTCGTGCATTCGCCTTCTCCGCGCGGCGCTCGGCGAGCAGGACGGCGACTACGCGGCTCCTGCGGTCACGTTGAGCACAGCGGCGGCACCGAGCGGAGCGGTGGGCAACGGCGTCGGCGAGTGGATGGCGGCCGGGATGGCCGCCACCGGCACGACGTTGAGCCGGGCCGGCAGCGGGCTCGCGGCGCGCGCGCGAACCGGCCGGGGCTCACTCGGTTCTGGACTGCGGCATGTACCGACTCCGGCGATCACGGTCGCGGCGCTGGTGGCCGGGGCCGTCCTGGCGCTCATCATCATCGGCCTGCTGCGAAGCGACCCTGGGTCCCCGACCTCCCAGGGCGACGATGCGGCGGCCGCCAACGCCGTCGTCGATGAGCCACAGCCCGGGACCGCGCCTGAGCCGGAGTCCCCACCCGAGCCGGAACCCTCCCCCAGCGCCGTGATCGACTGGAACCAGACGGTCGCGGACGCCGCCGTGTCGTCGGTCACCGCGTCGGGTGACGAAGTCATCGTCGCGACCGAGAACCGGGTCGTTGCGCTCGATGGCGACTCGGGGGCGCCACGCTGGCGGCGAGTGGTCGATGACGGCACCGTAGAACGCTCGATCGTCACCGACGACTCGGTCGTCTACCGCTCGTCGCAGCTGCATTCGGTGGCGCTCGCCGACGGAGAGCCGCGCTGGTCCCGGAACGACCAGTACACGCCGACCGGGTCACTGACCGCGGTGTCCGGCGGCCTGCTCTACGGTATGGGGCCGGGTCTCAACATGCCCGAGCTGACGGCGATGGACCCGGAGGCCGGAGAGGAGCTGTGGCACTTCCACCACAGCGCGGATGATGTACACGTCATGCCGAACGCAGGTGTCGCGGCCGACGACAACCTGGTGGCGATCCTCCAGCGCGGCTCGCTGTTCGCCATCGACCCGAACGGCGAGCTGATCACGACCAGTCTGAACCGTCGCGAGATCGCGAACGCGAAGTGGCGGGTCGATGTCGCGAGGCCGTGGGTGTCGTCGGTGACCCTGCTGCCCGACGCGGTGCTGCTGGCCACACGCACTGGTGCGGTGTGCAGCCACGCCTTACGTGACGGCGCGTCACAGTGGTGCCGACGCGTCGACGGTGTCGCGGACCGCCAGCCCACCCTGCTCCCAGGCAGCGACTTGATCATCGTTGCCACACCTGCCGGCGTCGTCACTCTGGACCCGTCAACCGGCGTCCAGCAGTGGGATGTGCCGGCGCAGGCACGTATCTCCGCGGCAGCACGACGCGGCGACACGGTCGTGACGGGAGACGCCGAAGGGACCATCCGCGCCTTCGCTGTCGCGTCCGGCCAGCAGCTGTGGCAGACGACCGGGCCCACCGGGATCACCGCACTGTCGATCACCGCGGACGGTGTGTACGCCGGCGCACTGGACGGCACCGTCGCACGCGTGCGACCACCGCCAGGCTGACCCTTAGGCGAGCACGACCAGCGAGTCGCGATGCACCACGGCGCGCCGGTTCACCGGGCGCAGCTCGCCGCTTGAACGCCCGAGCATCCGACGCACGTCGTGAGCGTCGAACGCTACGAGTCCGCGCGCAATCAACTGGTGATCGCGGCCGACGACGTTGACCGCCGACCCCGCCGAGAAGACGCCGTGCACGTCGGTGATGCCGACCGCCAGCAGCGACGAGCCCCGCTCGACGATGGCGCGCTCGGCACCGTCGTCGACGATCAGCGAGCCCTGGGGCGACGTGGCGAACGCGATCCACAGCTTGCGGCTCTCGGGCCGATCCCGCGCGGGGAACCACGTGCCGATCGGCGCCCCCGACACGACATCGCCCAGCACGCCGGGGCGCCGGGCGTGCGCGATCACGACGTGCGCAGCGCCCAACGTGGCAATGCGGACCGCGTCCAGCTTCGTGACCATGCCGCCGGTGCCAACGGTCGATGTGCTACCGCCGATGCGTGACGGGTCGACGGCGGTGAGGTCGTCGACCCGTTCGATCGGCGGCGCGCCAGGGGCGCGCGCAGGATCATCCGGGTACAGGCCGTCGACATCGGACAGCATGACCAGCAGCTCCGCACCGAGCATGCCGGCGACCAGTGCAGCCAGCCGGTCGTTGTCACCCACCCGCAGCTCTTCGGTGGCCACGGTGTCGTTCTCGTTGACCACCGGCACCGCACCCAGCTCGAGCAGGCGTTCGAACGTGTTCCGCGCGTTGAGATAACGTCGACGATCGACCATGTCTCCGGCCATCAGCAGCATCTGTCCGCACGCCAGCCCATGCGTGGCGAACGCCTCCTGGTAGCGGTGGAGCAGCAAACCCTGCCCCACGCTGGCAGCCGCCTGCAGACCCGGAAGGTCCGGCGGGCGCGTACGCATGCGCAACGGGGCAAGGCCCGCCGCCACCGCCCCACTGGACACCAGCACGGTTCGCGTCCCACCGCCCACGAGCTTCGCCAGCTGTGCGACGAGGTCGACGATGACGCCCTCGTCCAGCCCACCGTCGCTGGCACGCAGGCTGTTGGAGCCCACCTTCACAACGACGAGCTCGGGCGCGGAGAAGCGTGGCATCAGGTGTGGCCGGCGCTGCCACCGCGCAAGACACGCATCGTCACAGCTCCTCCTGAGGCGCCTCGGGACCGCCGGCATCGTCGGGCGGCTCGAAGCTGAATACGTGCCCGGCGATCTCGACATCGTCACCCCGGCGTGCACCAGCCTCGACCAGCGCACGATCGACACCGGCGTGCTCCATCCGGTCCTGCAAGTATCGCACCGCCTCCGGGTTGTCCAGGTCGCTCATGCGAACCCACCGCTCCACGTGCGACGCCGACAGACGCCAGCCGTCGTCGACGCGGGTGACCCGCACCGTAGGCGGCGCCTGCAGCGGACGCAGCACGGGCGCCGGCGCGTCCGACCCGGCGGGCTGCGGATCCACGTGCCGCGACTCCCGCACCAGCTCTATCAGCCGCCAGCGCAACGCGTCGACGCCCTCCCCGGTCACGGCACTCGTCTCGAGCACCGCGAAGCCATCGTCGACCAGATCATCCCGCACGCTCCGCGCCGTGTCCCGACCGGCGTCGATCTTGTTGAGCACGACGACCGACGGGCGGGCCGCGAACCGCAGGCGTCCCCCTTCGCGGGCGTCGTACGCGGCAAGCTCGTCGAGGACCGTGCGCAGATCGGCCCGGGGATCACGCTGCTCATGGCTCGCGCAGTCGAGCACGTGCACGAGCACTCGCGCGCGCTCGACGTGTCGCAGGAACTCATGGCCCAGCCCGCGGCCGGCGCTTGCTCCGGCGATCAGGCCGGGCACGTCCGCGATGACGAGGTCGATGTCGTCGCTCGCGACGACCCCCAGGTTGGGCGTCAGGGTGGTGAACGGGTAGTCGGCGATCTTCGGGCGCGCCGCCGACAGGCGGGCGATCAATGACGACTTGCCCGCATTGGGATAGCCGACCAGCGCAACGTCGGCGACCAACTTGAGTTCGAGTCGCAGCCATCGGTGCTCTCCCGGCTCGCCCCGCTCGTGGAACTTGGGCGAGCGGCGTTGACGGGTGCGCAACGCGGCGTTGCCACGACCGCCACGACCACCGCGCGCGGCGACCACCTGATCAGCGGGCCGCGCGAGGTCGGCCAGAACATCACCGTCGTCGGTCGTCACGACGGTGCCGACGGGGACGTGCAGCACGACCTCGGACCCGTCGGCTCCACGGCGCCGGTCGCCCTCACCATGCCGTCCCCGCTCGGCGGCGCGGTGAGGCCTGCGGTAGTACTCGATGAGTGTCGCGACATCAGGGTCGGCGACGAGCACCACGCTGCCTCCGTTGCCACCGTCGCCCCCGCTGGGTGGGCCGTACGGTTCGTACGGCTGACGCGAGAACGCGGTGACGCCGTCACCGCCGCGCCCGCCACGCACCTGGATCTTCACGCTGTCGACGAACATGGGTCATGCATATCACGCTGCCGACTCCGGCGGGTCACTCGAGCGCGCACGCCCGACGATCACCGTCGGCGCCCGCTGCCCTCGGTGCGCTAGACGGTGTCGACCTCTGCGTACTTGCGGGTCCCCGACGATCGGAACGACACCGTCCCGTCGGCGAGCGCGAACAGCGTGTCGTCCTTGCCGCGGCCGACGTTGCGGCCCGGATGGATCCGGGTCCCCCGTTGGCGCACGATGATCGATCCCGCTGTGACGGCCTGACCGCCGTAGCGCTTGACGCCCAGCATGTTGGGCTTGGAGTCGCGACCGTTGTTCGACGAACCGCCGCCCTTCTTGTGTGCCATGGCTGGTCCTTCCTAGACGTCGATCGCGTCGATCCGAATACGCGAGTGGCGCTGACGATGACCGGTCTTGCGCCGATACCCGGTCTTGTTGCGGTACATGAAGACGGTCAGCTTGGGCCCCCGCGTCTCGTCGACGACCGTCGCGGTGACCGACGCGCCGTCCAGCGCATCCGGTGTGGCGCTCACCGCACCGTCGTCACCGACGACCATGACGGGCTGCAGGGTGACCGTACCGTCGTCGCCGGGATGAAGTCGTTCGACCTCGAGCTCGTCACCGACGGCGACGCGATACTGCTTGCCGCCTGTCGCGATGACAGCCTGCATGGGGTCTCCTGTTGTGTGTCAGTTCGGCGTGTTGCGCAGAACAGTGCTGGGCGATGCTGGAGTCCAGCCGGACCGTGGTGGCGGTAGCGACCACAGACGACAGCAGACGGACCCGAAGAACGGCGATTTGCGCGGGGTCTGGGGCTCGCCACGATGCCCGCGCGCGAACGCGCACGCACCACTGTATGCTCGTCGGCTCGCGAGTGTCAACGCGACGAGGGAACCGCAGTGCAATCGCCCAATGCTCCCTATGCAATCTTGCCCCTCGCTGCTGACGAGGTTCAGGCCTTCATGCGGGCCGTCGGGCACGCGTTCGGGCGGACCGACGACGACGAACTCGTCGCCCATCTCGTCGAGCTCGAGCTGGGCGACCCGTCATTGTCGCTGACCGCTCGTGAGGGCGGCCGCATCATCGGTACCGCGACGGTGCTCGACGCGACGATGACGCTGCCCGCTGCGCCCGCCGCACGATGTGCGGGCGTGACCTCGGTGACCACGGCACCCACCCACCGCCGGCGGGGCGTGCTGACCAGCCTCATGCGCCGTCAACTCGACGACCTGCACGAACGCGGCTGGGCGTGGGCGACGCTCTACGCGTCGGAGTCGGCGATCTACGGGCGCTACGGCTACGGCGCGGCCATCCACAGCCTTGCTGGACGCATCGACCGCACATGGACGACGTACACAACGCCGGTGGAGCCCGCAGCCGTCGATCAACTGACGGTCACCGAGGCCCTCGACCGTGTCCCGCCCATCTACGCGGCCGTCGCCGACCGGGTACCGGGCATGCTTGCGGTGTCGCCCCTGCTGTGGCGCCACCGCATCGCGTGGGATCCCGCCGGCGACCGCGGCGGCGCCAGCGGCCGCTTCGTGGTCGCGCTCGACGATCGGGCGTACGCGATGTACCGGATCCGCACCGACTGGAGCAGCGAGGGCCCGGACGCGACACTGCAGGTCGAGGAGTGCCTCGCCACCGATGTCGAGGCGCACCGCCAGATCTGGAGCTTCCTCTTCGGCATCGACCTGGTACAGCACATCGCGATCCAGCGGCTGGCCGTCGACCACCCGCTTCCGTGGTGGCTCGCCGAGCGCCAACGGCTACGCCTGTCGGCGTCGATGCCGCTCTACGTGCGGCTGGTCGACGTCGGCGCCGCGCTCTCACAGCGCGGAACACGTCATGACGGCGGGGTCGTGGTCGACGTCTCGGACCGGTTCTGCCCGTGGAACGCGCGGCGCTGGGCGATCGAGGGCGACGGCACCGCCCTGCGCTGCGGGCCCAGCGGCGCCTCCACTGCCGACGTGGCGATCGACGCGGGCGAGCTCGCCTCGCTGTCGCTGGGCGGTGTCCACCCCGACGAGCTGGCGCGCGCCGGTCTGATCGACGAACTCACGCCCGGCGCGCTGGCGCGGCTCGCCGCGCTGCTGGCATCGGACCGCCAGCCGTACAACGCATTCACCTTCTGACGTCCGCCGCTGCCTCAACGCGGGCGCCCAGGCACCCGCGTCGGGCGTCAGGCCCGCTGTCCCGCACGCGGTGCGGTGACAGCGGGCCTCGCGGCGGTCAGCGCTTGAGCGCCTTGTCCACGATCTGCGCTCCGCGGCCCTCGCAGCACTCGCAGGTCTTGGTGAACGTCTCCGTAAGGCCCTGGCTGACGTTCTTACGCGTCATCTGCACCAGCCCGAGCTTGGAGATCTCCATCACGCGGGACTTCGTCTTGTCCCGCGCCAGCTCTCGCTTGAACCGCTTGAGGACCTCGTCGCGGTTGGCCGGCAGCAGCATGTCGACGAAATCGATGACGATGATGCCGCCCATATCGCGCAACCGCAGCTGGCGGGCGATCTCCTCCGCCGCCTCGAGGTTGTTGCGCAGCACCGTCTCCTCGAGGTTGGACTCACCGACGAACTTGCCGGTGTTGACATCGATGACCCACATCGCCTCGGTCTTCTCGATGATCAGGTAGCCGCCGGATGCCAGCCACACCTTCTTCTCCAACGCGCGGCGAACCTGGTTGGTGATCTCGTAGGCGGCGAACAGCGGCTCATCGCCGTCATAGCGCTGCAGCGTCGGAGCCAGGTCAGGACTGACGTCCTCGAGGTACTCCGCGATCTGGTCGTTGAGCTCGCTGTCATCGCAGATCAGCTCTACGAACTCCGGGCCGTAGACGTCACGGATCACGCGCATCGCGAGCTCGGGCTCGCGATACAGCTCCGTCAACGGCTTCGCGTCGGCGAGCCGTGCCTGCACCTGCTCCCAGCGGTACAGCAGCCGCTTGACATCCGCCTCGAGCTGTTCGTTCGTAGCCCCGCTCGCGGCGGTGCGGACGATCAGGCCGTAGCCCTCGGGCTTGATCTGCGTGAGCACGACACGCAGCCGGTCGCGCTCGGAATCGGTCAGCTTGCGTGAGATGCCGACCGTGCCGTCCTCGATCGCGAGTACGCAGAAGCGGCCTGCGAGCGACAGCTGCTGCGTCAGCCGGGCACCCTTGGTTCCCATCGGGTCCTTGGTCACCTGAACCACGACCGTCTGGCCGGGCTTGATCGCCTGTTCGATCCGCGGCGCTTTGGACTCGATGTCCTCGTCGTCGTAGTTGACCTCGCCGGCGTACAGCACGCCGTTGCGGCCCTTGCCGATGTCGACGAACGCCGCCTCCATACCCGGCAGCACGTTTTGGACCCGGCCCACGTAGATGTTCCCGACGTAGCTTTCGTTCTCCTTGCGGGTCACGTAGTGCTCAACCAGGTCGCGCTCCTCGAGCACGGCGACCTCGGTGCGCTGGCTGCCGACCGACACGAGCATCCGGCGGGGCGGGCCCTCAGTGACCGATCTGCGAACCTCCTCGCTCACTCCGCCGCGCGGCGATCCGTTCGGCTTACGTCGCCCCTTGCGGTTGCGCTGCTTGCGGGTGCGCGCCGACGCCTGCGCGTCGCCTGTCGCGTCCTCGGTCCCAGACGCGTCGGAGTCCGCCGGCTCGTCACCGCCCCTCGGGGCGTCGTCATCGGCGCGTGCGGCAACCTCGTCGGTGCCGACGTCGGCTTTCACGCCGGCTCGCGCGGCATCGTTCTTGCTTCTGCCGTTCTTGCTCTTGCCGTTCCTGCCGCCGCGCTTCTTCGCACTCGACTTCGCTGCGGGCTTCTTGCGCGCTCCGGTCGAATCTCCGTGGTCGGACGATTCGCCACGGGCGGTGCCGGATGAGGCATCGGACCCCGCGCCGGCAGGGGCGCGGCGACCGCGACCCGCCGTGGGGCTGTCAGTGTCGGACGATCCGGGCTCCGGGTCGGCCGGCGAGCCGCTGGTCTCGCCCGGGGAGCCGTCGGCCCCCTCGGTGTCGTCGGTGGACACAGTCCGCTTGCGAACGCGCCGTTGGGCGGGCGTGTCGTCGGTCTGATCGGAGCTGGCCGCCGGCTCGTCGTCGTCCGCGTCGACCGGCGTACGCTGCCGTCGGCGGTCAGCGTTGTCCGGCTGTTCTGCTCGTGCACGGACGCGGACTCTACGGCGGGTCCGCGTGGTGGTCTCGTCGGTCATGGAATCCTCAGATCGGCTTGGCTCGTCGCAGCGGTGTGGTCGTTCGGCGCGACGGACAGCAGCTGTCCCGACAGCGCCTCGCGCAGACCGTTGGCCTCGGCGCTGCCCTGTGCGACCCGGATGACGAGCCGCGGTTGGTCGAGCGCCTCGAGACCGCCGGTTGTGCCCAACGACTGGTGCACCTCGGTGGGACGAAACGGTGGTTCGGTGTGATGCAGGATCACGCGCACGGCGTTCTCGTTGGACGCGATCTGGTGCAGCGCCGCCTTGAGGTCGAGTCGCGTGGCTATGCCCTTGCGTTCCCGGTCGACCGGGAGATGCTCCGCATGAGCGAGCGCTCGTACGCCGTTGTCGAGTCCGCCTGTATCTCCAGAAGGGTAGCGCAGCTCCCACAACGATGCGCGCAACCACCGCGCGATCCGCGGCGCGCCGTCGATCACCTCGGCCGCTTCGAGGATGCGCAGGCCGTCGGGGGCCGCCCCGTTGAACGCCGTTACCACACGCTGCACGTCGACGGGCACGGCGAATGTCAGCTCGACGTACTCACCCGTCGACGCGTAGCCCAGCGCGAGGGCGTCCGGGAAGCTGACCTTGGGGTGTGGTGTGAACCCTTCGCTGTAGCCGATCGGCAGGTCGGCCTTGCGCAGGGCTCGCTCCCAGACGCGGCCGAGATCGATCGCCGAAACGAACCGCAGCCGGCCGTCCTTCGCGTATCTAGCTCTGACCCGCATACAGGGGAAGGTGTTTGGTCTGATGGGCGAGGTCGAGGCCCGGGCACACGCCACAGTCGTAGCACGGGATCCATCGGCAGTCATCGAGAGGCCTCTCGCGAACCGCGTCCTGCAGGTCCTGCCACAGCCAGTCGCGCTCGAGGCCGGAATCGATGTGGTCCCAGGCCATGACCTCGTCCTCACCGCGTTCGCGGTGGCAGAACCAGTCGATGTCTATGTGCGCGTCCCGGCAGGCGGCGAGCCAGCTGGCGTGGTCGTAATGCTCGTTCCAGCCGTCGAACCGGGCACCACGCCGGAAGGCGCCCTCGATCGCGTCGGCGACCCGCTGGTCCCCGCGCGCAAGCAGCCCCTCGATCAGCCCGGGCTCGGGGTCGTGGTAGCGCAGGTTCAGGTTGCGGTCGCTTGCGACGCGCGACTTGATCAGCCCGAGCTTGCGATGCAACTGTTCGGGCCGGTCCTGCGCGCACCACTGGAACGGGGTGTGCGGCTTGGGGACGAAGCCCCCGACCGACACCGTGACCTTGTTCTTGCGGCCGTACTCCCGTCCGACCGCCAGGACCTTGAGACCCAGCTCGGCGATGGCGATGACGTCCTCGTCGCGTTCGGTCGGTAGCCCGATCATGAAGTACAGCTTGATGTGCCGCCACCCGTTCGCGAACGCCGTCTCGGCGGTCCGTAGCATGTCGGCTTCGGTCACCATCTTGTTGATGACCCGGCGCATACGTTCGGTGCCCGCCTCGGGCGCGAACGTCAGCCCGGTGCGGCGGCCGTTGCGGACGAGCTCGTCGGCGAGCTCGACGTTGAAAGCGTCGACACGGGTCGAAGGCAGCGACAGGCTTGTCGCCGTGCCCTCGTAGGTGTCGGCAAGCTCACCGCACATGCCCAAGATCTCGGAATGATCGGCGCTGGACAGCGAGAGCAGGCCGACTTCGTTCAGCCCGGTGTTCGCGACTCCATCGGCGACCATCCGCTTGACGGTCTCCTTCGACCGCTCGCGCACCGGCCGAGTGATCATGCCGGCCTGGCAGAACCGGCAACCGCGAGTGCAGCCGCGGAAGATCTCGACGGCGTAGCGCTCGTGCACCGTCTCGGTCAGCGGTACCAGCTGCTTTCTTGGATACGGCCACTGATCCAGATCGCTGACCGTTCGCTTCGGAACCCGGTACGCCACACCGCTGCGCCGGGGAAAGGTGCCGGCCAACCGGCCGTCGGCGGTGTAGCGCGGTTCGTAGAACCTCGGCACGTAGGCGCCGTCGATCTGCGCGACCTGTGTCAGGAGCGCTCTGCGCGACAACGCGCCGTCTGCCCGCCTCGTGCGAGCGACCAGGTCATCGAGCTCCTGGACGAACTCCTCGCCGTCGCCGGCGACCGCGACGTCGACGAACGGCGCCAATGGCTCGGGGTTGAACGCGGCGTGGCCACCGATGATGACCAGTGGGTCTTCGTCCGTGCGGTCCTCGGCGCGCAGCGCGAGCCCGCCCAGATCCAGGCAGTTGAGCATGTTGGTGTAGCCGACTTCAGCCGCGAGCGAGAACCCGACAACGTCGAACGACCGCAACGGCAGGTGATTCTCGAGGCTGAACAGCGGGATGTCGTGCTCCCGCATGAGGTCTTCCATGTCCGGCCACGGTGCGAACGCGCGCTCGGCCACGGTCCGTGAGCGCTCGTTGAGCACCTCGTAGAGGATCTGGATGCCCTGGTTGGGCTGGCCGATCTCGTAGGCGTCGGGATAGACGAGCAGCCATCGCGAGTCGGTGTCGGCGTGGTCCTTGACGACGATGTTGTCCTCGCCGCCGACATACCGCGCAGGCTTGCGCACGCCGTCGAGCAACGGCTCGAGACGCGGCCAGACCGACTGCGGTGTTGTGCTGTCAGACATCGTCAGATCTCGGGGGCGAAGCGCCCTCCGGCGGTTGAGTTCCCAGGGGCGCGGTCAACGCACTCGCTGCGGAGTGTAGCCGCTCGCATCACACGCGCCGCTCTGATCCCATCCGTCACCGTGGGCCACGATGCACGCTGACCATCAGTCCCACCATTGCCAACGACGCGACAAGGCTGGTGCCGCCGTAGGACACCAGCGGCAACGGCAGACCGATCACCGGCACCAGCCCGACGGTCATCCCGATGCTGACGAACACCTGTACTGCGATGACGGCGACCCCGCCCACGGCCAGCAGCGTCCCCCGCAGATCCGGTGCCGCGGCGGCGATCCGCAGCCCCCGCCACAGCACCAGCACATACAGGCCCAACAGCACGAGCGCACCGACGAACCCGGTCTCCTCGGCGATGACGGTGAAGATGAAGTCGGTGTGGTTCTCGGGCACATAGCCCAGCGCGGCCTGTTCGCCGCCGAGCAGCCCGCGGCCGAACAGACCCCCTGCGCCCACGGCGATCTGCGCCTGGGTGGTGTTGTAGCCGGCACCTTGCGGATCGCTCGCGCCGGCGTCGAGAAACACCGCGAACCGCTCGACCTGGTAGTCCTCGACCAGGTCCAACTGCCACGCCAGACCGACCGCAGCGAGCCCGACCACCCCGAGAACGATCATGTGCCGCACGCGTGCGCCGGCGACCAGCAGCAGCACGCAGGTGAGCGCGACGAAGACCAGAAACGTGCCGAAATCCGGCTGCAACAGGATCAGGCACATCGGCAACGCTGCGACCAGGACGACGGCGACGATCCCCCATGGCGTCAAGGCCGGTTCCCGCCGCTCCTGGGTCAAGGACGCCAACATCATGATGAGCGCCACCTTGGCCGCCTCGCTGGGCTGGAACTGGACGGGGCCAACGAGTAGCCAGGCGCGCGCGCCGTTGATCGGCGGTCCAACGATCAGGACCACGGAGAGCACGACGAGCGCCGCGACATACAACAGCGGGGCCACCAGGGCACTGCGGCGGTAGTCGACGGTCGCCAGCACCCAGGCGATGCCCACGCCCACCACGAGCGCGACGGTCTGGCGCACGACGTGCGGGGCGGTCGGCTCGATACGACCGGTCGTCGCGATCGACACGAACGCCAGGCCGATGACCACCAGCGCTCCGGTCGAACCGATCAGTATGACGTCCGGCCGTTGGGCGCGGCCGGCTGCCCTTCTGACGGGCATCAACTCGAACACCATCATGGAGGCGGCTCGAGCGCGGCGAGCCCGTCCACGATCGACCGGACGAT
>JAHELV010000018.1:23880-45458 GCA_024644015.1 Nitriliruptorales bacterium
TTGTCCCGCCAGTACCGTCGCCGCCACGTCCGTCCGGGTACCACGCCGTTGCGCTCGCCCGGCAGGTCGACATCCAACGCTGCACCATATCCGAACCGGCCGGCCTCGGCGGTCAGATACTCGCGGCCACCCCCACGGCGCTCCTCGTCGGTCCACATCTGCCTGGCGAGCTCGTAGAAGACCGTGTCGCACGAACGGGCGAGCGCCTGGACCAACGTCATCTGGCCACCGTCCCGCGTCGTCCAGTTGCGGAACTGCTGGTCGCCCCATCGCCACACGCCCCGGCACGGCAACGTGCTGTCGGCTGTGGCGAACCGGTGACGCAGCGCCGCGGCGGTCGAGACGACTTTGAACACCGAGCCCGGCGGGTAGACCGACTGGACCGCGCGGTTGAGCAGCGGCGAGTGCCTGCCAGGATCAAGCAGTGCGGCGTACCGGCTGGCGGTGATGCCTCCGACGAAGTCGTCGGGCGCAAAGGTCGGTAGCGACGACATCGCCAGCACCGCTCCGTCGGCGGGATCGAGGACGACGGCGGCACCGGCCGGAGCGGCGAAGGTGCCGTCGCCACGGTCCTCCGGGTCATCGAGCCGCCGGGCCCTTCGCAGGCCACGGCCGAGGGCGTCCTCGACCAGTCGCTGGGCGTCGCGGTCGACTGTGAGTTGCAGGTCCGCGCCAGGCACCGGGAGCCGTTCGGACAGCTGCCGGACCACGTCGCCCGAGGCGTCGATCTCGAGCCGCCGCAAGCCGGGTGAGCCGCGCAGTGCCGCGTCGTGGCTGCGTTCGACCCCGGCCATGCCGACCTGCGCGCCGGGCGCATGATCGCGGTACTCGTACTGCTCGAGTTGTTCGGCCGTCACCTCGCCGACATAGCCCAGGACGTGCGCGGCCAGACGGTCGTGGGGGTACGAACGGCGCGGGACGAGTTCGGCATAGACGCCCGGGAAGCGCGTCGACTGGTGCTCCCAGACATACAGGGCGATACGTTCGGGCACGTCGAACGCGATCGAGGTGGGGCGAAGCGGATCGGCGCCGGCTTCCTCGATGCGATCGACGATCCGCTGCGGGGACATGCCGAGCAGCCGTGCGAGATCGGCGATCACGACGTCACGATCATCGCCCATCTGGTCGACACGGACGCCGATCACGTGCACCTGGCGGTTGTCGACGAGCACACGGCCATGGCGGTCGAGGATCCGGCCGCGCTGCGCCTCCAACGACAGCTCCCGCACCCTGCCACGCGCGGCGATCGCAGCGTAACGGTCGCCGGCCGCGATCTGCACGTACCACAGCCGTGCGAGCAGCAGCACCAGCAGACTTGCGAGCACCGCCGCAATGAACGCAAGTCGCAGCCGCGTGCGCTCATCGGTCCGCGGCAGCGTCGTCGTTCGCACGATGTCGCGCAGCGTAACGGCGACCTCATCGCAACCGGCGCAACCGCGCCCGACAGGCCGTACCGAGGTGGCAGGCGACAGCGTCGCGGTTGGCTGTCAGTCGGTGCCGGCGCCCGCCTTGGCCTGTTCCTCAGCCGCTCGCAGGCCACCGGCGGTGTTCTCGCTCGGGCCCGAGGTGCTCACCGGATCTGCGGTCTCGGTTGCCGGGGAGCCCGAAACCGGCCTCGTGGGCGAGGCGGACGGGTCTGGTCTCGGCGTGGCCGACGGGGACTCACCTGCCGTCCCGGATGCTGACGGCGACACTGACACCGCTGCGCTGGCGGGCGATGTCGGCTCGCTGGCAGCGGCCGTCGCCTGCCCTTCCGCCGCCGCGGCGGTCTGCCCGGACGCGTCAGGCTCGGTGTTCTGTGCGCCGGCTGGCGCCGATGCGGCATCACTGTCCTGCGCCTCCGACGTCGGCGCGGGCGTCGCCACCGCGACCTCAGACTCGACGGGCACGGCCAACGCGACCGGCTCGTCGGCGGCATCACGAAGGTCGCGCGTCTCGTCGCGGGTCTCGTTCAGTGCCACGCAGTCCGTGCCGTCACCATCCCGACAGTCCAAGCCGAGCAACGTGTCCATCACGACCACCTGTTTGGTGGTCACGTCTTCGATGCGGCGCTGCAGCTGGTCGCGCACCGCTGGAGTCTTCACGGCCGGCAGCACATCGCTGGCGGCAATCGCGTGCGATCCGAGATCGCTGCTGACGTCGCTGACGACTGCGGCCGGGACGTCCTTGCCCACGAGCCCGCCGAGCTCTGTCAATCTGGCCGACGCCAGGTCCATGTGTACCTCGGCGTCACGCTCCGGGCCGGTGGCGAGCGCGAGCCGGACGCGCTCGAGTCCGAGCTTGACCTTCCACAGCGACTCACCTGGCTGTGCGGTCGTCGCTCCGATGGCGGTACCGGGTATGCCGAGCAGCAGCACCACGGCAACCCCCGCCGCCGCCGCGGTGGTCCACTGGCTGCGCTGCGCCGGGTGGGCCGGGCGGGCGGCAGGGCGGCCGGACTGCCAGCGCGCGCGCCGCGCGCGGGCGCCGGGACGCGAACGTCCGCTCGTCCGGCGACGCAGATGGTTCGCCGGCAGCGGACGGCAGCCGGTCTTGCCGGACCGCCGGTCCCGGAGCTGTGCCACGGCGTCCCGGACGCCGCGGCGGTACCCGATGGAGCCACCGAGCGCGAAGCACATGGTCGACAGCACAGCGAGGACGCCCCAGGCCGCCAGGACCCCTAGCACCCGCATGCTGTCCGCTTTCGTGCGCCGTCGCCTCGGGCTCCTCCAAGTGTGCTCGGCAGGATGCCCAGATGTCACCGACAATGTTACGCGCGCGGCGCGCGGTTTGTAAGTGGCCCTCCAGCGGTCCCCTTGACGACGCGCAACGCCAGTGGCGTAACGAGTGCGCCCGCCAACGCGATGCATGGCACCAGTCCGACGATCGAGGCCTTCAATGCCGCGACCGTCCCGTGCAGCGCGAGCAGCAAGATCGCACCGGCGGTCACGGCAAGCGCACCGATCATCGTCGCTCCGCGGTTCCGTCCGTCCAGGTGCGCCCCAGCCGAGCCCGTGACCACACCGACGGCGACGCCGACGATGGTGTGGACGCCGGCAAGCGAGACAGGCCCGCCGAGCAGGTCCAGGACCGCGCCCGCCGAGAACCCGGCGATCATGCCAACCCGCGGGCCGGCGGCCAACGCCACAGCGGTGACGACCGACAGCGTGACGAACGGTACGCCGGCGAGTCCGGGCCGGACCGCCCCGACCAACGCATCCGCCGTGATGGCGCCGCAGACCATCGGCGCCCACAGGCGGCGCGCTCTCATCACCGCTCCCCCGCCCGCGGTGGTGCAGGCAGTGCGGTCAACCCGCCGGCGTCGCCGGACCAGGTCCGTCGGGCAGGTTGCGCCGGCTCGTCCACGATGACCTGCACCAGGTGCGCCGACCCTGCCGTCACGAGAGGCCGTACCTGCAGATAGCGGTCGTGGACCGCGTCGCGCATCACCTCCCCGACCGGCAGGCCGTCGGGCATCGACGACCCCTCGAACGCCCGCGTCACCACCGGCATACCGGGACGAACGGTGCGTCGGAGATCGTTGAGCTCCAGGCGCAGCGATCCGCCGCCCGTGCCCTGCAGCCGGCCTGCCAGTTGACCGACCCGCACGGCGTACCGGGCATCCGGGCTGGTCGTCATCTCAACGCGTGCGTGGGATCGGTTGACTTCGACGACGCGCCCGACAAGCCCTCGATGGTCAACGACCGCCATGTCGGGCGCGACGCCGTGGGCCGTACCGGCGGTGATGAGGACGCTGCCTGTCAGGTCGCCGGGCGGGGTACCCAGGACAGTGGCGCCGACCGTCCGGTGACCGGTGCGCGCACGCATGGCCAGCAGCTCACGCAGCCGGCGGTTCTCGGCAGCGAGGTCGTCGTTGGCTGCCGCCACCGACTGCGCTCGCGCATGTGCATCGCGCAGGTCATCGAGGCGGCGGTGCAGCGACCGCTGATCAGCGATCCAACCGACCGCCACATCGACTGGTCGCACGGTCGCTGCGAGCACCCGCTGCACCGGCGCGAACAGCGCGAGTGCGCCGCGCTGCGGGCCACCGGTCACGTCGGACGGCGCACGAAGATCCAGCGTCATCCAGCTGAGCGCGACAAGCGTCAGCACCACGATCATCGTCTGGCTGCGTCGGCGGCCACCCACAGGCGCACCGTAGCCAATGGCAGGCCGAAAACGATGGATCCGGATGCGACCCGCGGATCAGTGACGAGACGTCGAGATCAACACCCGTTTGAGTGCCTCGAACTCTTCGAGGCACTTGCCGGAGCCTTCCGCCACGGCCTGCAGGGGCTCGGTTGCCAGCGCGACCGGCATCCCGGTCTCGTGACGGAAGCGTTCGACCAGCCCACGCAGCAGCCCCCCGCCGCCGGCGACCAGTACTCCGCGTTCCATGATGTCGGCGGCCAACTCCGGCGGGGTCCGGTCGAGGGTGTTCTTGACCGCCGCGATGATCGATGCGACCGGCTCCTCCATCGCCGCCCTGACCTCGCCGTCCGAGATGACCACCGTCTTGGGCAGGCCCGACACGAGATCGCGCCCGCGGATCTCCGCGTGCCGCTCCTCGTCGAGCGGATACGCGCTGCCGATCGCCAGTTTGATCTGCTCGGCGGTCCGTTCGCCGAGCATCAGCGAGTGGTGCTTCTTGATGTAGGCGACAATCGCCTCGTCGAGCTCGTCGCCGGCGATCCGGACCGACACGCTCGTAACGATGCCGCCGAGCGAGATGACCGCGACCTCGGTCGTGCCTCCGCCGATGTCGACGATCATGTTGCCGATCGGCTCGTGCACCGGCAGGCCGGCACCGATCGCCGCGGCCATCGGCTCCTCGATGATGAACGCCGACCTCGCACCGGCGTGGATCGCCGCCTCCTCGACGGCCCGCTGCTCGACCCCCGTGACGCCGCTGGGCACGCACACGACCACGCGGGGCTTGGTCAGCAGCGAAGGCCGCCGGCCCATGACCTTCTGCATGAAGTAGCGCAGCATCTGCTCGGTCACGTCGAAGTCGGCGATCACGCCGTCCTTCAGCGGCCGGATCGCCGAGATGTGTCCCGGCGTCCGCCCGATCATCCTCTTGGCCTCGGCGCCGACGGCAAGCAGTGCGCCGCTCGTGGTGTTGATCGCGACCACCGACGGCTCGTCGAGCACGATGCCGCGACCACGGACGTAGACCAGGGTGTTCGCGGTCCCGAGATCGACGGCCAGATCGCGGCCGAACAGTGCGCCTGCAGCGAGCGACCGCTGCACGAGACCTCCTATTGGGCCGATACCCCGCCGTTGCGACAGCATAGGCCGCCCAGCCACGTCCCGTGCACAGGCGGGGACGGCTGGCCGAGGTCAGGCCGCCGGGGTCACCCCCTGACACAGCCCCTGGCGCGCCAAGCTCGTCCAGTCAGGGTCGCCAACGATCACGTGGTCGAGCAGGTCGACGCCCAGCGTGGCACCGGCGCGGGCCAACCGTTGCGTGATCAGCCGGTCGTCGTCTGACGGCGACGGGTCACCGCTGGGGTGGTTGTGTGCCACCACCACCGCCGAGGCGCCAAGCAGCAACGCGTCGCGGAACACCTCGCGCGGCGCCAGGAACGTGTTCGCGGCGGTGCCGATCGACACGATCGTCGTGGCGATCACGCGATGTCGCGTGTCGAGAGCGATCAGGACACCGCGTTCGCGGTCCTGGCCCGTCAACAGCGGTCGAACGACGACGGCCGCGGCCTCGGGCGACGTCACCTGGGCGCGACGCTGCGGCGCACCCGGCTGGAACCTGGATGCGTCAGGGCGTAGCAGCGGACAGGGATGCACGATGACTCCGGACGTCGGCGACGCCGTGCATCCTGCGGTCATCGGCCCCAGCGCGACAGCCGCGGCGCCACCTGCCTGTGGACGGCACGCGGTGCCGGTCAGCCGAAGAACAGCTTGAGCTCACGCTCCGCAGAGGCCGGCGAGTCCGATCCGTGCGCGATGTTCTGCGTGATGACGGTGGCATAGTCGCCGCGGATGGACCCTGGGAGGGCCTCAACCGGGTTGGTGGCACCCATCAGCGTACGCATCACGGCGATCGCGTCCGGACCCTCGACGGCCATCGCGACCAACGGCCCACTGGTGATGAATGACACCAGCTCACCGAAGAACGGCTTGGCGGTGTGCTCGGCGTAGTGTTCCTCGGCGGTCGCGGCGTCGAGCGTCCGCATGTGCAGCGCGGCGATGGTCAGCCCCTTGCGCTCGATGCGCGAGACGACCTCGCCGATCAGGCCGCGGCGGACGCCATCCGGCTTGATCAGGACCAGGGTGCGTTCACTCATGATGTCGACGCCATATCTGTCGGAAGCTGTCGACCGCATCATGGCAGACGCCTGACGGATTCGCGATCCGGGTGTCGCCCATCCTCGGGCGACGGCCCACGTGCGATCAGACCGGACCGAGCAATGCCTCGACCGGCTCCAGGCCGAGCGCACGCCGGGCCTCGCCGGCCGTCTGCAGGCTCCCGGCTACGACGACCGCGTCCTCGACGGTGGCGACGCCCGACGCCAGGTCGAGCGCCTGCTCGGCGGTGTCCGCCAGCTCGGCGGGCACACCCAGCTCCGTGGCGACGGCGCTGACGTCGGCCGGGCGGGCTGCGTCCGCCGTCGGCGCCGGCATGATGACCGCGTGGTCGAGTGCCGGCACCAGCGTCTGCAGCATCGGACCGGGGTCGCCGCCGACCAGTCCGAGCACGCCGATGCGGTTGCGCACCGTGAACTCGTCGCGCATAGCCGACACCAGCGCGGCCCCGCCGGTGGGGTCTCGCGCCCCGTCGAGCAGCACGCTGGCTGCGTCGGGGCGCCGGACGACCTCCAGCCGCCCCGGCAGCCGCAGCCGGGCGAAGGCCTCGCGCACGAGGTCGGAGTCCAGACGCGTCGTGAAGCCCAGGAAGCCCTCGACCGCCGCCAGCGCCACCGCGGCGTTGTCCGCCTGGTGACGGCCGTGCAACGGCAGATACACGTCGGCGACGGAACCAGTGACGCCGCGCAGCGTCAGCCGTTGGCCGCCGACGGCGACTGCTCGCTCGGCGACCCCGAACGCCTCGCCGGCTACGTGGACGAGGCCGCCACCGCGCACGATCGCGCCAGCCGGATCGAGCTCGACCGACAGCTCGACGCGTCCGCTCGGAAGCGCGTCGCCCTCGTGGACGGCCACGTCCACCGGCGCGTCGGCGAACCAGGTCGCCGCGAGAGCGAACAGCACGTCCTCGAAGCCCAGCGGCGTCACGAAGCGACTGTCGACCTCGTGCAGGAACAGGTCGAGGTAGTCGAGCTGCTCGCGCAGGACATCTGCCGGGATGACCGTGCCGGCGATGCGCACACGTTCGCGCAGATCCTGCAGGTGCGGGCTCATCGTGGTGCCGGGGCTGATGTCGAGCGCGGTGAGCAGCGCGGCCATCATCGCGACCACGCTGCTCTTGCCGTGACCACCACCGATCCACACCGTCGGGACCGCGTGGTCGGGACGGTCGAGCAGCTCGAGGAGCGTGCGCAGCCGCATGCGGTCATCGCCCACGACCGGCGGCCGGCGACCGAGCAGCTCGACGATCAGGTCACTCACCGAACAGGGTCTGCAGCTGTGCGCCGATGCGCTCCGCCACGGCGTTCCATTCCGCCAGCTTGTCGCGCTCGGCCTGCACGACGTCGGCGGGCGCGCGGCTGACGAAGGCGTCGTTGGCCAGCTTGCCCCGAGCTCTGGCCAGCTCGCCGCGCGCGCGCTCGAGCTCCCGCTGCAGGCGCGCCCGCTCCTCGTCGAGGTCGATCAGGCCGGTCAGCGGGACGTACAGGTCGGCGCCGTCGACCGCCACGTGGCCCAGAGGTCCGCCTATGGCGACCTCGTCGGTGAAGCCCCAGTCGTCGACTCCTGACAGCCGCCTGATCCCATCGAGGGCACCCGTAAGAAGCGCCCGCCGCGCGGGCGGCGCGACCGCGATGACCGAGATCTTCCGCGACGGCGGCAACGCATGGTCGGAGCGGAAACGACGCAGTTCGGTGACGATTTCGACGAGCGCGGCGAACTGCGACTCGGCCGCTGCGTCACGGCGCGACGGCGCGGGTGCCGGCCACGGCGATAGCTGGATGGTCGTAGCGTCGTCCGCGGCGTGCAACGTGCGCCAGATCTCCTCGGTGAGGAACGGCATCAGCGGGTGCAACAGGCGCATCGCCTGGTCGAGGACGTGGCGCAAGGTCCACCGGGCGGCGTCGCCGTCGGCGGTCTGCGCCTCGTCGCCCGTACGCAGTTTGGCCAGTTCCAGGTACCAGTCGCAGTACTCGTCCCACGTGAAGTGGAACAGCGACCGCGCGACCCGTCCCAGGTCCCACTCCTCCATCGCCCGGTCGACGTCGGTGCGCACGTCCTCGAGGCGTGACAGGATCCAGCGATCCTCGAGCGCAAGCGCATCCGGTGCCGGCTCCTGCAGCGCTGGTGCGGTGTCGCCCACGGCGAGCAGGACGAACCGCGCGGCGTTCCACAGCTTGTTCGCGAAGCGCCGTGCGCCTTCGACCCACTCCTCTGCCAGCGGCGCGTCCTGGCCCGCCGTCGACGCACGCAGCAGGGCGAAGCGCAACGCGTCGGCGCCGTAGCGGTCGATGAACTCGAGCGGGTCGATGACGTTGCCGAACGACTTGGACATCTTCTTGCCCTCGCCGTCGCGGACCATCCCGTGGTTGTAGACCACGCGGAACGGCACGTCGCCCATCATCGACAACCCGGCCATGAGCATCCGCGACACCCAGAACGTGTTGATGTCGTAGCCGGTCTCGAGCACCGCTGTCGGATACCAGGTCCGCAGCTCCAGAGTGTCGGTGACCTCGCCGTCCCAGCCGAGGTTGACGAACGGAAACAGCTGCGAACTGAACCAGGTGTCGAGCACGTCCGGATCGCGCTGGAGCCCGAGCTCGGCGACCTCGTCGGGTGTCGGGTCGGTGCGACGCACGTGGATGTTGCCATCGCGGTCGTACCACGCGGGGATCTGGTGCCCCCACCACAGCTGCCGCGATATGCACCAGTCATGCAGGTTCTCGAGCCAGGCGAGAAAGGTCTTGGCGTTGCGCTCGGGGATGAATCTGGTGCGCCCGTCGCGCACGGCTGCGATCGCCGGCTCGGCCAGCGGGGTCATCTTGACGAACCACTGGTCGGACAAGCGCGGCTCGACGATCGTCCTGCAGCGCGAGCAGTGGCCGACCGAGTGCGTGCGCGGCGCGACGCCGACGAGCAGGCCTCGTGCGTCAAGGTCGTCCTTGACCTTGCGGCGTGCCTCGAAGCGATCGAGTCCCTCGTAGGGCCCGCCCTGTTCGTTGACCCGCGCGTCCTCGGTGAAGATGTTGACCGCGGGCAGGTCGTGGCGCTGGCCGATCTCCCAGTCGTTCGCATCGTGGGCGGGGGTCACCTTGACGGCGCCGCTGCCGAACTCGGGGTCGACGTGATCGTCGGCGATGACCGGTATCTCACGGTCGACGAGCGGCAGCAGCACCGTGGTGCCCACCAGGTCGCGATAGCGCTCGTCGTCAGGATGGACCGCGACCGCGGTGTCGCCGAGCATCGTCTCGGCCCGCGTCGTCGCGACCACCACGCCATCGGCGCCGTCGCTTCCCGGATAGCGCAGCTCCGCGAGCTCGCCCTGCTCGTCGACGTGGTCCACTTCGATGTCGGACAGCGCCGTGTGGCAGCGCGGGCACCAGTTGATCAGACGATAGCCCCGGTAGATGAGCCCCTGGTCGTACCAGCGACAGAACACCTCGCGCACGGCGCGCGAACGCTGCTCGTCGAACGTGAAGATCTCACGGTCCCAGTCCAGGGCCGTCCCGAGCCTGCGGTGTTGGTGCTGGATGATGCCGCCCGCCTCCCCGACGAACGCCCACACGCGTTCGAGGAAGCGCTCGCGACCCAGGTCGTGGCGGGACACGCCCTCGTCGGCCAGCAGGCGTTCGACGACGTTCTGGGTCGCGATACCTGCGTGGTCGGTGCCCGGCAGCCACACCGCGTTGCGCCCGGACTGTCGCGCGTGGCGGATCATGGCGTCCTCGACCGACGCGACCAGCGCGTGGCCGATGTGCAGGCCGCCGGTCACGTTCGGCGGCGGCAGCACGATCGCGAACGGCTCGCCGGGGTCGTCGGGCTCCGCGTGGAAGAACCCGCGCTTCTCCCACCACCGGTACAGGCGGGGCTCGACCTCGGCGGGATCGTAGATCTTCGGAAGGGTTCTGGTCATTGCTCGCGCCATGTTCGTCGCTCGTGTGCGTGGGCACCCACCCGGCCAGCCGTGCGGACGCCGTGCGTGCGGCCCGTTGTGGGGGAAGAACACGCCGCCGGACGCGCGGATTGTTCCCCGTGTGCGCCCGTCGCCGGCCCGGCTGGTCGCCGGGCCAACGGACGCGCGTGCCCAAGGATAGGGCCGTCCGACTGTGCGGGTGACGCGAGCTGGAGGCTATGCCGAGCGACGACGCTTGGGCGCCGGCTCGGCGCGCGGTACCAGAGTCGGGTTCACCCGCTCGCGTACGACCTCACCGGTGATCACGCACTCACCCACGTCGCCCCGACTGGGCAGCTCATACATGGTGTTGAGCAGTACCTCTTCGAGAATCGCCCGCAACCCGCGTGCGCCGGTGCCCCGCAGGATCGCCTGGTCGGCGACGGCCTCCAACGCGTCGTCGGAGAACTGGAGGTCGACGCGGTCGAAGTCGAAGAACTTCTGGTACTGCTTGACCAGCGCGTTCTTGGGCGCCGTGAGGATGCGGACCAGTGCGTCGCGGTCCAGCGGTTCCACGCTCGACACCACCGGTAGCCGGCCCACGAACTCGGGGATGAGGCCGAACCTGATGAGATCCTCGGGCAGCACCTCGCTGAACAAGAACGAGAGGTCCTTCTCGGCGTGGCTGCGCACATCGGCGCCGAACCCCACCCCACTGCGGCCGATGCGGCGCTCGATGACGGTGTCGAGCCCCGCGAACGCACCACCGCAGATGAACAGGACGTTCGTCGTGTCGATCTGGATGAACTCCTGGTGTGGGTGCTTGCGACCACCCTGGGGCGGGACGCTGGCGATCGTGCCCTCGAGAATCTTGAGCAGCGCCTGCTGTACGCCTTCACCCGACACATCACGAGTGATCGAGGGGTTCTCGCTCTTGCGGGCGATCTTGTCGACCTCGTCGATGTAGATGATCCCCGTCTCGGCCTTCTTCACGTCGAAGTCGGCCGCCTGGATCAACTTGAGCAGAATGTTCTCGACGTCCTCACCGACGTACCCGGCCTCGGTCAGCGCGGTCGCGTCCGCGATCGCAAACGGGACGTTCAGCAGGCGCGCGAGTGTCTGCGCGAGCAGCGTCTTGCCCGACCCGGTCGGCCCGAGCAGCAGGATGTTCGACTTGGCGAGCTCGACCTCGTCCTCGCGGGGGGCGTGGGATCCGCCGGCGACTCCGCCGGTGACACGGATGCGCTTGTAGTGGTTGTAGACAGCCACCGCCAGCGACTTCTTGGCCGCGTCCTGACCGACGACGTAGTCGTTGAGGAACTCGTAGATCTCGACCGGCTTGGGCAGTTCGCCCGCCACCAGCTCGGTCGCGTCGGAGAACTCCTCCTCAATGATCTCGTTGCACAGGTCGATGCACTCGTCACAGATGTAGACGCCGGGTCCAGCGATCAGCTTCTTGACCTGTTTCTGGGATTTGCCGCAGAACGAGCATTTCAGCAGGTCGCCGCTTTCACCGAACTTCGCCATGTCGCTGGCTCGCTCCCTTGCCGCTGATCGACTGGGTCACCCTACGCCCGAGACGAGGGTTCATGGTACTGGGCGCGCGGGGGTCGAGAAAAGCTCCACCCCAGACCCGTCGGTGGTCGACGCGTGCGCATCTTCGTCGAGCGCTCCCTGCGACCCATCATCACCGGGGTGCCCGACGCCCATTTTCGGGCCGTCTCGCCACGCTCGACATCCAACCGGCACACGGGAGCGTGACAGCCCGGTACCCTAGCTCGCGGCGAGCTGGACTTCCTGTAGGCGACGCGACTGCAGGACCTGGTCGATGATCCCGTACTCGACGGCCTCCTGGGCCGTCATGATGAAGTCCCGGTCGGTGTCCTCGGTGATCTTCTCCAGCGGCTGACCGGTCTTGGTCGACAGGATCTGGTCGAGCAGATCGCGGATCCGCTGGATCTCACGTGCCTGGATCTCGATGTCCGACGACTGACCCTCCGCGCCGCCGTGCGGCTGGTGGATCAGGATGCGCGCGTGGGGCAGCGCGAACCGCTTGCCCTTCGTGCCCGCCGCCAGCAGGATCGCCGCCGCCGACGCCGCCTGCCCCATGCAGATGGTCGTCACGTCGGGCTTGATGAACTCGATCGTGTCGTAGATCGCCAGCGCGCTGGTCACCGACCCGCCGGGCGAGTTGATGTACAGGTTGATGTCCTTGCCGGGATCCTCGCCCTCGAGGTGGATGAGCTGCGCCATGATGACGTTCGAGATCTCATCGGTGATCGGCGTACCCAGGAAGATGATGCGGTCCTTGAGCAGTCTCGAGTACAGATCGAACGAGCGCTCGCCCCGGTTGGTCTGCTCGATGACCATCGGCACCAGGTAGTTCGTCGGCGACGAGGTGGACATGGGGTTCTCCTTGGTTCGTCCACGGCGCTGTTGCCGACACACTAGCGCCGCGTCGGGGCCGTGGGGCGGGCGTCGAGCGCCTCAGGTCTGGTTCGTCGAGGTGCCGACCTGGTCACGCTCGACCGGCTCACCATCGCCGCCTGCGGCGACAGCCGAAGACGGGTCGACCGGGTCGTCGCTGTCGTCGGCGCCTTCACCGTCGGCTATGCCGTCGAGGACGTTCGGCGGCGGCCCACCGGTGATCTCGACGCGCTCGATGATCAGGTCGATCGTCTTACGGCGGAACGCGTCCGCGAACAGAACCCCGAGCCGCTCCGGCTCCGTCATGAACTGCGCCAGCTGGTCTGGCGGCATGTTCAGTCGGGCAGCCTCTTCGACCACCTGGCGCGACAGATCCTCGTTGCTCACATTCACGCCCGCGTCGCGGCCAACGCGGTCGACGACCAGCTGCGCGCGCACCGTCTTCTCTGCGCTGTCACGTAGCTGATCGGTAAGCTGCTCCGCCGTGGTTCCAGCCGCCTGCAGGTACTGGTCGAACGGGATCTGGCGTTGCTCGGCGTCGCGCGCCAGGCGCGCAAGCTGGAACTGCACCTCCTGGTCGACGAGCACGCGCGGCAGCGGCACGTCAACGAGCTCGCTGACCGTTTCGATCACCCGGCCCCGCAGTGCCTCCCGGGCGTGGCGCAGCTTGTGCTCGGCCAGCTGCTCGCGGATGCTGTCGCGCAGCTCGTCGATCGTGTCGAACTCACTGGCGGTGATCGCGAAGTCGTCGTCGGCGTCAGGCAGCGTGAGCACCTTGACGTCCTTGACGATGACCGTGAAATCGAGCTCGCGCTCGTCATCGTCGAACGTGTCGGTGAACTTCGCGATCGTGCCGGGCGACGCGCCGAGCAGCTCGCGGTCGAGCTTCTGTCCGCTCTCCTCGGGGTCGTGAACCTGGTAGAGCTGGTCGTCGATGCTGGCGTCCTCGACAGGCTCACCTTTGTACGCGCCGCTGATGGACACCACGGCGAGGTCGCCGACCTGGATCGGACGGTCAATGGTCTCGGCCTCGGCGAAGCGTTCGCGGAGCGTGCCGATCTCGGCATCGACGTCGGCGTCTGTGACCTCCCACTCCGGGTGGGGCACCTGGACGCCCTCGACGGGCGGGGGGGCGAACTCGGGCCGAACCTCGACGGTGGCCGTGAACTCGGCGTCCTTGCCCTCCTCGAAGATGCCGAGATCGAACTCGGGCTGACCGACGGGCTCCAGTTCGTGCTCGCGGACGGCCTCGGCATAGAACTGGGGAAGCGCATCCTGGACGGCGTGCTGCACCACCGCTGTTCTGCCGAGGCGTGTCTCGAGCACCCTGCGTGGCACCTTGCCCTTGCGGAAACCGGGGATCTTCACCTCGTCGGCCAGATGACGAGCGGCCTCGTCGAGTGCCGCGGTGACCCGCGGAGGTTCGACGGTGACTGCGAGCTTGATGGTGGTGTCGTCGACGCGTTCGACGCGCGTATCCACTGGGGGTGGCCTTTCGATGATGAGCATGCGGTCCGCGCATCGTAGCCCGCGGGTGACCGTCGCGCCCTTCCCGCCGCGCCCCGGCCCGCGACCGCTTCTCCCCGGCGAACAGCGCGGGTGTCGTCGGTGATCCGCGGTGCCCACTACGCTCACGATGTCGCCGAACTGCAGGAGACGCTGCCCTTCATGCGCATCGCGTGCACGGGATCCATCGCCACCGACTACCTCATGACCTTCCCAGGTCGTTTCGACGAGCAGCTCGTCGGCGATCAGCTCGAACGACTGTCCCTGAGCTTTCTGGTCGACTCGCTGGAAGTCCGCCGGGGCGGCGTCGCCGCCAACATCGCATTCGGCATGGGTCTGATGGGACACCGGCCGATCCTGATCGGCGCGGTGGGACACGACTTCCCGGCGGACTACCAGGACTGGCTGCGCGACCACAACGTCGACATCGCGTCGCTGCGCGTGTCCTCCGACCGCTACACCTGCAGGTTTCTGTGCACCAACGATCGGGCGGAGAGCCAGATCGCGTCGTTCTACGCGGGCGCGATGGAGGAGGCCCGGGACATCGAACTCGCCCCGATCGCCGAGCGTGTTGGCGGGCTGGATCTGGTTGTCGTGTCGCCGAACGATCCCACTGCGATGGCGCGGCACACCGCCGAGGCGAAGGCGCTGGGTGTCGACGTGCTCGCCGACCCGAGTCAGCAGATCGCGCGACTGTCGGGTGATGAGATCAAATCGCTGATCGACGGCGCGACCTACCTGGTGGTGAACGACTACGAACGCTCACTGATCGAGCGCAAGACCGGGTGGAGCGACGACGAGGTTCTCGCCCGCGTCGACATCCGCGTGACGACCCACGGGCCCAAGGGCTGCCACATCGACTGCGCCGGGCAGGCGCGGATCACGGTGGACGCCGTCAAAGTGCGCGCAGACGTCGAACTCGAGCCGACCGGGGCGGGCGACGCCTTCCGCGCCGGCTTTCTGTCAGGGCTCGCATGGGGCTTGTCGCTGGAACGCAGCGCTCAGATCGGTTCGCTGCTCGGTGTCATGGCGCTCGAGTCGATCGGTCCGCAGGAGTACACCATCGAGCGCACGAGCGCCCGCCACCGACTCGCCGGCGCCTACGGCGCGGAAGCGGCCGCTGAGATCGTCGCGAAGGTGTCGGTCTAGTGCCGTGCGACGCGCCGACCGGGAACTACAGGCCAAGCGCGTCGGAAGCAATCTCGGCGCCTCTGACCCGGTTCGCGATCTTCTGGAACGCGACATCGCGCGCGAAGTCGGGAGAGCCGTGTTTGGGCTTGTCGTCGATGCTGAACGGCGAGAAGCCACAGTCGTCCGTGGCGCCGAGGCGCTGCCTGTCGATGTAGTTCGCGGCCGCCACGAGGTCGTCGCGCACCTGCTCGGGCGTCTCGACCGTCGGGTTCAACGGGTCGATGACGCCGATGAAGGCAACCTGACCGACACCGTTGGCGTCCTCGCGGCTGTGCTGACCCACCAACCGGTACACGTACTCCTTGTCGCGCTCGCTGGAGAGCTGCATGAGGAAGTAGCCGGCGTTCATCTTGAACATGCTGGGCAGCAGTTCGGCATAGTCGACCTCGGCGCTGTGCACGGAGTCGAGGTCACCGCCGGGGCACGTGTGAACGCCGATGTTGACCCGCTCGTCGGCGGTGAAGCGGTCGAGCACACGGTTGTTCAGTTCGATGAACTCGCCGAGCATGCCCCGGCCTGTCCACGGGTTGCGCGGGTCGTTCTTCTGCGCGAGGCGCCCCTCGGTGAAGTCGATCGAGACGCGCTGCGCGCCCGCCTCGAACGCCTTGCGGATGTCCTTCTCGGTCTCGTTGCACAGATCCTCGAGGAACTGTGCCCGGGGGTACCCCTCGACCTCATCGTCGAGCGGGTACAGCAGCATGAGCATCGACGGCGCGATGACGGCCTGCTTCATCGGCTTCGTCGCCATGGGGATGGACCTGGACAGATTGTCTGCAGCGTAGGTCTGGTACGCGAACGGACCTGCGGTCAGTCGTGGCAGCTGGCGGTGATGCCCGTCGTCGAAGATCGCGAAGTACTGGCCGTCCGGTGCGAGGTTGGGCGCAAGCCCGGTGCCGGCCAACGTGTCAACGATCGGGTAGGTGGCGAAGCTCGAGGCCCGCTGCTCGCCGTCGGAGACGATCGGTGAGCCGGTCGCCTCCATGCGTTCGATCGAGTCGCGGCACGCGTCGTCCTGCTCGGCCTCCAACTCGGCCTTCGAGATCCTTCCTTCGTCGTACTGCTTGATCGCTTCTTGCAGCTTGGCGGGACGCGGGAGAGACCCGACTGGCTCGACAGGAATCGGCATGCGCTGGCTCCTCCGGTCGTGTTCGCCGACTGCGCTCGACGCTGGGACCGGTGGACCGGATTGTCAAGTGGACGCGCCGATCGAATCCAGGAAGCCCGGGGGGATGTCGGCCTTCTTGCGCCCGGAGATCGCGAAGTAGAACAACGGCTCGCCGTCGATCGACAGGCGGTGCCGGTAGCGCTCCATGTGATAGACGTCGATGTACTCCGAGAGAATCAGCTCGCGCAGCGCCTTGGAGAAGCCCGTGGTGTCGCGGCGGTCCAGGAAGGTCTCCTTGATGTTGAACGCGATCCACCCCGGCGTGTCGATCAGGTTGACGCCTTCGATGAACGCCTGCGCGGGAATGTCGCCGAACCCCAGGGCTGCGACGACGCACAGCGTGTTCAACGACCACGACGTGATGTCCTCGCGCACCTCAGCGCTCATCGCGGTCAGATCGACGGTGTAGTAGTCGTCGTACACGCGAGGCCGGTCACGGTACATGGCGTGTTCGGCCTCCGGGATGATGTCGATGCCGATCAGACGCGACACACCCACCTTGCTGAGCTCCTCACCCATGATGCCGTTGCCGGCACCGAGATCGAGCACCCGCAGCTCGGTGAAGTGCGTGTCGGACTGCGATACGGCCGACTCGAGGATCTTGGCGACCTTCATCGGAGACGAGCACTTGAGGCGGTCGTAGAACAGATGCTCGTAGAGCCCCTGCCTCCGGTAGATCTCCCGGTAGTCGTGGAACCGGATGCGAGTCTGCTCGCCGGCTTCGGACAGCAGGAAGTACGCCTCGTCCTGGTCCAGGTCCTCACCCTTCGCCCGCGGAAACGCCAACCGGTACTTCTGCCCACCCTCCACGTGCATCCCTGCGACGGTTCGACGCGTGGTCACCGCCACGGCGGGTCGATCAGCCCGCGCCGCGGCGGCGTACCGCCCCCTGTGGGCAGCATAACAGACCCGCTGCCGCGGGCCGCGGGCGGCTCCGCCGGGCACCAGCGGCATAATGCCGACAGATACCGGCACGTGGGCAGGAGCGGCACTGATGAGCGTCGACATCGACACGATCCGGCGGGCGCCGAAGGTGCTGCTGCACGACCATCTGGACGGCGGACTGCGACCGCAGACCGTCATCGACCTGGCCGGCGACGTCGGGTACGGCGAGCTACCGACCAAGAACCCCGACGACCTTGCGCGGTGGTTCACGCGCGGCGCCGATCGCGGCAGCCTCGAGGCGTACCTCGAGGGCTTCGTGCACACGATCGCGGTCATGCAGACCCTCGAGGCGCTGCGTCGGACCGCTGTCGAGTGCGCACACGATCTGGCGGACGACGGTGTGGTGTACGCCGAGGTCCGGTTCGCCCCCGAGCTGCACACACAGATGGGGTTGTCGTTGGACCAGGTCGTCGAAGCGGTGCTCGACGGCTTCCGGGCAGGCAGTCAGGGGCGCGACATCACCATCGGCACCCTGGTCACGGCGATGCGCACTGCCGCGCGCTCGTACGAGATCGCCGAGCTCGCCGTTCGCTGGCGGGACGCGGGTGTCGTGGGATTCGACATCGCGGGCGCCGAGGCCGGCTACCCGCCGACCCGACATCTGGACGCATTCCACCTCGTCCAGCGGGAGAACTCGCACGTCACCATCCACGCCGGCGAGTCGTTCGGACTGCGCTCGATCTGGGAGGCCGTCCAGTTCTGCGGCGCCGAGCGGCTCGGTCACGGTGTGCGGATCGTCGACGACATCGACACCACCACCGACCCGCCGACGCTGGGCAAGCTGGCGGCGTTCATCCGTGACCGGCGCATCCCACTGGAGATGTGTCCCACGTCCAACGTCCACACGCGGGCGGCGCCGTCGCTGGCCGAGCACCCACTCGATCTGCTGCGCAAGCTGCGTTTCCGCGTGACCGTCAGCACCGACAACCGCTTGATGAGTGGGGTCACGCTGTCGTCGGAGTTGGCCGCGGTGTCCGAGGCGTTTGACTTCGCCATCGACGAGATCCGCTGGCTGACGATCAACGCGATGAAGAGCGCGTTCTGGCCGTTCGACAAGCGACTCGCACTGATCGACGACGTGATCAAACCCGGCTACGCGGCGCTCGGCGCCACCTGACCCGGCGACCCATACGGTCCAGCGAACCGCTTTGCGTGCACCAACAGGCAGGACCACCCCTCTGCGGTCGGGTCGGCGACGCTAACCTGAGACATCGAACCATGCCGTTGTGACGCCCCGTACACGTCACAGTGCCACGACAACCAGCGCCCGGGGGCGACCGCCGTGGGCGCCGGCGCTCGCAAGCCGACCGGCGTTCACCCGCCGGTCCCGTCGCGGCGCACACCCCGGCGACCAGCAGGCCACGTATGGAAGGCAGCGTCTTGCAGGACCACTCCACTGTTGACACGTCCGACTTCAAGGTCGCCGACCTGTCGTTGGCCGAGCTCGGCCGTCGCGAGATCGAACTGGCCGAGGAGGAGATGCCTGGCCTGATGGCCCTGCGAGCACGGCACGGCGCCGAGCAGCCTCTTGCCGGCGCCCGCATCACCGGCTCGCTGCACATGACGACGCAGACCGCCGTCCTCATCGAGACGCTGGTCGCCCTCGGTGCGCAGGTGCGGTGGGCGTCGTGCAACATCTTCTCGACACAGGACACCGCCGCCGCCGCCGTGGTCGTGGGCCCCGACGGGACATCCGCCGAGCCCCGTGGCGTGCCGGTGTTCGCCTGGAAGGGCGAGACCCTTGACGAGTACTGGTGGTGCATCGACCAGACGTTCCGCTGGCCCTCGCACACCGGCCCGACGTTGCTCCTCGACGACGGGGGCGACGCGACCCTGCTGGCGCACAAGGGCGTCGACTTCGAGCGGGCGGGCGTCGTGCCGCCGGCCTCGACGGCGACGTCCGCCGAGGAGGCGGTCATCCTCGATCGCCTGCGTGACAGCCTGCGCGAGGACCCACGGCGCTGGACGGAGATCGCCGCCGACATCGTCGGCGTGTCAGAGGAGACCACGACCGGCGTGCACCGGCTGTATCAGCGGCGTGAGGCCGGGACGCTGCTGTTCCCAGCGATCAACGTGAACGACTCGGTGACGAAGTCGAAGTTCGACAACATGTACGGTTGCCGCCACTCGCTGCTCGACGGGCTGAATCGCGCGACCGACGTGATGCTGTCGGGCAAGGCTGCGGTGGTGTGCGGATTCGGCGACGTCGGGAAGGGCTGCGCGCAGGCACTCGCAGGCCAGGGCGCCCGGGTCATCGTGACCGAGATCGATCCGATCAACGCGCTCCAGGCGGCCATGGAGGGCTACCAGGTCGCGACCGTGGAGGACGTCGTTGAGACGGCCGACATCTTCATCACCGCGACCGGCAACCGCGACGTCATCACGATCGAGCACATGTCGCGCATGAAGCACGGCGCCATACTCGGCAACATCGGGCACTTCGACAACGAGATCCAGGTCGCGGAGCTGCCGAAGGTCGACGGCATCGAACACGTCTCGATCAAACCGACCGTCGATCAGTGGATCTTCCCCGACGGCCACGCGATCATCGTGCTGGCCGAGGGGCGGCTGCTCAACCTCGCGTGTGCGACCGGGCACCCCAGCTTCGTGATGTCGGCCAGCTTCACCAACCAGGTCATGGCGCAGATCGAGCTGCACACCCGCCCGGGACACTACGACCTCGACGTCCACGTGCTGCCGCGGCGCCTGGACGAGGAGGTCGCCCGCCTGCACCTGCCCAAGCTCGGCGCCAGGTTGACCGAGATGACCAAGGAGCAGGCCGAGTACCTCGACCGTCCGCAGGCCGGGCCGTACAAGTCGGAGCAGTACCGCTACTGAGCAACGCCGGGACACGGGTGGCGGGCGGACGTCACGAGCACGTGCGACCTGGCGCTGCGTGCCGGGCGACGATGCGCATGGATCATGATGCAAGGAGCAGGGTTTGTCAGATCTGAGGTTCTTCACGTCCGAGTCGGTGACCGAGGGTCACCCCGACAAGGTGGCCGACCAGATCTCCGACGCCGTGCTCGACGCGGTCCTGGCCTCCGACTCCGATCCGGACAACGCGCGCGTCGCCTGCGAGACCCTTGTCAGCACCGGTTTCATCGTCATCACCGGCGAGATCTCGACGAGCAGCTACATCGACATCGCGAGCATCGCCCGTCGCACGATCAGGGGCATCGGCTACGACGGCCCGCACGCCGGGTTCGACGGCAACACGTGTGGCGTGTTCGTGGCGATCGACGAGCAGTCCAGCGACATCGCCGGCGGCGTGGACAAGTCGGTGGAAAGCCGTAGCGGAGACGTCGCGGACGAGCTCGACCTGCTCGGCGCCGGCGACCAGGGCATGATGTTCGGGTTCGCGTGCCGCGAGACCGACGCGCTGATGCCCATGCCGATCCAGCTCGCACACCGGCTCGCCGAACGGTTGGCGGCCGTCCGTAAGGACGGGACGCTGCCCTATCTGCTCGCTGACGGCAAGACACAGGTGACCGTCGAGTACGACCGGGGAAAGCCGGTGCGGGTCGCTCGCGTCCTGATCTCCAGCCAGCACGCCGCACACGTTGGTGACAACGCGCAGATGCGCGCCGACGTCATCGAGCACGTGGTCACGCCTACGCTGTCGGCTGACGTCGAGTGGGACGTCGCCGACGTGATCGTCAACCCCAGCGGCAAGTTCGTCCTCGGTGGCCCGGCAGCCGACGCCGGCCTGACCGGCCGAAAGATCATCGTGGACACCTACGGCGGCATGGCGCGTCACGGCGGGGGCGCGTTCAGTGGCAAGGACTCGACCAAGGTCGACCGGTCGGCAGCGTATGCCGCACGCTGGGTCGCCAAGACCATCGTCGCGGCGGGGCTCGCGGACCGCGCGGAGCTGCAGGTGGCCTACGCCATCGGCATGGCGCAGCCGGTCAGCACCGGCCTGACCACCTTCGGCACGGAGACCGTCGATCCAGACAAGATCCTCGCCGGCGTCCAGGAGATCTTCGACCTACGGCCGGCGGCCATCATCCGCGACCTCGGCCTTCGCCGCCCGATCTTCAGCCCGACCGCGGCGTACGGCCACTTCGGCCGCCCCGCCGACCGCTTCCCGTGGGAGAGCACCACCCGCGCGAGCGATCTACGGAACTACGTCGGAGCCTAAGTTCACCG
>JAHELV010000018.1:45558-63962 GCA_024644015.1 Nitriliruptorales bacterium
GCCCGATCTTCAGCCCGACCGCGGCGTACGGCCACTTCGGCCGCCCCGCCGACCGCTTCCCGTGGGAGAGCACCACCCGCGCGAGCGATCTACGGAACTACGTCGGAGCCTAAGTTCACCGTAACCGTGGTCGCTGCGTGTAGGGCCGGACTACGGCCGCGTAGCCATGAACAGATAGCGTTTGAGCAGCCCGGCCTCGATCACGCGAAGCGCCCGTCGGCGGCGAGACTGACGGCCGGCGAACTCGTCCACGCCGACGAGTTGCTCCAGCTCGGCCCGTTGCGCATCCCACTCGCGGATCCACGCCGCAGCGGTCACCCCGTACGCGCCTGAGATGTCGCGGACCGCGGCGTCTCGGAACCCCGCGCGACGGATGAGGTCAGCGTAGCCGTCACCGGCTGCGACCTGAGCCGGCCCAGCCTCGAACGCGAGTGCCCTCTGTTCGGGTATGAGCCCCGCGGCCACCGCGATCACGGCGAATGCGATCATGCCACCGGGGCGGAGAACCCGATGACACGCTCTCAGCACGGAGAGCTTGTCCTCCAGTCAACACAGCGCATCTGAGCTGGTCACCGCGTCGAAGGCAGACGTCCTGAACGGAAGCGCACCACCCGACGCCGCGACGACCGTTCCGTCCACGCCCTCGCGCTGGAGCCGACGGCTCGCAGCCCGCAGCCCCTCGAGCGGCAGATCGCTGAGCACGACGCTGCACCCGGTTGATCGCGCCAGGTAGATGCCGGGCCACCCTGCGCCACTGCCGACGTCGAGGAGCAGCTGACCTGACGTGAGCCCGAGCAGTCCGGCAAGCGTGTTCGCCTGCGCAAGCGTCGTGTAGCTGGTGGCGCCGTAGTCGGCCCCGATGACGCTCCGCTCCGCTCGACGCGCGGCGGACTCGCCAACCATGCGGTAGCGAGCATTGAAGTCCTCGGTTGAGTCCGCTCCGTGACCCGACATGAGCCCATGATCGACGAGGCTGGGCACGACGGTCAACAGGGCGGTGGGCCACGCCTCGCCGGTCTGTATGACATTCTGTGATACAGTTGGTTCATGGCTGAAGCGATCTCCGTCCGCCTCGACGACGACGCGGTGCGAGCCCTCAACGAGCTCGAAGCGACCGGGCTCAATCGATCCGACGCGGTGCGGACCGCACTGGTTGTTGCTGCCCGTCGGCTGCGCGACCGCCGGCGCCTTGCCGAGGAGGTCGCGGTGCTCGAAGCGGACGCTGACGACCGTGAGCTGATGCGTGATGTGGCGGACATGATGGAGGACCTGCGTGCGCCGTGGTGACGTCTACCGACTGCGGTTGCGCAAGCGTGAAGGCAATGAGCAGCGAGGTGTCCGTTTCGGGGTAGTCGTGCAGTCAGATGCGTTCCTCCCGCGTTCGACTGTGCTGGTTGCGCCCACGTCCCGCTCCGCTCGGGCTGCGTCGTTCCGGCCAGAGGTCGATGTCGATGGCGATTCGAGTCGGGTGTTGATCGAGCAGATGGGCGCAGTGGACGTCACACGCCTCGGCGATCTCGCCGGTCATCTGACGCCCGGGGAGATGTGGGGCGTCGATCTGGCGCTGGAGACCGTGCTCGATCTCTCCTGACACGGACGGTGATCGGGACGGATCACGCGCGTTCACGCGGTCCGTCCCCGCGACAGCGCTCGCCTTCCTCACCGCAACGTCTCGACTCGGACGGCTGCGTAGCGCTTCGCATAGCCACCATCGAACGTCGCCAGCGCCAGGTCCCCTGCTTGGGCAAAGGCCGCCAGGTAGTCGTCCGTCCAGGGCTTGTGGCTGCTGTCCTCACGGGCAGACAGTGCACGCCAGATGGGCTCGAGGTGAGGGGGCTCATCAGCCCATGCCACCCTGCTGTCGGCGCGAAGCTCGTCGACCACATGCCACGCGCCGCTTCGTTCCACCACGTCCGGTCCCATGACGGCAGCGTCGACAGCAGCCGCAGCAGGCTCATCTGGGTGACACGGCAGAGCAAGAGGCTCTGCTTCTGCTGCTCGAACCATGCCGCCGCGACTGGATGGTGGACATGCCCACCCCATGTCGCGGCCAGCCAGACACCCACGTCAAGCAGGATCACCGACCGCCATACCTCTCGGCATCCTCGGCCGCGAGCGCCTCCTCGATGTCGGCGTTCGTCACGCTGACCGTCGGGTCGCTCGAACGACCGATGAGCGGAAGGACCACCCTCCCGGCCCCACGACGGCCCGCCCGGAGCCCGAGCTCGTGGGCGACCGCTCCTGTCGATCCGCCGATTGCTTTCGACGCTGGAGTACGCTGGTCGGCACGGGACGTGGCGCAGCTTGGTTAGCGCGCCTGCTTTGGGAGCAGGAGGTCCCCGGTTCGAATCCGGGCGTCCCGACTCACCCGATCTGACCTGTGGATATCCGTCTGCCTCCGCAGAGCGGCCGTTAGCATACCGCTCCGACAGCGGATAACAGGGCGGTGCGCGGGTGGCGGAACGGCTCGATACGGACGTGCTGTCGGCCTCATGGACACGGGCGATACGCGCCCGGAACCTGTCCACGAGACGATCAGCGGCTTCGTCGAGTCGGCCGGTCAGTTGACCGCGTTCGCCGCTGAGCGAGGCGCCGACCCGCTCGCCCGTCGCACGATCGCTGCCGGCATCTGGGGCTGCCCAACGGTGCCGTGAAGCGGAGGGCCGCAGTCTATCGGAGGTCCTCGATGAGCCGTGTGACGAGGGCTGGGGAGTCTCGCACTCAGCTGGTTGGTCGGTCCGCGACGATGGTCTTCCGCCAGATGCGCATGTCCTCGGACGTCCAGACCGCGGTGGCGTGATGGGCGGTGTCGACACCGACTGCCGCCGTTGTGTCGCCGTCGGTCGTGATGGCGCGGATGCGCGAGCCGGTTGTCGCGTTGTCGTCCACCGTTGACCGCTGCCACCTGGAGGTGCCGTCGGACGTCCACACGACGATGGCGTCCGTGTCGAGGTCCCTACCGAACGCGACGACGGTGCCGCCGAGGTTCGTAAGGCCGTCCATCTGTGCGCGATGGAAGCCTGGCTGATCGTCGACAGGCGTCCAGATCCGGCCGTTCGGTGACGTCCACAGCATGGCACGGTGAAGCCCGTCGTCGTACCCGGACGCGACGAAGCCGTCGTCGAAGGTGGTGACCGCAGTGACCATCGCGGTGCCAAAGACGCCGTCGGACAGCACCCACGGTTCGCCGTCGGACGACGTCCAGGTGATGGCGCGCCGGGTACCGCCCACCAGACTGCCGGTCGTGTACCGCTCCCCCACGGTGACGCACACCGTCGCAGCGCACGCGACATCGATGGGGCTCTCGCCGTCGTCGAACACCGGCGCGGGCACGCTCGTGGTCCACGTCTGGCCGTCGGCGCTGTGGAAGAACGCGGCGTCGTTGCCGTACGTGCTGCCGACCGCGATCAGACCGTCATCAGACGCCGCAACGGCGATCGGAGCGATCCCGAAGCCGCTGCCCGGACCGAACCGTGACGCTGCGTGCCACGTCATCGCGTCGGGCGATGTCAGCACCTGGCCGACGGCGTCGTCCGACGGTTGGCCGATGGCGACGATCCCGGCGTCGGTCACCAGCGCATCGCGCATCTGCAGGCCCTCGAGGACCGACGCGTCCCCAACCCGGCTCCACGAACGACCGTCATGCGAGCGCAGGATCACCGCTCCCGGGCGCTCGTCCCCGACGACGACGAACGTGCCGTCGCGCACCACGATCGCCCGAGGGCCGTACGCGTCTGGCTCCATGAACCACCCGAACTGCGCCTGCGCGAACTCGGGGACGCCGATCGCCAGGCCCAGCACTGCGATGCCACCGAGCGCGGCGGCCGGCGCGAGCGCGAACATCCGCCGGACGCCCCGCACGGCGCGCCACCGTCCCTTGACCAACAACAGGATGGCCAGACCACCGATCGTTAACGCGAGCCCCGCAAGGAAACCGCTCGATCGCATGTCGCCCACCTCCAGGGTCAACGACACGAACCCGAACAACGCCGGGATGAGCACGAGCAGCCAGACGTACCAACGGAACGACATGCCTACGCCCGACGCGACCATCGGGTCGGCGTGCGCCTGGCCACGACGAGCAGCGTGACGCCGACGGCGATGGCGAGCGCGCTGATGACCGCCGCCGCGGCAACCGCGTCGGTCGCCAGGACGGTCTCGTTCGCGGCGCTCAGCGCGACCACGACGACGGTGAACACACCGTTGCCGACGCCGACGCCGGCCATCAGCAGCCCGGCGCGGGCGGCCGCTGCCAGGTCGGATCGCCGGCGGACGACGGCATGGACGACAAGGGCGGCAAGCACCGGGGCGATGAGCACCACCGCGCGACTCGCGCTGCCGATCACCACACCAGCGGCCAGCGCCACGATCAGCGCGGCGACGAGCACGACGCGGACGCGGTCGTCGGCCCGAGGCAGCGCGGCCGTGCGGGACGGCTGGGCATCGGCCGCATCGACCAGGGCGGCCGCCACAACGATGACCCCAGTGATCGGAAACACGTACGTCCAGTACCACGGCACCACCGGCAGCACCCCAACGGCGATCATCACATCGCCATGCGCCCGTCGACCCCGCCGGACCGCCACCCCGACGAGCACCAGCAGACCCGCGGCAGCGGTGATGACGCCTGCAGTCAGGCCCCCCGTAGTGGGGTCCTCGAACGGCGTCGACACGCCGGTGCCGACCTCGAGCCCCCCAAGCAGGACGGCCAGCGCCTGCCACCACGTCCGCCGCGTCCACGACCACATCGCCGCGGACGACGACGCCGACCGTCCACGCGCGGCCGCCTGCTGGGCGCGCCACCAGTACAAGTCCGCGGCCATGCCCGCGAGGACCCGCCTGGTGATCGACACCGCGACCGCGACCGGCGAGGCGTCGGTCCGCGCTGCCCAGGCCCGCTGCTCCCACACATCGCAGCGGATCTCGGCCCGCCGCCGGTCCGCCACCTCGGCTGGCAGTGGCGCGGTGTAGCGGTCGACCCACCAGCGGGCGAACGCGGCGGCGCGGTCGGGCGCGCTCACGTGCCCGCCAACCCCGGTCGGCGTCCCGGCGCACCGGCGGCTTGCTGGACGTGCCACGCGGCCAGCGCCCGCTCGCCGGCGCCCGTCACTTCGTACAGCCGCCGCCGCGGCCGCCCTTCGTCGGCGGCGATCGCGGGATCCTCCCAGCGGGAGGCCAGCAGCCCCCGGTCCTCCAGACGGCCCAGCGCCTTGTACAGCGTGCCGTGCGACGTCAACGACCGCATTACCGCGCCGTCGGCGAGCGCCTTCGCGAGCTCGAACCCGTGGAACCGTGGCTCGCCCCGACGCTGCGCCTCCACCGCCGCGGTGAGGATGTCGACCTCGAGCGGCAGCAGGGTCCCCGGCTTGCGACGCACCATGCCGCCATTATCAGAAGCTATCTTCCCAAAGTCAACCCCGGCCGTGGCGATCGTCGGATAGCCCCGGTCTTCCGAGGACCGAGGCGCGTGCGCGACGAGATCCATGTTGGCTGGGCTCAGCAGCCGCTACTTGGGCCGTTGGGAAGCGTCCCCCATGCGGACAACGTCACATCAGAGGCGGAAGCTGAACTGTCGACCGACCTCGACGTAGCCGACACGTCGAGCGATCCGGCGTGACGCAACATTCCAGGAAGCAGCACGCCACTGCGGACACAGGTGCTGCTGCAGCGCCCGCTGGGTCGCCGCGGCTGCGAGACGGGCACCGAACCCGGCTCCACGAGCGCGCGGCGTGATGAGCACGCCGAGGTGCGCAACCTCGGCAGGCCAATCCACGTGACCCGCCGCACCGACGAGCCGGCCGTCCGCTCGCAGCACGAGGATGCGCTCCATCCGGGTGACCGCGCTCTCCTCGACGTCCTCGGTCGGGATCGACTCGAGCCATTCGCTGATCGCGTCGATGGAGACCTCGGCGATTTCACCCACACCCTCCGCCGCGTCGACGTCGCGGCCGGTCCGTAGGTACGCGAGCTCGGCGGGGCCACGTGTCTCTCGGGGCCGGAGCGCGTCGACCACCGCGGCGGGATCGCTGGGGTCACCCAATCCCTGCAGCACCTGGATCGCGTCGTCGTCGGCATCGCCGACCTCGATGAGGAAGGCATCGCCGAGTCGCACAACGCCGGTCCATCCCGGCGGGCAGATGCCACGCGAGCCGCGGACGATCGTCGTGGTCGAGTCGGTCAGCGCAGTCGGCTCGCCAGCCAACGTTCGCCAGAGCCTGCGCGCCGCGGGCGGCACCGCGGTGGGTGAGGCCTCATTCGCACGCACCTGCAACGGCCTCCCAGCCGGCCGACACACTCGGCGTCCGCCGAATCGGCCGAAGGTCCCTAGTGGCCATCATCGGGCCACCCAGTCACCGCACATCATTCGACGCTGACACGACAGTCGTCCAGCCCATCGGAGCGCCGGGGCTGTCCGGAGGCCAGGCGAGACCCACGATCCGGGGGCCTACACGGTTGCCGGAGCACCATGTCCGGGGAGAAGGAGCCGGGGACGGAGTGACTCGATCGCGGCGGCGGAGTCCGAGGCCTGGGCAGGATCTTGCGCCAGCCGCGGGTCCGGCGGGATGACGTTGCCGTGCTTGTCGCCGAGCAGCGCGTCGCCTGTGAAGACCACGCCGTCGTCGCGGACCAGCGCGATGCTGCCCGCCGTGTGCCCCGGGATGTGCATGACCCGCAGGCCGCCGACGATGTCGCCGTCCCGGAGAAGCCGGTCAGGGATCAGGCGCTTGACCAGTAGTCGGTACAGGGCCCGCACCACGAGCGGCGTGCGCTCCCGCGGCCCTTGCTCGCCCGTGAGCACCGGCGCGTCGAGCTGGTGGATGGCGACGCTGGCACCTGTGCGCGTCTTGAGCGCAGCCGCGCTGCCAACGTGGTCCATGTCGATGTGGGTCAGCACGATGTCTCGAATCTCGCCGGGGTCCCGCCCCATCGCTTCGACGAACCGACAGATGCGCTTGGCGCTTCCCGGAACCCCCGTGTCCACCAGCAGCAGGCCCTCGTCGGCGACCACGAGATAGACGTTGCCGACCCGGACACCGTCAACCCGAAAGATGCCGTCCGCGAGCTGCACAGCGGGTACTCCTCCGCCCCTCCTCCGTACCCGTCCCGACCGTGGACGGGTAGCCTCCAACTCGGCCTTCTTCCTCGGCAGGTTCTTCTCGAACTGCCGCACCAGCATCGGCACGAGGAGCCTGCCGAGCAGCGGCACGCGCGCCGCGAAGTCCCAGCTCACGGTGAGCCTGGAGCCCCCGGCGGGGTCCGGTTCGACGGTGCACACCTCGCGCATTTCCCCGAGACCGCTGAAGTTCCGCATCGTGACGCGTTCGCTCGGGATGTACTCGGTGAAGACCGTGATCCCCCGGAGGCGCATCCCGAGCACCCTGTCCGTCCACGCGTAGACGTTGCCCACGCCCTCCGGTGTCTCGTGCACAACCTCCATCGAACCAACGACTCCGCTCACGATGTGACGCAACACCGCTTCTGGCTCAGCTGCGATGTTGATGGTCCTGGTTGCCCTCGTCATCATCGTCACTTCCTCTTCACGCAAAGTCTCGCCGGAGACGGACGGGAGGGAAGGGACGCACGGCCCAGCAGCGTGCGGACTTTCGGGCACGGTGTTTCCACCAAGGGGTCAAGCGCAAGGTGGTCGTCAAATGCGCTCGGTAGCGGAGGACAGTCGATGATCACGCCGCACTCTTGCGTGGAAGGTGGGCGTCGTACCGCGGGGCGGTGACGGGTCACGGTAGCCCGGGTCTCCGAAGGGCCGGCGTTGGTTCGGGCGGCGCCCAGTCGCTGCGGTCGCACAATAGTGGCCCTCCTGCCCGCGCCGGGTGGTCGTTCGAGCACACCGATGTGATGTGCGTCCGTCGAGCGCCTGCCGTTCGGTCGGTTCCGGTCTGGGGAGGGTTGACCGACGTGTTCGATCCGCGCAGCATCAGGCAATGCAATGTGTTGTGCGACTGCCGGGCGGGCTGCGGTGGCGGCCGGCACGACATGCGGATGCCCGCGACGTGACAACGCTGCTTGTCGCGTGCGAACGGTTCGATGACGGAGTGGCCGAGGTCGAGTTGAGCGACGTGGCCGCCGACTGGAACCGCCCGAGCGTCGACCTGGACACCATGACCGCGGTGGTCCTTGACGGGTCCGACGTGGTGGCGTTCGCCCAAGTGATCGCAGGACGCGCCGAGGCGGCGGTCCTGCCAAACCACCGAGGTCGGGGCATCGGAAGCGCGCTGATGCGGTTCACGTGGCACGTCGCGCGTCGCGATGGACGTCGTGCGGTCGGCCAGACCGTGTCTGACGGCCGGACCGACGCCGTCGACTTGTTCGTCGGCCACCGCTACACCCGCCGGCGGACGGCGTGGATCCTCGACATCGACGTCCACGACGCGCCACGGCCGCGCCTGCCCGACGGCTACACGCTCCGCGGGCTCGTGGTCGGTGACGACGACCGGGCAGCGTTTGACCTGATCGACACCGCGTTCAACGAGTGGCCAGAACACGACAGTCACACGTTCGCCGACTGGACCGTCCAGACCGTTGCGCACGAGCGGTTCGTGGCCGACGCGTCCCCGGTCGTCGTCCACGAGGGTCGCCTGGTCGGCGTGGCGATCAACTTCGACTACCCCACCGAGGGCTGGGTGCACCAGCTGGCCGTCGCTCGCGCACACCGCAACATAGGTCTCGGACGGGCGCTGCTGGCCGCGTCCTTCCAGCACCACCGCCGTGGCGGCCACACCACGGTCGGGCTGAGCACCGACTCCCGCACCGGCGCGCTGGCGCTCTACGAGCATGTCGGTATGCGCGTGCGACGCAGCTACACGCACTGGTCCAGACAGCTCGACACCGACTGACCGCCCGCCCTCACACGGACACCACGACACTCCACCGACGCAGCGATCGCCAGCACTCACAGCACCCCGCGGCACGCCATCGACGGGAACCGTGCGGGTGCTCGTCGGAGCCAGCGTCCTGGCCGTGCAGTCGATGACGGGTTCGGGCTGCCAGCGGTGGCCGACAGGTTCGCAGGCGCGGATCCCGCGACCCAGGCGATGTTCGGTGATCACCGCGGAAGCGTTGGTCGGCTTGGCACCGGTGTGGGTCATCGTGCTCTATGGCGGTCACGGTCTGCCTACTGGCCGCGGCGGATCTGCTTGAGCCCGATGTCTTCCGCTGGGTCCCCGTCGCCGGGTCGGCCTCGGAGCCTGGATCGCGGGTGCCGCGGTTAGCGGCGCGCCGATCTTCGCTCATGACGCGAACCTGTGGATCGCCACGCACGGCGACGCGCCGTGGCTGGCACCGCTGTCGTTCCCGCAGCGACGTGGGGGCCGATCGGTCCCGCCGACGGCGATGCGTCTGTCGACCTGTGCATGGGTCCAACCCGAGATGCGTGCCGCTCGCCGGCTGAGATGCCCGCACACACCGGGCCATCCGGCCCGGTTCGGTTCGTTGCGAGGACCGTAGGGTGTGGCCGTTCGCTTTCGAGGTCGGCGCGTACAGCGGTGAGGAACGGCCATGAAGCAGCATCGCGTCGTTGTCTGGCGGCATGGCGGGCCGGACGTGCCGCAGGAGATCCTAGAGGATGCTCCCGAGCCCGAGGCCGGCGTGGTTCGCGTCAAGGTCGTGGCGGCAGTGGTCTCCGCGTTCGACATCATGGTGGGCGGCTGGTCTGGTTCGGTGTGGCGGAGTCGTCCAGGGTTGGGATCAGGGTCATTCCGGCTGATCCTGCTCACCCGCTCCGTGCTGGCGCTAGTTGTAGTTCTTTGGACGACAAACACGCCCCGCTGCCAGGGGATCCGGCCAAGCCAAACGCCTGGTATCGCGACACGCTCAGCGGACTGCTCCAGCTGCTGGCGGCGGGCAAGGTGCGCCCGATTCGTGGCGGAGCGCATTTCACTGGTCGACGCCGCCCGCGCCCACCAGCTGCTCGAACGCGGTAGACACGCCAGCAAGCTCGTCCTGGTCAGCGCGGTCGTGACCGACTGATGATCCGCACCGTCGCCGAAATCATCGTCGGTGTGCTGTACGCCATCGGCGCGGGTCACCAGGCGCTGTTCACGCTGCGCAACAGCCAACAGTTCTACAGTGACATGGCGGATCAGGCGTGGCTGCGACCAGCACAGCTCTTCGTCGAGCGCGTGCTCGTGCCGAACAGCGTCGCCGTGACGGTCGTGGTGGTCGTCTTCCAGGCCGCGCTCGCGTTCGCCATCCTCAGCAGGGGAGCGGCGGTCGGGCCGGCGCTGGTGGCCGGCGGGGTCTTCTCCATCGTCGGCGCGCTGACCGGCAACCCGGCTGAGACCGTCGGCTACCTGCTGCTCGCCGCGCTGCACTTCTGGCTCGCCGCCGCCCACTGATCGAGATCAGCTCCAGGTCAGTGGCTGCGAGCCCGCGGGCGGTTCGGAAGGTGAGGGAGTGAACCGGTCGCTGTGGCTATCTCCTCCCGGCATCGCCGGCCCTCCGATGGGTATCCCCGGCACTGCGAGGGTTGCGGCTACGCGAGTGGGAGGCTTCGGACTCGGAGGTGGTCGGGTCCGAGGGACACGATGGCGCCGTGCTGGAGGTCGTCGGTGACGGCGGGCAGGTTCGCAATGATGAGCGCGGCGTGCTGGTCGGGTGGGAGCTCGTTGACGCCGCGCAGTAGGACGACTGATGGGCTGGACGCGCGTCGGAGGGCGATCAGCATCGGGAAGTCGGTATCGACCGTGACGATCACCAGGGCGTTGTTGTCGGCGTACTCGACAATCTCGAGATCCGTCGCCGTCCCGAGCCCGACGTCGATGACGTGGACCGCGTCATTGCCGGCGTCGCGGAGTTGGGCGGCGACGGCGGGCGACAGGTTGGCGTCGCAAGTAGGTTCACGCGGGTCGCGCCTGCGGCAGCTCGCGCTGGTCGACGACCGCGGCGGCGTACTCCAGCGCTGCGAGTACGTCCTCACGCTCGAGGTACGGGTAGTCCGCGAGCACCTGCTCGATGGTGCGCCCGCCGGCGAGCTGGCCGAGCACCATGGTCACGGTCACGCGCAGGTCGCGGATGCAGGGCTTTCCGCCCATCCGCTCTGGGTTGACCGTGATCCGCTCGAACGCCATATCCGCAATCGTACGCGACCACCGCGACACGGATCGCGTGCAACCACAGGCTGTGGACCGCGGCACACGTAGCCCGTTGGATCGCCTCACCGATTCGCGATCGGAGGCGACCATGTCAGAACCGACCATCCTGACGACAGCATCGACCGGCGATGGGCGCTGGGACGACGCGTTGCGTGCGGCTGCGGCGTTCCTCGCCGGCTTCCGCTCTGCCGATACCCGCAAGGGCTACCGGCGCGACCTGTCGTGCTGGCTGCAGTTCTGCGCCGCACACGAGCTACATCCGTACGTCGGTGTCCGCCGAACGCATGTCGAGGTGTACCTGCGCCGGCTCGAGCAGCGGGCTCCGGCGCTGGCGAACTCGACGTTGCGGCGGCGGATCTCGACGCGGTCGTCGTGGTTCACGTGGCTTGAGGACGAGGAGATCAATGTCGCCAACCCCGCCGCCCGGGTACGGCGGCCGCGGCGGCATAGCCGTCCGCAGCCGTGGCTGGACCGCAACGAACTCACGGACCTCCTCGCAGCAGCCGAGGACGAAGGCGGCTGCCCCTACGCGCTGATCTGTCTGCTCGGCCTGAACGGACTGCGGGTATCCGAAGCGTGCAGCGCCGACGTGGAGGATCTCGGTGGCGCGCGGTACCAGCCCACGCTGCGGATTATCGGCAAGGGTGACAAACCCGCCGAGGTCCCGCTGAACCCGCGGACACACGAGGCGATCGACCAGGCGCTGAGCGGCCGCACCGACGGACCGCTGCTGCTCAACCGGTGGGGCAACCGCATGCAACGCCACAACGCCGCCGCCATCGTGACCCGACTCGCCAGATCGATCGGGGTCAACCGACGCGTGACACCGCACGCGCTGCGCCGCTCCTACATCACCATCGGGCTGCTCCAAGGCGTCCCCCTGCGCGAGATGCAGCGCGCTGCCCGCCACACCCGGGCGGACACGACCGTCGCCTACGACCAGTCCGATCGGTCATTCCACCGCGACCCGACCTTCGTGCTCATGACCGCCACCGCACGCTGAGCGGCGACGCTGTCAATCGTCGGAGCGCCGGGGATATGGAACTCGTCGTGGTAACGCGCCGTACCGCGCCCTCCTGCTGCGACAGTGATGACCCGCGGGGATGGGGTTACCCGGCGAGCGTGATCCCCACCAGCGGCGCATCGACGACGAAGTGGACGACGATCACGAACGGCAGGCTCCGCTTCCACAGGTACAAGCCAGTGATTGCGGCGCCCAGTGGAACGACGACACCCACGATGTGCGCCGCACCCCAGGCGGGAACATGGAAGGCCACGAACGCCGCCAGGCTGACAAGCGCGCCGATCCACAGCCGGCCAGTCCGCTCGGTCAACCGCTCGAGCGCGTAGCCGCGGAACACCGTCTCCTCGGTCACCGCGGCCGTGACGACGCCAGCGGCGACCACCCATGGAGCGGTCGTCGACGCCACGTCGGCCACATCGCTGGCGCCGAAGCCGAGAGCGTCGATGGCGAGCACAGCCAGCAGCACGTACAGCGCAAGCCCCACGCCGATGCCCACCGCCAGTCCGAACTGGCGTAGCGGCAGGCGCCGCAGCCCGATCGTGGACAACGGCCGCCGTTCGCCGACAACGGTCAGGGCGACCAGCGCACCCACCAACGTCCACAAGACGGCGAACCCGACCACGTCGCGTCCGGTCGGTCCGATCGCGTCCGCCACCACGGGACGGACGACGAAGTTGTACAGCACCGGCACGCCCAGCGCGCTCACGAGCCCGACCGTCGCCGCCGGTGTGTCGGCTCCGTCAGGCCCCGCTCGGGGTATCGGGCGGTGAACGACGCGGAAGGCGCTGTATTGCAAGGGCACAGACGCTGTCGTTGCTTCGCCGCCTCGGGCCTGGCATAGCGGCACCGTGATGGGCGGCCTGATAGGCCAGTATGGTCCGACCGTCACAGTATGTACAGAGGCTGGCACCCGGTGTCCTGGCCAGCTGCGTCGACTGTCGGAGTGCCGGGGATCTCCAAGGTTTGCAAGGTGTGCGCATGGTGTTCGGCGGCAGGAGACGCGTGGCTAGGGTGACCGGCGTACGCCTTCGATGTGGGCCCAGGCGCTACGTCGGTTCCACGTCGGTAGTGCGCGCGCGAGGCGCGGGGGGCCGCTGACGCGGATGCGCCCCGACCTGATGGCGTCGGACCACTGGATTCTCCCGAGGTGCCACCGCGTGAGCGCTTGCGCTTCGGCCGTGATGATCAACGCCTCCTCGAAGCCCGGAGCGGTGCGGCAGACCTCCGACCTGTCCGCGTCGAAGATGAACCACAACCGATTGGCCTTCTCCGGTTGCTCGGGGAAGTCGAACCGCGCGACCACCCTGTGGTCGGGGAGACGGTCCTCGGCGAGGTAGTGGCGGCACCAGGCGTCGAGGACGACACCGGGATCGACGTGCTCGGGCGCGAGTTCGAGCCACCGTTCTCCCCAGGTGCCCATCGCGAGCATCACCTGGTGCAGGTCCCTGCCGGACTTGCTCAACGTGTACAAGTACCCGCGTCCGGTCGGCGACGGCGTCGTCGTGACCACGCCGACACGTTCCAGCTCGCGCAGCCGGGAAGTGAGCAGGCTGCGCGGGATGCCTGGTGCCTCGGCGGCGATCTCGGTGAACGTCGTCGCGCCGTTGAGCAGGTTGCGCAGGATGATCGGTGTCCACCGCTCGGCGAGGATCTCGGAGGCTCTGGCGATCGGACAGTACTGACCGTAGCTGCGCACACGGCAAGTCTGTGACCTCGCCGCGCTCGACGCTAGTCCATTTTCTGTTCTAGCCAGCGGGTACCGGCCGACGACACTCTCGGTGGTGCAGGACGGAAAGGACACGGTCATGGCCACAACGCACCCCAGCGCGACCACACAGCGTCCCACGGAGCACTACCGACAGGGCGAGCGCGAGTTCTGGCGTCACTATGGACTGGAACCCAGCGAGCACGTCATCACGGTCGGGTCGCCGTCGTCACGGCTACGGGTCCAAGAGGTGGGTTCGGGTCCGCCGGTGATCTTCGTGCACGGTACGGGAGGCTCCGGTGCATACTTCGCGCCACTGATCGCTCAGCTTGATGGTGTGCGCTGCCTTGTCATTGATCGACCGGGTTGGGGACTGAGCGAGCCGATCGACTTCGCCGGACGCGACTACGCAGCGCTTGTCGCCGGATTGCTGCGGGACGCGCTGGATCGCCTCGGCGTCGAGCAGGTCGACGCCGTCGGTGGTTCCATCGGAAACACCTGGGTGCTCCGGCTCGCGCAGGCTCACCCGGCGCGCGTCAAGCGGCTGGTCTGGTTGGGCGGCTTCCCGAGGTCAGAGCTGGGCGTGCCACCGTTCATCCGCTTGCTGGCATCACCACTGGGACGTGTCATCGCCCGTCTCGCCGAGCGGGAACCCATCATGCGAAAGCAGCTCGCGGGCCTCGGCCACGACGCCACCGTGAGATCAGGCGCCATGGATGCCTACCTGCACTGGCGAACTGCTGAGGCGCGCGAAACGCACTTCCTGCGGCACGAACGCGCAATGATCCAAGCCGTGCTGAACCGTCAGGGGTTTGCCGACGGCGTCGCCGTCGACGACGAAGAGCTCGCGGGGCTGCGCCACCCGGCCCTGCTCGTCCACGGCACAGCAGATCCCGTCGGATCCACCAAGCTGTGGCAGCGGACCATCGATTGCCTCCCCCACGGCACACTGCACACCGTCGACGGAGGCGGTCACCTGCCCTGGTATGACAACCCCGACGACGTCGGCTCCGCCGTCAACTCCTTCCTGACCACGTGACAGGCACCACACACACGATGCTCCGGCAGTCCTGGCGGCAGGCGAACCACGACCGGCCCGATAGAGAAGGCGGTGTCGGTCGTCGCCTTCGTCGGCCTGCCCTCGGACTCGCGGCTCCGGTCCACGGCAACTGCCGCAACAGCTGAACCATCCCGGCGGTAACCCCGGCTACATCAGGCCCCGCTCTCCGCGAAGAGCGGTGTTCTTGCCCGGCTACAGGTCCAGTTCGAGCGGCGCGTGGCGCTCGCGGTCGTGTGCGCGGCGCAACATGACCTGCTCGCCGACCGCGAGCGGGATAGCGCGGTGGTAGTCGGGCGCGCGGTAGGTACGTGAGCGTCTTGGGAGGCCGCCGCGGGCGATGAGTCGCGCGCGTGCGAGCTGGTTGACGTCGGCGACGGTGGCGCGCCGTGGTGCTGGGCAGCGGGTCATCCCCGGACTCGGGCGAAGCACCGGTCGACGTGCATGCGACCGCCACGGCAGCCACCATGGCCGTCGCGATCACCTTCCAGGGCCTCATCGCGCCCTCCACGTCCGCGTTGACGCGAACTTGATCCCGCCGCCAACCGGCTGTGCGCTCGAGCCGATGGGGTGCATGACACCCAACGCGTCTCAGCGGCTCTCGCCGTCGACAGGATTGGACCATACGCTAAGCAAGAATCGGCCGAGGGGCAGACACGTCGCGGCTCGACGGGGGTCGTCCGCTTCCGCCGCTACGCGGCCACACGCGGTCTGGGGGTGACCACGACGTCGCCGAGCGGCTGGTGGCTGCGGCCCGGCAGGCGTTGCCGGCCGCCGACGCGGCGGTCGCGCGGGAGGCGATCGGGTCAGACCTTGCGTTGCTCGCCGAGATCGACCGCCACCTCGCCTTCATCGCCGACGCGCTGGAGCGGGTGCTGCCCGACACCCCGTTCGACGTGTTGACCACCACACCGGGCTGGGCGATCATCCGCGCCGCCGGGTACGGCGGCGCGCTCGGCGATCCGGCGCGCTGGGAGACCGCGAGCCAGGTCGAACCTGACCGTGCCCGATGGGTGGTCGGCCTGTACCACGCGGCCGGTGTTCGCCTACGTTGACGAGGACGGTCGGGAGCGTCACAGGGAGTCCGATGAGTACGTCGAGATGGTCTGCCATCGGTCAGGTCGAGGTTGCAGGTCACCGCATCGCCTACCGAGAGCGCGGAGCGGGGCCGCCGCTCGTGCTCCTTCACGGCTGGCCGCTGGACAGCCGGCAGTGGCGCCGACAACTGGAGGGGTTGTCGGACGAGTTCCGGGTCGTGGCGTGGGATGCGCCCGGCGCCGGCCGATCATCAGACCCGCCCGAGACCTTTCGGCTGGCCGACTGGGCCGACTGCCTCGCCGAGTTCATCGAGGTCCTGGACGTTGCTCCTGCACACGTCGCCGGCCTGTCGTTCGGTGGCGGTCTGGCGCTGGAGTTGTTCCACCGACATCCCGACGTGGTTCGCTCGTTGATCCTCGTGTCGGCGTACGCCGGCTGGGGCGGCTCACTGCCCGCCGAGGAGGTGCAGCAGCGGCTGGCATTGACTCGGCGCAACACGACGCTGCCGCCCGAGCAGTGGGCGCCGGCGCTGATCGACACGCTCCTTCCCGAACGTGCGAGTCCCGAGCTCGTCGACGAGCTGGCGGCGATGCTCGCCGACTTCCACCCGCAGGCGACGCGGACGGCGCTGGAGGCGTTCGCGGCGGCAGACCTCAGCGACATGCTCGCCGAGGTCGACGTTTCGACCCTGCTGTTGTACGGCGAGCTGGACGTGCGGTCGCCCCGCACGGTCTGGGAGGCCATGCACCAGGGCATCGCGGGCTCCCGGCTCGTGGTCATCCCCGATGTGGGGCACATGGTGGACATGCAAGCGGCCGAGCGCTGCAACGACGAGATCCGCGCGTTCCTGCGACACATCGAGGCATCCACGCCCTACGGCCGAGAGCCATGATCGTCATCGGGAGTGACTCCAGTCGCGCCACGCAAAGTGGTAGCGACCGCAAGGGTTCCGCACCCCGGCCGGGCTGCGACGTCACTCGAGCGCCGACACCCGCCGAGCCGCGGTTGTCGGCCGGTATGTCGGTGGGCGTGCGTGATAGGGGCATGATGTGGCCGACCGGTGGCTGAGCGCGGTCGGCCGGATCGAGAGGCGGAGTGGTGTCGAAACGGCTGGTGCCTGTGGACGGCGTGCGACTCGACGTGCGCGACTGGGGTGCGGGCGAGCCGATCGTGTTCGTGCAGACGGCGCTAACCGCCGACGAGCTCCTGCCCGTGGCGCAGATGTCGGCCCTTGACCGTGGCTACCGCAAGGTCGTGTATCACCGACGCGGATACGCGGGCAGCACCGCTGTCGGTGGTCCAGGATCCATCCTTCGCGACGCCGCTGACTGCCAGGCGCTGCTGGACGAACTCAAGATCGATCGCGCGCACATCGTCGGTGTCTCCTACAGCGCGGCAGTCGCCCTCCAGCTCGCTGCGCACGCGCCGGAGTGCGTGCGCACGCTGGTGCTGCTCGAGCCGCCTCCGGTGCACACCCCGAGCGCTGCGGAGTTCCGTTCCGCCTGCGAACGCCTCGTGCGGACCCGGCGCCGCCACGGACCAATGGTCGCGCTCGACCAGTTCCTGTCCGTCGTCATCGGTCCGGACTGGCGAGACGTCACCGAGCGCCAGCTCCCGGGTTCGGCGGAGCAGATGGAGCAGGACGTTGCGACGTTCTTCGACACGGACCTGCCAGCGCTGCTGCGCTGGCGGTTCGGGCCTGCTGATGTCGGCCGCATCAGCTGTCCTGTGTTGCATGTCGGTGGCGCCGACAGCGGCCCGTGGTTCGCTGAGGTCCGCACCCTGATGCTCGGGTGGTTCCCACACGCCGACGACGTCGTCATCGAAGGCGCGGACCACTCGCTCGCACTCACGCACAGCCGTCAGATCGCCAATGCCATCGCGACGTTCACGCGCAACAACTCGATGAGCCACGGCAGGAACTGACACGCGGCCGCCCTCCAGTCCAGACAAGAGCAACTTGGTAGTACCGGGTATCGGAAGCTCGCCGATGTGCGCGACGACCGGAACGCGAGGCGGTCACCGCTGCCGATAACGTGTTGTCTTGCGCCTCGATGCTGGTGCAGGGAAGGCGGCACGGAAACCGGTGAGCAGGTCGATCTGCTCGGCCCGTCCGAGAGGTGGCCGAGCAGGCGAGACGTGTCGCACGTAGCCTCGTCGAGGAACTCCCCGACGGCCGCGGGGTTGCCCGCGTCCCAGACGTCGTGGATGTGCCTTCGCAGGAGGGTTTCGTGTTCACTCGTCATCCGGTCGCTCCGTCTGCTTCCATGGGACGGTGGACGGCTTCGCGCAGCACTCTGGACGGTTCGCGCTCGATTGAGCACCGTCGAGGCCATCCATGGAGCCGACAGCGGTCGCGGTCACGGACGCCCGGTTCGAGGTGTTCGACGAAGTCGGCGAGGCGGTGGTGTTCATCCAGACCGCGTTGACCGCTGAGGCGAGACGCGAGGAGACAGCACATGAGCAACCAGC
>JAHELV010000111.1 GCA_024644015.1 Nitriliruptorales bacterium
GAGCCGGCCGCACCGATCGTCCGCGAGATCGATGTGGAGCCCGACATCGCGTTCGTGCTCGGCAAAGGTCGCCGCCCGCGCGGCTGCCCGTTCGGCTGCCAAGGCTGGCGAGCCGCTCGACCGCTACCTGCGCTCCCGCGCCTGCCGGGACCGGTCAATGCTGTCGCGCCACGACGCCGCAGCAGCCGACGAACCCGCCCGGGGAGGCCCAGCCGGAGAGCGGTGGCGTTTGCATCATGTCATCGAGGTTGGGTCGTCAGTAAGTCTTCGGCCTCGAACTCGGCGTCGATGAGGAGCTCGCCGCCGCGGTTCAGCCCGTCGAAGCCGCAGTTGAGCGCTTTGGTCAACTTCCGGTCCTCAGCGCTCCCAACCTCCGGGCTGCCGATGTCGGCGGCGGTGGCGAGGCAGTCGGCTCCCTTGTCGTACTCCGCGCAGGCCTTCCCAACCAATGTGTGGAGTCGTTGGAGGCGTGCGCCGGATGGACCGGACGCGAGCGTGCGACTGCACATGCGCATCGCGGTCGCCATGTCCGTCATGACCGAAGTGGTCAGCTCAGCGTCCTCGTATCCGATCGCGTCGTCGATCTCGCTGCGCAGGCCCTCGACCTTCTTGAGCCAGTCTTCCTCGGTCACGATCGATTCTGACGGGACAGCGCTGACTGTGCTCACATCCACAGTGGCGAGCGCGCGCTCGAACGCGGCGAGATCGCGGGCGTCGACCGCCTGCCCAATGATGAGGATCAGGTAGCTGCTGTCGGCCGGCGCGACCGCGGCGGTCAGAACCGTCGTGTCGGTGCCACCGCACCCGGTCCAGCGTTGGATTTCGCCGCGATACGGCGGGTCGTCGTATGCCTCGCGACCCTCGCTCCTGCACTGCTCGGATGGGCCGATCTCGTCCAGCATCGTGCTGATGTCGTCCGCGCCGTACCGCGACGACACCTCGACCATGATCCCGGGCACGTCCCAGGTCCGTTCGTACTGCTCGAGATCCGGCGCGGCAACGATGCTCGGCCCGTACTCCGGGTCCTCACGACCGTCGACGTCGTCCCACTCGACCGGCACCTCGACAGTTACAACATCCTGATCGTCCGTGACCGGCGTATAGGAGTCATAGCTCGACGTCTGGCCACGGGACGCGTCCCCCAGGTCGGATCCGTTCACGAATGGACCGCCGAAGTCGACGCTGAACTTCGCGACGTCGACTTCGACCGAGGTCAGATGGACACGGCTCGACCCGACTTGCCGGGTCTCACCAACCCGCAGGGTGACGGTATCGCCATCGACGGTGAAGGTCGCGCGCGGGCTGGTCCCCAATGCCTCGTTTCCGGTGCCGACATCGCTGACCGCGACGGCGTGGCCGGACAGGTCCAGCACCTGGTCCCCACGCACCGTGGCATTGCAGCGGTCCATGACGCACGAGACGGACGAGTACGTGAGGCTGGACAGCAGACCGCCCAGGACCCCGGTGGACACGACCGGAACGGCGACCGCGGCGAAGAGGAAGACCGCCAGCAGCGCCGCGTAGAAGCCACGATGGCGGATCGGCGACGTCCGCTGCACCCGGGTCTCGGCGACGAGGTCCCCCAGACGCTGGCGGCGCTCGCCGGTGACCAGCATCGCGACGAAGCCCACCAGGTACAGCACCGGCAACCAGTCCACGATCCGCAGGATCGTCCGTATCGCGACGGCCACAACAGATGGACGACCGCCATCCCAGCCGACGACCTGCAAGCCCAGCAGGAGCTTGCCGACCGTCCGACCAAGGGTCGCCTCCAGCACCAGGTAGTAGACGAACACCAACGCGAGATATGTGGCGAAGTCGGCGCCGTCCAGGAGAAACGCTGTTTGGCCACCCTGCGAAGTAACCTCGCCCGCCATCACACTGAGGAGGAGGAACAGCACGAACAGGATGGCGAGGTCGATCAATGCTGCGGAGATGCGCAGACCGAGCACATCTCCACTGCCCGTAGACGTCGCCACTGGTCGACTGGCGGGCACCGGTGAATCCAGCATGGCGCTCATAGGCCACGGACCCCGAGAAGTACTTTGAGCAGTCTGATTACACCGACCGAAGGGTCCTGTCAAGGTCGGCAGATCTTGGCACTCGACATTTGCGGACCTACGGCACGACCTGACGACGCTCGTCGGCCAGGCGGGCACTACACAGTGCTGTGACCTCGACCGCGACGCCATCCGCGAGTCCTCGCCAGGTCGGCCAATGTCCCGGCCTCGGCCGATCCCGGAAAGGCGCCCGCGGGTCACTTCTCACGCAAGTCGTAGGGCGGATGACTCTCGATGTATCGCTCAGCCGCGACCTGCGTCTTCCCTGGTCAGCATGGCGTTCGGGATGTCACTGCAACAGCCGAGGACCGAGCTAGTCCCAGCACGTGCGTCGGTTCAGGGTGTGGCAGTTGGGCTTGGCCGTTTGCATGATCGTGGCGTCCCACTGGTCGATGTCGTCGACGACGAACGGAAGCCCGACAGGGGCTCGCACGACGTCAACACAACGGTCGACATCAGTGGACTCGCGAGTACTCCGCACGCGTGCACACAGTTGCGAGCGACCAGCGAGTCAGAGGTACGACCGATCGCAGCGAGCAATCCTGGCGAGTCGTCGAACGGCGTCACCGATCGGGATTGGGGCCTTATGCCCCGGGAATGGGGCCTTGTGCCCTGGGCGAGCGCAGGTGGTCGGCGTACGGTCCTCGCATGGGCCGACAAAGGAGGCCATCATGCTCTATGGACTCCACAGTGAGCGTCCGCAACGCGTTGGACAGACCTCGATCGGCGTCATGTCCCTGTTCGGCCTCTCAGGGGCGCTTGTCGTCTACGCGATCGTCGCGCCGCGGTGGCTCGGGCCCGTCTACGAGCGCCTCGGTTCTGACCTCGCTGCCGACGCGAGCGTCGCCGAGATCGTCGGATTCCAGCTGTGGCTGGCTTCCGTCCCGATCGCCGTGATCCTGGCCGTCGTCGGTGGTGCTCTTGGCACACGCTCCAGCGGGTTCCGCGCTTGGACATTCGGTCTGGGGGGCGTAGCGCTGCTGATCGTTCCCTTGGTCATCGGCGGCGTCCTGGGACGCACGTACGGGTGGCTGTTCGGCACTGGCGGCACGCTCATCGCCGTGCTTGCACTGGCGACGATCTGGCACTGGTCGACCGGCCGGTCCGGTCTTCCTCCGGGCCGTCGGCTCGCGTCCGACTTGCGGATGGCCGGGTACATGGGGTTTGCGTTCGCCGCCTGGTTCACGTGCGGTGTGTTCACACTGCCGGTCTACGCCCTCGACGTCGACAAGATGATCTCGCTGAACACTGCCCCGGTGGCGATGTCGATGGCGTACGCGATGATGGCGTTCTTCGTCATCGGATGGACATTCACGCTTGCTGCGCAACTACAGGATCGGAGACAGGAGGCGTCGCCGATCGACCGCAGAGACACCCGACAGCTTGTCGCTACCCAGTGAGCACCAATTGAGCATCCCTCGATAGGCTCACAGGAGGGACGTGCCGTCGAGTAGGTCGCTGGGTGTGGTGTCGACGCGGGAGCGTCCGAGTTGGTCGTTGCCTCGTACGGCGGCCAGCGCGAGGTCGACCTCAGCCGACGGTCCCGCTACCGAGCGCGCACGTCATCCCAGAACGCCGCGGTCGCCAGGTTCAGGTTGCGGAACCACAGGTCGACCCAGAGGCGGCTGGACTGCGCCATCAGATCGGTGGTCATGCGCACGAACGGCGCCATGTCGACGGCCGGGATGGCAGGCGCCGGGAAGCTTGCGGTGACGCGAGGGCGGTTGCGGGCCATGTGGTCCCCCTTGGTGACCGGGTGCCGTGGATGGCGGGCCAGGACGGTAGTGGCCCGATCGGCCTCACGGTCTCCGGTGAGGCACGTGGGCAAACGTGCGGACCGGCGCGCTGGCGGAAGGCCCAGGTTCGATTCCTCTCGCGGGCGCAACACCCACCCTGTCCTGCGCCCAACCCTCAGTCGCGTAGACCCAGTCTTCCTATCGGCATTGTCTCGCATGGCGGTCAGCGGCCTGATAGCTCTGGTCCGGGGGACGGCGCGAATAGTCAACACGAGCTGGATCTTGCCGCACAGATCGTGAGGGGCCGAGCGCTTCCAAGGTGCCGGACAGAACGCTGAACGCGGTGGTCTCGGCTCCTGGACGGGTGGCCTAGGTTGGGGGTGTCGAGTGGGCATGCGCCGAGTGGGAACGCGGCGATCGCGCGGCGGCGCTGCGCGCATTCGCGCGCTGTGAGCAGATGATGGCCGACGTGCTCGGTGCCGCACCGTCGCCGGAGACCGCCGCGCTGGCCAGCCGCCTGCGTGCCTGACAGCGCGACGCCAACACCGCGCGTCGTGGTCAGCCTCCCGGCCGATCGAACGCGCACACCCCGGGGACCGTCGCGTCCACTGCGCCAACTGTTCGACGCAACGACGCAGTACCGTCGTGTCGCTTGGGCCAAAGCCGCGCACGACGTGCTTCGTATCCACCCGGAGGCGCTGACAGTGGCTCACGACGTGGTGGGCGTGGCGAACGAACACGCCGGTCCTGACGCTGACGCGAGGCGGCGATCGAGCGTGGCAAGTGGTGCGTTGAGCGCTTCGGCGATCGCGACGTACCAGGCATCGTAAGCGGTCAGGTTGTCGCGCAGCTCCCAGACCCGCGGTGCGAACGGCTCATAGGCGAACAACTCGACGCGCAGATCCAGTAGGTCGGCGTGCGCAAGGGCGGCGCTGTCTGCCGAGATGTCGTCGAACAGCGCCGCTCGGCGAAGGATGTTGGCAACCTCCACGGGCATCAGATGCGGCGCCGCGAGCTGGGTGCTTGCCAACAGTCCGTCGGCCCAGGTGCCGTCGTCACCGCCGTCGACCAGCGCGGCGGTGACCATCGACGCGTCGACGACCAGCGTCACCGGCGGTCCGCGTCACGATGGGACAGAATCCGGCCCGCCGGCAGGTGGCTGCCAGTACGCTGCTTGCGGTCGCGCACCCGCGTCATCAACGCAGCGGGGTCGGGGCGCCGTGCCAGCTCGATCAGCTCGCCGCGCAGGTACTCCTGCAGTGATCGGCCGCTCGAGCGGGCACGCGATGCGAGTTCGTCGCGTGTCTCGTCGGGGACGTCGCGGATGGTGATGGACCTGGCCATGCATGCATTATGCTGTTGTTGCATGTATTGTGCAAGCCGCCCGCTCGTGATCC
>JAHELV010000019.1:0-7527 GCA_024644015.1 Nitriliruptorales bacterium
ACATGAGGTCATGACCGACGACCTACCGCTGGCGCTACATGAGGTCATGACCGACGACCTACCGCTGGCGCTACATGAGGTCATGACCGACGACCTACCGCTGGCGCTACATGAGGTCATGACCGACGACCTACCGCTGGCGCTACATGAGGTCATGGCTGTGACCTACCGCTGGCGCTACATGAGGTCATGACCGAGACGTCTCCCGGTTGGATGACGTTGAGCGTAGCCGCCGTCACCGCGCCGGAAACGGCATCTGCAGCCACGAGGGCCGGTCATCGACGCCGATGTGGGTCACCCACTTGACCCACCAGAACCCCCGGCGACCGGGTGCGACCAACCGGGCCGGCGCGCCGTGCCCAACCGACAGGGGCGTGCCTGCGACGTCGAGCGCAAGCAGCAGGTCGTCGACCATGGCGACGGGAAACGCTCGGGAGTATCCCGTCAACGACGTGACCACCAGCCGCTGGGCGTCACGCACATCGACGAGGTCGGCCAGCGGCACACCGGTCCACGTCTGCGCGGCGTACCAGCCGCCCGTGCAGTCCAGCACGGCACGGCGGCTGCGCGGCGGCGCCGCCCGCAGGTCGGCCAGCGCCAGCCGACGCGATCCCGAGCGGTCCTCGATCGACAGCACCCACCGATCCGGGTCGACCGTCGGCGCCGCGTCCGCCAGCCACTGCGTGACCGGCATCCGCGCAGGATCGTCCGAGCCGCGTTCGTGCGACCCCGTGAACCGGCGCGTCACGCCGGCTGCGGCGTACACCCGCTCGGCGGCCGCCCATCCGGCCGCGGCCATCACCGCAACCCCGCCGGCGCGCAGCAACGCCCGGCGGCTGACATCGCCCACGCGTGGGCGCACCGGACGGGTCCTGACATGCCAGACGATCGGAATGAGCATCAGCACGGCCGCGCCCACATGCACCTGCATGACCGTCACCGGCACTGGCACGGCGGCGCCGACCGCCTGCGCGACCCCGGACGCGAGGGTCACAACCGTCGTGACCAGCAGCGCAAGTCCCGCCCAGCGCGCGCGTCGCCGTCGCCGCAGGCCACGCCGCACGATCTGCTGCTTCCACGGTGCCAGCACCGCGACGGCGATGCCTGCCACCCCGTGGCTCACCACGACCGCGCGACCGGTCGCGGTGCCGACCGCGAACGCGCCGACGCCTGTGCCCATCGCGATCAGCAGCGCGACGAGCAGCGCCAGGTTCGTGCGGCGGCCGGCCATCGGTGTCACCGAGGGTACGCGAACCAGCGTCCGCTCGGCCGGGCGAGCGGGCCTGGCACCGGTCAGTCGTTGCCGGACTGCGCGAGCGCGTCGGCCATGATCGCCTCGCCGATCCGCAGTGCACCCATACCGCCGAAGTGCGTCAGATCCGAACGCCAGCGTTCGAACTCGGTCATCGAGTCGTCGCAGACCGGCCCGTGGCCGCAGACCAGACCGGCCTGACTGATCAGCGTGATCTGCGCGTGGCGCCGCGCCAGCTCCTCGTACAAGGCGTTCTGGCCGGTCGGGCCGGCGTAGCGGTCGACCTTGTCGCACCAGCGGACACCCGGCACAGGCGGTCGGTCGCAGTCAGTCACCGCGCTGCCGTGCCGCGGCAGCGATCGCATGATCACCAGGTCCGCGCCCCCTGCGGTGAGCCGCTCGACCGCCCGTTCGAACCCGGCGCGAACCGTGCGCGTGTGAAGCGCGTCGCCCGGCGCGGTCTGCTGTCCGTCGACGATGAACCGGGTCTGGCTGTCACGACCGCTGTACCAGATGACCAGGTCGGGGTCGTGTCGGTCGACGAGCTGGGAGAACGCCGTCTGCACGTGCCTGCGGCAGTCCTGCGAGTAGCTCAGCGAGTGGCCGTCGGGGTCAAGCTGCCAGACCGGCACCATCGGACAGCCACGCGCGGCGACCGAGACCACCTCGTCGCCGCGACGCCTTGCCGCCTCGGCGATGCCGGGCAGCATCGAGGCGGCGGCGGAGTCGCCGACGACGCCGACGACGAGCGGCTCGCGCGGCTCGGAGCGGCGATCGGCCGCCGGCCCGGGCGCACCTGCGGGCGTCCCCCCGACACGGTCGAGTGCGGCGTTGTCGCGGCGCGTGTCCCGCGCAGAGTGCGCGGCCGGAGCAGCGACGATGACCGTCGGTTCGCCGGTGACGGCCTGTGTCCACGCCGGCTGCAGGCGCTGCGGCGTCGCGACGATGACCGCGCCGGCCGTCAGAGCCAGTGCGAGCGCCGAGGCTACGAGCGTCCTTCGCGGCGTCAGGTCGAGCCGCCACACGTGACCGGCGCGGACCGGTCGCTCGACCGCCCACGCCGACAGGGCAGCCGCCGTCGCGGTCGCCGCGACCACCGCCAGGCCGAGGGGGAACCCGTCCAGCTCCCAGCGGCGGAACCACACGACGAACGGCCAGTGCCACAGATACAGTCCGTAGGAGACGGTGCCGACCGCAACGAGTGGACGCCACGACAGCGCACGCCGAACGCGGCTCGGGCGATCACCCTCCACGCCGAGGATGACAACCGCGACCGCCACGCTGAACGCCACGGAGCCGCCGAGGTAGTAGACAGCGGTGCCGTCGTCGATCAACGCAATCGCCCCAGCGATCACCGCGACGGCGGGCAGCACGAGGCGACGGGCGCAGGCGCGCAACCCGGCTGCGCGTCGCGACACGCCCACCAGCGCGAGCGCCGCCAGCGCGCCGATCACCAGCTCGTGCATGCGGGCGATCGTGTGGTAATAGGCCTGAGACGGGTCCGCGGTGACGTACAGCCATGCCAGCCAGGCGACCGATGCGACCGCCAGGCTCACAAGTGCCGCTGCCATCGTCCGGCGTGACCGCGACAACGCACCGATGGCCAGCGGCCACACGATGTAGAACTGCTCCTCGATCGCCAGCGACCACATGTGGTTCAGCGGCGACATCGCGACGGCCTCCGCGAAGTAGGAGCGCGCCTGCGCCGCGAACCGCCAGTTGGCCACATATCCCAGCGTGGCCAGCGCATCGCCTCGTATGCCGATGTCGGAGCGCGCCAGCGACACGACGACTGCGACCAGCAGCACCACCGCCGGCAGTAGCCGGCGTGCCCGGCGCGCCCAGAACCGTACGTAGTCGATCCGCCCTCGTCGATCGCGCTCGAGGAGCAGCACCGTCGTGATCAACGCGCCAGACAACACGAAGAACAGATCGACTCCCAGGAAGCCGCCCGCGAACCCCGGTACGTCGAGGTGGTACGCGATCACCGCGAGCACCGCGATTCCGCGCAGGCCGTCGAGTGCCGGCCTGTAGTCCAGGACCGGCCCGGGTTTCGGCCTCTCCACCGGCGCCGTCGGCCGGATCAGCGTTTGCGTCATCACATCCAGGTACGGGCACGCATGGGCATGCCATTCGCCCATTGGGGTCGATTGCAGAGCGGCGCTCAGGCTATCCCGCGGCGCTGCCGACGAGGGTCGCGCAGCGGTGGTCGCGACCCGCACGACGGCCGCAGGATCGCCTACAGACGCCACATGCGGACCGCGTACACTTCGCCTGCCGGTCCGCGCGTTGGCCGCGCGACAGGGTGGTGACGAGGGAGTGGGCGGGCCGCAGCCCGTGGGTAGGACATGAGAACGCATCGTCGTCGAGAGGCTGCTATGGAACCGGCACGCACTCCGCCCGACACGCTGCTGATCATCTTCGGCGCCAACGGCGACCTGTCCAGGCGCAAGCTGCTGCCTGCGCTGTACAACCTGGATGCGGAGGGTCTGGTGCCCCGCAACTGGCGCGTCATCGGCACCGCGCGCAGCGAGGTCAGCGACGACGACTTCCGGCAGGTGGCGCATGACGCCATCCGCGAGCACGAACGCTGCGATTTCGACGACGAGCACTTCGGCGAGTTCTCCCAGCGCCTCACCTTCACATCGACCGACTTCAGACCCGGCGACACGCAGGTGCTCGCCGACGCCGTCGCGCGCAGCAGCCACGAGTTCGACGACGACCCGCAGCTGCTGCTCTATCTGTCGACGCCGCCCAGCACGTTCGGGCCCATCACCGCCGGGATCGGCGAGGCCGGGCTCGCCAAGAACGCGCGCGTCGTCTACGAGAAGCCGTTCGGCTCGGATCCTGCCAGCTTCGCCGCCCTGGACGAGATCGTGCGCGGTGTGCTACGTGAAGATCAGACGTACCGGATCGACCATTTCCTCGGCAAGGAGATGGTCCAGAACCTGCTCGCCTTCCGGTTCGCCAACGGCGCCTTCGAGGCGATGTGGAACCGCGCGCACATCGATCACGTGCAGATCGACGTGCCCGAGGACCTCGGCGTCGACAACCGCGTGGCGTTCTACGACAAGACCGGTGCGATCCGCGACATGATGGTCACCCACCTGTTCCAGGTGCTGTCGGTGGTTGCGATGGAGCCGCCGGTCAGGTTGCGATCGGGGCCGTTGACCGACGAGAAGTTCAAGGTGTTCGACTCGATGCGGCAGCTGTCGGCCGACGATGTCGTGATCGGCCAGTACGACGGCTACCGCGACCTCGAGGGCGTCGCCGACGACTCCGCGACCGACACGTTCGTCGCCGCACGGGTGCACATCGACAACTGGCGCTGGGACGGTGTGCCGTTCTTCCTGCGCACCGGCAAGGCGCTGGCCGCCAAGGAGCAGCTGGTCACGCTGGCGTTCCGGCGCCCACCGGCGACCATGTTCTCAGAGGTGCCCGAGAGCGGGCTCGAGCGCGACCACCTGACGTTCGATCTGTCCGGGGGTGGCGCCGGCTTCAGCTTCCTGGCCAAGCTGCCGGGGCCGGCGCTGCGGCTGGGCCGCGCGAACATGCGTTTCACGTACGGCGAGACCGGCAGCCGGCTCATCGGGCCCTACGAACGCCTCGTCCATGACGCGCTGCTCGGCGACCGGACGCTGTTCACCCGCACCGATGGCATCGCCCGCACATGGGAGCTGGTCGAACCGATCCTCGACATGCGTGACCCGCACCCGTATCCGCAGGGCTCGTGGGGTCCTGACGCTGCCGTCGACCTCTTGCTGCCCCGGCGCTGGCACATGCCGCAGGACCCTGACCGCTTCAGCCTCCCGGAGATCTGAGCTGCCGATGACACCGCAGGCGACCCGCTCGCGGCTGTTGCTGGCGGCGCTGCTGACGACCACCGGCGCGGCCCACATCGTGGCCCCGGCCGGCTTCGAGCGTCTCGTCCCGTTGTGGCTGCCCGGCACCCCCCGGGCGTGGAACCGACTGGCGACCGCCGCGGAGCTGGGATCGGCTGCGCTGCTGGCGGCGCACCGGACCGCGCGCTCGGGAGGCGTGCTCGCGTTCGCCACGATCGCAGGTGTGTGGGTCGCCAACGTGCAGGCCGCGCTGGACGGCGGCTACAGCGGGCTGCCGGGCTGGCTGGGCACCGCAGCGGCCGCCTGGGTCCGGGTGCCGTTGCAGCTGCCGCTGCTGTGGTGGGCCGCGCGCATCGCACAGCGACCACCGCCGACCGCGCAGTGACCACAGCCGGTGTCCCGCACGTCTGCGAGCCGGCGCCCCACGCTGCCAGCAATCACGAGGTGAGGAGTCCCGATGACTGACACGGCGCACATCGGCGTCATTGGCATGGCCGTCATGGGCCAGAACCTGGCACGCAACATCGCCAGCCACGGCATTCCGGTCGCCGTGTACAACCGCACGTCCGCACGCACAGCGGAGTTCGTCGAGGCCCACGGCGGTGACGGGCCGATCGTCGGCACCGAGACGATCGAGGAGCTGCTCGCCGCAGTCGAACGTCCGCGCAGGCTGTTGCTGATGGTCAAGGCGGGCGCGGGAACCGACGCCGTCATCGCCGAGCTGAGCGACCGGCTCGACGCGGGCGACATCATCATCGACGGCGGCAACGCCCACTTCGCCGACACGCGCCGCCGCGAGCGTGAGCTGACCAGCCGCGGACTGCGCTTCCTCGGAACCGGCATCTCCGGAGGCGAAGAGGGCGCGCTGCACGGACCGAGCATCATGCCCGGCGGCCGCGCAGACGCCTACGAGGAGGTCGGCGAGGCGCTCGAGACCATCGCCGCCCAGGTCGACGGCACGCCCTGCTGCACCTACCTGGGTCCCGACGGTGCCGGTCACTACGTCAAGATGGTCCACAACGGCATCGAGTACGCCGACATGCAGCTGATCGCCGAAAGCTATGACGTGCTGCGGCATGGCGCCGGCCTGTCGACCGACGCGCTCGCCGATGTCTTCGCCGACTGGAACGCCGGCGACCTCGAGTCGTTCCTCATCGAAATCACCGCCGACATCCTGGGCACCGCGGATCCGCGCACGGGCGAGCCCATGGTCGACATGATCGTCGACGAAGCGTCACAGAAGGGCACCGGCCGGTGGACGGCGCAGCTCGCGCTGGAGCTTGGGGTCCCGTCGACGGCGATCACCGAGGCGGTGTACGCCCGGGTCGTGTCGTCGCGCAACGCGCAGCGACACCATGCCGCGTCCGTGCTGCGCGGCCCGGGTCCGGACGGATCGATCGCCGCGGACGGCCTGGTCGACGACGTCCGCGCAGCGCTGTACGCGGCCAAGATCGTGGCGTACGCACAGGGTTTCGAGCAGCTTGCTGCGGCGACTGCCGAGTACGACTGGGATCTCGACCTCGGCAGCATCGCCACGATCTGGCGGGGTGGCTGCATCATCCGCGCGAAGTTCCTCGACCGCATCAAGCAGGCGTACGACCGAGCGCCCGACCTGGACAACCTGCTGCTCGACGACTACTTCCGCTCTCGCGTCGCCGAAGGCCAGGACGCCTGGCGACGGGTGGTGACCACCGCCGTCGCGTCCGGGATCGCCGTGCCCGCGCTGTCATCGGCCCTCAGCTACTACGACGGCGTGCGTCGCGAGCGGCTGCCGGCGAACCTCATCCAGGCGCAACGCGACTACTTCGGGGCGCACACGTACCACCGGACCGACGACGCCGGCGCATACCACCTGCGCTGGACGACCGACGGGTCCGAGGAGTCACGCGACTGAACGGCGCCGCCGTCACCGCCGCTCGCGCACCCAGCCGAGCCCGTGGTGCTGGCGCGGCGCGAGCAGGTGCGCTCGGTCGCCGCGGCGGTGGCCGGGCGGGTGCGCCTCACCGTCAGGCGGCGACGAGGTCGACGACGAACACCAGCGTCTCGTCGGGCCCGATGACGCCGCCTGCGCCGCGTGAGCCGTACGCGAGCGAGGGCGGGATGGTCAACCGGCGGCGTCCGCCGACCCGCATCCCGGCGACGCCCTGGTCCCAGCCGACGATAACCTCGCCGGCGCCGAGCCGGAACTGCAGGGGCTCGCCGCGGTCCCACGAGGCGTCGAACTGCTGCCGCGTGCTCCACGCGACACCGACGTAGTGCACGGCGACCTGCTGCCCGCGCGTCGCTTCGGGGCCGGCGCCGACCTCGATGTCCTCGACCTTGAGCTGCTTGCCGGGCGTCACGTCGTCCGGGATGGCCACGTCTGGTTTCGTCCTGTCCATGACGCCGTACCGTAGCGGTCCATCCGCGGTGCGCCCACCACCGGGCCCCGGG
>JAHELV010000019.1:7627-51139 GCA_024644015.1 Nitriliruptorales bacterium
GCGCGCACCCCCGAGGTCATGATGGGATCCACGACCTCATCGGCAAGGTGGCCCACCTGATGACCGGATCAAGCGGATCGTCGGCCTCTGGGGATGCTGATGTCCGCAGCTGGGCAGATCGTTCCCCGCGACGCTCGGTCGGCTCCCCAGGACGCCACGACGGTCTCCCGGGAAGGTCGCCGATCCGATCCGGCATACGGATCGTGCTGGGCCTGGTCGCGCTGATGTGGCTGCTGGAGGTCGTCGACGTGCTGACGCGGCACGCCTTCGATGCGTTCGGCATCCTGCCACGAACGGTCGCCGGGCTGACGGGGGTCGTGGTCGCGCCATTCCTGCACTACGGCTTCGGGCACCTGGCCGCCAACACCATCCCGTTCGTCGTGCTCGGGCTCCTCATCGCCGCCGCGGGCGCCGCTCGCTTCGTTGTGGTCACGGTCGTGGCGGCACTGTTCAGTGGCATGGGCGTGTGGCTGCTGGCTCCGTCGGCGTCGATCACCGCCGGAGCCAGCGGGGTCGTGTTCGGGTACGCCGCATACCTGATCGTGCGCGGGTTCATGTCGCGGCGTGCCACGCAACTCGCGGTCACGGTCGTGGTGATCGCGGTCTTTGGCACGGGCCTGCTCGCCGGACTCGTGCCCCGCGACGGGCTGTCGTGGCAGGGCCACCTGTTCGGCGCCGCCGGCGGCGTGGCGGCCGCGTTCCTGCTGCACCGCGATCGCACCGGCGGAGCCGGTCGTTGAACGCGTCCGACCGGCGACCGTGCGTCGTGGACGACCCGGTCAGTCCGCAGCGGGATCGTCCGCCGGCTGCACCGCGTCGTGCCGGACGATGATCGCGTACGGTCCGATGGTCATCAGACCGGCACCGCGTACCGTCGTGCGATCCGTCTCGAGCATGACGACCTCGCCGGTGGTCTCGTCGAACTCCGCGTCGACCAGGGGCCCGATCTCGTACGCGGTGTCGGTCAGCACCCGCCTGCCACGCAGGTCCAGGTCGCCCGACGCCACCCGCTGCTCGTAGTCGCCGTCAGGGTGTCGCAGATGGTCTTCGCTGTCGATGACCACCGCATCGGGACCGAAGCCGACCACATGCTCCCAGTCGACCAGCGCCGCCCTGCTCCTGCGACCACCGACGTGCAGTGCCACGACAGAACGTGTCGGCGCGGCAACGACATATCGGATGACCCGTCCGATCTCGTCGGCGGACGCTCTGCTGTAGACGGGCGTGTTCTCGGCCCCGGCGAACCGGAGCGTCATTGGGAGCGCTCCAGCTGTGAGCGGAAGTCGTCGACCGCGCCACCGAACCCGGACAGGTCGTCACGGATGAACCCGGTCACGCTGGCGGGCACGATGAGCGCCGACGCCGAGACCGAGAACGTCTCGGGGAGCGGTATGTAGCGCCGGTCGCTGCCGGGACCCTGCTCGACGGCGGGACCACCGATCTCGTAGCCGACGACCCGCGCCTGCTCATCGACCGCCAACACCAGATCGGTCACCACACCCAGTTCCTGGCCGCTGTCGGTGATCACGCGGCCGCCGACGACGTCCTCCGCATCGTCCCGGTCGAAGACCTCGGGGTCCGGCGCCACCAGAACGTCGCGGCTCGAGACCGTGATCGCGTCCGGCCCGAGCGCGTGGACGCCCGACCAGGACAGGACCCGCTTGAGGGGCCCCGACAGCCACCCGCGTTTGTTCAGCGTGAAACCGACCAGGCGGCCGGCGTCGTGCGAGAACACCACATCTCTGACTTCTGCGATGTCCTCGCCGGAGTCGAGCGTCACGATCGGGCGGCCCGTGATCTCACCGGCGCGCATGACCAGGCTCATCGACCTCGCCGTCCCTTGCGATCGACGACGATGCCCCCGGCTCGGCGCCGGCGCTGTATCAGCGCGAACACGACGAACACGACGAACAGTACAACCACGGCCACGATCAGCCAGGACACCCAGTCCATCCGCACCTCCAAGGCCAGACGGCGGCGCCTGTGCAGCCGCGCTCATGCGGCCAGGGTACAGACATCTGCGACTGTTCCTCCAGATTCTCGCCCCCGTGGCCATCCGGACATCGGGCCTCCTGGCATGCGCCTGACCAGCGGAATCGCATGGATGTCGTGGCCGTCGCCGGCGGCGCACACTGACGGGCCGGCAGAAACTTCCCGCTCGGACAAGCGTGGATCATTGGCATGCCGATCTCGGGCGACATGCTTGACCCACCGGACGATCCGCAGCATCGGAGCAACGGATGGCTCATCGGCATCGCCGACGCCGGGCACGCGCCGCCAGCGTTCTGCTCGGCGTGCTGATCCTCGTCGCCTTCGGCATGGGCCGGGCCTCGTCGCTGACCGGGCCGCTCGCGGAGCGCGCGGCGAGAGCCGACACAATCCAGGTCGCCCCCGGCACGAGCGCGCTGGAGCCCCGAGCCGAGCCGGTCTATGTCGCACTGAACAGGGAGCGCACCCGCGCCGGACTGGCGACGTTGAAGATCGATGCCGACCTGGTCGCGACCGCCGCGCGCGATGCCTGCGCGATGGCGCGCGGCGACATCCCGCTGAGTGGAGACCGCGAGCGGCTCTCCGAGGCAGGTGGCCACAGCGAGAACACCGGCCTGGTAATCGACGACGATCCCGACGCGGGCGCCCGGACGATGCACGCCTGGTGGACCCGTACCCGCGTCCACCGCCGCGATCGCATGGACCCGCAGATGGTCCGGTACGGCATAGGCGCATGCAACGCCGAGGATCGCACATACTACGTGGAGCGCTTTGCACGGTGACTGCGATCGACAAAGGGGTGCTGGTTGGCCGAGCGCCGGGCCTTCGTCCTTGTCCATAGCCCGATCGCCGGACCTGGCACCTGGGAACCGGTCGCTGACACCTTGCGGGACCGCCACGTCGCGACGACCGTGCCCGAGCTGACCGACGATGGCTCTCCGCCGTTCTGGCGCCAGCACACCCGCTGCGTCGTGCGCGCCATCGCCGAGGATGTCGAGCCCGGCATGCCACTCGTGCTCGTCGCGCACAGCGCAGCGGGACAGTTGCTCGGAGTCGTCGGCCCCGTACTGCGTGACGCCGGCTACCGCGTGACGGCCGAAATCCTCGCGGACGCCGGTCTGCCGCCGTGCGGACGCAGCCGTCTCGAGCAGCTCGACGACGAGCTGCCTGAGCTCGCAGCGCACGTGCGTTCGCTACTGAACGACGGGTTGCGGTTCCCGGCCTGGACCGAGGACGACGTGGCTCCGCTCGTTCCCGACGAGAAGCGTCGGAACCAACTGCTCGCACAGCTACGGCCGCCGCCGCCGAGCTACTGGGTCGAGCAGATCCCGACGTCGATCGGCTGGCCCGATGCGCCCGTCGGCGCACTGATATTCAGTCACAGCTACGGTCCCACCGTTGAGGCCGCACGCGACAACGGGTGGCCCGTGCGGGTGCTGGACACCGACAACCACCTGCTGCCGCTCGCCGACGAGGAGCGGGTCGCAGATGAACTGCTCGCCCTCGCTGACGAGCTCGCCGCCGATCATGGGTGAGCCGATCCTCGGCCTTGCCGCATGAGACGCACCGTGCGGGTCGCCATGTGGTCCGGCCCGCGCTCCCTGTCGACCGCCATGATGCGATCGTGGGGCAATCGCAGCGACACGATCGTCACCGACGAACCGCTGTACGCGCACTACCTCCGCCGAACCGACGCCGACCACCCCGCTCGGAACCGGATCCTGGCGACGTACGACGCCGACTGGCGGCAGGTGACCCGACGCCTGGCCGGCCCGGCACCCGGTGGGCATGCGGTGTGGTACCAGAAGCACATGACGCACCACGTGACCGACGACGTCGATCTCGACTGGCTCGACGGGCTCCACAACTGCTTTCTGATCCGGACGCCGGCCGAGGTCATCTCCAGCTATGTCCGTGTTCAGGGACGACCGACCCTCGAGGATCTGGGCCTCCCGCAGCAATGGCGGCTGTTCTCGCACGTCGCCGGGACCGACGCGGTCCCACCGGTCATCGACGCGGCGGACCTGCTGCGCGACCCACCGACAGTCCTGGCCGCACTGTGCGATGCCGTCGGCGTCGCCTTCAGTGACCGCATGCTGTCGTGGCCGCCGGGCCGTCGCGCCACCGACGGGGTGTGGGCGGACCACTGGTACGGCGACGTCGAACGGTCGACGGGCTTCGCGGCGTATCGCCAGCGTGACGTGCAGGTCGACCGGCGCTTCGGTGACCTGCTCGCCACGGCCGACGAGATCTACGCGCGTCTGGCGGCCCATCGGCTGATCACCGTGGGCACGTGATGCTGCAGCAGTTCGACGAGCGCAACCGGGACCTGCTGATCAACATCTCGGGCAGCCTCGTGCACCGCGACAGTGCCGGCGTCAGCCCCTTCGACTCGGTGGTGCAGGGTGGCGACGCGGTGTGGGAGGGGCTGCGCGTCTACGAGGGGCGCGTGTTCCGCCTGACCGAGCACCTCGACCGTCTGCACCGATCGGCCAGGGCACTGGCGTTCGATGCGATCCCGTCCCACGAGCGGCTGACACGCGAGCTGCGCCGCACGCTGCGGGCCAACAACATGTCAGACGGCATCCACGTACGCCTGACGCTGACGCGGGGCGTCAAGTACACCAGCGGCATGGATCCGCGGCTGAACACCGCCGGTCCGACGCTGATCATCGTGGCCGAACACAAACCTGTGGTGTACGACCGCGCCGGCATACGACTCGTGACGTCGGGTATCCGGCGCATCCCACCGGACTGCGTCGACCAGAACATCCACTCGTGCAATCTGATCAACTCGATCCTGGCCAAGCTCCAAGCCAACGCGGCCGGGGTCGACGACGCGCTCATGCTCGATCTGCGGGGCTTCGTCGCCGAGACGAACGCGACGCACGTGTTCGTCGTGCGTGACGGCTCGGTGGCCACGCCGCTCACGATGTCGTGCCCGGAGGGGATCACGCGAGCGGTGGTGCTCGAGCTGTGTGGGGACCATGGCATCGCGGCGGTCGAGCGTGATCTGTCGCTGTCCGACGTCTACGGCGCCGACGAGATGTTCTGCACGGGCACCATGGGCGAGCTGGCGCCGGTCATCGAAGTCGACGGCCGTCGGATCGGCGACGGGCGGCGGGGCCCGGTGACCACCGCACTCACGGACCAGTTCGCCGAGTTCGTTCACGGCAGCGGCACCCGGATCGTCTGACACCTGCACGCCGTGCCGGTCGCATGATCGTTGCCGTTTCATGCGCGGTGGCGCGACCAGCGGGCAGGACCTGTGGAGAAGGTGGTCGCGCCATGGCGGGGTGGGTGTCGATACGACGGCAAAAGCACACCTTGCGCCGACCACCCCGCACTTCGTGCGAAAGGTGGTCGTGCGGGTGCGGGGTGGTCGTGCGAGTGCGGGGTGGTGCGGGTGCTGGAGGGGCGTTGGGGCGTGGCCCGGGGGTGGGTCAGGGGTGCACGGTGGTGCGCGGATTGGCGGTGGTCCGCCAGTTGACCGTCGGGCGCAGCGCGCGCTCGTCGATGCGGTCACGATGCTGCTCGACAATGCCGAACAACGACTCGATGAGGGTGTCGGCGAGCAGATGCGGCTCGAGCCCGAGCTCGACCAGCCGTGTGTGCGTGACGTTGTAGTAGTGCGTGTCCGCCTCGACGCGGGGATTGTCGAGGAATTCGATCTGCGCGTCCTTGGCGTAGGTCTCGGCCACGGTCTTGGCCAGCTCGGCGACCGACTTGGCCTCCGTCATCTGGTTGAAGACGCGAAACTCGCCGGGCTCGGCCGGATGCTCGGACGCCAGCCGGACGCACGCCGCGGTGTCACGGATGTCGATCAGGCCCCGGGTCTGCCCGCCCGACCCGTACACGGTCAGGGGGTGACCGATGACGGCCTGGATGATGAAGCGGTTCAGCACGGTGCCGAACACCGAATCGTAGTCGAAGCGGGTGCTCAGGCGGGGATCCAGCGCCGTCTCCGGCGTCGCCAGCCCATAGACGACGCCCTGGTTGAGGTCGGTGGCACGCAGCCCCCAGATGCGGCAGGCGAACTCGATGTTGTGGCTGTCGTGCACCTTCGACAGGTGGTAGAACGAGCCCGGCCGCTTAGGGAACAGCACCCGGTCGGACCGCCCTTTGTGCGTGACGTCGAGCCAACCTTCTTCGATGTCGATGTCGGGCGTGCCGTACTCACCCATCGTCCCCAGCTTGACGAGGTGGATGTCACGATCGACCTCACCGATCGCGAACAGGACGTTGAGCGTGCCGACCACGTTGTTGACCTGCGTGTACACGGCGTGGGACCGGTCGATCATCGAGTACGGCGCGGCGCGCTGCTCACCGAAGTGGACGATGGTGTCCGGGTGGAACGACCGGATCATCTCGATGGTGAACTCGGGATCGGTGAGATCACCGACGTGGATCGCGATGTCTCGTCCGGTCAGCTCGCTCCACACGCGGGCGCGCGCCTGCAGCGTCTGGATGGGGACCAGGCTCTCGACGCCGAGCTCGAAGTCGTACTGCCGGCGAGCGAAGTTGTCGGCGACGGCCACGTCGTGGCCCGCGCGCGACAGGTGCAGCGCCGTGGGCCACCCGAGGTATCCGTCTCCACCGAGAACCAGCGTGCGCATGTCGGTCCTTTACGCCATGTTGACCGGGAAACCTACTACGGAGGTCGCACAGTGCCAACCGACGGCCCCCGCCCGCGACCCCGCAGGCACGTCACAGGATCTGCCGGCGCGTGTCGTTCGGTCCGGGGGTCATGCGCCCGTCGGGCGACACGCCAGCGGACACCGTAGCATCAGGCGCGATGGATCCAACCCGCACCGGTGACCACGTCCACAGACTGTGGCGCCGTCCAGGCGTCAAACGGTTCTCGAAGTACGCCGTGGGCTCCGTCGTCGCGTTCACCGCGAGCGAGATTGTCTTTCTGCTGTCCTACGGCTCGGGGTGGGCCCGGCCGCAGGTCGCGTCGGTGCTCGCGTTCGCCGCCGGCATCCCGGTCAACTACGTGCTGAACCGGCGGTGGGCGTGGCAGCGTCGTGGCAGACCGGGTCTGCGCGACGAGCTGCTCCCGTATGCCGCGGTGGTCAGTCTCAGTGTGGTGGCATCGGCGGCCGGCACATGGGCCGCCGACCGGTGGGTGCAGTCCGTCACGCTGCCGCGCGCGATCGACGTGCTCCTGGTGGGTGCGACCTTTGCGGCGATCAACGGCGGGTTGTTCCTGGCGAAGTACGTCCTGCTGGACCGTCTGGTGTTCCGCGATCGTCCGGCGCCCACCGGCGCCCACCCTGCTACGCGCGATGTCGAGACCGTTCCCTGAGCCAGGTCCCGACGACGACCCCGCCGTAGCGCAACCCGTACAGCAGGTTGTGGCCTTTCTTCGACGCGCCGGCCGCACGCTGCCGCATGGTCGTGGGCACCTCGACGACGTGGAACCCGTGTGCCAGCGCACCGATCAGCAGTTCCGACGACTGGTACTGCGGCTGGCGCAACGTGACGGTCGACGTGACCTCCGCGCGCATCGCCCGAAGGCCGAACGAGGTGTCGGTGATCTTCTGGCGCGTCAACGCGCTGACGAGCCACGCGTAGAACCGGACGCCCGCTCGGCGGAAGCCGTCGGTCGTCTCCTCGCGACCGAGTCGACGTGAGCCGGTCACGAAGTCCGCGCGGTCATCCAGGAGCGGCTGCAGGACCGTGCGCAGCTCGGCCGGGTCGTACTGGCCGTCGGCGTCCAACGTGGCGATGAACCGTGCGCCGCCCTCGCGTGCGATGCGATAGCCGAGTCGCAACGCGGCGCCCTGGCCACGGTTGACCCCCGGCTCCGCGACATACGCGCCGTGCCGCCGCGCCACGTCGGGGGTGGCGTCGGCGGAACCGTCGTCGACCACCACAACGCTGACCGGCATGGCTTCGACGGTCGGGGGGATGCCGTCGAGGACGGCGCCGAGCGCGTCCTGCTCGTCATAGGCGGCGATCACGACGACGATCGGACCCAGTCGCCGGTCGTCATGGGCCTCGCGGAACCGCGCCACCGCCGCGTCGTCCACCGCGCCGGCGGTGCTGTGCGGTCCGTCGGTCGGCGGTCGGTCGGCGGTCGCGGTCATTGCACGGGTCCGATCGGTGAACGCGGTGACGCCCAGTGCGCCGGCGACGGGCATCGTGACGAGCGCGGGCAGCATATAGCGCCAGGAGAACTCGTAGAGCGCCGGCAACACTGCCAGGAGCGCGCCGGTGACCGACCACAGCAGGCACGCCGACCGCAGCGACGACTGCCTCGCCGTGCCCACGCCCAGGCCCGCCGCGAGGCCGACGAGCAACCAGGCCAGCAGCACCGGCCCGGGTGTGTAGCCGACGCTCAGCTGGTAGCGCCGCAGCAGGCTCGCCAGAGCCGGCGACACCTCCGGGCGTGCGTCAAACGCAGCGAGCACCTCGAGGTATCGTCCGTAGCGCGGATAGACCTGCTGGAACTGCCAGCGCCCGACGTCGACGTCGTTGGGGAACTGTGCCCTGGTCGGCCAGAACATCTTGCCCATGTCGATCGCGACGGCCGTCATGACATCGAGCGGCTGCTGGCGGATCACCCGCGCGCCGAACTCGCGCAGCGACTGGTCCTGCGTCATCCCGCGTGGCGGGTCGTGGCGGTTGACCGGCGACTCGGTGTTCCACACGTAGTTGTCGATCTTCAACCGTTGCCCCAGCGGTTCGTCGGGGCACAGGTCGCGCTGGTCGGCCGGGATGTCGATGCGCCCGCAGTCGACCAGCACGGCCACCCGGCCGTACAACATCCGACCACCGACCGGTGTCAGCGCGAAGTCGCCCGTCCTCGACTGGTAGAACGCCATGTACGCCAGCACCGGGACCGCGAACACGACGGCGAACAACGCGGCAACGACGGCCCGCCGGGGCCAACGCCGGCCCTGCTCCAACAGCAGATAGGCGACACCGGGCACCACGACGAACTGCCCGATCAGTCGCACCGGCACCGCGAGCCCGAGCACGACGCCGGCAGCGGCGGCCGTGAGCAGCCGACGGCTGAAGGGCCGCTGCCGACCGACGCCGTCGATCAGCAGCACGATGCCGCCGAACACCATCGCCTGGAACAGCGTCTCGGACAGGACGTTCTGCTCGATCTGCAACTGGTAGGCGTCGAGCAGGACCGGCGCCGCCGCGAGCGCCGCGATCCAGCGGCGCACGCCTGCCCGCAGCAGCAGCACATACATCCCGGCCGCGAGCGCAAGGCCGATGCCGTGCTGCACGACCGGCACCACCCGAAGGTCGCCGAAGGCGGTCAGCGGGCGCAGGAACACCGAGTAGCCGATGGGACGCGCACCCGACGGGCGCAGTGGACCGATGTTCGTCAGATACGACAGTGAGTCGATGTACAGCAGCGCCGGGCGATACGCCAGAGCCGTGACCGCGCGCAGCACCACGCCGGCAGCGAACAGCAGACTGAACAGCCAGTGTCCGCGAAGGAACGCAGCGAGCGACCTCGACGGCGGAGCGACGTACGCACTCGGCGTCTGAGCGGAGGTCGTGGTGGCCATGCCGTTCGGGCCGCGGCGCTACTGTCCGGCGGCCGCGTGGAACTCCGCGGAGCCCGGTTCCACGAAACGCGTACCGGAGTGGCTCTGCCACGCGACGAACTCGTCCCAGACCTGGCGGAGCCCGTCGACCAGCGACACCTGCGGCTGGTAGCCGATCCGGCGGGCACGCTCGATCGAGACGATCACCGCGGGCATCTCACCGGGTTTGGCCTCGACGTGCTTGACCGGCAACTCGCGGCCCGTCGCCTCGCGCGCGGCGGCGACGAGGTCCAGGACGCTGACCGACCGACCCGACCCGACGATCATCGGACCGGTCACGTCGTGCTGCCACGCCAGCAGCAGGGCGGCACACGCGTCCCGGGTGTTGACCAGGTCCCGGCGCTGGGTGCCGTCGCCGTAGACCTGGACGTACTCACCCGACAGCGCGGCGCGCATCAGTCGCGGGACGAAGCTGTCCTTGTGGAACATGCCGGTGCCGTACACGTTCGTCAGCCGCAGCGCGCACGTCTGCATGGCGTACGCCGCGCCGTAGCCGCTGCACAGCATCTCGCAGGCCGCCTTGGTCGCGCCGTACGGCGTGAGCGGGCGAAGCGCCATGTCCTCGGTGATCGTCCGCGCCCCGACGTCACCGGTCACCGCGTTGGTCGACGCGAGGTAGAAGCGTGCCACCCCGCGGGCGCGCGCACGCTCGAGCAGTGCGGCGGTGACGCCCACGTTGTGCTCGGTCGTCTGGCGGGGGTGTTCCACCGACTCGAGCACCGAAGTCCGTGCGGCCAGGTGGACGATGCCGTCCAGGTCGCCGGTCACGGCCCGCTCGACCGTGTCGGGGTCACGCAGATCCCCGATCACGGTCGGCACACCCTCGACGGTCGGGGCACGGCGATCCACGATGCGCACGTGTGCACCGGCGGAGCGCAGCGTCTGCACGATCGCTCCGCCGATGAAGCCGGACCCGCCGGTGACGAGGACCCGGGCACCGTCGAGCGTCGATGGGGCTTCAGTCATCACCAGCGACCTGCCGTTGAGTCGTGGGGTGCCGGGCCCTGCCCGCCGGACCCCCGGGGTGTCGCAGTGCAAACTACCGTTGTCGGCAGCGGCCCGCCGTCGCGCGTCCGCCCCGCTCCACGACTCGGCCCACAGATCGTGCCCGTGTGCCCGTGTAGGGTCCGGCCGGTGGAGCACATCGACACCGCCCGCATCCAAGCCCGAGTCCTCGCGGTTGCGCGCGAACTCGACCCCGACGTCGAAGTGCTCTGGATCGACCCGGACCTTGCCGACACCGCGACCTTCTGCGAACGCTACGGCTACTCGATGCTGGAGTCGGGCAACTGCATCCTCGTCCGCTCGAAGACCGGCGACCTGCGCTACGCGGCGTGCATCGTCCAGGCGACGCGGCAACTCGACCTCAACCGCCACTCACGTACGCTGGTCGGCGCCCGGAAGGCGTCGTTCGCCACGGCGGACGAGTCGATCGAGCAGACGCACATGGTGCCAGGAGGGATCACCCCGATCGGTCTGCCCGGCGAGCTGTCGGTGTTCGTCGACACGCCGATCATGTCGCTGGACCGCGTGATCGTCGGTGGTGGGAGCCGACGCGTGAAGCTGCGGTTGCGGCCGACGGCACTCCGGGCCCTCGATCAGGTGACGATCACCGACATCAGCCGCGCCGCGACACGCGCGTAGCGCCCACCGCTGAAGACCGTTCGCTGTCGCCCTGACCCCGACGAGTCCCGGCGCGCCCAGGCGACGGCGGGTCGGACCAGCCGGCCCGTCAGCGGCTGTCGGGCGGGTCGTCGGCGATCCGCCAGTCAGACACGTCGATCGGCCGGCGTTGCGCGAGCCGCTCTTGGATCGCCGGAGCCGTGTCCATCTGCTCCAGGACGTACCGCACCGCTGCCACCAGCACGACGACGTCGTCGAGGATCCCGAGCGCAGGTACGACATCCGGGATGGCGTCCAGCGGCGAGAGCAGCCAGACGACGGCGGCGGCGATCGCGAGCTTGGCCTTGGTCGGAACACGGCGGCCGCGCAGGAGTGCGCGCATGCCGATTCCGAGCAGCAGGACGATGCCGGCGCCGATCACGGCGGCCATCACCCATCCACGCATCAGCTCCCCCTCGTCCAGACCAGCGTAGCCGCGTGTGCGCGTCCGGGCGACGTGGGCGTGAGCCGCCGACGCCGGAGCGCTCAGCGCCCGGTGGCGACCGTTGCGGCGTCAACGCGTTCGATGATCGTCGCGGTCGAGCGTGGTTGTGCACGGTCGTGGCGGGCCCGCAACGCGCGAACGAGCAGTTCGCGACCGCCCGCCACCGTGACCGCGGTGCACATCGGTCCGGCGGCGGTGACCGGTATCTCGGTGACCCGGAGGCCGGCGTGCCGGCAGCGCAGCATCACGTCGACGCCCAGGGCGCGTGCCGTGCCGTTGGCGTGGAGCAGCGCCTGCTCCACGGCCGAGCGCCGGTACGCGCGGATGTGTGCCGTGAGGTCGCTCACGGGCACGCCGGTGAGCCACCGCAGCGTGACGTTCGCGCTCCGGCTCACCATCCTGCGTCCGAAGGGGCAGCCGATCACGCGTCCTCCTGGCACGTAGCGCGATCCGACCGCCACGTGGGCGCCGTCGTCGAGCGCCTCGAGCAGCGACGTGATGCGGCGCGCCAGCCGCGAATGCGTCAGCGACAGTTCGATGACCGCGTCGTAGCCATCGGACAGTCCCCGGGCGGCACCGACCTGCAGCGCCGCGGTGTCCGAATCGAGCGAGGGCTCGTGCAGGACGCTCACACGTTGCGAGATCTGGTCGACACCGGCCGACGTCCCCGAGGACTCGACCACCAGGACGTCGACACGTGGATCGGTCTCGAGCGCGCGGGACACCGCGCGGAGCAGCGCGCGTTGGTCCTTGTCGGACGGCAGGACCACGAGGGCCCGCCGTACGAGCTCGCGCGGCGCCGGGCGTTGCGGGCTCGAGGACCCGAGCTGGCGGGCACCTGCGGTGATGACCGAGACAGCGAGTGGGACCAGCAACCACACCATCAGAGACACAGTGGCTCTCCGTGAGATCAATCAGTTGTGTGATCCGACGTGTCCGGACGGTTGCCCCGTATGGCAATGCGGCGGTGTCACCAAGCCGTCGGATGGCACGGCGCTGCCAGGTCGTCCTCCGCGGACTCGGATGTGCGCCGACCGCGCGGGGGGCGGGTATCCACTGCGCGGTGCGGTTTGGCAGGCTCTCGCCACGAACCCGCGCCGACACGCTCCCGGATGGCGAACGGTACAGTGCGCGCAGTGACAATCTCCACACCCGGGGTATAGGTTGCGGTCGCGAGCTGCGTGTCCGATGCGTTCCACGCTCGATGCAGCGACCAGCCGCGCTCCGCTGACGGATGACGTCGACGGTGCCGCGGCCGCCCCAGGACCGAACACGCGGCAGCGTCCGTGTACAGCATCGAAGCGGTAGGTCAACCATGGTTCACGATCTGATGTTCGCCATCGACGGCATCGATGCACGGCTGTCCGAGCCAGTGAGCCTGCGCGACACTGGTCCGCCCACGTCGGACTCCTACACCGAGTGGATCACGCAGCACCCGCAACTGCTCGGCCCGAATGTGCGTGTTGTCGCCACCGACCTCCGGTGGCACAGCGAAACCTCCGCCGACGAGATCGCCATCGACGTTCTGGGCATCGGCGACGACGGACGCCTCGTGGTCGGCGTGGTGCTCGTCGATGACGATCCGCAGCGGGTGCTGCTGCGGGCGTTGACGCAGGCGGCCTACGCCAGCCGGCTCGAACCCGACACGCTGGCGGACATGCACGCCGGGCACCTGCGGGCCCGCGGCCAGCACCGCACGGACGAGACGGCCCTGGAGCGACTCGTGTCGCACGCGGGAGCGCCGCTGCAGACGGAACTGCTCGCGAGGCCCCGCATGGTCGTGTTCTGCGAGCACGTCTCGGCGGCGCTCGGCACGACGATCGTCTGGCTCGACGAGATGGGTCTCGACATCGCGCTGCAGCGGTTGCGCGCCTACCAGGTGGACCGTCACACGCTGTTGTTCGTGTCGCAGATCTTCCCATCCGAGCCGGTGACCGAGCTCGAGGTCGTCCGCCCGCGCCGGCTGCAGGCGGTTCCCAGGTCCGACGACGCCGGGCTCGGCAGCGCGATCGAGTACGACCAGGCGCTGCCCGGCGAGCCCGCCTATCCGATGACGTCCGGTGACGCGTCCGAGACTGACGTGGTCTTCACCAACGGATTCGGACACGGTCGCCCGCCCGAGGTGCCGTGATGGCCGTCGGCGCGAACAGCGCCTGACCGATCGGATCGTCCGGTCGTTTGCAGCATTGCCCCTGGGTCGAGCTCGCCGTCACGATCTACCGTGTCGCCATGCGTACGCTGTTCAGGTTTCCCGACCCCGTCAACGAGGTCTCGGCCCGTCTGGTCGCGACAGGTGTCGTACTGCTGTGCATTGCGATCCTTGCCGGCGCCACCTGGCTGATCGCGGTGCTGGCCTACGGGTTTCTCGCCCGCGTGGCGACGGGGCCGACACTGAGTCCACTCGGTCAGCTGGTGACCCGCGGGGTGACGCCACGGCTGGCGCTACCGGAGAAGCTGGTTCCCGGCCCTCCGAAGCGCTTCGCGCAGGGCATCGGGGCGGTGCTGTCGACGGCGGCCGTCGTCCTGCACTTCGCGTTCGGTGCCACCGGCCCGGCGCTGGTGCTCGTCGCGATGATCCTCGGCGCGGCGACGCTCGAGGCCGCAGCCGGAATCTGTCTGGGATGCCGGCTGTTCGCACGGCTGATGGCCGCCGGCCTCATCCCGGCCAGGACGTGCGCCGCGTGCGCGGACCTTTCCCTGCCGAACCCATCGGTCGTCACGTAGACGGCCTTGCCACAACGCAACGCCGGACCGGAGGACCCCCATGGGTGAGAAGGGCGCGCGGCAGACCGCCGCCGGCGCGGCGATGGCCGAACGGCTCCGCGACGACCTCGCTGCGCTCGGAAACGTGACGACCAAGAAGATGTTCGGCGGCCACGGTGTCTTCGAGGACGGCATCATGTTCGCCCTCGTCGATTCGCAGGGCACGCCATACCTGCGAGCCGACGACGCCACGTCGTCGACGTTCGAACAGGCTGGTGCGCAGCGGCACGGCAAGATGCCGTACTGGACGATCCCGTCCCCCGTTCTCGACGACGAACGTACCCTTGTCGAGTGGGCGGATCGCGCGCTGGGCACCGCTCGCACGGCGAAGCGCTGACCGTCCGCGGCAAGCCGCATCGCCCCTCGTGTCCGTACTCGCGGCGATCGAGGACGACGAGATGGCAACCGCGACCGTTGACCGCTCCCTGAACCCCGTGCTGCGACAGGTCGCCAACGTCGCCGCGTACCTTCTGATGATCACCGTCAATGCGCTGGCCAACGCACTGCCGATCAATGGCATCACCAGCGGAGCGGTGTCCGACCGCTTCCCCACGTTCGTGACGCCCGCGGGGTATGTGTTCGCCATCTGGGGCGTCATCTACGCGCTGCTCGGCGTGTTCACCGTCTATCAGGCGTTGCCGGCGCAGCGCAACGACGCGAGGCTGCAGCGGCTGGGTTTCGCGTTCGCGCTGAGCTGTGTGTGCAACGCCGCCTGGCTGTTCGCTTGGCACTACCTGCAGATCGCGCTGGCGTGGGTACTGATCGTCGCGCTGCTGATCACGCTGGCCGTCTGCTACGAGCGTCTGCGGGGTCCCGTCGGTTCCCGCGGGCAGTGGTTCGCGGTGCGACTTCCGTTCAGCGTCTACCTGGGCTGGGTGACGGTCGCGACGGTCGCGAACACCGCCGTCGTCGCCGTCGATGCCGGCATCGACGGCGGATCGTCCGCGCCGCTGTGGGGAGCCGTCGCGCTCGCCGCGGCCACCGCCATCGGGATCGCCATGCTGATCCGTCGCGCGGACGTCGCGTTCGCGGCGGTGGTCGTGTGGGCGCTGGTCGGCATCGCCGTTGCGCAAGGGCCGCGCAGCGCCCTGATCGTGGCAGTGGCGGCGGCCGGCTGCACCGCGCTTGTGGCAGTGACGGCGACGACGCTGCTTCGTCAGCGGGATACCGCATTGTCCGCATGAGATCCGCCGTGAGCGGCGACACTGGTGTCACATGTCTCGTCCCGTGATCGTGCAGCCATGACCGTGGCCTGGCTGCTGCTCGCGCTCGCCGGTGTGATGCTGCTGGCCAACGCCCTGTTCGTCGCGGCCGAGTTCAGCCTGGTGACCGTCGACCGGTCCAAGGTCGCCGACGCCGCCGAAGCCGGTGACGAGACGGCGGCCGGTGTCTTGGCGGCGTTGCGCAGCCTGTCGACGCAGCTGTCCGGTGCGCAACTGGGGATCACCGTGACGTCGCTGGTCGTCGGCTACCTGGCGGAGCCGTCGCTGGCCACGCTCCTGCGCGGTCCGCTTGCGGGCCTCGGCGTCAGCGAGGGCGCGGCGGCGGGGATCGCCGTCACGACCGCCCTCGCGGTCGCCACCGGCCTGCAGATGGTTCTCGGCGAACTGGTGCCCAAGAACCTGGCCATTGCCAGGCCGGGGCCGGTGGCGAGGCGGGTCGTCGGGCCGCAGCGCGCCTTCACCAGTGCCGCCGGGTGGCTGATCCGCCTGCTCAACGGCAACGCGAACTGGTTGGTCCGCGCGATGGGCATCGAACCGCAGGAGGAGCTGGCATCCGCGCGCTCGCCCCAGGAGCTGCAGTCACTGGTCCGCCGGTCCGCCGCCGTGGGCACGCTGCCGCGTCCCACGGCGGCCCTGCTGTCGCGGGGGCTCGAGTTCGGCGGGCGCTCCGCGACGGACGCGATGACACCGAGGGTGCGGGTGCACTTCGCCGACGCCGGCACGTCGGTGGCCGACGTGCTGCTGCGCGCACGCGACAGCGGCCTGTCCCGGTTCCCGGTCACGGGCGCGAACGGCGCCGACGACGTGGTGGGTGTGGCCGACCTGCGTCACATGTTGCGCGTGCCGCGGGACGAGCGCGCCACCACGACGGTCGAGGAGGTCGCCGTCGAGCCGCTGTTCGTGCCGGAGTCGATCGAGCTGGACACGCTGCTGCGGCGGTTGCGGCGTTCGGACAGCCACCTGGCCATCGTCGTGGACGAGTACGGCGGGACCGACGGCATCATCACCCTCGAGGACCTGATCGAGGAACTGGTCGGCGACGTGGAGGACGAACACGACACTCCGGTCGCCAGGGTTCAGCTCGACGCGGACGGCAGCTACATCGTGACCGGCCTGCTGCGGCCGGACGAGATCCGCACGCTCGGCCCGGACGTGCCCGACGACGATCGCTATGACACGGTTGCCGGCTTCGTTTCCAACGCGCTCGACCGCCTTCCCGAGGCCGGCGACGAGGTCGAGGTCGGCGACTGGGCGTTGCGCGTCGTTCGTATGGACGGCCTCCGCGTCGACCGAATAAAGCTGACGCCGCTTGTACGCGGTGACGACGACGGCGAACCGTCGTGATCGCCACAGCGCAAGCGGGCCTCGCGGCGGCGCCGGCATGAGCGACGGTGGGGCACTGCTGCTCGCGGTCGCGCTGCTCGCGGGCAACGCGTTCTTCGTCGGCGCAGAGTTCGCGCTGATCTCAGCCCGCCGCAGTCAGATCGAGCCGCTCGCCGAGGGCGGGGCGCGGCGGGCGCGAAGGACGCTGTGGGCGATGGAGCGCGTGTCGCTGATGCTGGCGGGCGCCCAGCTCGGTATCACCGTGTGCTCCCTTGGCCTCGGAGCCGTGGGCGAACCTGCCATCGCGCACCTGCTCGAGCGCCCGTTCGCCGCGACCGGCATACCGGAGTCCCTACTCCATCCGATCGCGTTCGTCCTGGCGCTCGGCATCGTCGTCTATCTGCACATGGTGCTCGGCGAGATGGTGCCAAAGAACATCGCGCTCGCCGCGCCCGAGCGCACCGCGATGATCCTCGGCCCGTTGCTCGCCGCCATCGTGCAGATGGTCAAGCCGGTGATCTGGCTCCTCAACTCGACCGCCAACGGCATCCTGCGTCTCGTGCGCGTGGAGCCGCGTGACGAGGTGTCGTCGGCGTTCACTGCCGAAGAGGTCGCGGCGATGCTCGCCGAGTCGCGGAGGGAAGGCCTGCTCGACCACGAGGAGCACGAGCTGCTGACCGGCGCGTTGCAGTTCGAGCAGGTGCAGGCCAGCGACCTGGTCCTCGGCCCGGACGCGCTGATTTCGATCGACGCTGACGTCACGGCTCGCGAGATCGAGGACATCGTGGCGCGAACCGGGTTCTCGCGGTTCCCGGTCCGCGACGCCGGTGGCTCCCTGACGGGCTATCTGCACGTGAAGGACGTGCTGGACCTCGAGCCCGATGAGGCCGTGCCCGCTCGGCGGGTCCGACGGCTGCCAAAGATCGCGGCGGACGCCGCGGTCGACGACATCGTCGAGATACTGCAACGTACCGGAAGCCACCTTGGAGCGGTCCAGGCTTCTGATAGGGTTCTGGGCGTGGTTGCCTTGGAAGACGCCATCGAGGAACTGATCGGCGAGGTCACCGACGCGGCCCACACCGGCGCAACCACCGGACTCGGTCGCTGAGCAATCCACGTCGGCATGTCGGCGCCATGTTTCAACCGCGGTCGAGGGGGTTCCAGCGGTGTTGCGGTCAAGCCGCGCCGTCGGCCTTTCCGCCGTCCTCGCCGGCGTGGTTGCCGGTCTGCTGCTCGGTGCACTGCTGTACGGCGACGACAACAGCCGTTTGTCCGGCGGCACGGCCGCGACCCTGTCGACGGCGACCCCTGCCTCGGTCGAGCCGACCCGACTGACGGCCCCCGTCACCAGCATCGCGACAGGACCTGGCAGCGCGGATCCGCTGTCGATGGTGCGGCGTGCCGAGACGATCGTGCTGGCGGCACGCGGCGACGCCGAGCTGCTGGCCGCGCAGCTGGCGCTGCGGCTGCGCGCGCCGCTGCTGCTCGCGGCGACGCCGTCGGGCTCCGAGGCGGGGTCCAACCGTGTGGCGGCGCCGGACGACCCGACCGCCGAGCTCACTGCGACGTTCGAGCGGCTCGGCGTGGTCCGCGCGATCGTCGTCGGTCCCGCTGCCCTCGAGCGGAACGCACGGCTGGGCGGCGCGCGCGACGTCGTGCGCCTGCCTGAGGGACCACAACAGCGCGGGCACCGACAGATCATCCGCGCGGCTGCTGCAGCGGCGTCCGGCGCGTGGGTGGCGGACATGGACGGCGAGCCGCCGGCAGTCGAAGAGCTGCTCGCCGGCCGGCCGCCCGCGCCGCGGCCGACGCGGACCGCCGTGCTCGTACGACCGGATGATGACAGCGCGGTGCCGCTGGTGCTGGCCGCGCGCGCGGTGGGACACACCGTCATCCCGACGCGGGTGAATGATCTGCGCGCGGACCCGGCGGTGATCAAACGTCTCGCCGAGCTGCGCGGTCGTGGCCGGCCGCCGCAGGTTGTGCTGGGCGGCCGCGCCATGGCCGCCGTCGAGCCGGGAATCGTCGCCGCGCATCTGGCCACCGTCGCCACAGGCAGACAGCTGCCGGGCGGCGGGCAGCTGGTGATCGACCCGCGCAGGCCGCACGCCCGGCGGTACGTCGGGCTGTACGGCGTTACCCAGTCGCCGGTGCTCGGTGCGCTCGGCGAGCAACCGGTCAACCGCTCCGTCGCCCGAGCGAAGCAGCTCGCGCGGCGGTATCGGCGGGTCACAGACGATGTCGACGTCATCGGTTGCTTCGAGATCATCGCGACCGTCGCGTCGTCCTCGGCGGGGCGCGACGGCAACTACGCCCGCGAACGTCCGATCGCCGACCTCGCGCCTGCGGTCGCTGCGGCACGCAGGGCCGGGATCTACGTGTTGCTCGACATCCAACCGGGCAGATCCGACTTCCTCACGCTGGCAAAGCGGTACCGGCGGCTGCTCCGCCAGCCCCATGTCGGACTGGCGCTGGACCCCGAGTGGCGCCTGCGGCCCAACCAGCGGCACCTGCAACAGATCGGATCGGTCGGCATCGACGAGGTCAACGAGGTGGCCGGCTGGCTCGCCGATCTGGTGCAGCACGAGCGGTTGCCGCAGAAGATGCTGTTGATCCACCAGTTCAGTCACTCGATGGTGCGCGGCCGCGAGCGCATGGACACCTCGCGCGACGAGCTCGCGTACGTGATCCAGATGGACGGGCAGGGCCCGCAGGGCGCGAAGCTGGAGACGTGGCGAGCAATCACGGCGGCGCGTCCCGACGGGGTGCAGTTCGGGTGGAAGAACTTCTACGACGAGGACCCTGTCGTGCGGACACCGGCCGACACCATGGGGTTGACGCCGCCCCCGGTGTTCGTTTCCTACCAGTAGCCGCCTCGCTGTAGGCCGCCGAACTCAGGCATCGTGCCCGCCGATCACCTCACGCCCGCTGAGCTGGTCGATCGACAGCCTGATCAGCTGCTCGGTCTCGTCTGCGGCCCACGACTCGAGGGCCTTGTCCATTGCGGCGACGACCGAGGCCTCACGGACGACGTCGAGTGCGCCGAGGGCCATGACACTCCACCCTTGGTGCCAGTCGGCGTCGATCGCATCGACCTCGAACGCGACGCGTTGACGCCGCAGCGCGGCGTACAGCTTCGAGCCCGCGAACGTGCGGAAGTACACACCGTCGTCGTGGTAGCTGTAGTTGACCGGCAGCACCACGGGCCAGTCAGGGTCGCCGTCCTCGGCGAAGGCCACCCGACCCAGGCGCGGCCGGTGGCTCTGCAGCAGATGCCGGCACTGGTCCTCGTCGAGCTCGACGATCCGATGGGAACTGCGGCTCATCACGGTCCTTTGACAGCCCGGGTTGCTGTGGTGCACGGTACGCCTCGGCAGGGCCGGGGGTCACGCGACGGCGGCCGACAGACCGCCATCGATGTCGGCGATGAGGTGGTCGACCCCCTCGATGCCGACCGACAGTCAGATCAGCGTGGCATGAGCGTGCTCCGCTGGCCAGCGCGCTCGGCGCTCCCATGATGACACGACGCCGCGGAAACTCGTGCCGGCTGACACACGGTAGGTGGACAGCGCCAACCGGTGACCCGCCACGTCGTCTGCGACCACTTCGGGCATCGCGTGCAGCAACACCGTGGGAGGATCTGGTCGCATGATGTTCCCTTGAGCAGGTTCGTCGAGCTGAGCCGAGGTGCGATCGGGTCGACACCACACTGCCGGATGTGACGTGAGGATGTGAGGTTGAGCGACGAGCAGGCCGCTGGAGTCGACGTCGGCGGAACATTCACCGATGTCGTGATCGTCGCGCGTGACGGCACGACCCTGCGCCCACGCGCGATCAAGACGCCGACGACGCCGGCCGACCAGGGCCAGGGGGTCGTCGACGGGCTCGGCGCCGGCGGCGCGGCCGGCACCGTCACGCTGATGGGCCATGGGACCACGACCGCAACCAACGCGATCCTCGAGCGCGACGTCGCCCGGACCGCCCTGGTGACCACCAGCGGTTTCGCCGACGTCCTGGTCATCGGCCGGCAGGCGCGGCCCGCCCTGTACGACCTGACGGTGACCCGCCCCGAACCACTGGTGCCCCCCGACCTGGTGGTCACCGTCGATGAACGGGTGGCGGCTGACGGCCGGGTGGTCGTCGCGCTGACCGAGCACGAGATCGACCGCGTGGTCGACGACGTCGAGGCGCTCGCACCGGAAGCGGTGGCCGTGTCACTGCTGTTCAGCTACGCCGGCGACGCCCACGAGCGACGCCTGTGCGCGGCGCTGGAGCAGCGTCTGGGCGTGCCGGTGACCCGATCGAGCGCGCTGCTGCCCGAGTTCCGCGAGTACGAGCGTGCATCGACCTGCGCCTTGAACGCCGCCGTCGCGCCGCGCATGAGCCGCTACCTCGCCGGTCTGGATGACCGTCTACCCGACGCCACCATCACGGTGATGATGTCCGGCGGTGGCACCACCGGCCTCGCGCACGCCGCGCGGCAGCCGGTGCACACCCTGCTGTCGGGTCCAGCCGCCGGTGTCGTGGCAGCAGGTGCCATCGCGAACGCGGCCGGGTTCCCGGACGCGGTCGCGTTCGACATGGGCGGGACCTCGACGGACGTGTGCCTGATCCGCGGCGGCCAGCCCGAGGTCTCCAGCTCGTCGAGCATCGACCGCCTGCCGTTTCGGACACCGTCGGTCGCGGTGCACACCGTCGGCGCGGGCGGCGGGTCGATCGCGTGGATCGACCAGGGTGGCGCGCTGCGGGTCGGACCGCGTTCCGCCGGCGCCGATCCGGGGCCCGCGTGCTACGGCCGCGGCGGCACCGAACCAACGGTCACCGACGCCCACTGCGTGCTGGGTCATCTGGACCCCGGCCGCCGACTCGGGGGCGGTCTCACGCTTGATGTCGACGCGGCGCGGAGGTCGGTGGCCACACTGCCCGACGACGCCGACGGCGCGTGGGGCATCCTGACCGTCGTGCGGGCCACGATGAGCCGGGCGCTGCGCAAGGTGTCCACCGAACGCGGAGTCGCGCCGAGCGGGCTGGCGCTGGTCGCCTACGGCGGGGCCGGCCCGTTGCATGCGAGTGCGCTCGCGCGCGATCTCGGCATGCGCGTCGTCATCGTACCGCCGGCCGCCGGGGTCCTGTCGGCACTGGGGCTGCTGCTGGCCGCCCCACGAGCCGAGGTCTCCCGCACACTGATGGCGGACGCCGGCGACGACCTCGAGCCGGTGTGGGCGACGCTGTCCGAGGACGCGGCACGTGGGCTGCGGGACCGCGGCGCGGACGGCGAGCCGACGCTGCGAAGGATCGCCGACTGTCGCTACGCAGGGCAGTCGCACGAGCTGCGGGTCGACGCGAGCGCCGGCGACGTCGCCGCGCGCTTCCACCAGGCGCACGAGCAGGCGTACGGCTACCAGATGCCCGACGAACAGGTCCGGCTCGTGACCGCCCGTGTGGTTGCGGAGGGCGAACCGGTGCTCGCGGAGCCACCCGGCCTGTGGCGGCACGACCGCGCCGACGAGCGGACGCAGGACGTCGTCGTCGACGGCGAACGGGTGACTGCCCGTGTCGTGCCACGCGGGTCGCTGGGTCCCGGCGACGAGCTCGTGGGACCCGCCCTGGTCGAGCAGTCGGACACGACCTCGCTGCTCGCTCCCAGGGACCGAGGCCACATCGACGAACACCACAACCTGATCATCACGTTCAGCGGCTGGCACGCCCAGTGATGGCCGAGGCACGCATGTCCGCGGTCGAGCTCGAGGTCGTCCGCCACGCGCTGGCCGGCGTCGCCGACGAGATGGGCATCGCGCTGCGCCGCGCGGCCTACTCGCCGAACATCAAAGAGCGCGCCGACTGCTCCGCGGCGGTGTTCGACGCCGAAGGGCAGATGGTCGCGCAGGCCGAACACATCCCCGTCCACCTCGGCGCGATGCCCCGCAGCGTCGAGGCGGCGATCGAACGGTTCGGCGACCGCCTCACGCCGGGCGCACAGGTCATCCTCAACGATCCGTACGCGGGCGGAACCCACCTGCCGGATCTGACGCTGGTGGCTGCGGTGGGCGGCGACGACGGCAGGGTGCTCGGGTACGTCGCGAACCGTGCCCACCACGCCGACGTCGGTGGAGCGGCGCCGGGATCCATGCCGGCGACCGCCACCGACATCGCAATGGAGGGGCTGCGGATCCCGCCGCTGCTCGTCGCCACCGATCACGGCGTGCGCGCCGACCTGCTCGAGCTCATCGCGGCGAACTCGCGGACGCCGCGGGAACGACATGGCGATCTGCGCGCCCAGTTCGCCGCGAACCACGTCGGCGCGCGGCGCCTTCGTGAGCTGGCCGGCCGGTACGGCGTCGACGGCCTGGCCGCCGCGATGCGCGAGGTGTGCGACTACTCCGAGCGACGCGTGCGTGCCGCGATCGCCGGCATACCCGACGGCACCTACCACGCGAGCGACGTGCTGGAGCTCGACGACGACGTCACGATCGCGGTCGCGCTCACCGTCGACGGCGACGCTGTCATCGCCGACTTCGAAGGCAGCGCTCCACAGGTCGCGGCGAACATCAACGCCGTGCTCGCGGTCACCGCCTCGAGCGCGTACTTCGTGCTGCGGATGTTGACCGATCCGGGCGCGCCCCCCAACGCCGGGTGCTACCGCCCGTTGACGGTCCGCGCGCCCGCCCGCAGCGTCGTCGACGCTCGCCATCCAGCGCCGGTCGCAGCCGGCAACGTCGAAACGTCGCAGCGCATCGTCGACGTGCTCCTGGCCGCCTTCGCGCAGGCGCTGCCCGACCGCGTCCCGGCCGCCAGTCAGGGAACGATGAACAACCTGCTGCTCGGCGCCAGCGAGCCGGTCGCGTTCAGCTACTACGAGACCCTCGGCGGGGGCGAGGGCGCAACGCCACGGCGCGACGGTCAGTCGGGGATCCACACGGGCATGACCAACACGGAGAACACGCCGGCGGAGGCCATCGAGCTGGCGTACCCGTTGCGCGTCTGGCGGTACGAGCTGCGGCGCGACTCCGGAGGCGACGGCGACCATCGCGGGGGCGAGGGACTGGTACGCGAGATCGAAGTGCTGTGCGACCGGGCTACGCTGACCTTGCAGACCGAGCGGCGTACGCACGCACCGTGGGGCCTGCACGGGGGCGGCAGCGGCGCTGTCGGACGAAACGTCGTGGTGCGCGCCGACGGGACCGAGGAGCCGGTCGCCGCCAAGGGGACGTGGGTGCTGCGCCGCGGCGACCGCATCCGAGTCGAGACGCCGGGCGGCGGTGGCTGGAACCGTCCAGACGCCTGACGCACGGCCGGTCGGGGAGCTCGAAGCGGTCACTGGCGGGCCCGGCCGCGTCGATCATGGCTACAGCGGGCCACGCTCCCACGGTCCGAAGATCGCCAGCGTGACACCGGGATGCTGGATGTTGAAGAACAGCGTCGACCCGTCCGGGCTGAAGGTCGCGCCGGCGAGCTCACTGGTGTTCTCGCGGTTGCGGGCGAGGTCGAACACGTCTCCCCGCCGGGTGACGCCGCGCAGGTGGTCGTGTCCGCTGCCGTCCTCGCAGAGCACCAGTCCCCCGGCGGGTGACACCGTGATGTTGTCGGGGCTGTCGAGCAGTCTGGCGCCCGGTGACTCGTACAGGAGCCTGAGACGGCCGCCGGCGGGTCCCCGTGGGCGGTACTCCCACACCTGGCCCTTCCCGGCATCGCCGCCGGATGTGGAGACGATGTAGACCGAGCCGTTGCCGTACCAGGCGCCCTCGAGCCTCCCGAACGTCGCGCCGCCGTCGGCGGCGCCCTGGTGGTATACCGCGAGCGGATCGTCGGCGCCCGCAGGATCCGGGTCGGCGATGTCGACCCACGCGACCGGCAGCCACCTTCCGATCCGCTGACCGGTGCGCGAGTCGTAGTTCGGGCGCTCCTCGACCGCAAGCATCTGGAGTCGGCCACCGGCGGAGAGATCCTCCGGCGTCGTGGGGAGGAACCGGTAGAAGCCGGCGGTGTCGCGATCCTCGGTCTCGTACACGATCCCGGTGGCCGGATCGACCGCGACCGCCTCGTGAACGAAGCGCCCCATCGCGACGAGCGGCTCGGCGGCGGCCGCCGGCCGTTCGGCGGGTACCTCGAACACGTATCCGTGCGGCTTCGACGGCCCGTCGTCGAACGCCTCCTCGCAGGTCAGCCAGGTTCCCCACGGGGTCGGCCCGCCCGCGCAGTTGCGTGTCGTGCCGCTGATGCTGGCGAAGTGGTCGAGCAGCCGACGGTTCTCGATGTCGAACAGCAGGTTGGTCGTGCCGCCGGCCGCACCCGCGTCGTACGCGACGGCACCGCGCACCGGCGGTCCCTCCCCGGGGCTCAGTTCGTGGTTGCGCACGAGCCACACCTTGCCGGGGTCGGACGGGTGTGGGAACGCCGCCATCCCGTCGTGGGCGGCCGGCGTCGGGGTCCCATCGGACATCGCCTCGCCGGTATGGCCGAACGCCGCGTAGGTGAACCCCTCGGGCAGCGCCAGCCAGGCCCGGTCGGCGCGCTCGGACGAGGCGTAGAGCGGCCGTTGCGCCGACTGCAGTGGACCGTAGCCGCTGCGGTCCCGCGCGGTCACGTCACGACGCTCGGGCTGCGCGAACGTTTCAGGCTCCTCGCGTACCGCCGCCTGGACGGGTTCCGCCGGGTCCGGCCGCACCACCGCCCCGGTCGGCTCGATGGGCTCCGCACGATCCATCAGCGCGAACAGCACGCCGGCAACGCCACCGGTGGCGGCCGCGCCGAACGCAGTGCGAAGAAACCTGCGGCGATCGAGTGCGGCGCGTTCCCCGTCTCCCGGCGGTACGGCATCCTGCTGTGTCGTCACGCTCGAACCGCCGTGTCCAGTGGCACCGCCCGCCGGTGTTGGCGACGGCTCGGTGCAATGGTGACATTCCAGCCGGAGGTGTTCACAGCCGCTACGGAGTGACGACCAGCTTGCCGATGGCGCCGCGGCCACCGACGAGCCGGAGTGCGTCGGCTGCGTGGTCCAGGTCGAACACCTGCGACACGAGCGGGTCGATGCGGCCGTCTCGCCACCAGGTGCTCAGCGTCTCGAAGTTGCGCCGGTTGCGCTGCGGATCCGTGCGTGCGAACCGGCCCCAGAACACGCCCACCACCGCACAGCCCTTGAGCAGCGGCAGGTTGGCGGGGATCATCGGGATCTGACCGGACGCGAAACCGATGATCAGCAGCCGGCCCTTCCAGGCGGTCGACCGCAGCGCCGCCTCGGTGGCATCGCCACCCACCGGGTCGAACACCACGTCAGCACCGGCCGGTGCGAGTGACCGCATTTGCTCACGCAGGTCCTGTTGGTCGTAGCGGATCACGTCGTGCGCGCCCGCTGAGCGCACAGCCTCGGCCTTGTCGTCCGAGCTGACCGCGGCGATGACCCGGGCACCGAGCGCGGCCCCGATCTGGGTCGCGGCCAGGCCGACACCGCCCGCCGCGCCGAGCACGAGCAGCGTTTCGTCGCGAACGAGCCCGCCCCGGTCCACGAGCGCATGGTAGGCGGTGCCGTAGGCCACCGGCAGGGTCGCGGCGACCTCGACGGGCATGCCGTCAGGCACAGGGAAGGTCTGGTCGGCGTCGACGACCACCTGCTCCGCGTATCCACCGTGCGTGATCGACGCGTACACGAGGTCGCCGGCCCGCACGGCGGCGACGTCGGTGGCCACCTCGATGACCTCGCCGGCCACTTCGGCTCCCGGTGCGAACGGCAGTTCGGGGCGCTCCTGGTAGAGGCCCTGGATGATCAACAGGTCCGGGAAGTTGACCCCCGCGGCCCGCACGCGGATGCGCACGCTGCCGTGGTCGAGCTCGGGAGCCGGCAGGTCGCCGACCGCGACGCCGTCGAGCCCGTCGAGCCGACGGCAGACCAGCGCCCGCATCATCGTCGCCAGACGTGCAGGCGGTCGCTCGCGGTGGTGTTCATCGGCCGGGACCCTACCCGTTGGCGGCGATACCGCAGAGGATGTCACGTCGCTGTCAGCCTGCGTTTCGGACCGGCCACGGTCGGCGATCGACGCCCACGGGTACGATCTTCGCCCGCCACCCGAAACGAGGCACCGGACCATGCCGACCCCGCACATAGCCGCAGACAAGGAGGACTTCGCCGAGGCGGTACTGCTGCCGGGCGACCCGCTGCGGGCCCGACACATCGCTGACACGTTCCTGTCCGACGCCCGACAGGTCACGAACGTCCGCAACATGCTCGGGTTCACCGGTTCGTACCAGGGGATGCCCGTATCGGTGATGGGCACGGGTATGGGCATCCCGTCGTCACTGATCTACGCCACCGAACTGATCAACGAATACGGCTGCACGCGCCTCGTCCGCGTCGGCTCCTGCGGCGCCGTGACGACCGGGGTCGCGCTGCGGGAGGTCGTCGTCGCGATCGGCGCCTGCACCGACAGCGCCGTGAACCGCACGCGCTACGGCGGCTGGGACTTCGCGGCGACCTGCGACTTCCGGCTGGCGCGTGCGGCCGTCGACGCGGCGACGGCCCGCGGGTTGACGGTGCGCACGGGCAACGTGCACTCGGGTGACCTGTTCTACCATCCAGACGACGGCGCCCTCGACGTGATGGAGCGCATGGGTGTGCTCGCGGTCGAGATGGAGGCGGCGGGTCTGTACGGCATCGCTGCGGCAAGCGGAGTCCGGGCACTGGCGGTGTGCACCGTGAGCGACCAGATCAGGACCGGCGAGGCCCTGCCGGCCGACGACCGCGAGCGTACGTTCAACGACATGGTCGTGATCGCCCTCGACGCGCTCCGCAGCGACGCCGACAGCGGGGGACACTGACCGCAGCGGGTGCAGGTCCGCGCGCAGTGCGACGGCCATGGCCGCGACAGCGGACGCGACGTGTACAAACACTGCGGCGTGGTGCCTGGCGGCCCGAGCACCTCGATGCCGTGATCGACCAACAGCCGGCCGACCGGCTGGTCCTGCATGCGCTCGACGAGCGTTTCGAAGTCCGCGGGCGATGAGATGACCAGCCCCGGCCGCCGTCCGGTAGGTGTGCGGGATGTTGCGTGGCAGCTGCACGCAGACGCCGGGGCCGGCCTCGACCACGTCGCCGCCAACCCAGACGGTCAAGCCCCGTCGACCGATGGTAGACGTGGGGAGCGGCAGCACAGCGAGAGACCTCCCGCCTACCGACGGGAGGTCTCTGCGTCTACGGGTTGCCGGACATCGAGGCCCGGCTTGCCTTGATCAGGCCATGGCCGGTTCCTTCGACTGCGAGGAATCCGACGCCCGCAGGCCTGTGTCCCAATCCTTGGCGCCGACGGCCCACATGAGACCGAAGCCGGCGATCAGGCAGGTGACTCCAAGTCCACCCAGCAGAGCGGCAAGGGCGAGGCCAAGCTGCAAGGTAGAGTGCGTGATCGTGCCGACGCCGAGCTCGGCGAACAGGGCGTGAGCGGTCCCGCTCCACGCCAAGTCACGAGCCGGTCCTTCGATGGGATGCAGACGGTCGAAGTCTGTCCAGTAGCGGCCGTCCACCTCGAACTCGTAGGTGCCCGCTTCGTACATCTGGCCGTCGTATTCGACGGCTTCGTCGAGCACGACGGTCTGGGTGCCATGAAGGACGTGGTAGCCGATGGTGGCCATCTGGTACATGTACTCGGTGGCTGTGTCCACGACCGGATCGTTGGGGTCCAGGTCGCCCTCGACTACCGGGTACTTCCAGTCGTCGACGAGCAACGACATGATCGCCTCGGCGCCCTCGGTGGTGCCGCGATCGATCAACTGGCCGTCTTCGTTGTAGCTGAGCGTGACGTTCTCAGCTTCGCTGAGGCCTTGAAGCGACGTGTACCCCTGCTGGATCTTGTAGAAGGCGACGCCGCCGCCAACCAGGAATCCGACCCCGATCAGGGCCAGGACCATTCCCAGAGTTCTCAGGCGGGCTGTCATAGCGAGCTCCTCGCTTGGATATGTGACATTCGTCACAAGCAATGTCGGCCACGACTACGGCCCACTGAAGCCCGCAGGTCCCTAGTCGAACCCGAAAGACCTATGCGAGGAACGACGGATTTGCCAGGAGCACGCGCTCCGCGTCGTTGGCGATGACGATTCCCGCGCCGGCGACCTGAAACATCGCTCGGTACCTGTTCTCCGTCTCGGCGAGCTCATCGAGGGCAGCCTGACGCTCTCGCCTCCAGGGCATCCGGGCGGCGCGCTACGACCATCACCGCGAGCGCGGCAAGGACGGCCATCACAGACGCTGCAGTCCAGATGAACGGCGACAGCGGCGCTGAGCTCGACCAGCCATCCGATCGCAGGTACCGGCGCGAGCACCGGGCCGGTGCCGGCCGCACGCTCGAGCGGCCGTTGCGACCGGGTGACGAGGTCGCGGCGCTGCAGGCCGTGTCAGGCGGCTGACTGACGGCTCAGACACCGGCGTGGTCGGCGATGCGGCGTCGGTGCTCCGATGCCGTGCCCCACAGCGCGCTGCCCGATCGGGCGCGTTTGAGGTACAGGTGCAGATCGTGCTCCCAGGTGAACCCGATGCCGCCGTGAACCTGGATCGCGCCTTGTGCGCACGCCACCGCCGCCTCGGACGCCGACGCCTTGGCCTGACTCGCCGCCAACGCGGCGACGTCGTCGCCCACCGCCGTCGCCCACGCCGCGTGATACGCGTGGCTGCGCGCCGACTCGAGCGCGACGAACATGTCGACGAGTCGGTGGCTGACCGCCTGGAAGGCGCCGATGGGTCTGCCGAACTGCTCGCGGGTGCGGGCGTACGCGACCGCCATGTCCAGACACGCCTGCCCGACACCGACCAGGTCGTGCGCGTAGAGCGTCGCGGCGACGAGCGCCGCCGGCGCGTGGCCGTCGGCGACGCCGACGACGAGCGCGCCGACCCCATCTACCGTCACGTCGGCCAGCGGGCGCGTGCGGTCCATGGTCGGCAGCGTGGTTCGCGTGGTCTCAGCGGCGTCGAGCACCACCAGCACCTGCCGTGCGCCGTCGTCGGCGACGGCCAGCAGATGCGTCGCCGTGCCGCCGTGCGGCACCCGTGGCAACATGCCGTGCGCGGCGCCGCCCTCGAGTCGGAGCACGGCACCTGCGGCGTACACACCGATCGCGTCGCCGGCGGCGAGGGCGTTGGCAACCTCGTGTTCCGGCTCGACGTAACGCAGCGCCGCGAGCGCCACGACGTGCTCGACGTAGGGCAGCGGTGCGACGACCCGTCCGAGCTCCTCGGCGACGACGCCCTCCTCCACCGTGCCCGGCAGATCGACGACGCCCATCGCCACCAGGTACGCCCACAGGTCCGCATCGAACCCGGCGCCGTCGAGCGCTGTCGCCCTGACGGACTCGCTGGTCGCGTGGTCGGCCAACAGGTCGGAGACCGCCTCGCGCAGCGCGTCCTGGGTGTCGGTGAATGCGGCTTGCACGCGGCGTCCTAGCGGCTGCGGGGCAGGCCGAGGACCCGCTCGGCGATGATGTTCTTGAGGATCTCGGTCGTGCCCGCCTCGATCGAGTGACCACGGCCGCGCAGGTACGTCTGCGCCCAGATGCCGTCGTCGACTCCCGACGGCCCGTCGAGCACCTGCCCGGCGCTGCCCAGCAGGTCCATCGCGTACTCGCCCATCGCCTGCTGGACGCGTTCCCACAGCAGTTTGGACATCGATCCTTCGGGCCCGGGCAGGCCCCGCTCCATCTTGGTGATCGCACGCAGGTTGGTGAGGCGCAACGCCTCGACGTCCAGCTGGAATCCGGCGATGCGCTCGCGCACGACCGGATCGTCCGCGACACCGAGCTTGCCCACGAGATCGACCAGGCGGTCAAGCGTGATCCTGCTGCCAACCTGCAGGCTGGCTCCCAACGTGCCCCGCTCGTGCAGAAGGGTGGTCATCGCGACCTTCCAGCCCTCCCCCTCCGCGCCCAGCCGGTTGGCGACCGGGATGCGCACGTCGTCGAAGAACAACTCGTTGAACTCGGCCTGCCCGGTGATCTGGACCAGGGGGCGCACCGATACACCGGTGGCGGACATGTCGGCCAGCAGGTACGTGAACCCCGTGTACTTGGACGCCTCGGGATCTGAGCGTGTGACCAGAATGCAGAAGTCCGCGATGTGGCCGTAGCTCGTCCACACCTTCTGGCCGTTGACCACGTAATCGTCGCCATCACGGACGGCGCGCATGCGGACGTTGAGGTCCGAACCGGCGTCCGGTTCGCTGAAGCCCTGGCACCAGATCTCGTCTCCGGCGAGCAGCGGTGGCAGATACCGGCGTTTGTGTTCCTCGGTTCCCCACGCCAGGATCGTCGGCCCAGCCATGTACATCCCGATGATGTTGATCGGCTCGGGTGCGCGGGCGCGGGCGGCCTCCTCGTTGAAGATGACCTGCTCGACCAGCGTGCCGCCCCGTCCCCCGTACTCGGCCGGCCATGTCAGGCCGGCCCACCCGGCGTCGTGCAGCGTCCGCTGCCACCAGCGCCGCAGCTCCTCGGCCTGCTCGGGGTCACGCGGTCCCGGATCCGGCGTGTCGAACCAGGCGTCGGTCAGGGTGTCACGCAGCCACCCGCGCACGTCGGCGCGGAACTCGGCCTCGCGCGCTGTGTCGCGGAAGTCCATGCGCCTGCCCCTCGACTCGGCCGGTGTCCAAGCGAGCGTAGCCGCCCCGGCCACCCCACCGACACCCGAAGTTCCGGGCGCCGACAACGCGCGTCAACTGGTCGATCGACATGCCCCACCTGGAATCCAATGCGGTTCGCATGTTGTTGCGCGGCCGTGGACGTGCATACTTTTTTGCATGACCAGCACGACCACGAACCCGGAACCCCGGGTCCGGCCGCGCACGTCGGATGGCGACGACAAGCGGTACGCACACATCATCCGGGCGCCGAACGCCGACGCGGTGATCACCGAGGCGATGGTCACCGGAACGCCGGTCGTGGCGTTGTGCGGCAAGAAGTGGGTGCCGAGCCGCGATCCGTCGCGCTTCCCGGTCTGCCCGGTGTGCAAGGAGATCCGGGCGCGGATGTTCGGCTGACACCCCTGGTGGCGGACCTCAGGGCACTCAGCGATGAGCTCGTCGACCGGTTGCGCCCGCTCGGGACACCGGAGCGGGCCGACGGACAGCGTCGGTACCTCAAGAGCACATTGACCCATCTGGGGGTTGCGATGCCCCAGATCCGTGACACCGTGCGCGACTTCGTCCGCGCTCATCCCGACCTCGACGCCGCGGCGTACAGCGACCTCGTGATCACTCTGTGGCAGCGACGGGTCTACGAGTTGCGGCAGGTCGCGGTGCTGCTGATGGAGCGCAGCGCGTCGGGCCTCGACGCCTCGGCACTCGATCTGGTCGAGCGCCTGCTGCGGGACGCGCACACGTGGGCGTTGGTGGATCCTCTGGCGATCGGGGTGACGGGCCGGATAGCGCTCAACGACGCGCGGGCGTGGAGCAGGCTGGACTCATGGATCGTCGCCGACGACCTGTGGGTGCGACGTGCCGCGCTGCTTGCCCACCTGCCGTCACTGAAAGCCGACAGCGAGATGTTCGGGCACTTCGCGGCCTCCGCCGACGCGGTGCTCGACGAACGCGAGTTCTTCATCCGCAAAGCGATCGGATGGGTGTTGCGCGAAGTGGGCAAGCGCGACCCGCAAGCGGTGGTGGCGTGGCTCGAGGCGCGGACGCCGCTGGTGTCTGGGGTGACCATTCGCGAAGCTGTCAAGTACCTGCCGGCTGCGGATCGTGAGCGGCTGCTGGCCGCGTTCCGTCCGGCAGCGCCGCGGCCGCGTTGACCACGTTGAAGATCCGGCTGCGCAAGGTCCGCGACGACGATGCAGCCGAGCTCGCGCAGGCGTGGATGGACCACGCCGAGGTCTACGCCACGCTGGCTCCGGCGGTCTTTTCCCGGCCCGACGTGGAGGGCCTCGGCGAGTGGCTCGTCGCGGGCCTGCGGGCGCAGGCCGATCCCGAACGACGACTGGTGCTCGTGGCCGACGTCGACGGCCGCGCGGTCGGCTTCGTGGTGGCCGCCGTCAGCGCTCCGCACGCCGAGGCAGGGCACCAGATCCAGCGCGATCTGGCGGCCGTCCGAGTCCAGATCGAGGCGCTCGTCGTGGCACGGCGGTGGTGGCGCCACGGTGTCGGGACGCGCCTGACGACCGCCGCCGAGGACTGGGCCCGCAACCGTGGCGCCGCTGTCATCAGCGCGCAGGCGTACGTTGACGGCCCCGCAGCGGTGTTCCTGGCCGCCCGCGGCTTCACGCGGCGCGCGGTGGTCCACGCCAAGCCACTGTGAAGCCAACGAGCGCGGCCGGCACCGCGACGAAAGCGGCCCGGGGCGCGTGATGCGGGCACGACACACGCCCGGGCGCTGTGGTGCCAAGCTGGGGTCACGCGTCCGCCGGAGGGTCGAACAGGCCGTAGACCGACCAGCCACGATCGGCGAAGCCGGCGGCGTCGGCGACCCGGGCCGAGGCGGCGTTGTCCGGATCATGCAGGTAGGTCGGCAGGCCGCCCTCACCGAGCACGCGTCGCGCGGCCTGCGCGACCAGCCGCTGCGCCAACCCTCGGCGCCGCAGCCGAGGTGTGGTGACGACCGCGAGTTCGTGGCCGACGGTGTCGTGACGTTTGATGCCGACCCCGGCGCCGTACGCACCGGTGTCGTCCCACGCGACCAGCACCGGACCGTAGTTGAACGGCCCGAGCCAGTCGGGCACCCGTGGATCATCGGCGTCGATCCACTCTCCTGCGTCGGGTAGCTGCCGTACATCCGGCACGCGCCGGGACCAGCGGAAGACACCCCGCCCCAGGACCTTTCCGGCCTGTCCGACGGCCTCGACGATCGCTCTGCGCACACCGGCGTCGCACAGCGGGCCGGCGACCCGTGCGACGGCGTCGGCGCGCTCGGGCGCGACCGACAGCAGCGCCCGTTCGGGGGCCGCCACACCGACCAGTGGCCTGACACGGCCGTCCCACTCGGGCCTCGTGCGCTCCCCGGCGGCGATGACCGCGACCGCCCCGGTCGGCGGCCACGAACCCAGCCACGCACGCAGATGCGCATCGAGCAGGTCGTCGAACCCGGTCTCCATGCGAGGATCCTAGGGTGTGACCGGCCGCCGCCGCGGGTTCCAAGCTCAGCGGACGTACGAGAGACGTGACGGGGCCCGCAGCGGATCCCTTCGAACGCCACGACGCGCGCCGACAGGCACCGCATGACTGAACCCAGCTCAGCAGACCCGCCGGAGCCCGGCGCCAGGGCGGACCGACGCGCGCCAGCGGGAGCGCTGTACACCGCCGACCAGTTGCTGGGGCGGACCCCGATCTGGTTGCGCCGCCGGGCGGACAAGCTGCGCCTGATGGGACACCTGCTGGCAGCGATCGCGCTGGTTGCGCTGTCGGTCTGGTGGGTCGTGCCACGGCACACCTTCAGTGGCCCCGTGTTGTTCAGCATCGCGCCCGGTCGCGGAGTCCACGTTGGCGACCTGCTGACCGTTGCCCTTGTCGCGGTGGCCGGCAGGTCCCTGTGGGCCGTGGGACAGATTCTGCGGCGCCGCTGAGCGGCCGCCCCAACGACAGTGCAGCCGCATACACTCCTGTGAGATAATCGAACTACCCAGCGCCATGTTCGCGTGGCAAGATGTTACTAGTCTTGCGATTGGGAGGCGACATGGCGCAGCGGAACATTCGGGGTCTCGATCGCCGATCGATCGTCGACGGTTCCACGCCGCCCTGCGACGAGCCCGGACCTTGGCTGTTCCCGTTCGACCGCACGCGCCACGAGCGCTCGCGTGCACTGCTCGGTCCCGACGCCGCGGTCAGGCTGACCAGACCGCCGACGGCGGCCGACGCCGTCGACGAGATGAGCCGCGGATATGAACGACTGTGCGAAGCCGACGACGGCCGCGCACTGGCCCTGACGCCACCAGCGGTCACGGCACTCGGTCGACTCGCCGACGTGGAGGAGCGGTACGTGATGCTGCTCGGCGGCGAGTCCGGCCATGACACGCTGACGTTGTCCGAGCTCGCCGTCGCCCACCGACGACAGCTGGTGCGGGTGGCGCCGTCGGCGCAGCGTCCGCTGCTCGCGCTGTCCCTGGTGCTGCTGACCCACCAGCTGCATGCAGCCGGGCGGTTCGCCGACGCGATCGCGACCGGGCAGGAATCCATCGACATCCTGAGCCGCCAGCTCGAAGTCGGCGACGACGTCGATGTGCGGCCGGCGCTGGTGCTGGCGCTGGACGCGTCACTCATGACGTGCCTGGCCAAGGGACGGCGGGTCGACGCACTGGAGGATCTCGTCCGTGCCGCGGATCTGCTCGACCGCGTCTGCCGCGACCACGCCGAGTACACGGACGACCGCGACGACCACCTCCGTGTGCTGTCGCACGCGCTGAGCAGCGTCGCCGTGCGCGAGGAGGTGCCACCCGCGGTGTTCGAGCTGGCGGCGCGCCTCGGCGTCCCACCGCCGGAGCCCACGGCGGTGGGCGGGTCAACGGCACGCACCGCTGGGCGCGCCCGGTCGCAGGCCGACGACCTGCATGATGACGCGTTGCATCTCGCCGTGTCCGACGGCGACGGGCCGGCGGCGGCCGCCGCCGCGGGCAGCGCGGTCAACGCCTACCGGCAGATGCTCACGGCGCAGCCGGCGCACGAACGCAACCGCCTGTTACGGCGGCTGTCACGCGCGTTGTGGCGCCACGCGACGATCCTCAACGAGTTGCTGGGCCGTTCCCGGGACGCGATGGGGCCCGGTCGCGAGTCGTTGGCACTCGCACGGCAGCTCCTGCGGTCGACCGAGTGCGCCGACGAGCTCGACGAGCTGATCGGCGAGCTGGGCGTCACACTGCACGACCTGAGCCACATCGCGCTGGCGGCCGGCCTGATCGGCGAACACGACCAGCTGGCGGAAGAGGCGGCACGGATCAGCTGCTGGACCGTCGGCGCCCGGGCGCTGCGGGCATTGGGCGCCGCGCTGCACCGGCGGGCCGCAGACGCGTGCGAGACGACGGTGGCGCTCGCGCTCCGCGGGCGCAGCATGAGCGAAACGGTGGCAGCGGGTGTCCACACCAGCGCACGCGCCGTCGCCATCCGTCGCACCCTGATCGACGATGACGACTCGACGACGCGCTGGGAGCTCGCCAACTCGCTGTTGGCCCATGGGCACCTGCGGTGCCTGGACGGCGAGGGCCAGCAGGGCGCGCAGGCGATGGCCGACGCCCATCGGACCGTCAGCGGGCTGCCGGGCCGCGAGGCCCAGTCCATGCGCGACGCGGCGCGGACCGCCCTGCTCGCCGCCTGCGCCGCACACGACGACGTCGTGCCCGTTGACGACTGGCCGCTGTAGGCCGCATCCGGCGCTCGCGTCATGCCGCTCGACCCGCTCACGACCGCCGGCGGCTGTGCACTGGGCGGCGACCGGAGCGCATGCGCTACGATCCCGCGGCGGTGGCGAGACCTGTCGCCCGCGGGACCCAAGGACGTGCTCATGACCGAGTCCGCACTGCCGTTGACGATGCCCGTCGGCACGCAGTCCGTCGACGTGCGGCTGCGGTTCCTCAGGCGGGTCTACGGCCACCTCGGCGGCGCGGTCGCCGCCTTCGTGCTCCTCGAGCTGGCGCTGTTCTCGAGCGGTCTGGCCTATGCCATCGCTGCGTTCGTGTTCGGCACGAGCTGGCTGCTGATCCTCGGCGGGTTCGTGCTGGTGTCGTGGCTGTCGTCGACCGTGGCCCACCGCGCCTCCACGCCGGCTGCGCAGTATGGGGCGTTCTCGGCGCTGATCGTGGTCGAGGCACTGCTGTTCGCCCCGATGCTGGTGATCGCGTCGCTGCAGGCTCCGGGTGTGATCTCGCAGGCGGCGATGCTGTCGGTGGTCGCGTTCGCCGGCTTGACCGTGGTCGCGCTGACGTCGGGCCGTGACTTCTCGGTGCTCGGCGCGCTGCTCAAGTGGGGCGGCGTCGTCGCGCTGGTCCTGATCGTCGCGGCGGTGCTGTTCGGGCTCCAGCTCGGCACGTGGTTCAGCGTCGCGATGATCGCCTACGCCGGTGGTGCCATCCTCTACGACACGAGCAAGGTCCTGCGCTCGTACCCCGCCGACAGGGAGGTGGCCGCGTCGATGCAGCTGTTCGCCAGCCTGGCGCTGCTGTTCTGGTACGTGCTGCGCCTGCTGATGCGCCGCTAGCCACCGGTTGCGGGGGGCCTGGTCACCCGCGTTCGTGCGGCGCGATGGGCGCCATGGCTAGGCTGGTGTCACAGGCGTCGACCCGGCCATCACCGGCGAGCCTCCGGAAGAACGGGCGACACGCCCCAGTAGAACCGGACGGGTCCGGCCCGTCACAGCCGGCAACGAGCGGGCCCGCGCAGGACGGCGCGGGTCAAGCGAGGTGGTACCGCGGGCGCCCGACCCGTATCGCGGCCGGCGCGTTCGTCCTCGTACACGACAGCGCAGCAACCGTGTGCGAAGGAGAACGAACTTCGATGGTGTACCCCAAGGACGATCCCACGCGCCAGGTGTCGGCCGCCGCGTCGTACCCCGAGATCGAGCGCCGCGTCCTGGAGCACTGGGACGCCGACGACACCTTTGTCGCCTCCGTCGAACAGCGCCCTGCCGGCGCCGACGGCAGCAACGAGTACGTCTTCTACGACGGACCGCCGTTCGCCAACGGACTGCCGCACTACGGCCACCTGCTGACCGGGTATGTCAAGGACCTGGTGCCCCGGTACCAGACGATGCGGGGTCACCGCGTGGAACGCCGCTTCGGCTGGGACTGCCACGGTCTGCCCGCGGAGGTCAAGGCCGAGAAGGACCTCGGTATCAACAGCAAGGCGGAGGTGCTCGAGCTCGGCATCGCGGCCTTCAACGACGTCTGCCGCAAGTCCGTGCTGCAGTACACGCGTGACTGGGAGCACTACGTCACGCGCCAGGCCCGGTGGGTCGACTTCGACAACGACTACAAGACGCTCGACCTGGACTACATGGAAAGCGTGATGTGGGCGTTCAAGACGCTCCACGACAAGGGCCTGATCTACGAGGGCTTCCGCGTGCTGCCCTACTGCTGGCGGTGCGAGACACCTCTGAGCAACACCGAGACGCGGATGGACGACGTGTACCGGCCGCGACAGGACCCGGCGGTGACGGTCGCGTTCACGCTGGAGACCGGCGAGAAGGTGCTGGTGTGGACCACGACGCCGTGGACGCTGCCCAGCAACCTCGCGTTGGCGGTCGGCCCCGACATCGACTACGTGGTCGTCGAGCGCGAGGGCACGCGATACATCGTCGGCGAGGCCCGGCTGATCGACTACGAGCCCGAGCTGGGCGACGCCGAGGTCGTCGGCACGCTCAAAGGCTCCGCGCTCGTCGGGCGCCGCTACACCCCGCTGTTCGACTTCCTGCAGGGCACGCCGAACGCGTTCCAGGTGCTGTCCGGCGACTTCGTGTCCACCGAGGAAGGGACCGGCATCGTCCATCTGGCTCCGGCCTACGGCGAGGACGACCAGCTCGCCTGCGCGGCCGCCGGCATCCCGGTGCGGGTCACGGTCGACGACCACACCCGGTTCACGTCGACGGTGCCCGACTACGAGGGCCTCCAGGTGTTCGAGGCCAACCCGCGGATCGCCGACGACCTGCGTGTGGCCGGCGCACTGTTACGTCACGACACCTATGAGCACCCGTATCCGCACTGCTGGCGGTGCGACACACCGTTGGTCTACAAGGCCGTGTCGAGCTGGTTCGTCGAGGTCACGAGGTTCCGTGACCGCATGGTCGAGCTCAACCAGGAGATCACGTGGGTGCCCGACCACGTGCGTGATGGTTCGATGGGCAAGTGGCTGGAGAACGCCCGCGACTGGTCGATCAGCCGCAACCGCTTCTGGGGCTCGCCGATACCCGTGTGGAGGTCCGACGACCCGAACCATCCGCGGGTCGACGTGTACGGGTCACTCGACGAGATCGAGCGCGACTTCGGGGTGCGCCCCACCGACCTGCACCGCCCGTTCGTCGACGACCTGGTCAGACGCAATCCCGACGACCCCACTGGTCGGTCGATGATGCGCCGCGTACCCGAGGTGCTCGACTGCTGGTTCGAGTCGGGGTCGATGCCGTTCGCCCAGGTGCACTACCCGTTCGAGAACGCCGAGTGGTTCGAGCACCACTACCCCGGTGACTTCATCGTCGAGTACATCGCGCAGACCCGTGGATGGTTCTACACACTGCACGTGCTGGCGACGGCGCTGTTCGACCGCCCCGCGTTCGTGAACTGTGTGGCGCACGGCATCGTGCTGGGCAGCGACGGGCGCAAGATGAGCAAGTCGCTGGGCAACTACCCCGACGTCTACGAGATGTTCGACAGCTACGGCGCCGACGCGATGCGGTGGTTCCTGATGGCATCGCCGATCGTCCGCGGCGGCGATCTGATCGTCACCGAACGGGGCATCCGCGACAGCGTCCGGCAGGTGCTGAATCCGCTGTGGAGCGCCAACTACTTCTTCACCTTGTACGCCAACGCGGACGGACACGACGCGGTCGCCCGGGTCGACTCCGCGAACGTGCTCGACCGCTACATCTTGGCCAAGCTGGCTCATCTCGTCGCCGACGTGACCGCGGCGATGGACGTCTACGACATCTCGGGCGCCTGCGGTCAGGTACGTTCGTTCTTCGACGCGCTGACGAACTGGTACATCCGGCGGTCGCGCGATCGCTTCTGGTCGGGCGACCCCGACGCGTTCGACACGCTGTACACGGTGCTCGAGACCACCTGCCGGGTGGCGGCGCCGCTGCTGCCGATGATCAGCGAGGAGATCTGGCGAGGCCTGACCGGAGACCGATCAGTACACCTCCAGGACTGGCCCGCAGCGTCGGCGCTGCCCCGGGACGACGACCTCGTGGCGACCATGGACCACGTCCGTGACGTCTGCTCGGCTGCGCTGTCGCTGCGCGAGACCAAGCGGCTGCGGGTCCGGCTGCCGCTCGCGTCACTCACGGTCGCGACCCCCGACGCCGAGGCGCTCGCACCCTTCACCGACATCATCGCCGACGAGGTCAACGTCAAGCAGGTCCGGCTGCAGCCCGACGTCGACGCTGCGTGCTCAACCGTGCTGACCGTCAACCCGCGCGCTCTCGGACCCCGGCTCGGCGCGGACGTGCAACGGGTCATCAAAGCCGCGAAGTCCGGCGACTGGACGGTCGACGACCACACGGTGACGGCCGGTGGCGTCGAGCTGGCGGCGGGCGAGTACGAGCTGCGTCTGGTACCTGCCGAGCCCGAGCGGTCGGCGGCGCTGCCCGGCGATGCCGGTGTCGTGGTGCTCGACACCGATGTCACCCCCGAGTTCGAGGCCGAGGGACGCGCCCGCGACGTCGTCCGTCTGATCCAGCAGGCACGCCGCGACGCCGGTCTGGACATCTCCGACCGGATCGCGCTGGGTGTCGACGGTGCGGCGGTCGTGCTGGACGCCGTCCGGACCCACGAGGCGTTCGTCGCGGGCGAGGTCCTGGCCGATGCGATCACGTTCGGTGCGCTCGGCGTCGGCCACGTCGCCGACGGCACCGTGGCAGATGGCGACCAGGTGCGGGTCTCGGTAGCCGCGGTCTGAGCGCCACGGGCCGGACCGCGGCTGACCCAAGGCGCCGTAGGGCTGGATTTCAGCTGGTGCGGGCGCCGCTCAGCCGATAGCGTGAGCGCGGCGATGGACTGGGGGCCACATGCGCCGAAGCGCGATGATCGCTGCGTTCCTGTTGCTGCTCGCGCTGGTGCCACACGGCCCGGCCACGGCGGTGGCGCCGCCGGACGAGCCGGACTGGTTCATCGACGAGGACACGCTGCCGTTCGATCCCCTACCGGGGTTCGAGCACACCACCCGCACGTGGGGTGTCCTCCGGGGCGCCGGCTACCGGATCGAGGTGCCCGCCAACTGGAACGGGTCGCTGGTCATGTGGGCCCATGGCTTCCGTGGGGAGGACCTCGAGCTGACGGTCGACAGCCATCCGCTGCGCCAGTACCTGATCGCCAACGGCTTCGCATGGGCCGCGTCGAGCTTCTCGTCCAACGACTACAACGTCGGCGACGGCGTGAGCGACACGCGTCGCCTCGTGCGGCAGTTCCGCCGTGAGTACGGGCGCCCTGACACCACATACCTGACGGGCGCGTCGATGGGTGGGCATGTGACCGCCCGCTCGATCGAGCAGTACCCGCGCCTGTATGACGCGGCCATGCCGATCTGCGGAGCCCTCGGCGACTACGCGCTCTTCGACTACTTCCTCGACTACAACCTCGCCGCACAGCAGCTGGGCCTCGGCGCATCGACCTTCCCGGTGGACGCCGCTTCCTACATCGGCCAGGACGTGCCGCTGATCAAGTCGAACCTCGAGGCGCCGCCGGGCAGCTGGCCGCAGTCGCTCAACAGCAACGGCGACGCGCTCAAGCAACTGGTGGAGCTGCGCTCCGGCGGCGACCGCCCGAACTTCGACGAGGGCTGGGTCTACTGGAACTCGGCCCCGTCGGACGCGGGAGACGGCAACTTCCTGTTCTCCCTGGGCGTCGGCGACGGGACCGTTGCCAACCGCCGGGGCGTCGTCGCCGACAACGTCGGCGTGGTCTACCAGCTCGACCTCGATCCCGCAGTCAGCGCGCGGGAGCAGACCTTCAACGCCGAGATCGAGCGCGTCCGGGGCGCGCCGTGGCTGCGCCGGTCGCTGCGGCTCAACCCGGTCCCGGTGGTCACAGGCAGGATCCGTGTGCCGGTGCTGTCGCTGCACAATCTCGGTGACCTGTTCGTGCCCTTCCACAACGAGGTCGTCTACGCACACGAGGTCGCCGCACGGGGCCGCAGCGGGCTGCTGGTCCAGCGCGCCATCCGGGGGGTCGGTCACTGCGAGTTCACCGCCACCGAACTGGTCACCGCCTTCAGCGACCTCGCGAAGTGGGTCGAGACCGGGGAGCGCCCTGCCGGCGATGTCGTGGTCGATCCGGCGGTCGTCGCGTCCGATCACTACGGCTGCCAGTTCACGGACTTCGCGACGAAGAACGGTCACGCCTTCGCGACCCGGTGCCCCTGAGCGCACCCGGAAGACGTGGCCTCGGCCTGAGGGCCGGTCGCGACGTCGGAGGCCGGTCAGCGCCGCGGGCCGGCGGCGCTGCGGGCCGGGCCGTGGAACACCGTCGGGCTACGGGTCGCCACCGTGGGAGCGATCGGCCCAGCGGCACCCGTCACACCGTCGGGTGTGGCGTGTCGCGTGGGTATGTCGGTTGTGTCTGGCGCGCCGTTGGCGCCGATGTTTCAGTCAGCTAGCCGCACTCGGGACACGACAGTTCGCGGAGGAGCGTGGGGATGTACACGCCTCCACGTCCGCCGCAGCGGGCGCAATCCACGCCCGTGCCTGCCATGCTCGCGCCAGTCGGCAGGCCGTCAGCACCAAGGCTGACGGACGGCTGATCGAATGACGGGAGCCCGAGCGGGCCGGCGGAATGCGGTTCGGCGACCGATGAGACAGAGCCAGCGGGCATCTGAGCCTCCTGACGCATAAGCGTCACGTTGCCGGCACCGCGTCGCCCCGGCGCCTCGGCCGGATGGACGCGGCGCGAACGGATCCCCCGGAGCGTAACCGATGGGACGCCACCGCGACACCGCAATTTTCCGCCGATCCGAGCGCTTCCGGGCAGTGCTCCCTCCTACCCCGAGGTCCGTTGCGATCCGAACCGTCCGGGAACCGCGCGCGCGGGATCGTCGCCGTTCAGGGACCGGGCACAGGCTGAGCCGTTCGCAGTGGATGGCCAACCGGACAGGTCGGCGCGCACCGGGGGCACACATCGCAGCCGGCGAGGTGTCGGACCGCCATCGCCCTCAGGCGGGCCGGCGGGGCGTATCACGCCACCGGTGGCCGCATTGTGGTGCTGCGTCCGCGGGACCGCCACGGCATGTCGACGGGCCGTCACGACCGCGCTGACCATTCGGTGTGGGTGTCACCGATTGTCACAGGCCGGTTGACCGATTACGCGCCGGCTACGTGAGGTCGCCGTCTAGTCACTTTCCGTGTTGTGTGTCGTTGCCGGCACGGACGGGATCGTGCCGGTGGCGCGACACATGCAGAGCCAATCGAACGGAGACATGGATGTTCGCCATGCGTCGGATCAGCGCCGCGACGGCGTTGAGCCTCAGCATGCTGCTGCTCGGTCAAGGAGCAGCCGCAGCGGGCTACGACCCGCAGGACCGACCGGATCGCAGACAGGAATGGGGTGAAACCCGCGACGGATACTGCCAGGACAACGGGAAGGACCAGCACACGTCGGACGACGCCGACAGCGACAGTGATGCGCCGTGCCCCTCGAAGGGCCCGGGCGACGCGCCGGACAACGACTGGCGCAACACGCGCGGCGACAACGGTCACAACCACTGGCGCAACAAGCACGAAGACCGTCACAACGACTGGCGCAACACGCGCGGCGACAACGGTCACAACCACTGGCGCAACAAGCACGAAGACCGTCACAACGAATGCCGCTACAGGCACGACGACAACGGTCACAACGACTGGCGCAACAAGCACGAAGACCGTCAAAAGGACTGGCGCAACACGC
>JAHELV010000019.1:51239-62907 GCA_024644015.1 Nitriliruptorales bacterium
ACGAGCGCGACCAGGACGGCAAGCCCGGTCGCGTTGGTGACCACCACGGCCGCAAGCGCCGGCAACCCCCCGCGCACGACAGTCGCAAGAAGGGCGATCGGGACGACCGGTACGGGCACGATCACAACAACCGCCCCAGCGACCGCTACGGCAAGTACCGGCGCACCGCCGACGACCGTCGCAAGAAGGCCATGCGCCAGCGCCGCACGGCCAACCGCTGGGAGGAGCGCTCCGACCGCCACGAGAACAAGGCCAAGCGCAACTGGCGGCGCTACCACCATCTCAGGGGCCACGACCCGCGCGGGGCGAAGGTGTTCCGCACGAAGGCCAAGCGGTACGAGCACCGCGCGGACATCTGTGACCGTCGCGCCCAGCAGTGGGACGACGACGCACAGGTCAGCGAGCGGCAGGCCCGCCAGCTGATGCGAACCCTGCAGTTCGTGCTCGCGCTCCTGCACAAGTTCGAGCCACACAGCGCATAGGCACCAAGGACGCGGCGGTCCCACCCGGCCGGGTGGGACCGCCGTGTCTGTGCGCGCGACACCACGCCGGTCACAGGACGTAGGCTGCACGCGACGGCCGACGATGGGGAGCCGTGACGTGCAACTCGACGGGCGCACTGTCGTGGTCACCGGTGCCGGCCGCGGAATCGGTGCGGCGCTGGCACGCCGGTTCGCCGCCGGTGGCGCGCAGGTGGCCGTCAACGATCTCGACACGGACGCCGCACATGCCGTCGCCGACGAGATCGACGGGCACGCGCTACCCGGTGACGCCGCCAGCGTCGACGGTGTGTCGCGACTGATCGGCACGGCACGTGCCCGTCTGGGCCGCATCGATCTGTACTGCGCCAACGCCGGTGTCGCCGAGCCAGGTGGCCCCGAGGCGTCGGAGGACGCGTGGCGGCGGTCGTGGGAGGTCAACGTGCAAAGCCATGTCCGCGCAGCTCGTGAGCTGCTGCCGGCCTGGTTGGAACGTGGCGACGGACACTTCCTGGCGACGGTGTCGGCTGCCGGACTGCTCACACAGATCGGCGCCGCGCCGTACGCGGTGACCAAGCATGCGGCGTTGGCGTTCGCCGAGTGGCTTGCCATGACATACGGCGATCGCGGCATCACCGTGCAGGCGCTGTGCCCGCAGGGTGTTCACACCGACCTGTTGTCGCGCGCCGACGCGCCAATCAGGGCCCTCCTCGAGCCGTCGGCACTGACCCCCGACCAGGTGGCCGACGTCGCGGCCGCAGGCCTCGCCGATGGCCGCTTTCTGATCCTGCCCCATCCGGAGGTCGCCGGCTACTACGCCCGGCGCGCCGCTGATCCAGACCGCTGGCTCAGCGGCATGCGACGGCTCAGACAGCGGGTGACCCGGCGGGCCTGAGCGGCGGGGCGGACGCGATGGCCGCCTACACTTGCGTCGTCGCAGCATGAGATCCAAGAGGTGGGCCATGTCACACGCCGTCATCGTCGCAACTGCCCGCTCGCCGATCGGCCGCGCGTTCAAGGGCTCGCTGACGGGTCTGCGCCCCGACGACCTGACCGCGACGATCGTGCGGGCGGCGTTGGACCAGGTGCCCGCGCTCGATCCGACCGACATCGACGATCTGATGCTGGGCTGCGGGCTGCCCGGAGGCGAGCAGGGCTACAACATGGCACGGGTCGTCGCCATTCAGCTGGGCTTCGACCACCTGCCTGGCACCACGATCACCCGCTACTGCTCGTCGAGCCTGCAGACGACACGGATGGCGTTCCACGCGATCGAGGCGGGCGAGGGTGACGTGTTCATCTCCGCGGGGGTCGAGACCGTGAGCCGGTTCGCCAAGGGCAGCAGCGACGGGCTGCCCGACACCAAGAACCCGCGGTTCGACGACGCCGTCGCCCGGACCGAGAAACGGGCCGAACAGGGCGCGGACGGGTGGCACGACCCCCGCGACGACGGCGACCTCCCCGACATCTACATCGCGATGGGCCAGACCGCCGAGAACGTCGCCACGCTGCGTGGTATCTCCCGCGAGATGCAGGACGAGTTCGCATGCCGCTCGCAGAACCTGGCGGAGCGGTCGCTCGACAACGGCTTCTGGCAGCGTGAGATCACACCGGTGACCACTCCTGACGGCACCAAGATCACCGCCGATGACGGCATCCGGCGTGGCACGACGATGGAGAAGCTGGCCGCACTCGGTCCGGTGTTCCGCCCCGACGGGACCGTGACCGCGGGCAACGCGTGCCCACTGAACGACGGCGCCGCGGCGGTGATCGTCATGCGCGACGAGAAGGCGCGGCAGCTGGGCATCACGCCCCTTGCGCGCGTCGTGGCCACCGGGGTCAGCGCGCTGTCGCCCGAGATCATGGGCCTGGGGCCGGTCGGCGCGAGCCGGCAGGCACTCGAGCGGGCGGACATGTCGATCGACGACATCGACCTGGTGGAGATCAATGAGGCCTTCGCCGCGCAGGTGATCCCCTCCTACGGCGACCTGGGCATCGACATCGACCGGCTCAACGTGAACGGCGGCGCGATCGCGGTGGGCCACCCGTTCGGCATGACGGGAGCGCGGATCACCACGACCCTGCTCAACAGCCTCGCGTTCCACGACCAGACGGTTGGTCTCGAGACCATGTGCGTCGGCGGTGGTCAGGGCATGGCTGTGATCTACGAGCGCCTGTCGTAGCGGACACGGCGAGTCAGCCGACCGCGGGGGTCGCCCGGCCCAGGATCGTCGTGGTGTCGCAGCCGGACGGCAGCGTTCCGAACAGCGCATTGCCTCCGTCCAGCCGCGTGGCACACCAGGCGTCCGCGACGGGACGGGGAGCGTGGCGGACAAGCAACGACCCCTGCAGTACCGCTGCCATGAGGCCGCTGATGCGCCGGGCCCGATGCTCGACGTGGTCGGTGTCTGCAAGCTCGCGGCGCAGCACCGCGACGGCCGCGTCAAGGCGGGCATCGCCACCCGCCGCCAGCCCGACCTCGTCGAGGAAGACGTCGACCGTGCCGGGCGTGCGCACCGCGGCGCGGAGCACGTCGAGGACCTGCACGTTGCCGGCGCCCTCCCAGATCGAGTAGAGCGGCGCCTCGCGGTACAGCCGGGGCAGACCCGACTCCTCGACGTAGCCGTTGCCGCCGACGCACTCCAACGCCTCGGCGACCGCCGCCACCGAACGTTTGGTCGTCCAGTACTTGGCGACAGGCACGGCCAGCCGCGCGAACAACCGCTCGCGCTCGTCGCCGGCCTGGGCGCGGCCGAACGCGGCCGCCAGCCGCAACGCGAGCGTGGTCATCGCCTCCGTCTCGGTCGCCAGGTCCGCCAGGACATTGGTCATCGCGGGCTGCTCGACCAGGCGGCGGCCGAATGCCTCGCGGTGGGCCGCGTGGTGCGCGGCATGCGCGACCGCGTGGCGCGTGGTCAACGCGGCGCCGATGACGCAGTCGACGCGGGTCGCGACGACCATCTCGATGATGGTGGCCACGCCACGCCCTTCCTCGCCGACCCGCCATGCGACGGCGTCGGCGAACTCGACCTCACTCGACGCGTTCGCCCGGTTTCCCAGCTTGTCCTTCAGGCGCTCCAGCCGGATGGCGTTGCGGGTGGCGTCCGGCAGCACGCGGGGCAGCAGGAAGCACGTGAGGCCAGCCGGCGCCTGCGCCAGCACCAGGAACACGTCGCTCATGGGCGCCGAGCAGAACCACTTGTGCCCGGTCAACAGCCACGTGCCGTCCGCGGCGGGACGGGCCGTGGTCGTATTGGCGCGGACGTCCGACCCGCCCTGCTTCTCGGTCATCGCCATGCCGGCGGTCAGCCCCGGCTTGTCGCCGTGCGGAGCGAGCACCGGATCGTAGGAGCGCGAGACGAGTCCTGGCTCCCATTGCCGGGCCAGATCGGGCTCTGCGCGCAGCGCCGGGATCACGGCGTGCGTCATCGACACCGGGCAGCCGTGACCGAGCTCGGTGTGGCACCACACGAAGAAGCCGGCTGCGCGGGCGACATGCGCCGCGCCCGGAGCCGCGTCATCGGGTGCGAAGCTGTCGGTCCAAGGCCCGCCGGCCAGCCCCGCGCCCACGCTGGTCGCCATCAGATGGTGGTACGACGGATGGTAGTCGACCTCGTCGAGCCGACGGCCGAACCGGTCGTGGGTGCGCAACCGCGGCGGGTTGGTATCGGCGTCGGTGGCCCACTGCTGCGCACGGTAGGCGCCCGCGAGCTGCCCCAACCGGTGCAGTTCGTCGACGTACCAACCGGCGTCCGCCCGCCCGACGCCGTCGAGCAACGGTGGGTATGAGGCGACATCCCAGTCCACCAGCGGTGGAGGCTGGTTGCCGACCTCGTGCGTCACCCATCCGGCTCGGCGCCGGCCGTCCCGGTTGCCGGGCGGCGACGGATGATCAGGTCCGGTCATGTGTGCCTCCTATCCGCGGCAGACAACCTCACCGTGGACGATCGCCAGCCATCCGCGCTCGCTCGCACCCCACCGGCGCCAGGCCGTCGCGAGCTGCTCCAGTTCGTCCGCGTCGGCCAGCCCTCGCTCCGTCGCCTGCGAGGCGAATGCGGACGTACGGACCCGGTCTGCCCACAGCTCACTCCACCATCGCCGCTCCGCGGGGGTCGCGAAGCACCACACCGACGCGGACGGGGCGATGTCGGCGAAGCCCGCGTCGACGGCCCAGCCCAGCAGCCGCCGCCCGGCATCCGGCTCGGCACCGTTGCCGCGCGCAACGGCCTGGTACAGCACCAGCCATCGGTCCAGCACGGGATCCTCGGGATACCAGGCGAACGCGGCATGGTCGGCGTCGCGCGCTGCCACGACGCCCCCATCGCTGCAGACGCGGCGCATCTCGCGCAGCAACCGCACCGGGTCCGAAACGTGCTGGAGCACCTGGTGGGCGTGGACGACATCGAACGAACGCGTCCCGACATCGAGGTCGTAGCCGTCCGCGACGCGGAACTCGATCGTGGCGACGCCTGCAGCCTCCGCGTGCCGACGGGCCTCGGGGAGCACGTCGGCGACGGCGTCGACGGCCAGCACCCGGCCGGGAGCCACTACCCGCGCCAGATCGACCGACAGGGTTCCGGGCCCGCAGCCGATGTCGAGCAGGGTCGTGCCCGGATGCAGGTGTGGGAGCAGGTAGGCGGCAGAGTTCGCGACCGTCCGCCAGCGATGTGATCGGAGCACGCTGTCGTGGTGGCCGTGCGTGTATGTGTCGCGTGGGGGGCCCATCGCAGCATTGTGACGGTGACGTCGCGTGGCGGCACCGCCTCAGTCGAACAGGCTGCGCTCCCGCAGCCCGGGCCACGGTGCCGGCACCTCGCGGATGAACACCTCCCACGGCGCAATCCGCGCCAGCAACCATGCCGGCACCCGGTTGATCGGAGCCACGTCGCCGCGCTGGCTTTCGTGGCAGGCGGCCGCCGCCTGCTTGACGTGCCACCCCCGGCGAACGTCGATCCGGGTGGTGATGCGCGCGGGATCCATGCCCACGCGTGTGAGGTCGACGTCGTTGTTGACCCCGACGCGCGTCGGGTCGCGGCCCACGAGACGCATCAGGCGCGTCGCCAGTTTGATCCAGCGGTTCGACATCGTCTCGCTGTACAAGCGGGCGGGTTGGAACGCCACGCCGCGGTCGGCGAATCGGCCCGGATCCGCCGCGACGTCGAACGCGGCACGGACGAGCCGGTGACAGCGGATGTGATCGGGGTGGTGGTAACCACCGTTCTCGTCGTGCGTGATGACCACATCTGGTCGGACCTCGCGTATCAGCGCGACCAGTTCGGCTGTGGGGCCGGCCGGATCGACGTTGATGAAGGCCCGGGCGTCGTCGTTGCGCGGATCGCCGGTGAACCCCGAATCGCGGTAGCCGAAGTGGTGCAGGGTCGCGCCGAGCTGTTTCGCGGCCCGCTGCAGTTCCTCCCGCCGGACGGCCGCCAGGTCGTCGCCGCCCGGGAAGCCGGTGGCCGGGGCGCCGGCCGCGCCATCGGTCATGGTGGCGATGTGCACGTCGACGCCCGCGGCGCTGTGCACGGCGAGCGTTCCGGCCGGCCCGAACGACTCGTCGTCGGGATGGGCGAAGACGCCGAGCAGTCGTCTGTTCATCGCTGCAGCGTAGTGCCATCGGTGCCGCAGGTCCGAGCGGCACGTGGACGTGCGCATCCGGGGCGGCTCGACCCGGACCCGGCGGGGTCGCGTCGAGGTTGACACTCGACACGAGAACTTTACATACAGGGCTACTGCGATGCACCCGCAGTGACTAGGTTCGTCAACTACACACGTTCGTATCGACACAGTGAGGTGTCCGATGCCGACCAGGACCGTCACCGTCGTCAACGAGAGCGGGCTCCACGCTCGCGCGGGTCGCGTGTTCGTCAAGTCCGTACTCGATCACAAGTGTGCCGTCACCGTGCGCAAGGGCGACCATGTCGTGGACGCCCGCTCGACCGTGTCGATCATGTCCATCGACTGCGGCCCGCAGGACGAGATCGAGATCACCGTCGAGGGCGAGGACGCCGCGCGGACCCTGGCAGACCTCGTACGCTTGGTCGAGGACGGCCTCGGCGAGCGCTGACCGGCGGTCTGCACGACGGGAGGGTGCTGTGGACTCGACACCTCCCAGATTGACCGTGCTCGCGGCACGGGATGCGGACGTCGCTGTGGTGCTGCGACGCGGACCGACCGATTGGGCACGGCTACACCGCTGGGACACTGCGACCGACTCGGTCGAGGATGGTGGATGGCTGCGTGCGCGCGTCAGCGGGCGGCGCGTCGACCTCTCCCCGGACGGCCGGCTGTTCGTGGCCTTCATTGCAGCCCATGGCCGCACGGACGACGTTCAGCGCGACACCTGGGTGGCCGTGAGCCGGCCACCGTGGTGGCGCGCCCTCGCGCTGTGGTTCGACGGGACGACGTGGTCCTACGGCGGGTTCTTCCCCGACGCCGCCAGCTGCGCCGGGCTCGGCCCCGGCGTGCCGGACGAGGGCCACGTACCACGATGGTTCAGCGCTGACGCGCGCTTGCCGGCGCCGCGTCCGGAGGCTGCCTGGACTGACGTGTCGGTCCCGCACAACCGCCGCATGCGTGATGGCTGGGTCGAGCGCGAGCCCGAATGGTGGGAGCGACCGCTGGCCGACGGTGGCGCGGCCGTCGTGCACGAGCGGGTCGACGCGTCCGCGCGGGTGATCACCGAAGCCGCGTTGCGGGGACCTCCCGACGAGCTGACACCGCTCGGCGCCGGCGCGAGCCTCGACGTGGACCGCGCGGGACGCGCGCTCGTCGGCCGTGCCGGGCGGCTCGAGGTGCACGCGGGCCCGACCGTCGAGGTCATCGCCGACCTCACCGCGCAGCGCCCGGAGCCCGAGCCACCACCACCATGGGCGGGCACGTGGCCCCGACCGCCACCAGGCTGACAGCCCACCAGTGGGCGGTGAGCGCGTACGCGAGCCACCCGCTGCCCGAGGTCCTCGAGGCGGCGTGCACTGTCGACGGCACATCCGGCCTGCCAGTCAGGCATGAGGCCCGCGGATGTGTCGTTCGCGATCCGCGGACGACTCGGGAGTCAAACCCCGTCCACCCACGCTCCGTCGATCAGCAGTGTCTGCGTCACGGCGACGCCGTGAGGCCGGTCATCATCATCAGACGTATCCGGCGGGCCTCCCGGATGTGCACACGTGCGGCCTCCTGCGCTCGTTCGGCATCCCCGCACCCGATCGCACTGATGATCTCGCCGTGCTCGCGCGCGGCATCGGCGAGCCGGCCGTCCACGGCGAGCGTGCTGCCCCGAAGGCAGGCGAAGGACGCGCGCAGGTTCGTGTGCGCCGCCAGCAGGTAGGGGTTGCGCGCGGCGCCGAAGATCGTGTCGTGCAGCGTCCGGTTGAGCCGTGTCTGCTCTCTCGATCCTTCAGCGGTACGGATCGTCCGGTGGATGTGCTGCATCAGCTCGATCTCGGCCCGATCGGCGTGACGCGCCGCCAGTCCGGCTGCGGTCCCCTCCAGCACCTCACGGAAGCTGTACAGCTCCATGACCCGGCTCCGGTCCAGCTCGACCACCTGGACGCCACTGTGCGGGGTCTGGGTGATCCACCCCTCGACCTCGAGCCGCCTGAACGCCTCCCGGACGGGGGTTCGGCTGACATCGAAACGCCGAGCGATGTCCGATTCGCGGAGCCGCTCTCCCGGCTGCATCTCGCTGTCGTAGATCGCGTCCACGAGCGCGTCGTGCACCATGTCGGCCAGCGACCGGGTCGGCTGGCTGACGGCCGCCGGGCGTTCGGGCACGCCCACGACGTCGTGGCTCATGTGGGCGGCGTCGTGTCCGCCGCCGACGTCCCGGCAATGCGTCCGAACACCGAGCCGGCCATCAGCCCGGCGCCTCCCGGGTAGTTGCCGTAGAACAGCCCGCCGACGAGCTCGCCGGCCGCGTACAGGCCCGGGATCGGCGCCAGATCGGTGTCGAGCACCTGGGCGTTCGCGTCGATGCGCAGACCGCCGAAGGTGAATGTCAGCCCACAGGTGACGGCGAACGCCTTGAACGGCGGAGTGTCGATCGTGTTGGCCCAGTTCGTCTTGTCGATCGCGAGCCCGCTCGTCCGCCGCCCGTCGAGGATGTTCGGGTTGAACGGCTCCCCGGACTGCACGGCCGCGTTGAACTCGTGGATCGTCGCGAGCGCGGCCTCGCCGTCGACGTCCTCCATGTGGGCACACAGTTCTTCCAGGGAGCCGGCGACGACCTTCGTGGTCTCGCGGATGCGGTACTCGTCGCGCAGCAGATGGTCGACCTTGGCGTCGAACACCTGCCAGGCCAATTGGTCGGGTTGTGCGAGGATCTCACGTCCGTACCGGGCGTAGGTGTAGTTGCGGAAGTCGGCACCCTCGTCGAGGAATCGACGGCCACGGGTGTTGATGACGATGCCGAACGGGTAGCTGTGCTTCTGGAACCCGTCACCTACGGCGAGGTCGCCGAACTCGGGCGCGTTGCGGTCCCAGGCGACCGCATGGCTCCCGGACCAGTTGCCGTAGGGTATTGCGTCGGCTTCCAGCGCCATGCGGATGCCGTCGCCGGTGTTGAACCGTGTCCCGCGGACCTTGGCGAGGTCCCATCCCGGGCCGAGATAGCGGGTCCGCCACTCGGCGTTGGCCTGGAAGCCTCCCGCCGCCAGGATGACCGAGCCCGCCCGCAGCTGCCCGCTGTGACCGGAGCGCCGCACGCGCACGCCGTGAACGCCGTCATCGTCGTGCAGCAGTGCGAGCGCCCGCGCGTCATACCAGGTCGTGATCCCGTGCGCCTCGGCAGCCGACGCGAGCGCTTCGATGAGCCCTGGGCCACCACCGACCGTCTCGGCGGCCAAGCCACCCCAGAACTTGAAGCGGCCATCGACCTCGAACGCCTGCCGGCCCCAGCTGGGCATGAAGCGCACGCCGTTGGATGCCATCCACTGCACCGTCTCGCGACTGCGGAACGCCAGCAGGTGCGCAAGATCGGGATCGGTCCGGTAGTTGGTTATCTGCGCGAGGTCGTCGAAGTACTGCTCAGCGGGGTATGTGCCGAAGTCGGTCTGGGCCACTTCGCCCGGTGACATGTCCGGCATGAGCTTCAGCAGATCATCGACGCCGTCGTACGCGAACCGGATCGCTCCAGCGGTGAACCGCGTGTTCCCGCCGCTCTCCTTCTCGGGCGCGCGCTCGAGGACGACCACACGCGCACCCGCCTCGGCGGCGGCGAGTGCCGCACAGAGCGCGGCATTGCCCGCACCGACGACGATGACGTCGAACCTGTCGCTGTCCATCACGCTGGCCCCTACTCTGCCGAACGCGAGCCCGCAGCGTTCACCCGCGTCTGCGGATTGTATACAACGGAATACAATCCCGTCCACACCCGGCGAACGACCCGCAGCCGACAGCACGGAGGGCCCGCGCCACCGTCTGCTCGCCCTTGCCCGCGATGTCGTGGACTACCGAAGGAGCGGCCAAAGGGTCAATCGGTGTCGTCGGCGTCGGACTCAGGTGGTGGGGAGCACGTCTTCGTCGCGTTGGGTCTCCCGGACGGGTCGCAGACCGAGGATCAGGGCGCCGAGCCCGAACAGCACGACCAGGAACGCCAGCAGCCCGCCGACCACGGGGATCAAGGTGACGGCCACCACGACGAACGTGCCGAGAGCGGTTGACCACCACCGTCGTGCTCTGGTTCCGGTCGCCACCACCAGATTCCCGAGCGCCATCCCGACGCCGGCGGGAGCGCCGTAGACGACTGCCAGGTAGAGCACGAAGAACAGCAGCACCAGCGCCACGATCACCGTGAAGATCACGGTTCCGACAAGATCACCCAGCGTCAGCAAGCCGAAGACAATCGCCAGGAGCACCGCGACCAGGATCAGCGCCCCCACCAGAACGACGAACCCGGCCAACACCAGGACACCCACCCCGAGGCTCGCGAGGGGCCGGCGACGGAGGGTGTCGGCGGGCTTCTCGATGAGGCGGGGGGCCAGCCACAGCGCCAGAGCCGCAACCGCCAGGATGCTGACCCACCGCCGCAGGGCTCCAAGTATCCGATCGGCGGCCGTGGGGGCAACTTGCTCGGCCTCGGTCTCGGTCTGGGCCACGGTGACGTTCTCGGTCCCGCCGACCGTTCCCTGCTTCGTGTAGTTGTCGGCGGATCCAAGGACGTCTCCCGCGACGTTGCCGTTCAGCGTCATCGACCCTGTCCCGAAGACCAGATCCTCTCCCACGTCTGCGGACGATGCCAGCGTCACCTGACCCCCGGCCGCGACCAGGTCCTCCCCTACCACGCCGGCCACGCTGATCTGTCCGCCCGCCACCCGGATGTCACCACCGACGGGACCCGAGATGTCGATCGTGCCGCCGGCGACCATCAAGTCCCCGGTCACCTCGCCCGTCACATCGATCTGTCCGCCGAACACCAGCAGATCTCCCGCGACCGTACCGTCGACGCGAACGATCCCACCGGTAACGTAGAGGTCGCCCTCGACCGTTTCCCCGGCGGAAACCGTCACCTGGTCGCCGCCGCGGATCTTGCCTCCCAGCTCAGTCCCCTGCGCCATGGCTGCAGACGCACTGATCACGACGAGGAACGCGACGAGGGCCGGCCCGACGATCCTCCACCGACGAGCTCGGTTTCGGTCGGGGGTGGCGTTTCTCCGCACGGCGCGCTCCGATCTCTTGCGCGACAGTCGCACAAGCACGCCCTGAATCTACCTAAGGGAGCGTGCACCGAAGGACAGGCCGCACACAACGGCCCACGACAGCTCGGCGTTCTGGATCGTGTTGGTATCTCTGAGGCTGCTGCGCGCTCTTCTCAGTCGGACATGGCGCAGCACCGGCCACACGAGCAAGCACTGGTGGAGTGATGGCTGCCACAGATCTGACCGAGGCTCCCGCGCGAGACAGCGCGCCCGAGCGTGACCCGCATCTGCAAGCGGTGCGAAGCGTGGCCGTACAGCACGCAAGGTGGCTGGTGTTGCCCGCACTGGTGGCAGTCCTGCAGATGACGAACGCATCGGCGGCGACGCTCAAGCTCGCGATGGCGGCGTTCGCCGTCGGCGCGATCGGTTGGTTGGTCTCCGAAGATGTGCCGTGACAAACGGTCCCCGCCGCCGCGATCAGAGACCCACGCCTCGTTCCGTCCGCGGTTGCGCTCGCCGCCTGGTGCGATGTCAAGACCCGACAGGACCGGCCCG
>JAHELV010000112.1 GCA_024644015.1 Nitriliruptorales bacterium
ACGGACGGCTAGCCGGTCGAGCTCCACGACCCCCGTGACGTCGGGGCGAGCCGGCAGGCAGAGACTCCCGTGCGATGGGCTTGCACACTGGCTGACCGCGCGCCGCGTGGTGTACTGCAGCACGACCCGGGCCGTGGTGTCCTGCCGGCAGCGAGAGGAACAGCTGTGCCCATCTTCATGATCGAGCGCCGGTATGCAGAGCGGCTGGAGGTCGACGTAGACGTTGCGGCGACCATCAACCAGGTCAACGACGAGGAGGGCGTCCGCTGGCTCTCGTCATTCCTGTCGACCGACAAGCGCAAGACCTTCTGCCTCTACGAGGCCTCGGACATGTCGGCGATCCGGCGGGCCGCGGAACGGGCGGGCCTGCCGGCCGACGTGATCGTGGAGCTGTCCGGCGAGATCGCTCCGGACGGTTCGTTCTCCCCGATGTAGCGGGAGCTCAGCGACGCGGCTGGAGAGGGTTCAGCTGCCTGGACCGTCGAGGAGGTCGTGTTCGACGGCGTAGATCGCCGCCTGGGTACGGTTGTGCGCGCCGATCTTCATCAGGATGCTGCGCACATGGTTGGCGGCGGTGTTCTGGCTGATGAACAGTCGCGCGCCGATCTCGCGGTTGGAGAGTCCGTCCGCAACCAGGCGCAGCACGTCGACCTCCCGTTCGGTGAGCCCATCCGGCAACGTGTGGGTGCGACCGGTTGACGCGTCGAGCGTACGCAACGCCTGTCGGTGCCCGATGCGATCGGCGAGTACGCGGGCTTCGGTACGGATCCGAGCGGCGCGCTGCGGGTCTCCACGCTGTGCCGCGTGCTCGCTCCATGCGGTGAGCGTTTCGACCTGATGCAGCACTGCACCCATGCGCCGATCCATGTCGAGTGCGTGCTCGAAGTGCTCGTCGGCCGTGGCGGCGCCCAGGAGGGAGTCGAGTTGGGCGATGGAGCGGTCGGCGCTGCCGAACACCGCCACGAACTGTCCCGCGATGAGGTTGCGGCCGCTGTACTCCGCGACGAGCGGTCGCAGGCGCGCTGCAGCGTCGGTGTCGGCGAGGAACGTGACCGCATCCACCATGAACGCGAGCACACCCGCCCACTGCGTGGAGTCCTGGCGGTGGACCTCGACCTGGTCGAGCAGCTCCGCCAGCACACGCGCGGCCGGTTCGCGCATCTCGAGCTCGGTGTACAAGGCGAGCAGACCCGGCGCCCAGTGGTCGGTGGTGCCCTCGGTCCCACTCACGAGCGGCCGTACCCGGTCCAGCTCCCCGGTCACACGGTGGAGCATGAAGACCTGCACGCCGAATGAACCCTCGGTGGCATGCGGCCCGAACTCCGCCCCGAGCTCGTCGAGACCGGCCACCGTCGCGGCGGCCGCCGCCAGCTCCCCCCGGACGTACCGCCGGGCGTAGTCGCCGCACCCCGCGACGTACCGGAAGAAGGGCTGCCCCCCGGCACGCGCGGCGCGGGCAAGTTCGTTCAGACCGGCGGACCACTCGTCAGGCAGTCCCTGCATGTAGGCGAAGACCGCACGGTAGAACCCTGACGAGCCGAGGAGGTCGGTGTCGCCGAGCGCCCTGCTCAGGCCGCTGAGCTCGGTCGCGCGAGCCAGCAGCGTCGGGGCCAGCGACGGTGTCATTCCCCGCCAAAGCGAGCTGCAGAGCGCGTGCGCGACCAGGTCGTCGTCGCCGCTGCGCCGGGCGAGCGTGATCGCCTGCTCCCCCACCTGCCGCGCCTGACGTTCGGCTCCCGTGAAGCTCAGCGCGCGGCCAAGGCTCGCCAGTCCGCGGATGTGGACAGGGTCATCGGGATCGGCGTCGCGCCGCAGGAGCGCCTCCTCGAGCAGCTCGACCGCCCGTTCGCCGTCCATGCCCGGGCGCCACGACGCGTTCTCGTAGCCGATCGCCGCCTGTAGCACCGTGTCGGGATCGTCGGACTTGCCCAGGTGCTCGTACAGGCGGCGCGCCTCCGCGAAGTGACCGCCGGCCACGTGGTTTCGGGCGGCGGCGAACAGCAGCTCGTGGCGTGGTGGCCCGTCGTCCGCGGAGATGTCGGCCGCGCGGACGTAGAGCCGCGCGGCATCGGTGTGCGCAAGGCTCCGCACGGCGTGCTCGGCGGCGAGCACGAGGTAGCGGACCGCGTCGCCGGCGTGGCCGAGCGCATGCCCCATGTCATAGTGATGAGCGAGTTGGCCGACGATCTCGGGACCGTCGAGGTCGCGTCGCTCGAGCGCTTGTGCGACCGCGAGGTGGTTTCGAGCCCGCCGCGTCGGTGGCAACCGGTCCAGGACCGCCTGTCGCGCCAGGGCGTGCGGGAAGTGGTACAGGCCGGACGAACTGACATCGATCGCGAACAATCCAGCGCCGACACCCTCGTCGACGGCCGCCAGCGTCACATCCTGCGACTGGTCGCTGGCGGCCAGCAGCACGGCCAGATCGAAGGTGCCGCCCGCGACCGCTGCCAGCTCGACAACCTCGGCATGGGCATCGGGCAACGCCGCGAGCCTTCGCTCCAGCGTGTCCCGCACCGATGTCGGCGCGCGGAACGTCGCGGAGCGCAACGCGTCGACACCCCCCTCGGCGGCGAGATCCCGCCACAGCTCCCGCAGGAAGAACGGGTTCCCCCCGGTCTGGTCGCGAAGCACGGCGGCCGACCGCAGCGCGGCGGCCCGTGACATGCCGGCGGCGTCGACCAGGTACTCGGCGACCTCCTCGGTTGCCAGACCGACCAGATCGACCCGTTCCACACCGTCGTGACGGTAGAGGTCCGCCATGAGGTAGGTGAAGTCATCACTGCGATCGGGGGCCGTGGTGCGGTGGGTCACGAGGATCAGCAACCTGATCCTCGCCGAGGACTGCACGAGATGCGCCAGCAACGACCGGGTGGGTGCGGTCGCCCAGTGCAGGTCCTCCAGCACGAGCACGACCGGCTGCCGCTCGGCCAGTGCGACCAGCAGGCTGACCACCGCGTCGAACAGGGCAAGCTTGACGTCGCCGTCGGCGTCGCCGGGCGCGTCGAGGTCCGGGCGGTGCCGCGGGATCTGCCGCGTGAGCCGGAACAACTGCGCCGCCCAGTCCCCGAGCACCGGCGTCATCACACCCGCGTCCGCGCTGGCCAGCAGCCCGTCGATCGCGGTGACGAACGGCCGGTAGGGGATATCGAAGTCGGCGCCCGACGAACCCCACAGCACAGCCGCCCCGTGACCGTGCAGCGTCGCCGCGATCTCCACGGCCAGGCGGGTCTTGCCGACGCCCGGCTCACCGCCGATGAAGACGACCTGCCGGTGTCCGTCGACGACCGACGCCCACAGCTCCTCGAACCGGGCCAGCTGGTCAAGGCGGCCGATGAACGAGGATCCGGTGCCCGGTATCCCGATCGGCAGACGTGGTTGGGTCCATGGCGGCACGTCGGAGAGGCTAACGCCGCTGCGCGTCGACCGTCGATAGTCAGATCTGATCCCCCGGCGTGCGACGTGGATCCGGTGGATTCTGGTCATGTCCGCCAGCGCCGTCGCACCCATGCTGTGGACCACCCACGAACACCGACAGCAGAGGAAGGCCTCACGATGGGCGGAACACCAGTGCTCGAGATGCTCGACGACGTACGCGGAGCGGTGGTGACTGCTCAGTCGCCCGCGTACGACGAGGCACGCAGCGTCTACAACGCCATGTTCGACCGCCGTCCGCTCGCGATCGTCCGAGCGGTTGACGTGGCCGATGTCCGCGCCGCGGTCCGTGCGGCCGCTGACAGTGGCCTCGACCTTGCTGTCCGGGCCGGCGGTCACAGCGTCCCCGGCTTCGGGACCGTCGACGACGGCATCGTCGTCGACCTCAGTCCGATGAAGGGCATCCGGATCCGGCCCGACGCGCGGGTCGCGCAGGTCCAGGCCGGCTGCACCTGGGGCGACCTGAACCACGCGACAGGCGACCACGGCCTGGCCACGACTGGAGGGATCATCTCGACGACGGGCGTGTCCGGGTTGACCCTGGGCGGCGGCATCGGCTACCTCGCGCGCGCGCACGGCCTGTCGTGCGACAACCTGCGCGCAGCCGACGTGGTGCTCGCCGACGGCACGTTCGTCACGGCCAGCGCCGACGAGCATCCCGATCTGTTCTGGGCGCTGCGCGGCGGGGGTGGCAACTTCGGTGTCGTCACCTCGATGGAGTTCGACCTGCACTCTGTGGACACGATCTATGGCGGGCCGATGTTCTTCGAGCTCGACGTCGCTGAGGAGATCTTCCGCACCTACCGCGAGTGGATCGTGGATGCGCCCCGCAATATGGGCGCCTTTCCAGCCTTCCAGATCGCGCCGCCGCTGCCGTTCATCCCCGAGGAGCGCCAGGGCGAGCCGTTCGTGCTGTTGGTGTCGTGCTTCAACGGCACCGACGACGACGCGGAGAAGCTGCTCGGCGCGTTCCGCGATATCGCCGACCCCGTGGCCGAGCACGTGGGCCGGATGCCGTACGCGGCGTTGAACTCCGCATTCGACGGTCTGCTCCCGGCCGGGCTCCAGCACTACTGGAAGGCGAACTTCGTCGACGAACTGACTGACGAGATCATCGCGGCGCACGTCGAGTACGGGCCGAAGGTCCCGACACTGGAGTCGACGATGCACATGTACCCCATCAACGGTGCCGTGCACGACGTCGGGTCGGACGAGACCGCGTTCGCGTACCGCGACGCCAACTTCGGGCCCGTCATCGCCGGCATGTGGCCCGACCCGGCGGACAGCGCCGACAACATCCGGTGGGTCCGGGACTACTACGACGCCACGGCGCCGCACTCCGCAGCGGGCGGCTACATCAACTTCATGGCCGACGACGACACGGAGCGGATCCGCGACAACTACGGTGCGAACTACGACCGGCTCGTCGACGTCAAGCGGCGCTACGACCCCGACAACCTGTTCCACCTGAATCAGAACATCCGCCCATGAAGACTTGACGAGCCGAGCGACGAGCGCCGCCGCCGGCATTCGCGCCCGCGGCGGTCGGCGTGATCGCAGCCGCCTGGAGTCGCAGGTGACGGGCCTCCGAGCGTCGCGACATGTGCACATCGCCCAGGTCGTC